>WGNO01000022.1 GCA_016124525.1 Nostoc sp. RI_552 | reverse complement strand
TTTAACCAATTTAAAAACTCTGGTAGGGTTTCTGGAATCACCATTGCCCTCAAGGTCATTAACCGCACTATTTGAGGACTATAAATTTTTTGGATTATGGCTGTTTTAGCTCCTTGGGCATCAAATAAACTGTGCCAATGCTTTGCAGTAATTTGTTGATTTTTTAATGCATCAGTAATCACTTGCACAACTTCAGGCTTCACTTGGGAACTATTCATCAAATTCCGAATCGCTGATTTAAGAGCCTCTTCATCTTCCACCACTGATGTAGACCCTTGTGGAATTTGTTTAATTGCCCTTTGCAATATTTCATAAGCCCGTGTAGAAGCTGGTTGAATAATCTGAAAATTTCGCGGTTTTTCTAATGCTTCTACACTAAATGCCCAGGAAATAGGCTGGTCATTTTTTTGGGATTTTCTAATGGCTAAGACATTAACAACTCGGAAATTACATTGATGTGGTGATAACACCAATGGTTCTAATTGATTTAGTTCTAAATTTGCCACTTCTGGTGGTATATCTAAATGGCGCTGACTGTAATAAGTAAATAAATTAGGTTGTCCAATAACTTTGACATCAAAAGGATCAAATCTCGGTATTCCTTCGTTATCAATCCATGCCAATATTTTCCACAGACTATTGTTCACCCCCGGCATGGAATTGTTATTGTCGTGACACAAAAAATAACGATATACAGACACACTGCGTCCTTTTTCATCCCGTCCCCTAGTGACAACAGCCACCACCGCCCAAGCATCATCTCCCTTTCCCACCACTCGGCCAATAATTGCCGGCTCTTCATTAGAAGCTCCTTCCGTCACAGCAAATTCCCGATTGGCAATAGAACGCTCCACAACTTGGGGAATGGGGCTAAGGGTGACATTCATATACTGTCCAATAAATCCCAGGGATACCCAACCGCCGTCAGCAGTTCTTTCGGGACGAATACCAGTGCTAAATTCGTGAATTTCTATAGTTGATGGATTCATCTACTTAACCCTTATCTAATTCCTTATGGCGATCGCCTGTACATAGCCAATAAATGGGAGCTACCAAACCAAAAGGTCGCCACCGCTTGGGGTCTTTAATAATAGCGGTTACACCATCACGACCACGACGTAGCACTTGGACATTAGGTTCTGGATATCTATTTCCCAACATCCCAAAAGCAGAAGCAGTGAAGTAATCTACCTTTCCGCTTCCCAATTGTTGCCAAGCTTGTAATTTACGATGTACCTGGGGAAAACGAGCAGCAGCTAAAAAAGCTGGTTTATGTCGATTCACCCATAATTCTGACTGCTCGCACTTAGTTAGCACCAAAGCAATTCTGCGAGTTCCCTGTTCTATATCCCTGCGGTCAAGGGAAGTGAAAAACTTATCTAAACCATTGGCGTACTCAAAATCCTTACCACGACTATTACCATCAATTAAAAACATAACCCCCGTAGCCAAAGAACAATCTTCTAAATATTCTTCTAGTCGTGGGTTTCCAGCTTGGTATAAAAGGTCAGTGAAAAATTCACCTGAGTAATCCTTGCAGCTGATATTGAGATTAACTAATTGGGAATTTGCGGAAATCTGGGTATTATGCCAAGAAAACTGACCTTTGAGAGTAATACTCAAAGTGTAGTCTTTTAACACACTATCCAAATCAGTAGCTTCTAGCTCCAATCCTTGCTCCAAAATATTTTGAGCCTTACTGATTAATTCTTCTCCCGACTCACCCACAGGGATAACAGTTTGTACAGGACTATTAACATCAGCATTAGGCCACCTAGCTAAAGAAGCCATATATGCAGTTTTTCCCGAACCGCGATCGCCTATTACCCGTAGAACTGCATTACTCTGGTGAGGTTCAGAAGCAGTTTTTGAGAACCAGTTATGTATCATCTCTCATCCTTTTACCTGTACTCAGCCAATAAAGAGGAGAAATAATGCCATAAGGTTGCCAACGATTTGCCTCTCTTAAAACAGAATTTCTCCCATCAGTTCCCCATTCTTCAATGCGGTTTGGACGAGGATCTTTACGCCCCAAAACCCCAAAAGTTGATATGGCGTGGAACCGGAGATTTTTACGAGGAATTTTATTTTCCAAAATAGATTTAGTTTTAGGTAAATGAATGTGAAATAAATCAGCTTCAGGGTCAAGACGACCAGGCCACAGCTCTCCCCGTTCACACTTACTCATAGCCACCGCCAACCGTAAATCATTAGCTCGCTGGTGGATATCCATTAATTCAATAAACCGCTCTATAACTCGGCTGTAAAACTTATCAGTTCCTTGTTTCCACTCTGTGAGCAAAATTAAACAGCCATCAACATCTTTGGTTAAACATTCTTCTATAAATTCTTCGTGTAAAGAATTTGATGACCCAGTTACTAATTCTTCAAAGATTTCCCCAGGATAGTCTCTGGCTACTAAATTAATTTTCTCTTGATTAAAAGCACTGTTAATCTCAATACTAAATGAGTAAACAGGTAATTCATAAATATTTGTCACATGAGAACCAGTAGGTTCTAAAGATGCTCCCTCGCAGATAATATTTTCAGCCCTCCTTGCCAGCTGTTTAGTATCCTCATTTACAGCTTCAACATGGAACCTTTTGCTTTTCCATCTCGCCTTAGCTGGTTGATAAGCTAAAGCAGCAAGATAAGTAGTTTTACCAGACCCCCTTGGGCCAATCACCCTGATATTTCCCATTTTAATTTGTGCCTTCTTTACTACCTAGCCAAAAAGCTTCCTAGATATATCCAAGGAAGTTCCAACACCGAGCGATTATATATTGATGTAATAAAGCACCGCACCGATAACCCCCGAATACTTTGATTAATTTGTTCTAATTGCCATTCAATAGGTCTAAAGTATCGTTGTAAAACATAGAGATGACGTTGTTGCCAATTCATTTGGGAGCCATTGGGGTTGTAGCTGAGTTTTGCAGCTTCCTTTTCTAAATCACAAAAAAGGTCTGCCTTATTTAAACAAATCAGCAGATGCCTTAATTTAGGGCAGTCTTGCCGAAAAAAGTCTACCCAACGGTCAAACCTGTTACACCATTGCTGTTGACTCATAAACTCCTCTAAATCTACCCCATTGTGGAAATTCATTCCTCGATGGGGGGGGAGGATAAGCAAAATTCCTTCACTTTCTCCCATGGCCTTTAAGAGGTTAAGCCACTCACTTTGATTATCACTTTGCCAGCTTTTTCGCCATACCTCTCCGGGGGTATCTATCCAATCTACACTTATAGATTTATTACCTGTGGGTAGTTGCACCTTAACATCCAAGAGATGATCATAGATGGCTTGTCTAGCATCCGTTGGTCTAGTTACAAAATTTTCATCTAGTAACTGAGTTTGCAAATTTTCGTAATCTAGGTTTTCTACTTTTACATATTCATTTTTAGGGTTAGCCAACTCCATTGCTAAATGTGTCTTACCAGCAGCGCGATCGCCTATATACAATAATCCCACACCGATCCCACATTATTACTTATCTTTATATAAAATATTTACCACAATTATTGACGAGTATTTATCCACAAAAATACTGAAATTTTAAAAAAAAATATTGACCCATTGCCCTCAATCCATGAAGATACCTCTTCCAGAATTAAACAATAATAACTTTTCGATTTTTTTTTAGGTAAATATTAAAAATGCAATTTTATACACAAGGTCAAAACTTTAAAATTCATTTATACTAACCAAATACAAACCATAATTAGATAGCAATTTAAGTATTACCTATGCCATGTCCAGTAAATTAATGACAGTACCTCAGGAACTGACATGAATCCTCTCCCCAGGAGATAGAAAAATCAAGCTTCAACTACCATGAATATAGTTCTATAATTGGCAGAATCATCTTCCAGCTTATATAAGTAATTAAACGGATATAATATTAAGTTACGTCAAAGCACAGGCCCTAAAGCCCGCACAAATAATAGCCACAATCTCCAAAAAATAATGTAGAGAGGTTCCCTAGAACCATCTCTACAAAAATTTACCCAACACCTGTATTTAAATTGAGTGGATATTAAATGATTTGTGTGGGGATTTTTGTGAAACACTAATACCCAGAAGCATTACACAAGCAATAAATTCCTAGTTTCCAGTTAAATTTAGGGTAAGTTAAAAACTACCCCAAAGAACTACTAGCTTGACATAGCGTTTCCCCCAATTGCAGCACCTTACCTGCCACATCACCAGTAGCGTTAGCAGCTGCACTTTGAGTATCTTGACCTAAATCTGCAAGAATATCTGCAATGGATTCAGTATCACCACTCAATATAGCCTCTTTTAATTCTCCCAAATCCTCAGCAAAGTCTGTGCCTGAAAGTTGTTGCTGCCAAGTATTGATAATAGCTATAGCTTGATCCGTAGGGATGGATGTCAGGTCTCTTTGCAAAGCAGAGATGGTAGAGTCTATGTCAACATTTTGGATTGCATCAGCCATAAGAAACTCCTATGTTGAATGTATTTCGTTAAAGCATTACTACCTGACCCCATTTTTCTCAAGATGAATACTCAGATCCTCAGCCTAAAGTTATATACTTTACAGTTCTCAAAACTTTACCTTATATAAGTCAAATAATTCCCCTGATTGCTGCGCCACCACTTTCGCACCATTAACTTTGAACATTTTTTCCCACTCAGCCACAGGTTCGAGAAATACCTCAGCCCCCAAATATGTTTCCAAAACTGCCCAATCTTCTACTAAAGGGTGTGCTAGATTGAGGATGTCAAACACAAAATGTCCCCCTGGGTTCAACACCCGCTTAACCTCCAGCAACACAGCACCCCAATATTTTAAAGGGAAATAGCAGCTAAATCCCGTAGCGATTACCAAATCAAACTGGTTTGCTGAGTAACTTAATTGATGAGCAGGCCCCAACTTTACACCTTTAAACAACTTAGAATTCAACTGCGGTCCGCGAGAATTGAGGCTATCCCGTGCCACAGTGCTGATTTCTTGGCCATAAAAATATGCTTGCCAATCCCGCCAAGGATAGATTAGCAAGCTCACACCACAACCAATATCCAAACAGTGCTGGTTTTTTTTAGGTTGAGCAATTTCCCAAAAAGGAGAAACAATTCTGCCGGACAAAATACCAGACACCCATTCTTGATATATGGGCATTTCCCGTACTTCTGCTGGTAATTCCAGGTCTTGCTTTTGATACTGTCGGTTAAAGCGATACCCCACTTGAGCCACTCTCCCCTGCCAGTTTCCTGATTCATGGGGAGTTTGCAACGGAAAGACATCATCCGATGATGGCGAATTACGCTTTTTAGACATTCTGCCTCTGGTGCTCTTAGAATATTTTCGGGTCAAGTTCTAGTGTAGCGAAACAAAGACCAGGGACTTGTAAACCAAAAATAGTAAACTAAAAGTATCCACAATCAAGGTACTTCATTTTTATGACCTTTCCTCCCTAAATCAAAAGTTTTGATTTGACTGAGTAATAAAACTACATCAATTCAACCCAAATCAAAAAGTAAAAACTCTGCACCACCTTCAGTGGTACTTTCATTACTAATTAGGAGTTTTTCTTCCCCATGGATTTCCACCCCATCACCGGCTTTGAGTTCCTCACCGTTGAAAACCACCCCACCTTTAGCTATTTGTAACCAAGCATAACGATTAGGTTTCACGTGATAATGGATAACATCCCCTGGCTCTAAAATAGACCCATACAAATCAACATCTTGGTGAATTGTTACTGCACCATCACGGCCATCTTCAGCCGCAATTAACCGTAGTTGACCCTGCTTTTCTTCTGGAGGAAATGATTTTTGTTCATACCTGGGTGTTAATCCTTGCTGATTCGGTAGAATCCAAATTTGCAGCAAGTGCAATAGCTCAGTTTGGGAGTGATTAAATTCACTATGAGCAATTCCAGTCCCCGCACTCATTATCTGTGCATCACCAGGACGAATTATTGAACCAGTACCCAAGGTGTCTTTATGTTCCACCGCACCTGATAATACATAAGTAAGAATTTCCATATCGCGATGACCATGACGGGGAAATCCAGCACCGGGGGCAATGCGGTCATCATTAATGACCCGCAAAGTACGAAACCCCATGCGATTAGGGTCGTAAAAACTGCCAAAGGAAAATGTGTGATAACTATGGAGCCAGGGAAACTCACTATGACCACGGGCATTTCCATCATGAATTACATAGTTAATTGTGTTTTTAGACATCATCTTTCCTCCTGAATATCAGTTTTTCCATGACAACAACAATGTTTTTAAGTTTTTAATTACTTTGAGAAATCAATTATTAGTCTTGTGAGTATGGAGGTTTTAACCTTTCAACTATGTAAATAATAAAATACCTACAAACAAAATGAAAAGTACCCACTTAAAAGAAACCTACTTACCAAAAACATACTATTGATGTGAAAAA
This sequence comes from Nostoc sp. RI_552, assembly GCA_016124525.1. Classification (GTDB taxonomy): domain Bacteria; phylum Cyanobacteriota; class Cyanobacteriia; order Cyanobacteriales; family Nostocaceae; genus Umezakia; species Umezakia ovalisporum. Next base: position 5,247 of record WGNO01000022.1, on the reverse strand, counting down.
TAAAAATCCTGATGTGGTCACCGGTGATTTTTATGCTGTATTAGTACCAGATTTATTATTCTCACCCTTGATTTGTCATCCTTGGACATAAGCGCCTAGGAACCAAAATCTGTGATTAGTACTACAGCAAACTTCTTTGTAGACATAGGCCCCATCACCAGCACCTAATTCATAGGTGTCAGCTTATGTAAAACATTCTTTCCCCAGATATTGTAAATTAACTATTAACCATAAAGTCAAAAAAACTAAAAAAACCTTTTATGAACTACTACGTTATCTATGACGGCAATTGTAATCTCTGCGTTACCCTAGTTCAGTTATTGGAAACCCTAGACCAAGGAAAATTGTTCCGCTACACCCCAATGCAAGACCAAGAAACACTAGCCCAATGGCGAATTACACCCCAAGATTGCCAACAGGGAATGATTTTAATCCATGGTGATGCACCGGAAAGACGTTGGCAAGGAAGCGATGCTGCGGAAGAAATTGGATGCTTATTGCCAATGGGAAGTGTATTTGTCACAGCTTATCGGGCTTTACCTGGGATGAAGTGGCTAGGCCATGGCTTTTATGAACAAATCCGCGACAATCGCTATACTCTTTTTGGCAAGCGTGGAAGCACCTATCAATCAGCCTACTGTGCCAATAGTACTTGCAACACTGGGGATAATTTATAAATTATTACCAATCAATCTTAATCACTCGCTTTATTAAACACCTCTAAAATGTGTCGGCAAATTTCCCTGAGTTTTTCACCAACTTGTGGTGAAGGCTCAGACATACCCACAAAACTCCAGTTATCCACAGTAGACAGTCGCCACGCCTCACCGCGATGGTCAAATCCAGCCACTTCTAAACCAATAGCACGACGTGAGTAATTGATGGGATCTTGGTAAAAGCGAATTTGAATCAAGACACTGCGACTGCGCCAAGACTTGCTAATACCCGGAAAGTGAAAGCCGATGTCTATAGAATCTGGATCTACCAACTCCCTTGTTTCTGGGTCATCTTTCCATGGTTTAAGATCCGATTTAGCATCAGGAAACTGGAATTTAAACAAATTCACCACCGTAGCAATCTTGCTGGCAAGTTCAAGGTTAGTTGCTTGTTCAGATGCATTCACGAAAAAACACTCCTATATTTTGCCCAACTAGAGGGAACGTCATGACAAAAAAATTGCCAAAAAGCTGATTATATAGGTATTTCAACCCAGGAATACCTTTCAAATTAAGCAAATTTAAATTACCCCTTCCTCACAATTTTATTTCTCAACAACTGTTAATCCAGTGTTTTAAGACTGAACACAGTTGTCTTGAGTAATTATACTTAACTTTTTCAGAAACACCCACTAAATAAGCCCATGGGCAAAAATATTAATCCCCATAACCAGAATTTTTACCGGAAATCCCTAGTCAAGTAGAACCATAGATCACCTAGCGATTTAAAATTACACTGTTAATTGGTACACACAAAATAAATTAAGTTCAGTTTATGGCGCGTCAACCCTCGATTTTTTCTCTGATTTTAGTATTATTAGCCACATTTCTCATTAGTTGTGGTGGCCCCAGCGTTGCAGTTGCACCTCCAACTTACACAGAAACTCAACTAGAGAGAATTCAGGAATATGTGCCGAAAATTCAGGCTGTGCGCCACCGCGCAGAAGAACTGAAAACTCTCATCAACAAAAAAGATTGGATTGATGTCAGCAATTTTATACATGGCCCCATGACAGAAGCTAGGTTGAGTATGACTTATATTATTCCCAACCTCCTAGCTTCGGCCCAACCCACAGCACGGCAAAAAACTCGAGACTTGCTGAACCACTTGGTGAAAATTGATCAAGCCGCCGGAGCCAGTAATAGCCTGCAAGCCTTAAATAGCTACCAAGAAGTAGTAGAAGACATTGATCAATTCTTTCAATTGCTTCCTGACTTAAACACCCAACCAGCAGTTTAGTCCAGGAGTTTAACATGGAATTAGGAGGATGAAAGTCAATCATCATTGCCATCTCCTCCTGTCTATTCCCCCGGAAAAAAGCCATGATTCATGTAGTCATCATCGGTTGTGGTGTAGTCGGAGCAGCCATCGCCTATGAACTTAGCCTAATTAAAGAATTAAAAATTACAATTATCGACCGTCAACCACCCGCCCAAGCTTCCACAGGGGCAGCTCTGGGAGTTTTGATGGGAGTAATCAGTCATAAAATCAAAGGTCAACCTTGGCAAAGACGACAAACAAGCATTCAACGCTACGAAACCTTAATTCCCGAATTAGAAGCTATCACAGGTCACAAAATTCCCTTTAACCGCCAAGGTATTCTCAGTCTGGTTTCGGAACAAGAGAATTTAGCACAATGGGAAAATCTCGCCGCAATTCGCCATTCTCAAGGTTGGAAATTAGAAGTTTGGGATCCAGCCAAACTCAAAAATCTTTGTCCTCAAGTCCATAACCCCAAAATTATCGGCGCAGTTTATTCCCCTCAAGACCGTCAACTTGATCCTACTGCCTTAACATTAGCTTTGGTTGCAGCAGCCCAACACCATGGGGTAACTTGCAAATTTGGTGTCAATGTTTTGGGAATAGACACCCCCATCCAGCAAATTCACCAACCTAGTCAATGTGGTTTAGTACAAACCACAGAGGGAAAAATTGCTGCCCATTGGATTGTCATAGCAGCGGGACTCGGTTCCACACCACTGACAGCCCAATTAAACCAAATGCTTGATGTTCGCCCGGTTTTAGGGCAAGCATTACAAATACACTTGAATCAACCATTAGCTAACCCTCACTTTCAGCCGGTGATTACCGGTAATGATGTCCATATCGTCCCCATAGGTGGCAATAATTACTGGGTAGGTGCAACAGTAGAATTTCCCCACAATGGCCATGAAATACCACCAAATCAGGAACTACTAACAAAAGTTTGGCACCAAGCTATCACTTTTTGCCCAGATTTAGCCACGGGTACTATTGTTCGCACTTGGTCTGGTTTACGTCCCCGTCCTGAAAACAAGCCCGCACCGGTGATTGAAAAATTACCAGGATTTAGCAATGTTATCCTAGCCACTGGACACTACCGCAATGGTGTTTTACTAGCACCAGCCACAGCTAACACCATTCGTGAGATGATTAGTTATAACAGTTTGCAATAAAAAATAGTCCTTCATAACCTTCCTTAAACCTTTACTTAGGAAAATAAAGTGTCTTTAAAAGAACATAAAATTAAAGTAGATTCTCTAGAATGGTTTTATCGTGAGTCCTTACCCATTGGTAGAACTGACTTGTTGCCTGTATTGTTACTACACGGTTTAGTTTCTCAAAGTTACAGCTGGCGGAACATTATGCCGGCTTTAGGTACTCAGGGAAATAGAGCCATCGCACCAGATTGGATTGGTTATGGTTTTTCTGCTAAACCGGAAAAAAAAGATTTTCCTTACACACCTAATAAATTTATTACTGCTTTAGCAGAATTTGTTAAAGCCTTAGAACTGGAACGTTTTTCTTTAGTAGTCCAAGGATTTTTAGGTTCCGTAGGCTTACAATATGCCTTACGCTATCCAGAACAAATCGCTAATATAATCATCTTAAATACACCCATTTCCACCAATGCCAAATTACCCTGGAAAATTCAACAAATGGGTTTACCTTTAGCGGGTGAAATGATCACCCAAGACCCCCTCCTAGTTGACCGGACTTTAGAAGGGGGTAGTCGTTATCGCATTGAAGATCAAGATTTAGATATTTATCGCAAACCATTTTTAAAATCTTCCTCCGCGGGGCGAAGTCTGTTAGCCACTGTTCGGAATTTAGAACTAAATCCAGCCATGACAGAAATAGAATCTGGCTTTCAACAATGGCAAAAGCCAATTTTGATTCAATGGGGAATGATTGACCCTTGGTTATCCATAGATGTAGCAGAAAAATTTGCCAATTCCGTACCCGATGCCCAATTAATAAAAATCAATAATGTCGGGCATTATCCTCAAGAACACTACCACAAAGAAATTTTACAAGACCTTTTGCCATTTGTCCGTTGTGCAAATACCTAATGCAAAAATAATAAATCCACCAACAATATTCTTTACAATAAACCACACTTAAATAATTCAAAATTCCAAATTTCCAATTTTACATAGGCAAGGGTATTAGACCCTTTCCTAGTTAACAAATACAGAGAAATAAAAATAAACTATTTCTTTTTTTATAAGTTTAAGTATAGTTAAGGTTGGTAAAAAATGTTATGGCAACCCATTTATAATCTTATTTAAGATTCAACTTGTAAAGTTTTTATTAAAAACAAAAAAAGTCACAATTACCCTCGCGGAGATTCAAGTTCATGGCTTATTCCTGGTTTAAAGCATTTCATCTCATTGGCATTGTAGTTTGGTTTGCTGGGTTATTCTACTTAGTACGCCTATTTATTTATCATGTAGAAGCAAACCAAGAACCAGAGCCAGCAAAAACCATACTGAAAAATCAGTATCACATTATGGAAAAACGCCTCTACAATATCATTACTACTCCAGGAATGTTCCTGACCGTAGCAATGGCCATAGGTTTATTAAGCACGGAACCGGAGGTTTTAAGACAGGGTTGGTTGCACATTAAACTGCTATTTGTTGCGCTGTTACTGGGTTATCATTATTACTGTAGTCGTCTCATGAAACAGTTAGCCGCAGATGAATGTCGCTGGAGTAGTCAACAGTTACGGGCTTTAAATGAAGCACCCACAGTCATGTTATTAGTGATTGTCTTACTAGCTGTGTTTAAAGATAATTTACCCACAGACATTACAGCTTGGGGGGTTTTTGCCTTAATAATTTTCATGGCGGTGACTATTCAGCTTTATGCAAAAAAACGCCGCCGTGATAAGGAAAAACTAATGCAAGAAATAGCACAAGTTCCTCAATTTCCTCAAGAACAAAGTTAGAGATTCTGCTGCCTAGCACAGATCCATGAGACAACATCGAACCCAAAGCGACAAAGCCGATCTTTGTGGGCAATGACAACAAGCTTGCAAGTGTTTGTGAGAACTCTGTCCAGTAAGGTTTGAAGACCTTTTCCTTTGAAGTTAAGTCCGCTTCCGATGTCGGTGATGATTTCTGTGTCGGGGTAACGAGCAGCAAGAAACTCAATTTGTTCAGAGAGGTCGTTTTTCTGACCGCGACTTGAAACCCTGGCATATAAAAGGGTAGCTCGTTCATCTGCGGGATTACCGCGTCGAACAGGGATAACTGAATCGAGGTT
>WGNO01000042.1 GCA_016124525.1 Nostoc sp. RI_552 | reverse complement strand
TCAAACCCTTATACAGTAAGCGACCGAGGTTCAAAACATAAGAATGAGGATTTGAGGGATTTGGATAGAACTTCGGTGATGGTTCACTGGTGCATTGAGGAATGTAGTTTAGTGGCGCTAGTGGGATGGCCATTTGACCATGAGACTTTTGTAAAAACAATGTCATTTTACTATTTGATTTCATATTAATTTGTGTATAAGAGGTGAAAGACACCTTGGAAAACCTGTGGTGTAGGTAGTTGGCAAATAAAGCCAAATTAAATAGTTTAATTAAATAGTTTGTTTGAGGATAAAAGATATATGCCCATGGATGATAACAATCAGAATTTGTTTCCTCAAGACAACCTAAATTTTACTGGTATTTGTTTACAAGATGCTTTTGCTAGAGAGAATAACTGTACTTTTAGTTTCAATGGTAACAGCAGCTTTAATTTAGCTAGTGATGTTACTACCATGTCTGCGAGGAGTGCTAACTATAGTTCCAATTCTGGGTATGGTTTAATTAATGCTGCTGGCGCAGTGGCTAGGGCTGGGAATCAAAATACTTTTGCTGATGTTCCTGGTGTTGGTGGTAACAATTGGGGAGCAGATTTGGTTAAAGCTCCATCAGCTTGGGCCCAGGGATACACGGGTCAAGGTGTGATTGTCGCTGTGTTAGATACTGGCATTGATTACAACCACGTAGATTTAAATAATAACATTTGGACTAATTCGGGGGAAATTGCTGGTAATGGGATAGATGATGATGGTAATGGCTATGTTGATGATGTTCAGGGCTGGAATTTTACTGACAACAGTAATAATGTGAAAGATATTAATGGTCATGGGACCCACGTAGCTGGGACTATTGCCGGGGAGAAGAATAATCTTGGTGTTACTGGTATTGCCTATGATGCCAAGGTTATGGCAGTGAAAGTATTGAATGATGAAGGAATGAGTTACAATAGTTCCGTTGCTGATGGTATTTACTATGCCGTGAATAATGGGGCTAAGGTAATCAATCTCAGTCTGGGTGGTAATTTTCCTAATGGCAAAATAAAAGCTGCTATTGAATATGCCAGTGGTGAAGGTGCTGTGGTTGTCATGGCAGCAGGTAACAATAGTTACCCCTTTGTTTCTTATCCAGCCCGCTATGCTGATAAATGGGGGTTAGCTGTGGGGGCGGTTGATAGTAACAATAAGATGGCTAATTTCTCTAATAAACCGGGGATGAATTCCTTTCCTTATGTAACTGCTCCTGGGGTTGGTGTTTATTCTACGGTTCCTGGTAATAATTATGCCGAATATAGTGGCACATCTATGGCTACTCCTCACGTTGCTGGTGTGGTTGCTTTGATGTTAAGTGCTAATCCTAATTTGAGTGATGGTGAAATCCGGCAGATGGTTATAGAAACAGCTGAAAATAGTACACAAATAGCCGGTTTTGATTCATTTAATATTACTTCTGTATTTTCTCAAACAGTTGTGGAAGTGGTAGGGAATAGTACATCAGCGAATCCCATGAATAGAAAATTGGAAGTCACAGGTTTAATTGATAGGAATACAAGAATTTCTAATTTGCTTTCTACTTCTTCCTTTACAATGAGAGGTTTATCAATAAGTTCAGGAATGGAGAGAGAATTTCGATATGAAGATAGTATTTTAAAGAATTTCGGTAGTATGAATTGTGGTATTTCTTCTGTTGATGATGTTGAGGAAAATAATCTGGATTTGAAGGATATTAACAAAGTTATGAATCAATGGCAGCAGGTAATGGAAGAATTTAGAAAATTGTTTCCTGATTTTTGATTGTACTGTTTAGCTCACTGACTTGTTTAGGAAGTTGGTGATATTTAGCTTGGTGGTTTATTGAGCCACACTATATATAGCATCAGAAGTGTTGAATCCTGCAATAAAAATTTACAATTTTCGCGTTTTACCTAGATAAAGTTCATTGTCTATTAACAATAGAGTCATTAATTGCTCAAACTTTGTATCACCGACGCATAACTTGGACAGTCAACAGTCAACATATAGTATATTTTATCTAACTAAGTATCAGGGGGGGTAAGTACCCACCCCATAAAAGTTGTATGAGGCTTTTATGATTTATCTCTGTATTTCAGGTTCTGTGCAAGGTGCTGGACAATTACCTGACGGAAAAAGCTTGACTAAATCTGCGAGTTACAGGCTCGATGATGAAAGTTAAGATAGATTTTTGACGAGTGACGATTTCACCATTAGCAGCCATTCCCGGTGTGAGGGGAATTTCTTCGCCCCGGACATTAATTGAGTGTTGATTTAGCTCTATTCTGGTGGGGAAAACTAAACCTAATTCTTCATCGACCACTGCGTTTGGGCTGATTTGCACCACTGTACCATCAATAGTGCCAAATTCTTGAAAAGGAAAAGTTGCCATTTTGACTTTTGCTTTCATTCCTGGACGAATGAATCCAATGTCGCGGTTGAGGACTTTTACTTCTAGTAATATTTCTTCACCAGTGGGCAAAATTGATAGTAATTCTTCACCTACTTGTATAGGTCCTTGGGTGGCTTTGATTTTGTAAATTGTACCTGCTACTGGGGCTGTGATTGTTTCCCCGGCTTGCTGCTTTCTTGCTTGTTCTAATTGACCGTTAATGTTGGTAAGTTCTTGTTGGCGCTGTTGAATTTGAGTTAAAATTTCGCTTTGGCGCTCGGATGCTAAACGCTGCATCTGCTGGCGCACTCCCTGGTGGGCTTGTTGTGCTTGGCGAATTTCTTGGGCTTGGGCTGCAATATCTTTGGTTAAGGAGGCTACTTTATCTTGAATTTCTGTTATTCTACTTTTGGCGTTAGTTGCTTCAACCTTTGCTCTCATCATTTCTGTGTTGGCGCGATTTAGTCTTTCTTGGGCTTCTAAGTAATCAATTCTTGGTAATGCTCCAGGACTAATCAGGGTGCGGAGATTTTTTTCTCTTTCTTCGGCGATGGTAATATTTTTGGCAATTTCTGCAATGACGTTTTCTGCATTAATTACGTTGGCTTGGGCATTTTCTTGGCTGGTTTGGGCATTTTTGAGGTTTTCTTGCAATCGTTGTTGGCGTTGTTTTGCTTGAGCAATAATTGCTAGTTGGCGATTTGCTTCTGCTTCTGCTACGGCTTGACGTGCTTGGTAATCTGCAAGACGGGATTCTAACAGTTCATCTTGTAGTTTTGTTCCAGTGGTTTTGGAGCCGATGCGTTCTGCTTGCAAACGGTTTAAGTCTTCGGTAATCAATTGAGCAGATTTACCCAGGCGTGTTACATCTATTTGTTTTAGGTCTGGGTCGCGTTGAATTAAATTTTGACCTTTGGTAACGTGGTCGCCTTCTTTTACTTTGACTTTTAAAATTGACCCATTGTCTAAAGATGTCACTGGTCGGACTTGAGTTGAGGGGATTAATTCTCCTGGGGCGATGGCTACTTCATCTATTTGTGAAAAATTTGCCCAGGCTAGGGTTCCGAATACGACGAAGCTGAGTGTTGCTGCTAAAACTCTGGTATATAGGGGTGGTAATTCTTGTACAGCTTGACCTAATTCATAAGAGAGTTGGTCTTCTGGTTTGGCAAATTGTTGTTTTGTTTGTCGTGCTTGAGGAGCGTTTGCAATTAAGGAATATTTCATAAAATTTTGTAAAACTTTCGATTATTAAAGGACTGGGAGTTAAGAACTGGGGAGTAGAGTGTGGGAAAATCTATTTGATATACTCTATTCCCTAGTCCCTAGTGGTTAATTCAAATAGCTAGATATCGGCGCAGAAAATTTTCTAAAGTTTCTAAGTGAAAATTGAAAATTTTCTCCAAGTTAGCTATTTCTTCTGTTTTACAGAAAAATTCATTGCATAGTAATGTACGATAGGTTCCCAGGGTTTTTTCTCCTTGGGGGTCCAATAAGCTCAAGGCGCTTCGTAACCCATCAACAAGGAATAAAGGTGAGTTAATTACTACTGGTTTTTTCTGGAAAATGCGACTAAAAATTTGGGGAATATCTTCACGCAATAAAATTTCTGGGCCTCCCACTGGTAATATTTGGTTGCGTGCGCTTTCAACTGTGACTGAATCTACTGCTATTTTTGCTAAATCATCGGTACTCACAATTGAGGTGCGGTTTTTGGGGTCACCGATGAGTAAATACAGGCCTGTTTGACGAAAGTTTTCTGCTAGTGGTAGTAGGTTTGATGCTAATCCAGCTGGGCGTAAAATAGTGTAATTCAAGCCACTAGCTGCTAGATATTTTTCTACTGCTCGTTTGGCTTTGAATAGGGGAGCGTCTTCATAACCTCGTTCGGCTCCCAGTACGGAAATAAATACAAAATGCTTTATTTCATTGGCTTTTGCTTGATCGATGAGTTCAATGTTGGCGCGATAGTCTAGGGATAAGGGGTCGCTGTGAGAACCGTGGGTGCTGATAATGTAATCCACACTCTGACAAGCTTTTTCAATATCTTTGTCTCGCCGCAAGTCACCAATGAATATTTCTGCTCCTCGGTGTTCTAGCTCGCTGTAAGACGAGGTGAGGCGGACAAATGCTCGTACCGATTTTTCTTGTAGGCGTAGAAGTCGCACAATTCGGCGACCAATTCCTCCTGTTGCTCCACTGACTAGAAACATAAGGATTTTTGGTGATGAATTCTATCTACACCCTAATGTTACATACTCTCACAATGAAGCAAGGGTACAGTTGAAGTTGTGGAGGTTACTCTGGAGGGGTTTGCTAAATTTCAAGAATTACTGGTGTATGGTCGCTGGGTTGGGGTGATTTTCTGGGGTTCACATCAATGATGCAGCTTTTGGCTTGTTCATAGAGAATTGGTGTGAGGTAATGGTGGTCAATTCTCCACCCCATATTACGCCTAAATGCTCCGGCGCGATAGTCCCACCAACTGTAGTGTCCGCCTTCAGTGGTAAATTTACGAAAGGCATCGGCAAATCCTAAATCTAGAATGTCTCGTAAGGCTTGGCGCTCTGGTTCCGATGCCATGATGTGATTGTCTAAATTAGTTTTTTGGTAGATGTCTTCCGCTGCTAAGGCGATGTTGAAGTCGCCACACATACAGATTTTAGGCTGTGACGGTAAAAGGGTTTGTAAGTAATGGTGTAGTACTTTTAGCCAATTCAGCTTGAATTCATATTTGTCGCTTCCTAATGCTGAACCGTTGGGTACATATAAGTTTACAATGCGAATGCTATCAATTACTCCTGTGATGACTCGCTTTTGCAGGTCCCATGCCGGCTCGATGTTGGGTAAAATGGGGGTGAAACCCACGCTGACATCCTTTAGTGGCTGGCTACTTATTAGGGCTACGCCGTTATAGGCTTTTTGACCGGATGAATAAACATAATATCCTAGTTTTTCAAAGGGCGATCGCGGAAATTCTGGGTCTATGACTTTTGTTTCTTGCAAGCAGAGGATATCGATGGGACTTTGATTTAACCAGAAGATGACTTGTTCTAAGCGAATGCGAATTGAGTTGACATTCCAGGTGACTATTTTCATTGGTGATTTATTATTATTAGTATGTTAATTTTTGATGTAGGTTTTTTACAAATATTTGAAGTTTGCGCAAGATGTTTGTGATAAAAGTTGACATTTTATTATGTTTTTAGTATTCACATTTACAGAATCCTATATTTTGTCAGTATAGCTACCAAAAGTTATTATATTAGGATGATCCCCAAGGTAGATGGAACTATTATAAGGTAAGCTATACACTGCAAGTGTAGCTGGTGTGTGGCTGTTGCTAATGTTTGAATTGATGTTTGAATTGATGTTTTAAAATGCAGTTGTGGTGGTTGAAGGTGAAGTTAAGGAGAGTTGCTCTCACCAGTGTGAGTGAGGTTCATGGAAATCCCATAAGAAAAGGAAGTGTTGAGCAGATTTAAACCCTTGCTTAAATATATTAAGAAAGGTGGTTGGGGATTCTAGGTTTGATGTAAAGTCCAGGGAGGAGCTTGTGGTTAGCTTAGTAAGGTTTTCTCGTTATAAAGCTATAAATATTTGGCTATATTTCTGTTAAGTGTAATTCTATTAAAGTTTGTTTTAATTAACAAGTTTTTCTGCAAATTTTTAAACATAATAATGAGGATATAGGTATGAATATGAGAGCTAACACTTGTCTGTGTTGCGGTGGTTACCTCCTGCGTCATGTCCGTCATGGAGAAGTATATTGGTTTTGCCAATCTTGCAGGCAAGAGGTGCCTTTATTGACAACAATTCCTGGGCATAATTCCTCTGTGGAAACTCGCAATATTGGAGTGCATCAAAGAACATTAAGGGAGTAAGTGGGTAGATGACTGTTTTGTTTGGTCGCAATGTGATACACTAAGACGATGCTAATTAGTTAGGTCGTCGGCTGTGTTGGCAGCTTTACTCTACGGTCGAGAAGATTTACGTTTGGAAAAAGTTGTTGACCCCACTCCAGAACCTGGTGAGGTAGTAATAGCGGTGGGTGCAGCGACAACCTGTGGCACCGATTTGAAGGTGTGGCGGCGTGGTGGTCATGCGAAAATGCTGACACTACCTACGCTGTTTGGTCATGAGGGCGCTGGGGAAATTGTGGCGGTGGGTGCTGGTGTAACTGATTGGCGGGTGGGCGATCGCGTTGTTGCTAATAATTCTGCGCCTTGCATGAAATGCTTTTTTTGTCAACGGCGAGAGTATTCCTTGTGTCCTAATATTATATGGAACAATGGCACTTTTGCGGAATACCTGAAAATTCCTGGGGCAATAGTACAACAGAATTTGTTAAGGATTCCCGATGGTTTACCGTTGCCATTAGCATCCATGACTGAACCTTTGGCTTGTGTGTTGCACGGCGTGGCTCGTTCTCAGATTAAGCCCCAAGACCGGGTGGTTGTCTTAGGAGATGGGGCTATTGGTTTGATGTTTGTGGCGGTTCTGGCTGATACAACAGAAGTGTTGCTGTGGGGAGGTAATGACCACAGGCTGGAAGTTGGTGGAAAACTGGGTGCAGTTCGTACTTTTAACTATCATCAAATCTCAGATATTCCTGCTGTGGTGAAAGAATTAACTCAGGGACGGGGTGCAGATGTGGTGATTGAGGCCACTGGCGTACCTGGGGTGTGGGAAACTGCCATTGCTTGTGGGCGTGCTGGTGCAACTGTTAATTTGTTCGGTGGTTGTCCACGAGATACGACTATTACGGTTAATACGGAACGGTTACATTACAGTGAACTGACTTTGAAAGGTGTGTTTCATAATACACCGGAGTATGTGCGGGCAGCTTTGGCGCTGATAGCTGGTGGTAGAATACCTTTTGAGTTGTTGATTAGTGAAGAGCGATCGCTGGGGGATTTAGAACAGGTGTTTTGTGATATGAAGGAGCGTAAGGTTATTAAGGTGGCGATTGTGCCTCAGGCGGAGCAAAGAAAATGAAGGAGTTTTTGAGTTGTGATTATCCCCTGGGGGACTTTGGTCAGATGAGGGTTTTACTAAAGGCTGACTTTGATAGATTGGGGACTGAATTGGGAGGGTGTAATGGTTAGTTTTATATTCCCCTTAATCCCACGGTGGATGGGGTTTGCCAAATACTACAAAAAATGCTTTCGGTACGTAGGAAATTCTCAGTAAATCTTCTGTTATTAAAGCTGGCCAATGAACTCCAGCTTTGTGTCCAGGAAGAAATATTTGTTGTGCTTTAACACCCAGTTGATAAAGGGCAAATTCTAATTCTCGGTCAAAATTCCGTGGGTCTTTTATGGATTCAAAGACTACTTTTAAGGCCAAGAAAATTGAGGTAATCTGACCGGCTACTAGTGGTTTTCCTCCTGTTTCGTAATTCATTTCTGCTTTTTTACAGCAGATTTCGTGATTACGAAGTACAAATCATAATCACGAAACTTTTGTGGGGTGGGCATCTTGCCCGCCAATACTGTATGTCACCACACCGGAAAGTGCTCTATATCCATCTATTATTAGTGTGGAGTTTGTGCTTCAATTTGTCTCACCACTGTCAGTGCTGAGTAGCTTACCCCTGCTGTACCTTCTCCTGGATGAGTGGAGTCCCCCACTAGCCATAAATGTTTGATGGGTGTCCGATTGGCAAAACCAAAGGGGCCAAAGGTGGCTATTCTTTGACCAATACCCCCAACTATGCCCCGATGGCGTCCTGTGTAATGAGCAAAGGTGCGGGGTGTGGCAGCTTCTTGATAAATGATGGTTTCTGGTTTGAGGTAAAAGTGTTGGCTAAGATGAGCGATGGCTTGTTGTGTATATTTGTGTTTCAATTGTTGATAATTTTCAGTTTCCCACCAGGGTGCAGGATCAACGAAGGATGAGGCGATAATTGTGGCTTTTCCTTCGGGGGCCCGTCCGTCTCCTGGATGACTAACAGAAACAAATAAAGAATTATTTTCGCTAATGGGTTTATTGATATCATACAAAAATTGTAGGTGGGGAGGACAATTTAGCGGAATGGCGCTGATATCTACGCCTAAATACACTACAAAGGCGCTTGATGCCGGCGGCAATTTTTCTACTCGCTTTTTATAGCCAGATGGAGTTTTTTCTCCTAATAGTTGCACCAGGTTCTGGACGGTAACGTTGGCAATTACATGATCTACAAGTTCTGTGGATATTTCCCCTGTTTTCTGGTTTCTGATGACTAAGGCGGTGGCCTTGTTGTTTTCTACGTTGATTTGTTCTACAGTGTGGCGCATTAGTAGTTTACCGCCATCTCTGATTAGGGATTCAACTAGGCCATCGCTTAGTACTTGCATACTACCTTGTAGATGAAATAGCCCCTGGGGGAGTTGGGATACCCTTAAGGCGGTTGCAGCATACAGTAAGGCTGTTTCTTCAGCGTTTACTTGGGAATATAGTTTGAGTTGCAAATCTAAAAATGTTCTCAGACGATGGTTATTGTCTAGTTTGTAAAACCGTAAGGCATCGCCAACAGTAAATAATGTGTAGGGTACGGTAATTAACGTACTGGGGCGCACTGCTTGGGTGAGTTGCCATAAATCCCAGACATTGCGCGGTGGTAGTACGGGATCTCGTGCTTGGAATTGCCAACTAGCTTCAAATAGCACTGCCATCATTTGCCAAAAGGGTTCACTACCGGGAAATTGGCGTTGGCGTTCTTCTTTCCATTTGTTGGGATCCCGCCAGACGTTAATCGGTGTAGTTTCCCCGGGTAAATAGACAGCACAAGCGGGGTCGCAGGGTGTAGCTTCTGGTAAGTCTATGGATAATTCTGAGAATATGCGGTGATGAATTCCCCCTGGTTCTAATCCTGCTACTTGAGTAGCCCCCACATCAAAGATAAATCCTTGACGTTTAAATGTGGAAGCGCAGCCCCCCGGTACTAGGGCTTGGTCCAGGACTAAAACGCTGTAGCCTCGGTGGGCTAATAAAGCTGCCGCAGTTAGTCCTCCTATCCCTGCACCGATAACCGCAACACGGCATTTGCTCCTGTGAGTAAAAATATTGCTCATTAATACTTGTCTTTACAAATTTTAATATTACTACTCATAATTTTACGACATCTCTAAAGAAAAAAGCTGTGTAGTTTTTACAACTTAAGATGCTGATTTGAATTGGTAGATAAGATGGAAGAATAACAAAGCTGTTCAATGCTCACTAGCTATGACTTCAACGTTGCTAAAATTTTCTCGCATAAATGCCCCCACAGTGCATAAGTTACCCAATGGTTTGACCATAGTTGCAGAACAAATGCCAGTTGAAGCTGTAAATCTCAGTTTGTGGATTAATGTTGGCTCGGCGGTGGAATCTGATGCTATTAATGGCATGGCTCATTTTTTGGAGCATATGATTTTTAAAGGAACCGAGCGATTGGCCGCTGGTGAGTTTGAACGTCAAATTGAAGAAAGAGGTGCTGTGACCAATGCTGTCACTAGTCAAGATTACACTCATTTCTACATAACCACTGCTCCTAGGGATTTTGCTGAGTTAGCCTCACTGCAAATGGACGTGGTATGTAACGCTAGTATTCCTGATGATGGTTTTCAACGTGAACGTTTGGTGGTTTTGGAGGAAATTAGACGTTCTGAAGATAATCCTCGGCGGCGGATATTTAAGCGGGCAATGGAAACAGCATTTACGCGGTTACCTTATCGCCGTCCAGTGTTGGGTACAGAAGCGGTGATTTCTCAACTCCAAGTCCAGGAAATGCGGGATTTTTATGGTAGTTGGTATCAACCAGAGTCAATTACCGCCGTAGCTGTAGGTAATTTACCTGTAGAAAAATTAATTGCTACTGTGGCTGAGTCATTTGGTCATAGTCAACGGTTAACTGTTAAGGGTCAACAGGTGACAGTTGATCCTGAACCGAGGTTTACGGAAATTGTCCGCAGGGAATTTATTGATGAGGGTCTTCAGCAAGCTCGTTTAGTGATGGTTTGGCGGGTTCCAGGATTAGGAGAATTAGATAATGTCTATGGGTTAGATGTTTTGGCGGGAATTTTAGGACACGGACAAACTTCACGATTGGTAAGGGATTTGCGGGAAGAACGGGGATTGGTGAATTCTGTTTCCGTGAGTAATATGACTAATAAGTTACAAGGAACGTTTTATATTTCTGCTCAATGTGCAGTGGAAAATTTACCAGCTGTGGAAGAGGCTATCGCTGAACATATGGGTATACTACAAACAGAATTAGTTTCTGATAAAGAAATTGCTCGTGTAGGGCGATGGGTAGCCAACAAATTTATATTTGCTAATGAAACACCAAGCGATCGCGCAGGTTTATGCGGTTACTACCAATCTATGATGGGGGATTTAGAACCAGCTTTGAATTACCCAAATCATATTCGCTCTCAGGATGCAATTAAGTTAATAAAAGCAGCAAAACAGTATCTCTCTCCAGATGCTTATGGTGTAGTTGTGTTCAAACCCCGCTGAACATGGTGCATTTCATCTGAGTAGGTACAAGGGTGAGAAAGATGCTATTGATTTGATACTCCCTATGCCTTTTAAGCAGGGGATTATCAACACCGATATCAATTAGTTCAAATAATCAACATGTACAAGTCTGCTCAAGTTTTTTTCGTTTTTTTCAGAAAATCCTAAAGATTTCCTAAAGATTTAAAAATGTGGACAGAAATTGACACTCATATTAGTGAAGTAACTGGTGCAAAATTTCAAACTCAGCATAAGGGCAGTGTTCGTGGTGGCTGCATTAATGAAGGTTATGCCATTTCTGATGGTAATTTGACTTACTTTGTGAAGCTTAATCGGACATCTCAACTTGAGATGTTTGCAGCTGAGGCCCTGGGTTTACAGGAAATATTGGCTACGAATAGCATTCGTGTACCGAAACCAATTTGCTGGGGTGCTATTGGTAATTGTGGCTATATTGTTTTGGAATGGTTGGAAATGGGAGGGGGTAATAGTCAATCTTGGTTAGAAATGGGACGCAAGCTAGCAGCCATGCACAAAGTCACCACTAGCAAAGGTTTTGGATGGAAAATTAACAATATTATTGGTTCTACGCCCCAAATTAACACTTGGACAGGAAACTGGGGGGAGTTTTATAGTCAATATCGTCTGAGTTATCAATTTGAGTTAGCTAGGGAACGGGGTGGGAGTTTTCCTCGACAAAATCAGTTACTGGCGGCTATTCCTGAACTGTTGGCTAGTCATGACGTGCAGCCATGTTTAGTCCATGGTGATTTATGGGGTGGCAATGCTAGGTTTATCATTGGGGGTGAACCTGTGATATTTGACCCTGCTATTTATTTTGGCCACAGGGAAGTAGATATTGCTATGACGGAATTATTTGGTGGTTTTCCATCTGGATTCTACCAAGGTTACAACGAGGTTTTTCCTTTAGACCCAGGTTATGAGCAGAGAAAAACAATTTATAATCTGTATCACATTCTCAATCATTTTAATTTGTTTGGGGGTGATTATGGTTCCCAAGGGAATCGGATGATTGACCAGATTTTGCACTGGGCACTAAAAAGTTGACTACAAAGCAAGACAATTCACTTTTGAACTGTTCACATGGCACCCATTGTTTTTTATCACTTCCCAGGCTTATTGTGAAATACTGTCAACAGCAGCACAACGCTTTCCCCAATGACTACTTAAATAATCTGTGGGGAGAAATCCGGGCTTGTCCTTATTTTGCTGTCAATAATCTCAACGGTGATTTTGTGGGGACTAAGGGTTTCTCTTTGGTATTTAAGCGATCGCATATTTCCGTGGTAGAACAAAAATTTCCCTATTTTAAGCTTTATTTAGATTTAGCTCTCCAAGCAAGTTGTAATGCTTTTTACCTCAATCCCTTGCAACTTAAAGAAGGTTCCCGTGTGGACCCCCACATTGATCGGTCGTTGCGTTCTTACTGTAAAACCGTTGCACCACCTCTGTTTGTCAGTGTTCTTTATGTGCGCTTACCTGAAGATATGCAAGGAGGAGAGTTGGTACTTAAGTCAGAGAAGCGCCAACTTGGGCAAATTAAACCGCAAATCAATACTTTATTGTGTTTTCAAGGTGATTTAATTCATTCTGTTAATACTGTAAAAACATCAGGACATCGCTTGAGTTTGGTTTGTGAACAATATAGTTTAAGTGAAGGGGAGCTAGTAGAAATACCCGAGTTTACTGTGGAATCAAGAACTAAAACTACGAATCGCACCAAAAAATATGCTTCATAGCTTAGTTCTCAACTTTTTCCCCCTGTCTAATATCCCTCCCCAGTTTCTTACAGTGAGACATCTCCACAGTTTTAATATAAAAAATTACTGCTCAATAATGGGGAGACTCGGCTGAAAATCTGGAGATTCAGGCTGAAGTAGATACTGCCAATTCCGAATTTGCTGTTGCGCGGTACTATAAGCAGAACTATTGGGTGGAATTAATTTAGCAGTTTCAATGGCTCTGACAACATTAAGATTACTCTGGGAACGAGCAATATCTAATAATTCCTGACTCCATTGATCAATAGCAATGTTCACATCCATACGCAATAAGCTATTTCTAGGAATTCTGCTTGCTATTTTTATTGCCTGAGATAATGCGTCCGATGTGCCTGCAATAGCTACTTGTTTGGCTTTGTTCCAGTTTTCTTTAGCTCGGATCTGCTCTTGCCAATTTGTTATGTTTTTTCTGGCTTCCCTAGCAAGGGCTCGCCCTGATGATGCAACTGGTTGGGCAATGGTAATAGCATTCCTTAAATCACCACTCTGGGCTAGCATTTTTGCTTGATCTAAATAGGGCTGATCTTGTATTCGCTCCACAGATGCTGTCCATTTGCTGATGTTGCTCTGGGCTTCAGAATACAATGCTCGACCCCGAGGAATTCGGCTTGCTTCTGATATTGCAGCTTGCAAAGAATTAATGTCATCAAGCCATGCCAATTGTTGAGCGCGTTCTAAAATAGGTCTGTCTTCGATAGTTTCTATTTGGTTACGCCAACGGTTCATTTCTTTTCTAGCTTCTGAAGCCCGGGGGTTGTTGGAAGGAATTAACTCGATTTCACTAATTGCTGCTGTTAAATCTTCGATAGTTCCCTGGGTGGCAAGTGACCTGGCTTTTTCTAACCGCGCCACATCCTCGATTTCCAGTTGCCAAAGAGAAATCAATTCTTGTGCCTTATCATAAGTTGGTCTAGAAACATCAATTTGTTGGGCTTGAAAAATAGCTATTTCTAAACCCGATACTGTACCCATCCAGGCACTACTGTAGGCATCAGCTAAAGTGATAAAGTCTTCTACTTCTGACTGTAATCCTGTGTTTTGCGGGATTTGTCTGGCAATATCTAGGGCTGTGTTCGCATCGCGGCTACGGAGACTCGCTTCTGCCAAATCGAGCATTTTACGTCCAATTTCCGGAATCAGCTCCTGCGCTGCTTCATACATATAGCTTTCCGGTTTAATGGATTCAGATATTTTAACGGCTTTTAGTAAGTTATTGACTGCTTTACTATTGGCTAAACTTTCCGCTTTTGTTAATTTATCACCATCTTCCCGTGCTGAAGTAATTAAATCACTCAATTGATCATACTTGACAGTTGACCAATACTCATTATTCACACGCAGTAATTTAGCCGCTACCATAAATGCTAAATTCCAACGCCGTTGTTTGAGTTCTTCTTCAGCTTCCGTGTATATAGCTTGTGCTTTAGACCAAGTTGATTCCCACTTGCTGATTTGTTCACCTACCAGTTCATATGGTGGTAGGTCGGGAGGTATTTGACGGGCGGTAGCGATGGCTTCTTGTAAATTTCCGGCTTGAAAACTTTGGTCTGCCAATTGCAAAATATCCCGTGACCATTCTTCTAAGAAACGATTAATTTCTCCCCGCAGGGGGTGATCATCTGGTATCTTACTGACTATAGCGATCGCTTGCAACAAATCCTTGACATTTTGCTTAGAAGCTGATATCTGAGCGCAATGTAATTTGACTGAAGCACTGACAAAGGGTCGGTAAATCCCAGGGCAATTGGGGGCGCTTGGTAATTTGAGCAGCATTGCCATAGCGAGAAATCCCACGCTACCTGGAATTAACGTTAACATTAGTACCCACACAAACCAGTTTTTCATCCAGTCTGGGATTTTCCCAGGATTTTTACCTGGTAAATTATTTTCTGCTGACTGAGGATTTAAACATAATTCGGGGTTGTCCTGTTCTTGTTGCTTCACTGACTCAGAGGTAGAACCAGCACCCGATACACCAAATGTTGGAACTTCACCGAATTGTGGCGTTCGGTATAATTTTCTCATATCATCTGGCTCTCCTGCCCTAGATGGGTTCCAAGTTTTAGGAATATCCCGCTCTGTCATCTCTCACACCAAAATAGTTGAATAGGAATCTGTTTTGGGCTGATAATTATGATACTGCCGCAGTAACTTTGTCGTAGTTGAAAAGCTATTTTAAAGCCACTTTATTAAATACCCTACCACCACAGATACCATAAATACTATCAACCTTTAGTATTAATCTATACTTTAAAGTGAAACAGAAGATTCAGCCTGCAAGTCAACTATTAATTGAGCTAAGTGGTTGCTATTTGCTTGATAAACTTCTCCACAAAACTCACAAATGGCTTCAGCGCCATCATCTTTAATAATCATGTCTTGCAATTCGTCTTTGCCTAGGATTTTTAATGCTCCCAGTACACGGTCAAAAGAGCAACCACAGTGGAAGCGCAAGATTTGACGTTCGGGGAATATAGACAAACTCATGTCCCCTAGTAGGTCATTAAAAATTTCTGGCAATGTTTTACCTGCTTGTAACAATGGTGTAAATCCAGACAACCCAGCTACCCTTGATTCTAATGTTGCTACTAGGGATTCATCTCTGGCAGCCTTGGGCAAAACTTGAACTAGCAACCCTCCGGCGGCTTGTACACCAGTTGCTCCTACAAACACGCCTAAAACCAGGGCTGAAGGAGTTTGTTCGGAATTAACTAAGTAATGAGCTACATCGTCGCCTATTTCTCCCGATATTAGTTCCACTGTACTGGAGTAAGGATAGCCATAACCGATGTCGCGCACTACATAGAGGTAGCCTTGACCCACTGCACCACCTACATCTAGTTTACCTTTTTTGTTAGGAGGTAATTCGACTCCAGGATTGGCAACGTAGCCGCGCACTGTTCCATCCAAGCCAGCATCTACCAAGATACCACCTAATGGACCATTGCCTTTGACACGAATATTTACCCTAGAACCAGGCCGCTTCATACTAGAAGCCATTAATAAACCAGCTGCCATACTCCGGCCCAGTGCTGCCGTTGCCACATAAGACAACTTGTGACGTTGCCGTGCTTCTTCTGTCAAACGATTGGTAATCACACCTACAGCACGGATACCACCGTCGGCTGCTGTGGCACGAATTAATTGATCAGCCATGGAAAACCTTCAATTTCTTAACAAGTCTACTTTGTCTATATTCTAAATACTTGTCTCGTAGAAAAACGACACTGTGATAAGTGATTGTATTTGCAATACTAGAACTACAATCCACTAAAATTTCAGACCTGATCTTTAAACAATTCTTAAAAATGCTGGGTAATTTTCAACAAAGTCAACTACGGATAGAAATCACTGCCTCTGCCAGTGCGATTCGTGAAAGTTTGCAAAATCCTGACAATGTAGGGAAATGGCTTGTGGGGCAAAAGTTGCCACCAGGAATGCCAGAAGAGTTACACCCTGGATATCAGTTTACAAGCTGGACTGGGCTAGTTTCAATTCACCATCAAGTGCAGGTGGCAAAACCCAATTGTTTACGGTTGCTACTCAGTGGAGGCATTGATGGCTTTCATGAATGGTACTGGGGAGAAGGTTGGGTGCAGTCTCGCTTGGAGGGAGTTTCAATGTTGCCTCTCAATTTAGGTCAGACCCTAAATTTGTTGAGTTTACGTCATTTTTTAGTAAATCAAAAGCCCAGAACTAATTAATGGCTGTTGGTATCTGGCTGATTATGGCGATTCCTGCTTTTAATTATGGAATTGCCAAAAAGCAGTAATTAAGTTGGTTTAACTACCAATACGGAACAATTGGCTTCTTCTACTACCTGAGTACTGACAGAACCTAAAACAATTCGCTTCATCCCTGTTAACCCGCGACTGCCAATTAGAATTAGATCAGCCTTGTAGATATTGGCAAGACGAATAATTTCTTCGGCAGGATCGCCGGTTACCAACTCTAGTTCGCTGTTAAATGATAAATTTTCTTTATAGTTTAACAGTTGTTTTTCAATGGGAAAATCAAAAAACTTTGAAGATTTTGGATTAGGGCGATCTGCGGGCAGTTGCTTCTCTGATTCCGAGGTGGGAAACACATGACAGAGAATGACTTTGGCATCATTGGCAAATACCAAGTCGTTTAAAGCTTGAATGACTCTTCCTGCAATTTCTGATTCATCAAGAGCTACCAAAACATTTTTTAGCACCACTGATCTCCTCCAAGGTAGACCTCTTTAATATAATTGGTTGATACAAGTTGTGGGCGGTTAGAGCTTTGGTTCAAAGGATTTCAATCAATGACTGCTGATTAACTCCACTACTGTTCAATTTTATATCCTGCAGCCATGGGGTAGTTTTGTCCAATAGTTTATGAAAAAAAACAATATTCTCAATCATTCTTCCTGCTGAATCCTGCGTCTGACTGAATCTTTATGGGATGGCAGTCCCTCAGCTGTTGCTAGGGCATCGATGGCCCCAGCTGCTCTTTGTAGTGCAGTACGCGAGTATTGAATAATACTCGAATGTTTAAGAAATGTTTCTACTCCTAAAGGTGAAGCGTAACGAGCTGCGCCGGAAGTGGGCAAGGTATGGTTAGGCCCTGCTACATAGTCTCCTACAGCTTCTGGGGTGGAATAGCCCAGGAATATTGCCCCGGCGTGACGAATTTCTGAAAGTAGAGTCCAAGGATCTTCAACTTGTAGTTCTAAATGTTCGGGGGCAAATTCATTAGAAAACTCTGCTGCTGCTGACAAAGATTCCACTACGACAATCAAGCCATAGTGAGCGATAGCTTTTTCTGTATCTATCCGTCGTGGATGATCTACTAATTGTCTTTCTACAGCTACTTGGACATTTTTCGCTAAAGCCGTGTCTGTGGTCAATAAAATTGCCGCCGCCATTGGGTCATGTTCAGCTTGTGCTAACAAGTCAGCTGCCACATTGACTGGATTTGCTGTTTCATCGGCAATAATTAGTACTTCACTGGGCCCCGCTAGGGAGTCAATGCCCACAGTGCCGTAAACCAGTTTTTTGGCTAAGGTGACGTAAATATTGCCAGGGCCAGTAATGATATCCACCTTAGGAATTGTATTTGTACCGTAGGCTAAAGCTGCGATGGCTTGGGCTCCGCCAACACGATAAATTTCTTGTATTCCTGCTTCTTGGGCAGCTACCAAAACAGCTGGGTTAATTGCTTTTGTTTTACCTGGTGGTGTCACCATGACTACACGAGTTACACCAGCCACTTTGGCCGGAATACCGTTCATGAGTACGGTACTGGGATAGGCAGCACGACCGCCAGGCACATATAAACCGGCAATATCTACTGGGGTATAGCGTTTGCCCACCACCACATCATCATCGCCAAAATGTACCCAACTTTTGGGAATACGCTGTCGGTGAAATGCTTCAATTTGGCGGCTAGCTAACTGAATTGCCTGGAGCAACTCCTTCGATACTTGTTGGTAGGCTGCATCAAGTTCTGACCCACTAACACGCAATTCCTCTAATTTTAGAGTTTGGTGATCGAATTCAGCTGTATAATGCAAAACAGCTTTGTCGCCTTGGCGCTGCACTGCTTGCAATACTTCGCGCACAGTTGCTTCTTTGTGAAGAACCTGTGCGTCGTGTGTGCGACTGCAGATACGTTGCAGTTCTGCTACAACATCTGCCTGCTGAGTAATGATTCGCAGCATGGAGTAAGGAGAATGCCAAAATTTAGAATATTCCCGCCTGAGAATTAGTCTTAACTTTTGACCAGTGAGCTGGTGGAGCTAAATCTAATTCTCTTCTCTAGCTTAACCTGGATTTTTTTTGATACTCCGGGGCTTGCTAGCACATAGTTTGCCGGAGAAGGCGACTTCATTCCTCAGTCCGAATTATCTTGTTGGCTCACCCTGGCGGTCAGCCCTTGGATATACGGCAGGGAGAAGGTGTGCCATACCTACTACCCTTACAACCTAGCCTGGTCTCCTGGGCACTGTCCTGGGGGAGTTTTTGCACATCCAGTTTTCCTGCATCAAGGAGGTGAAGTAGGGTCTGAGTATAAATTGTACTTATTTTTTTAGTCTACTAACTAACATTTATCAGGGGTGTCTTATTTTAACGCATTTTTTGCGTCGATTGCACATCAACTGCAAAGTTGTCAAGGATACTTTTGGCGACTGATGATTGTTTATTGGTTGTTAGTCATCAAACAATGACTGGTCAGTGGTTGAGAGAAACTTTTTTTTTGATAAATTCTGACATTGGCATGATGAATGCTATATTAGTAAGTCTAGTAGTGTGTGTACATATTAATAGTATTTTTGGAATTGACCGTGGCGAATACAAAATCTGCTCTCAAACGCGCCGAAATCGCAGAACGCAATCGTCTGCGTAACAAAGCTTATAAGTCAGCAGTAAAAACGCTGATGAAAAAATACTTCACGGCAGTAAATGTTTATGCTGCTAATCCTAACTCAGAATTAGAAAAAGAGGTACAGGTGCGTCTGTCTGAGGCTTTCAGCAAAATTGATAAGGCTGTCAAGCGGGGTGTTCTCCATCCAAACAATGGCGCTAGGAAAAAATCAAGGCTAGCAACGAAGCTCAAACCCCTGACTGCGCCATCTGCTGAGTAGTTTAATTCTTCAGTAATCGGTAAATATATTAAATATAACTGATTACTGACGGTGCAATTAGGACAAGTGAGTGATGACGGATAACTGGAATGCAGCTGATTGATACTCACGTTCATTTGAACTTTGATACATTCCAACCGGATTTAGCGACAGTGCGATCGCGATGGCAACAGGCGGGTGTAGTGCATCTAGTACATTCCTGTGTTGAGCCATCAGAGTTCTCCACTATCCAGGCCTTAGCGCACCAGTTTCCAGAACTGAGCTTTGCCGTTGGTTTACATCCTTTAGATGCAGATAAATGGGACAGGGATACAGGGGCGGAAATTAAAGCTTTGGCTCGATCAGATCCGAAGGTGGTGGCCATTGGAGAAATGGGCATGGATCTTTATAAAGCAGATAACTATGCAGTTCAGCGCATGGCTTTTGAAGCTCAACTGGCCATCGCTTGTGAACTGAATCTACCGGTGATTATCCATTGTCGTGATGCTGCCACACAAGTGAGGGAAGTTTTACAACAGTGGCGGGAAAGCACCAAAGTAATTCCCAGGGGTGTAATGCATTGTTGGGGTGGAACACCAGAGGAAACAAAATGGTTTCTGGATTTGGGCTTTTATATTAGTTTTAGTGGAACGGTAACGTTTAAAAACGCTAAAACTATACAAGCTTCAGCGGCGATAGTGAGTAGCGATCGGCTGCTTGTGGAAACAGACTGCCCTTTTTTGTCTCCTGTACCTAAACGAGGTGAGAAGCGAAATGAGCCAGCCTATGTCCGTTATGTAGCGGAACAAGTAGCTCATTTGCGTGGGGAGACATTGGAAGCCATCGCGGCTCAAACTACCCAAAATGCCTGCGAATTGTTTCGATTAGCGTTATAAAATCTGCTCATCCATCTCCAGGCTGGAGGGAAAAAATAAAACCCCAGGAAGACAAAATTGTGTTAGCATTAGTCCCTCCAAAACATTTTGAATAAGCCATAATAAAAAAGGAAG
Organism: Nostoc sp. RI_552; assembly: GCA_016124525.1. Taxonomy (GTDB): domain Bacteria; phylum Cyanobacteriota; class Cyanobacteriia; order Cyanobacteriales; family Nostocaceae; genus Umezakia; species Umezakia ovalisporum. Next base: position 34,065 of record WGNO01000042.1, on the reverse strand, counting down.
GAATTAAAAACTTTTTAGATTGATTTAGCACTGTTATCAACCCGATCATCCACCTCATCTCTACACGCGGATGTTCTGAATTTATGACTGATGTCAAAATTCGACGGTCACCTAGAGTTTAGCCAAAAGCGCTTGTAATGTATTTAAACTATAGGAAATTGTTAAAAAACGTAAATTATTTTGAGAAAAAACCCACGAAAATCAAACCCAAGCAATCACGCGGATCTTTCCCTGGGTGTAGGGGACTCTCCTAAGTACAGAGGGTGAATTGTCGATAACAAAAATGCCTTAGAGATGTCTAGGCAATTGATGATGCTGAGGGGAAAAAGTGAGAAAAGCACAAAAAATTCGTCAATTTTCCAGCCACCTATTATCCAGGAATCAACTTATTAGGATTTTAGCGCACCTTAACCGAAAAAAAAGGCGATTACCCCCTTGCCAAAATCTCTGTTTCCAGTTTCAATAGCGGCGTTTGTTTACACCTAGAAATAGCAGATGGCATAAAAAAAGATAAGTTCCCAAGCAGTTATGGACACAAGTTAGCAGTGGGAACAGGCAAAAAAGAGATTTAAGCAGTGTCCTCAAACAAAGTTTAACCAGGTTGACTAAGGTAAAGGCATGACTACAGATACATATATGGAACCCGCCTTTTTATTGCCCGATTTAATTGAAATTCAGCGTTCTAGTTTTCGTTGGTTTCTAGAAGAAGGGCTAATAGAAGAACTCAACTCCTTTAGTCCAATTACAGACTACACAGGCAAACTAGAACTGCACTTTTTAGGTCAGAACTACAAACTCAAGGAGCCAAAGTACAGTGTCGAGGAATCTAAACGGCGGGACAGTACTTATGCCGTACAAATGTATGTACCCACACGTCTGTTAAACAAAGAAACAGGGGATATTAAAGAACAGGAAGTATTTATTGGGGATCTGCCTTTAATGACAGACCGAGGCACGTTTATTATTAACGGAGCCGAACGGGTGATTGTCAACCAAATCGTCAGATCCCCTGGAGTTTATTACAAATCTGAAATCGACAAAAATGGGAGGCGTACCTATTCAGCCAGCTTAATCCCTAACCGAGGAGCATGGCTGAAATTTGAAACAGACCGTAACGATTTAGTGTGGGTACGCATCGACAAAACCCGTAAACTCTCAGCACAGGTACTGTTAAAAGCCCTAAGCTTATCAGACAACGAAATATTTGACGCTTTACGCCACCCAGAATATTTCCAAAAAACCATTGAAAAAGAAGGGCAATTTTCTGAAGAAGAAGCCCTGATGGAGTTGTACAGGAAGTTAAGACCGGGTGAACCACCCACAGTCTTGGGTGGACAACAGCTATTAGACTCCCGTTTCTTCGACCCCAAACGTTATGACCTGGGTAGAGTAGGACGCTACAAACTCAACAAAAAACTACGGTTATCCGTACCTGAGACCATGCGTGTACTTACCCCTGGGGATATTTTGGCAGCAGTGGATTACCTGATTAACCTAGAATACGACATCGGTAACATCGACGATATTGACCACTTGGGTAACCGCCGGGTGAGAAGCGTGGGGGAACTACTACAAAACCAAGTCCGTGTGGGCTTAAACCGCTTAGAGCGAATTATTCGCGAACGCATGACCGTATCAGATGCGGAAGTTTTAACCCCAGCATCCTTGGTTAATCCCAAACCATTGGTAGCAGCCATCAAAGAATTCTTTGGCTCCAGCCAATTAAGTCAGTTCATGGATCAAACTAATCCCTTGGCAGAACTGACTCACAAACGTCGCCTCAGTGCCCTTGGTCCCGGTGGTTTAACTCGTGAACGTGCTGGGTTCGCTGTGCGAGATATTCACCCTTCTCACTACGGCAGAATTTGTCCGATTGAAACACCAGAAGGTCCCAACGCCGGTTTAATTGGTTCCCTAGCCACCCACGCCCGGGTCAACCAATACGGATTTTTAGAAACCCCCTTTCGTCCGGTAGAAAACGGAAGAGTAAGGTTTGACCTTCCCCCGGTGTACATGACAGCCGACGAAGAGGATGACCTCCGCACCGCCACCGGCGACATACCTCTAGATGGAAACGGTTACATCAAAGGACCCCAAGTACCCGTCCGCTATCGCCAAGACTGGGCTACCACAACACCAGAACAAGTGGACTACGTAGCAGTATCCCCGGTGCAAATTGTCTCCGTAGCTACCAGCATGATTCCCTTTTTGGAACATGACGACGCTAACCGAGCGCTGATGGGTTCCAACATGCAACGCCAAGCAGTGCCCTTGCTTAAACCAGAGCGTCCTTTAGTTGGAACTGGTTTAGAAGCCCAAGGCGCGAGAGACTCGGGTATGGTCATAGTCTCTCGTACCGATGGCGAAGTCACCTACGTAGATGCCACGGAAATTCGTGTTCGCCCCAAGATAGGTAACCCAGATAATAAAGAAATTAAGTATCGACTTTCCAAATACCAAAGATCCAACCAAGATACTTGTTTAAATCAAAAACCCCTAGTCCGCATTGGTGAGCGGGTAGTCGCAGGTCAAGTTCTGGCCGATGGTTCATCCACAGAAGGCGGAGAATTAGCTTTAGGTCAAAACATCGTCGTCGCCTATATGCCTTGGGAAGGCTATAACTACGAAGACGCGATTTTAATTTCCGAAAGACTCGTCCAAGAGGATATCTACACCTCTATTCACATTGAAAAATACGAAATTGAAGCCAGACAAACCAAACTCGGTCCCGAAGAAATCACCAGAGAAATTCCCAACGTGGGAGAAGACGCTTTGCGTCAGCTAGACGAACAAGGAATCATCCGTATCGGTGCTTGGGTAGAAGCCGGAGATATTTTAGTTGGTAAGGTCACTCCCAAAGGAGAATCAGACCAACCACCAGAAGAAAAACTCCTCCGCGCCATCTTTGGTGAAAAGGCCCGAGACGTACGAGACAATTCACTGCGAGTTCCCAATGGTGAAAAAGGACGCGTGGTTGACGTACGTTTATTTACCCGTGAACAAGGCGACGAATTGCCACCAGGAGCCAACATGGTCGTCCGGGTATACGTAGCCCAAAAGCGGAAAATCCAAGTGGGCGATAAAATGGCGGGTCGCCACGGTAACAAAGGCATTATTTCCCGCATTTTGCCTATAGAAGATATGCCTTATCTAGCAGATGGTTCCCCAGTGGACATTGTGCTCAACCCCTTGGGTGTACCGAGTCGTATGAATGTCGGTCAAGTCTTTGAATGTATGTTAGGTTGGGCGGCTCATAACCTAGGAGTACGGTTTAAAATTACTCCATTTGACGAAATGTACGGGGAAGAATCATCCCGGCGCATCGTTCATGAAAAACTGCAAGAAGCACGGGACGAAACAGGCAAAGATTGGGTATACAACTCAGATAACCCCGGCAAAATCATTGTGTACGACGGTCGCACCGGCGAACCCTTTGACCGACCCATCACTGTGGGCGTTGCCTATATTCTCAAACTTGTGCATTTGGTCGATGACAAAATCCACGCTCGTTCCACTGGACCATACTCCCTCGTGACTCAGCAACCCCTAGGAGGTAAAGCACAACAAGGTGGTCAGCGCTTTGGAGAAATGGAAGTGTGGGCCTTAGAAGCTTTTGGTGCCGCTTACACCTTGCAGGAATTACTGACAGTGAAATCAGACGATATGCAAGGACGCAACGAAGCTTTGAACGCCATAGTCAAAGGAAAATCAATTCCCCGACCAGGCACACCAGAATCTTTTAAAGTGCTGATGCGAGAACTGCAATCCTTAGGACTAGACATTGCCGTGCACAAGGTAGAAACCCAAGCAGATGGTAACTCCTTAGATGTGGAAGTCGATTTAATGGCAGACCAATCAAACCGACGCACACCACCTAGGCCAACTTACGAATCACTCTCCCGCGAATCTTTAGAAGATGAAGAATAGGGACTAGAAACCGGAGAATTTTGGATTTGAAAATTTCAATCAACTTGAAACCACAAATCCAAAACTCATTGCCCCATGTTGATTAGGAATTGCGAATTAAAAGTTACAAATTAATTATGAGAACTGCCCAAACTAATCAGTTTGACTACGTAAAAATCGGATTGGCATCACCGGAACGCATCCGCCAATGGGGAGAGCGCACATTACCCAACGGTCAACTTGTAGGTGAAGTTACCAAGCCAGAAACAATTAATTACCGTACGCTCAAGCCCGAAATGGACGGCTTGTTTTGCGAGCGCATCTTTGGCCCCGCCAAAGACTGGGAATGTCACTGTGGTAAATATAAAAGAGTCCGTCACCGGGGTATAGTCTGCGAACGCTGCGGCGTAGAAGTTACTGAGTCCCGGGTTCGTCGTCACCGCATGGGTTACATTAAACTGGCGGCTCCAGTGGCCCATGTTTGGTATCTCAAAGGCATCCCCAGCTACATCTCCATTCTCCTGGATATGCCTTTGCGAGACGTAGAGCAAATTGTTTATTTCAACTCCTACGTCGTCCTCAGTCCCGGTAACGCCGAAACATTAACCTACAAACAGCTTCTCAGCGAAGACCAATGGTTAGAAATAGAAGACCAAATTTATAGTGAAGACTCTCTACTCCAGGGCGTAGAAGTGGGCATTGGTGCAGAAGCATTACTGCGCTTACTCGCCGATATTAGTTTAGAGCAAGAAGCCGAGAATCTCCGGGAAGAAACCGCTAATGCCAAGGGACAAAAACGAGCCAAATTAATTAAACGACTTAGAGTAATTGACAACTTTATCGCTACTGGCTCTAAACCAGAATGGATGGTGATGTCAGTTATTCCTGTGATTCCCCCAGACCTGCGCCCCATGGTACAACTCGACGGCGGACGCTTCGCTACCAGTGATTTAAACGACTTGTATCGACGGGTAATTAACCGCAACAATCGTTTAGCTCGTTTACAAGAAATATTAGCCCCAGAAATCATCGTCCGTAACGAAAAGCGCATGCTGCAAGAAGCGGTGGATGCTTTAATCGACAACGGTAGGCGCGGACGCACGGTGGTGGGAGCTAATAACCGACCCTTAAAATCTTTATCCGACATTATTGAGGGTAAACAAGGACGTTTCCGGCAAAACTTATTAGGTAAACGAGTAGACTATTCCGGACGCTCTGTTATTGTTGTCGGGCCGAAACTGAAAATTCACCAATGCGGCTTACCCAGAGAAATGGCCATTGAGCTATTTCAGCCCTTCGTCATTAACCGCCTGATTCGTAGTGGCATGGTCAACAATATCAAAGCTGCCAAAAAACTCATTTCTCGCAACGACCCCAGCGTTTGGGATGTCCTCGAAGAAGTCATAGAAGGACACCCAGTCATGCTCAACCGCGCTCCCACACTGCACCGCCTCGGTATTCAAGCCTTTGAACCGGTGTTAGTGGAAGGACGAGCTATACAACTACATCCCTTGGTCTGTCCTGCCTTTAACGCTGACTTTGACGGTGACCAAATGGCGGTGCACGTGCCCTTGTCTTTGGAAAGTCAAGCAGAAGCCCGATTATTAATGCTCGCTTCTAATAATGTCTTATCTCCGGCCACAGGCAGGCCAATTATTACACCTAGCCAAGATATGGTCTTAGGAGCATATTATTTAACAGCAGAAAACCCTAAGGCCACCAAAGGTACAGGTCGTTACTATGCTTCTCTCGACGACGTAATTATGGCTTTCCATCAAGACCAAGTTGATTTACACGCCTACATCTACGTCCGCTTTGACGGAGAAGTGGAATTAGACCAACCAGATCCTGACCCCCAGGAAGTAACACAAAACCCTGACGGCACTCGGACTGTGATTTATAGAACCCGCCGCGTCAGAGAAGATGCCCAAGGCAATGTTATTTCTCAGTATATACGCACCACGCCAGGACGTGTTATTTACAACAAAGCAATTCAAGAAGCACTAGTGGTTTAATTGCGAATTACCTTGATTAAGGACTAAGGACTAAGAACTAATGACTAAAGAAAAAGCTGTTTTTCGCAATCGTGTCGTTGACAAAGGTCAGCTGAGAAAATTAATTTCTTGGGCGTTCACTCATTATGGTACAGCGCGCACTGCTGTCATGGCAGATAAATTAAAAGATTTGGGATTTCGCTACGCTACCAAAGCGGGGGTTTCCATCAGTGTAGATGATTTGATGATTCCTCCCAGTAAAAGATCTCTTTTGGACGCAGCCGAAGCGGAAATTCTTGCCACAGAAACTCGTTACCAACGCGGTGAAATCACAGAAGTAGAACGCTTTCAAAAAGTAATCGACACCTGGAATGGTACCAGTGAAGCTCTTAAAGACGAAGTAGTAGTTCACTTTAAAAAAACTGACCCCCTTAACTCGGTTTACATGATGGCGTTTTCTGGAGCACGGGGTAATATTTCCCAAGTGCGGCAGTTGGTGGGAATGCGGGGACTCATGGCAGACCCCCAAGGAGAAATTATCGACTTACCCATTAAAACCAACTTCCGCGAGGGATTAACGGTAACAGAATATATTATTTCTTCTTACGGTGCCCGCAAAGGATTAGTAGATACCGCCTTACGCACCGCCGATTCTGGTTATCTTACCCGCCGTTTAGTGGATGTCTCCCAAGATGTGATTATCCGCGAAATTGATTGCGGCACTACCAGGGGTATTCCCGTACGGGCAATGACCGAAGGCAATAAAGTTTTAATTTCCTTGGCGCAACGCTTACTGGGACGAGTAATTGCTGAAGATGTAGTACATCCCACCACCGGCAAAGTTATTGCCCCACGCAACACTCCTGTTTCCGATGAATTAGCCACGGAAATTCAAAAAGCTGGCATTACTGAAGTCATGGCTCGTTCCCCCTTGACTTGCGAAGCTGCTCGTTCTGTGTGTCAACATTGCTATGGCTGGAGTTTAGCCCATGCCAAGATGGTAGACTTGGGAGAAGCTGTGGGCATCATAGCTGCCCAGAGTATCGGTGAACCTGGTACACAGTTGACTATGCGTACCTTCCACACAGGTGGTGTATTTACTGGGGAAGTAGCCCAGCAAGTGCGTTCTAAAACCGAAGGTACTATTCGCTTACCCCGCAAACTACGGACTCGACCTTATCGCACCCGTCACGGTGAAGATGCTCTTTATGTAGAAGCCAACGGTGTGATGCTGTTGGAGCCGAAAACAGATGGAGCTAAAAGCACCACACCACAAGAAATTCATGTCACTCAGGGTTCCACTTTATACCTCCAAGACGGAGCGCAGGTCAAAGTCGGTCAATTGCTGGCAGAAGTTGCCCTCGGTGGGCGCACAACTCGTGCTAACACCGAAAAAGCAGTCAAAGATGTAGCCTCGGACTTGGCCGGCGAAGTCTTGTTTGCTGAGGTAGTCCCGGAACAAAAAACAGACCGTCAAGGTAACACTACCACCACAGCTGCCAGAGGTGGTTTGATTTGGGTACTATCCGGGGAAGTGTATAACTTGCCCCCTGGTGCTGAATTAATGGTCAAAAATGGTGACAAAATCGCTACCAACGGAGTATTGGCGGAAACCAAATTAACCACGGTTCATGGTGGTGTAGTCCGTTTACCAGAAACTATCCCTGGTAAAAGTACTAGAGAAATTGAAATTATCACTGCCTCTGTGGTTTTGGACCAAGCCACGGTGACTGTAGAAAGTTCCCAAGGACGCAACCACTACTTAATTACCACTGGTAATAACCAAGTATTTAACCTCCGTGCTACCCCAGGGACTAAGGTTCAAAACGGTCAAGTAGTCGCCGAATTAATTGACGAACGCTACCGCACCAACACCGGCGGTTTGCTCAAATTTGGCGGTGTGGAAGTGCAGAAAAAAGGCAAAGCCAAACTCGGTTATGAAATCGTCCAAGGTGGGACGTTATTGTGGATACCAGAAGAAACCCACGAAGTTAATAAAGATATCTCTTTATTGTTGGTGGAAGACGGACAATTTGTGGAAGCCGGCACTGAAGTAGTTAAAGATATTTTTTGTCAAAACAGTGGCGTTATCGAAGTCACCCAGAAAAATGATATCCTCCGTGAAGTCGTTGTCAAACCCGGCGAGGTGCTGATGGTGGATGACCCCGAAGCTGTCATGGGACGAGATAACACCTTTGTCCAACCGGGAGAAGAATTTTTCGGCACCGTGGCCACTGAGTTACGGTATATCCAATATGTAGAGTCCCCAGAAGGCCCCGCTTTATTGAGCCGTCCCGTGGTCGAATTTCCTGTCTCCAGTCATCCTGATGTACCATCCACTACATCTATTAGCCAACAAACCGGACGTTCCATTCAAATGCGGGCAGTACAAAGATTGCCTTATAAAGATTCGGAACGAGTGAAGTCTGTTGAAGGTGTAGAACTGTTACGAACACAGTTAGTATTGGAAATTGAACAAGATGGGGAACAAGACCACACAGCATCTCCTCTAGCAGCAGACATTGAATTAGTCCAAGATGCTGAAAATCTCGACATTCAACGGCTGCAACTCGTTATCTTAGAATCTTTGGTTATTCGCCGAGACATTGCCGCCGATGCTACCCAAGGTAGTACTCAAACTAGCTTGGAAGTGGAAGATGGACAAAGCATTCCTCCTGGGGCTGTGGTAGCTCGGACACAAATCTTAGGTAAAGAAGGTGGTATTGTCCGGGGTGTCCGCAAAGATACTGAAGCGGTACGGCGCTGCTTAGTATTACGTAACAACGACCAATTTGCCATGACTACTAAAGTCAAACCCACGGTCAAAAAAGGTGACTTGTTGGTAGAAGGTGACGAAATAGCTCCCGGTATCTACGCTTTGGATTCTGGGCAAGTATTGGATGTGGTAGAAAACACCCCTGCACAACCCCAGCCGGGAGAATCGGCTTTAACGAGTGGTGAGTATTCTGTTCACATCCGCGTTGGTCGTCCCTATCGAGTCAGCCCTGGTGCTGTGTTGCAAATCGAAGACGGCGATTTGGTGCAACGGGGTGATAACTTAGTGCTGTTGGTATTTGAACGGGCTAAAACCGGAGATATTATCCAAGGTTTGCCTCGCATTGAAGAATTACTGGAAGCCCGCAAACCCAAGGAAGCTTGTATATTAACCCGTCGATCTGGTGAACTCAAAGTGGTTTATGGCGATGGTGATGAAGCTATTGGTGCCAAGATCATAGAATCTAACGGTGTGGTCACGGAATATACTTTGGGTCCGGGACAAAATTTAGTCTTCCCTGATGGCTCTATGGTTTCAGCCGGGGAACCGTTGAGTGATGGACCATCCAACCCCCATGAAATTTTGGAAGTGTTCTTTAGCCTTGGCTCTGAAGAAGGAGTTTATGCTTGTGCTAGTCATGCTTTGCAAAAAGTACAAACTTTTCTGGTGAATGAAGTGCAGATGGTTTATCAGTCCCAAGGAATTGATATTGCCGACAAGCACATTGAAGTTATTGTCCGTCAAATGACTAATAAGGTCAGAATTGATGATGGTGGGGACACTACTATGCTTCCTGGGGAATTGGTGGAACTGCGCCAAGTGGAACAAGTCAACGAGGCTATGGCAATTACTGGCGGGGCTAGAGCGCAATACACCCCTGTATTGTTAGGGATCACTAAGGCATCTTTGAACACAGATAGCTTTATTTCTGCAGCATCTTTCCAAGAAACAACCAGGGTGCTGACGGAAGCTGCCATTGAAGGTAAATCTGACTGGCTGCGTGGGTTAAAGGAAAACGTGATTATCGGTAGATTGATTCCGGCTGGTACTGGCTACAACACTTATGAAGAAACGGTGCTGGATGAATATACTGGTTTAGAATCTAATAGTGTGTTGGATGAAGTTGATGATCCTTTGGACATGGTGCTCGATGACCGTACAGCCCGCGCCTACAATCTAGATGCTTCTGGAATGGTGGATTCTGGTTTTACTAACCGCCGCACTGAAAGAAGCGTTTTGGATGACGAGGATGAGTTAATTGCTGATGAAGTCATTGACCTTGTGGATGAAGATGAGGATGATTACGAGGATGAAGATGAGGATGATTTTGAAAGTTAATACAGCGTGGCTATTGATGATTAGCTGTTAAGGCTATTTTTTCATGAGTGAGAGGCAGAAGAATATTTTCTTTTGCCTTTTTAATTTATAAAGCTGAATTTTATATCCTAGTTGTTAGGGATTTTTAGGTTTGATATATGAGTACTGAAGTTAATGTTGCTTCTTTGGCAAATTTGGAGTATTTTCCTTACATTGATGACCAAGGTCGCATACCTGAAGTATTTGCTGGAAAAATAGGAGTATACGCTATTTTTGACCAAGGTCAAGTGCTCCAATTTGTGGGATATTCCCGGGATGTTTATCTGAGTCTGAAGCAGCATTTGATCCGTCAGCCTCATGAATGTTTTTGGGTGAAAGCTCAAACTATCTCGCGCCCTAGCCGCACAATTTTAGAAAATATTGAAAATGTTTGGATTGCTGAAAATGGTACTGTTCCTTCAGGAAATGCAGATAATCAGGAAAGGTGGACACAACCTATTAATGTCCGAGGATTAATGACTCCTGAAGAAGAAGAGAATTATGGTAATTCAGCTAATGATGAATTTGCTCAAGTTAAAATCATTAAAAGTGTAGCCCGGCGAGTGGAAGCAGAAATTTTAGTTGTTTTGGAAAGAAGGGGGTTGAAAGAACAGTTGCGGTTTAATCCTAAGTTGAAGGAGGAAGGATTATTGGATTTAAAGTGAGGCTGTTTGCTAATTGTTAAGCTGGGAAAGGGTGAGACCGTTAAAAAATATATTGAAGAACAAAGACATCATGATACTACCTGATGGACTGCTCCTAAAAAAGCTTTGCCCTCCCCTACATCCTGCCTAAAGTATAATGGAATATCTTCGCCACGCTCCGATACCTTATCTCGGTGGTTTTGGCTCCCTCGATTTTCTTATAAGGCGATCGCTTGTAAATTTTCATGACAAAAACGCTTCTGAACAATCGCTATCAAGTAGTTGAGGTACTGGGTGCAGGTGGATTTGGGGAAACATTTCTGGCAGAAGATACCCATATGCCTTCTCGCCGTCGCTGTGTGATCAAGCAACTCAAACCCATAGTCAATGATCCAAAAACTTACCAAATGATTCAACAGCGCTTTGAAAGGGAAGCTGCAACTTTGGAGTATCTGGGTGAAAGTAGTGACCAAATCCCGACGTTATATGCTTACTTTTCGGAGAATGGACTGTTTTACCTGGTTCAAGAATGGATTCAAGGGCAAACTTTGACAAATATTGTCGAAGCCAAAGGCTCTCAGAGTGAAGCTACTGTTCGGGAGATTGTTGTCAGTTTGTTATCTGTTTTGGATTATGTCCATGGCAAGGGTATTATTCATCGGGATATCAAACCAGATAATATTATTGTCCGGTCAAGTGATAATAAGGCGTTTTTGATTGATTTCGGCGCGGTCAAGGAGACTATACGTTCAGTGGTTGGTTCTTCTCCTCATGGTACGCGATCGCTTGTGATTGGTACACCTGGATATATGCCGATAGAACAGGCTATGGGAAGGCCTGTTTATGCTACTGACATCTACAGCTTGGGTTTGACTGCGGTCTACTTACTAACAGGTAAACATCCACCAGAATTACAGACAAACCCGCAAACGGGGAAAATTCTCTGGCAAGATTTAGCCCCAGATGTGTCACCGCATTTAGCAAAGGTAATTAATCAGGCAATTCAACCTCAAGTGAGCCAGCGCTATACTACTGCTGGTAAAATGCTGTATGGTTTAAAACCTGCTCCTGATATTAGTTCAGATTCAATTACTAAGCCCACAGTTAGCTTTAGTCCTGGTAGTATTGCATCAAATCACCAAACCCAAGCAGTAATTTCTCCGCCCACGATTCCTAGTAGGAAATCGCAAAGAACCCCTGCTTTAATTATTGGCAGTTTAGTTTTAGGTGGCTTAGTTGGAGGCGTAGTGATTTCTGGCTTGACTCGTCAACCACAGTCTCAAGAATCTCTAAGCACGTTATCAAAATCCACACCATTTTCCGATTCTAATAAGATTGAACCCACTCCTAGTCCCACAACTTCCGCTTCAGTAGGTATCACTAAGCCTGTTGCTGTAGAACCCGGTTTAGATGCAGCAGTACCTGTAGAACAAGGGCCACAAGTAACTCGGACATTCCCACCAGAACCACCAAAACCACCAGAACCAACAGAACCACCAGAACCACCAGAACCACCAGAACCACCAGAACCACCAGAACAATCAAATCAACAAATTGCTCCCAGCGAAACCAAAGCTTTTAGTGTGCCGGCATTTCCTACCGGAACTTCTCAAGATACGGTCAAAGCAGCTTTGGGAAAGCCTAGTAGAACTTCTAAAGGATTATGGAATACTCGTGCTTTTCTTTATCGTTTAGAAAATAATGTTGACCTTGGTTATTTATTTGACCAAAACACCGGAGTATTGCGCCAAACTGAAGTATCCTTTGCGCCATCTGTACAACCACAAATAATACAAAACACGTTACAGGGGATGCTTGGTGGTAATGCTAATAGTGAGATCAAGCAAGGGCTGCAAAAAGTAAGCGATCGCGAAACTAAGCGATACTCTTTTAATGTGGGGAAATTAAAAGGTGTAATTGAACGCAATGCCCAGGATCGGATTTACATTGGTGTGTGGGATGGGGATTTGCATTAAAAAAAGCCTGCACAAGCAGGCCTTTTCTGAAATTCCCTAAACTCAAAGTTGGTGGGTGCTAAGTTGTTGATTACTTAACAGTTACTTTACCACCAGCCTCTTCGATGCGCTTTTTAAGATCTTCGGCAGCTTCCTTGGGAATACCTTCTTTGACAGGTTTCGGAGCAGCTTCCACCAGGTCTTTTGCTTCTTTGAGACCTAAACCAGTTAATTCACGGACAATCTTCAGTACAGCGATCTTCTTGTCAGCTGGAACGGAATCTAGGATCACATCAAACTCGGTTTTTTCTTCTACTGGTTCAGCTGCAGCTGCTGCACCAGCACCGGGAGCCATCATCATCATCCCACCAGCAGGTGCAGCAGCACTTACGCCGAAGGCTTCTTCAATTTGCTTAACTAACTCAGCTGCTTCCAGCAAAGAGAGAGTTTTCAATTGTTCGAGAATTTGATCAGTTGCAGCAGACATTGATATAACTCCTGTAATCTTGTAAATTTTGTTTTTGCTGACCCAAAGTTCCAATTAAGGGTAAATTGCAGCAGATAAACTTGGGGGTAATTTCGTGAATTTTATTCAGCCGCACTTTCGGTGCTTGCATCTTGGTCTTTGTCTTTCTCAGCCACAGCTTGCAAAGCACGAGCCAAAGAGCTGGGAACTTCGTTGATACCAACAGCTACTTTGGTAGCTAAGGCGTTGATAGCTCCTGCAATTTGCGCCATGAGTTGGTCTTTAGTTGGCAAGTCTCCTAGAGCCTTGACATCAGGTTCCTTCAGCAGGCGACCTTCCATAACGCCGCCGCGAAGTTCTGTCTTCTTGGTGGCTTTCTGAAAGTCTTGATAAGCCTTAATTGCAGATGAAAAATCTTCTTGAACTAGCAAAAACGCGGAAGAACCTTTGAGCAATTCCGAAAGTGGTTCCCAGTTTTTGTCCCCTTGAATAGCGATGCCCATAAAGGTATTTTTAGTTACCTTACAAACAGTACCAGTGGGACGCAGACGCCTACGTAAGTCGGTAATTTGAGCAACTGTTAACCCCTGATAATCAATCACCAGTGTCAAACTTGACTTACTCAGAGTTTCTTTGAGATCGGCTACAATCTCTTTTTTGTTTTCTAGTGTTCTACCCATGCTTAGTTTCACCTCCAAGGGCAAAATCATTATTTTCCATTAAGTAAAACTTTGTTAAATCTACTGATTAAGAGTAAATTCCGTTTTACTTGCGGCGTTAATTCAAGCTGTTGCTGGATTTTTGTTTACAGGTGTCAATTCAGGAGCAACCAATTCAAAAATGCTCATGCAATTTTCTTATGAGGATGCGCTGAATTTTTTTGTATTTGGCTTTGTGTCTTTTGTGTGTTTTGTGGTTCGTTCTTTGGAGTCAATGAACTAGAGATGAACACATAGGAACACAGATAAATTACCTGAGAGGGTTTTACCATGAGCCAGTGAAAACAATTAACCCCAGCTATATCAGCCGGGGTTGGATAGAAAAACTCAGAGCACCTGATTAATGACACCTTAATGAGTGGCGTTTCAGGTAAATTGAGCTTTAACCTCGGCAGGATATTTGAGCCAATGGCTCCTGCTGTCTCCGGCTTTGCTTATTTAGTTTTGCGGCGGGAGTGCAGTAGGTACTGAGCTTAAGAAATGGATGATGTCTTTAGTCTCTGTTACCAATTAAGCTACTTCGGTCAGTTTTAAATCCCGTAAAGCGTTGATATCGACTTTAATTGATGGTCCCATGGTGGAGGCTACATAAATTGTGCGCCAATAACGACCTTTGGCTCCCGAAGGACGGTTCCGATCAATTGTTTCTTGCAACGCCTTCAAGTTTACCAACAAATCATCAGGCGCAAAGTCTGCCTTACCAAACATAACATGGACAATACCAGTGCGATCAGCTCGGAATTCTAGTTTACCAGCTTTGAACTCGGAGATCGCACTTACTAGGTCAAATGTCACTGTTCCACCCTTGGGTGATGGCATTAAACCACGGGGACCTAGTAACTTACCCAGCTTTGCCACCTGTGGCATGACATCGGGGGTAGCAATGAGCTTGTCGAAATCCATCATACCTTGTTGAATTTCGTTAATCAGCTCTTCAGATCCAACTATATCCGCACCGGCGTTGGTGGCTTCAGTGACCTTTTCACCTCTAGTAATTACTGCCACACGCACGGTTTGTCCTGTACCTTTGGGGAGTGTTACTGTTGTTCGCAGTTGCTGGTCTGTGTATTTCGGGTCAATGCCTAGTCGGATATGAGCTTCTGCTGCTTCAGCAAATTTGGCTGTTGCTGTTTCTTTGAGCAGGGTTAAGGCTTCTAGGGGCACATATTCCCTATCTTCTACTTTTTCCAGTAGCGCCTGCAAGCGGCGCGATATTTTTTTTCCCATTTTTTCTCCTGGGGTAATTACGAGACTGGATCTCTCCCCCGATAAAGTTAGTGCACTGTGCTAAGAGTTTAGCGTTTTACTAATTCAGGTGAACTTCCAGTTTTAACTAATCTAAAACTGTTACGCCCATATTCTTGGCAGTACCTGCCACAATTTTCATTGCGGCTTCTATATCATTGGCGTTGAGATCGGGCATTTTGGTTTGGGCAATTTCTTGGAGTTGAGCTTTTGTAATTGAGCCAACTTTCTTTTTGTTCGGTTCATTAGAACCTCTTTCTATTTTCGCTGCCTTGCGAATCAGTACTGATGCTGGTGGTGTTTTGAGTACAAATGTGAAACTCCGGTCTTCAAACACCGAAATTTCCACAGGTACTACCATTCCAGCTTGGTCTGCCGTTTTGGCGTTGTACTCTTTGCAGAACATCATGATGTTCACACCATGTTGACCCAATGCTGGGCCTACTGGTGGTGCTGGGTTGGCTTTTCCAGCATTCAGGGCCAGTTTAATGACCGCTACTACTTTCTTCGCCATTTGTGTTAGCTCTGTTTTTCTACCTGATTAAATTCTAATTCTACTGGTGTGTCTCGCCCAAAAATGGAGAGCAAAGCTTTTAATTTGCTTCTTTCTGGACTGACTTCAATGACCTCGCCTTCAAAGTCTTTAAAAGGACCGGAAAGTACAACTATCTTATCACCAGCAGCCATGTCAATTTTGAGAATTGGCTCCTGTTCGCTAGTCTGTTTGAATATCCGTTCTACTTCTGATGGACCTAAAGGCACTGGTTTTACGTGACCACGGCTTTTGCTGCCGCCGCGTTTTTGCTCTGCTCCCACAAAATTAATTACGTGGGAGGTGTTTCGCACCACTTGCCAGGTATCATCTTCCATGACCATTCGTACTAACACATAACCGGGAAAGACTTTTTCCTCTGTGTGCTGACGACTGCCATCTTTGCGGATTTTCACTGCTGGCGTGTGAGGAATTTCTACTTGAATAATTTTGTCAGCTACGTCAAAGGTTTGGATACGTTGCTCCAAGTTTGTCTTGACGCGTTTTTCACAGCCTGAGGCTACTTGTACTGCGTACCAGCGTGCTTGCTTTAGGGCTGTTTCTGCCGCTTCCTCAGAGTGGAATGCTGAGTTATATGGTTCGTCTGTTGCAGAAGTCATCAGAATACCTGTTGTGCCACCCAACCGAACAATCCATCGACCAAATATATCAAAGATGCAGAGAGTGTGACCATTAATAGGACACCTGCTGACTCGCTCACTAGTTGCTTTCTACTTGGCCAAACTACTTTTTCCAGTTCTTCTTTTGTACCCTCAAAGAAGTTGGTCAAGCTAAACCCACTGGTGTTTACTGGCATTTCCGCTTCATTTTTTTTTGTCATTGTCGTTTATCCCTCAGTTTGTAATAGAAGCTTTACCGCTCATAGAAATCTTGACAACAGTGGCTAAGGGCAGCCAATGCTGGAAAACTACGTTTGTAATCCTAGTCCCAGGTTCTAAAATTACTGGGATAAACGGTAATCCCTCTATTCCCTCAAAAATATTGGGAATTACTTTTCTACGTAGATCAATTTTTTTTGCTGATAACTAGATAAACTGATGTCTAGCATGTGACTGAGGGACTGCTTAAGATAACCCAAGCATATCAGATCAGATTGCTGTCTTATTACCAACTAAAGGTGTAATGTTGGTGATATTTCCACTATGTTCTGGAATTGTGTGAGTACAAATTGAGTTACGGTTTTCTGCCCAGTACAATTTTACCCAGATTCACTGTTCTCACTCCATCATACTCGCTGGAAGCAAAAAAAGGTGCAAACTGCAATATTGAAAATCATTAGGCCCGAACCAAAAGTTCGGGCTGTGTTTTTTGCTTTCAAGCGCGCCCTGGAGGACTTGAACCCCCGACATCAGGTTTTGGAGACCTGCGTTCTACCAACTGAACTAAGAGCGCACAGGGTGGCTTGGATTCAGTTATTGCGCTGAACCTTCTCTAGTATAGCGCAACTTTCGCTTTATATCTTACCTTATTTTTGTCGGAGGAGCAAATCAGCGGCAAATGCCGCTTGCTAGTAGAAATTTCTCCCATACTTTGAGCCGAAATTTACAGGGTACGGTCAAACCGTTGCTTGATACGGGTAGCTTTACCTACACGTTCGCGCAAGTAATACAGTTTAGCGCGGCGGACTTTACCTCGACGCAGAATTTTAATGCTGTCGATGCGTGGAGAGTGTAACAAAAATACTCGTTCAACACCAATACCTTGAAACACACGGCGGACTGTTATAGTTTCGTTAATGCCACCATTACGTTTGGCAATGACTACGCCTTCGTAGGGTTGTACGCGAAACTTTTGCCCTTCCTGAATCTTGACTCCAACTTTGACAGTATCGCCCACATGGATGACGGGCAAATTTGATTTGAGTTGTTCCGCTTCAATGGAGCGAATAATCTCTTGAGCGCTCATGGTTTTGCTGCTTTAAAAACTCACAATCATTAATGATAAATCGATAATCCTATTTCAGTCTACTTGTTTAGATCAAAATTTGGATAATTTTACCGATCCTAATGGGCTGGAGTTAGAAGCTATATTACAAAAGTCTGTATTACAAGCATCAAAACTATCAAATTTAGGGTGGTGATGACCACCTACAACCATTTAAAACTGCTCAAACGAGCCATTAACCCTGCTCTTAACCAAACGATGCTTTGTGAAGTAGTGGTTTTGCCCATGACCTGGGCAAGCTCGGCTGTGTTTGTATATTGGTGGGCAAGATGCCCCCACTACAAAGAAATGGGTTAGTTTATTTTTTTCCTGACCATACCGAAATAAATTAAAATTCGCTTTGCGCCATGCCAATGTAGTAAATCGTGGAGGATGGTATAAAAACAGGGTATGATCAACAGTGTTAGCAATGTGGCTATAGACAAGCCAGAAAATACTACCACGCCTAATGGTTGAAGAAATTCTGAACCTGCGCCAATTCCTAATGCTAGGGGAAACATACCTAAAACTGTAGTAATGGTGGTCATTAGTACTGGGCGCAAGCGTTGAGGAGCAGCTTGTAAAATCGCCGTTTTTCTGTCAACTTTGTGGCGATGGCGAATTTGATTTGCTAGTTCTACCATGATAATTGCATTGTTAACAACAATACCTACCAATAACACTGCACCTACGATTACCGTCGCACCAATGGGGGTATTGGTAATGTAAAGCCCAAAAATTCCCCCAGCTAGAGCCAGAGGAATTGTTAACATAATTACCAAAGGGTCAATGAGTGAGTTGTACTGCACGGCCATGACTATAAAAACTAGAAAACTAGCCAATCCACCTAATAGTTTCAGGGAGTTTTGTATTTCCTGATTGGATGTAGCCGTCGCACTAGGTAAAACACTCACACCTTGAGGTAAATTTACACTACTTATAATTTGATTTACTTCGCTAAAAGCATCACTGAGGTTAGCTCCTGCGGTTAAATTGCCTGCAAATATCACAACCTGACGTTGATTAATGCGCTGAATCTCCCCAGGAGCTTGTGCTTTGGTAATTGTGGCTAAATCGCTCAGACGGACTTGGCGATTGTCCTTGACAAATAAAGGTAATCTTTCTAATTGAGAAACCTTTTGTAGTGATATTTCCTTCAACTGGACTCTGACATCAACTAAACGGTTACCGCGTTGTATTTGGGTGGGTACAGTACCTTCTATAGCTGTCTGAATTGTATTGCCAATATCTTGGGTGTTTAGGCCAAAAGTGGCGACTCGTTCCCAGTCAGGACGAATTTGTAGTTCTGGTTGACGGTCATCAGCTTCGGGACGAAATCTCACTAGGGTAGCTTGCTGTTCTAAGGCAGTGAGGACTTCTCGAGCGGTTTGTTCTAGGGTATTTGTATCACTACCTTGAAGGATGATATCAATATCAGCGCCACGTGCGGGGGAGTTGTTGAGAATTAAACCCCGCACTTGACCAGGAAATAGGCGCAGGCGAATTCCCACTAAATTGAGCTTGTCAAACTCTTGGGTGACTCGTTCTATATAAGCTTCAATGTCAGTTCCATCTGCGAGGGTAATTGTGCTGGTACCTCTGAGGGGATTAGCATTAACATTTCTACCAAAAATTGCGCCGCCTGCTGTAGAGAAGACATATTCGGTTTCTGGCTGGTTCAAAAGGATCTCATCCACCATAGCCATAACTTTTTGATTAGTTTCTAAAGGGGTACCTGGTGGAAACTGAGCACTTAATACGGCTTGTCCAGTGCTAATGGTAGGGAGGATTTCTTGGGGAATTTGGGGAGCCATCCACAAACTACTGCTTGCACAGAGGAAAATAGCGATGGCCGCTGTTAAAAATCGCTGGCGCAATATAATCGCTAAAAAACGACTATATGTTTTTGTGGCTGCGTCAAAGCGACGGTTGAATTCTTGTAGTAGCCAAAGCTTACTCAACCCAGTGGAAAATTTCCATGCCAAGGTGCGGGAGGTAAGCATAGGTACAATTGTAAGGGCAATGACAATTGAAGCTGTGACGGCAAAGGTGATGGTAAGAATTAGCTCATTAAATAGTAGTGAAATAAAGCCACCGATCAGTAAAAATGGTATTACTGCTACTAAGTTAGTACTGGTGGAAGCAATTAAAGCTGATTCTATTTGTTGACTACTTTGTTCAGCTTTTTCAATGAGTTGTTGGGAATTGAGGGGAGTTTTGCTGTTTTTACCGGGAGTTATACCTGCACCCTCAGCAATGTTTTCTAACATGACTATGGAGTTATCTACGACAATACCCACCCCTAAAGCTAAACCACCCAAGCTAAATATATTCAGGGATAAGCCAAATATTCCCATGAGGATTATGGCGGTTAAACTGGCTAAGGGAATAGCAATGACAATAATGAGAGTTTGTCGCAAGGAACCAAGAAATAAGAAAACGGCAAAAGCGGCTAGTCCTGTGCCAATTAACCCGGAGGTAGTAACGTTGGAGATGGAATTGCGAATAAATTGGGACTCATCTAATGTAGATGTGAGTATTGTTCCTTCGGGAAATATACTAGAGGCTTCGAGTTGTTGGAGGCGTTTTTTTACGCCATCAACAACGTTGACTGTGTTGGCATCTGGCTGTTTTTGAATGCTGACTTTGACAGCTGGTTCCTTGTTGAGAGAAACGTAGATTCGCTGTTTTTCTGAGCCATCAATGACCTCAGCAAAGTCTCGCAAGTAAACACGACGATTGGGATTTGGGGTCTGGGTATTGGCTACTGAGGAAGAAGTTACTTCAAAAGACAAGTTTTCAATTTCATCAATACTTTGGAAGCGTCCCACAGTCCGAGTCAATGGCTCAGAGTTTGACCCTAAAAGCCGACCACCGGAAAGATCTTGATTGCGGTCTCTTAGTTCTTCTAGGACATCAGTTACACTGACACCTAAAGCTTGCAAACGATCTAAATCTAAATTGACTCTCACTTCTTCTTTCACTCCTCCCGATACGTCTACCCCTGCGACCCCGGGAACAACGTTTAGTTCGCGAGCTAATTCTTCTTCGGCAAAAACACGTAAATCAAGGCTGTTGAGGGAGGGTGAAGTTAAGGCAAATTCGTAAACTGGTAACTGGGAAGGATCGAATTTGAATAAGCGCGGTGTTTGAATAGTGTCGGGTAAATTATTTCTAGCTCTATTAAGGGAGGCTGTGGCATCATTTAAAGCTTGATCAATATTTCCTCCTGGTTGAAAATAAAGATCTAAACTTACTTGTCCTTCACGAGTTTGAGAAAAAATCTGTAGTACACCTTCTGTGGCGGAAAAAGTTGATTCTAAAGGTCTTGTTATTTCATCAATTGCTACCTCTGGAGAAATTCCTGGTGCATCTATGCGTACACCAATTCGCGGATAGGTAATTGATGGTAGTAAATCTACTGGTATTTTGATTAGATAGAATACACCCATAACCAATAGTGCCAAGGTTAGCATGAGTGTGCCGATATGTCGGCGGATGGCAATGGTGGTAATACTAAATCCGCCGCCTTTATTTGTTTGCTGCATCTATTGGTAATCTCCAATCAAAGGGCTATTGCTAAGTCCTAATTCCTAATTAAGAATCTTGGGTTCGTTCTGGGCTTTTAATTTTTAATGTTTCCGGAGGTTGATTCGATTGTTTCTGATAAGGCGGAAAGAACTACAGGTTCACCCTCTTGTAATGGTCTACTACTACGGGCAATGTAACGTTCCCCGGCTTGCAAGCCAGATACAATTTCTACTTTGCCATCGGCTTTATTACCTAAAGTAACAACACGGGCAGTAGCTTTGGTTTCACCTTCTGTTTCTGTAATTAGGAAGACTTTACCACTAGTATCTTCTCTGGACTGAGAAGAATTATTGTTGTTTGCTGCTTTTTGAATGGCTGCTGCTGATACCACTACTCGCTGTGATGTTTGGGTTTCAAATTTAACTCTTGCCAGGAGTCCACTACCTATTTTGTTGTTATTGTTGGGAATTACTATTTCTACGGGAATTAAACGAGCAATGGCATCGGCAGATGGAGAGATGCGTGTAACTCTGCCAATTAATGATTCGTTGGGGAAGGCATCCAAGCTGACTTGTACGGATTGTCCAATTTGAATTTGCGACAGTTCTAATTCGGAAACTTCTACTACGACTTTGATGCGGCTAAAGTCGGCAATCTGTAGGACTTCGTTTCCTGGTTGGAGTAAATTACCTGGTTCTGTGATTCTTTGTGTAATTACACCTGTGATGGGGGAGATTAAACGAGCGTAGGATCTGCGCTCCTGAAATTGAGCAACTACGGCTTGTTGTGCTATTACTCTACCTTGGGCGGCGGCGACGGCTTGCTGTTCTGTGCGTACTCGTTCTTCCGCTGCTCGTAGTGATTGGAGTGCTGTTTTTGCTTTGGTGCGTGTTTGTTCGGCGGTTTGTTGGGCAATGGCACCGACTTGAAACAGTTCTTGTTGTCGTTTTGAGTCTGCTTCGGCTTGGATTAGTTCTAATCGCGCTTTTTCAACTTCTGCACGGGCATTACTGACTTGAGTTTGTGCCCTAGCTACTTCTGATTTCAGGGCTGCTAGTTCTGCTTCTGCTTGTTTTAATGATTTTAATAACAGTGCATCATCTAAAAATCCGACTTTTTGCCCTTGCTTCACCTTGTCGCCTAAGCCTAAGTTCAAGGCTAATAACCTTCCTTCTACTTGCGATCGCAATGATACGGTGCGATATGGTGTGGTATTACCTGTATAAGTCGGTTGGAGTTGCAATAAGCCAGTGCGGGCGATCGCTACGTCTACGGCTGTTGCTTTGTTAGAATTTGCTCCTTGACCGCGTTGTTGAGGTTGGGCTTGAGCAGATTGTTTGGGTATTGATGTACAACTGACGGTCAATAGTCCAATACCTAGTAAATAAGTAATGAGTAAGACTCGTATGGACAAAGGACTATTAGCTGTTTGTGTTGTTTGTTTTGTTGGTGAAGTTGAATGTAATTGGCAATTAATTACCTGATTTAAGGAGCCTTGATAGCTTGGTAATTGTGCCTGTTTCTTAGGCATTTTTTTCTCCAAAATCATTTATTTTGCCTTTTATGGGTAGTTATTGGCTGCAAGGGCTTGTGTATTTGAAGGTAATGTGAGGTAGATATCAGTAACTTTTTAGAAGCATAAATACATCAAGGTCCTCTGATAGCTTGTTTTGCTTTTTTGTTGATTGTTTGAGTCTATCGAATATTTACTATTATGTTGCTTATGCAACAAGTAAATATTTTTTAACACTGATGAAAATTACGTTCTAAGTATAACTCTTTGCTCGTGAGCTAGTTTTTACTCCTTGGTTTATTAATTGAGAATAGTGATTTCCAGGAATTTTTGAGATTTCTGGTGGCAAATTAAGCAACATAAACTTATAAAACTTATTTTTACATAAATATACATAATACTGCAAATTTGATGGTATCTTTGGATATCATTAAAATTTATAACTAAACATTGTGTTTTATCTCGATGTATTATATAGGTAATTCTAATTTTTGCTCAGGCGAGGACAATTAAGAGTGACTTCACCGCTAAAATTTGCACAAACCGTTAATGAATCCCAGATTGCAGAGTTTTTTCAAGAATCAGTTGGTCAGTGGCGCTCTGAAAGACGCTACTATACTTTGCCAGAGGGTGAAACGAAGGAAATGGAAAGTCTAATCACTATCCGGTTTTTAACAGAAGGATGTGATGAATTGCAAAATCTCGGTCAGATGCACGATTTGGCAAAGTCCATGAGTTTAATTTGTGGTGCAGAGGTTACCTGGGACAGTAGAAATGTCCTAAAGGGTAGAAAGGAGTCTCAAGGTTCGACACTATTTGGGGTCTCGGGTAATATTTTGTATCGCGATCGCGGTTTTGCTACTTCTAAACCAGTTACGGCTAAATATTATTTCTCCAACACTAAAACATTATGTTTGCGAACTGAGTATAACGGTTCAGTCTTTGAGGAGGAGTTAAAGTTGATTGGGAGTAAATATCGGACCAGACAAACAATTATTTCTCGTGCTGGTGAGCAGTTGATGATTGGTCAATATTTAGAAAAGAGAATTTAAGGGTAATGGGGAGGAAATTAATAGTGACTTCCCGTTTTGCGTTGATGGACGGCTGTGACACCATCTGATTTTAAAACTTTGCCACTGTCTACGGTTGCATACACGATCCAGTGATCACCAGATTCCATTCGGGTTTGCACAGAACATTCTAGGTATGCTAGGGAATCTGTGAGGATGGGTGCGCCGTTTTCAGATTTTTCGGCGGGGACATTGGCAAATCGGTCTTCTCCAGGGCCAAAAGGTTTGAGGAACTGTTTCATCAAGCCGATGTGATTGCCTTCTTGGAGAATGTTCAGGACAAACTTATTACCTGAGTGCATAAGCATTTCTAATGCCCGGTCTTTAGCCACGGCTATAGTTAAACCAGGTGGATTAAAGCTAGCTTGAGAAACCCATGAGGCTAACATGGCACTGGATATGTCGCCTTCTTTGGCTGTAACGACGCAAAGGGAACCGACGATGCGACCCACTGCTTGTTCTAAATTTGTAGCTGGAAGACTGGGTACTCGAACTTTTTTGGCTTTTTTCAACGCTTGGGCAAAGTCGGTTGCTGCTTCTTCACACATTTGTAAGGTGACATCGTTGGGTTTAAATTTGACACGAATGGTATCAAAACCGAATTTGTAGCCTGCGTCTTTGAGTTTGTTTTCTATTAAATCTACTGCTTCTCCACTCCAGCCAAAAGAACCGAAGACACCGGCGAGTTTATTGTTAGTGGCGGTAGATAGAACTATTCCTAGGGCTGTTTGTACTGGTGTGGGGGCGTGGCCGCCAAGGGTGGGTGAACCGATAATGAAACCAGCAGATTTTTCTACGGCTGTGCGGATTTCTTCTGGTTCTGTAAATTCACAGTTGATTGATTCTACTGCTACGCCTGCTTTGGTAATACCATGAGCGATGGCTTGTGCTAAAGTGGCGGTATTTCCATAGGCTGATGCATAAATCAGTGCTACTGTCAAGTCACATGCAGCTGAGGAAATCCATTGGTAATAAGCTTTGGTGAGTTCGATTAAGCCATAACGCACTATGGGGCCATGTCCAGTGGCATAGACTCTGATGGGTAAATCAGCGATTTTATCTAGTGCTGTTTCTATTTGCCGGGGGTGGGGAGCCATGAGGCAATCGAAATAATATCGTCGGTCTTCGTTAATGCTTTCCCAGCCTTCATCAAATACCTGATCTCCGCAAATATGAGCCCCAAATAGTTTATCTGAGTAGAGAATTTCTGTTTGTGGATCATAGGTGCAAAGGTGATCTGGATAACGGGGGTTGGGGGTGGGAATGAACTGTAAATTATGACCTTTACCCAAATTGAGAGTTTCTTCCCCCCGCATGATCATTATTGGTAAGTCTTGATTTTCTGAAGCGGTGCGTAAATTTTTAGCCCCCGGATTGGAACAGACAAAGGTCACTTGGGGTGCAAGTTTCCATAAAGCTTTAATAGTGGCGATGCGGTTAGGATTGATATGACCAAGAATTACATAATCAATGGTTTTTAAGTCAATCCGTTTCTGCAAAGCTGCCAGGTAAATTTGGGTAAATGTTTCTCCTGGAGGGTCAATTAGAGCAATTTTATCAGCTTGAATTATATAAGAATTAGCAGTTGTACCTTTGGCAAGGGCATATTCAATTTCAAATCTCAGTCTTGACCAACTACGCGATCGCACTGCTGTCGTGTTGGTAGCAATGGGAAGGATTTGAACGTCGCGGGGTTTGCTTGTTGACATAGCCTTTGGGTATGAGGAATAAGGAGAATTCGTAATTCGTAATTACGAATTCAGTTAGCGAGCGGTGCCTCTTTCAGAGGCATGAGGAATTAGTAATGGTTACCGACTTTACGATGATGGACAGCGGTGAGTGCTTCTGGTTTAGAAACTCGTCCTTGGTAAACGTTGCTGTATACTACCCAATGGTCGCCACAGTCCATTCTACTGACAACTTCACATTCCATGTAGGCTAGGGCATCTGTGAGGATGGGTGCGCCGTTTTCGGCTGGCTGAGTTTTCACACCTTCAAAGCGATCTGCACCGGGAGCGAAGCGCTTTAAGAAGTGTCTCATGAGTTTTTGGTAGTTACCTTCCTCCAAGACGTTGAGGACAAAGCGATCGCCTACTTGCATGAGTGATTCAATGGCTCGGTCTTTGGCTACGGCTATGGATAGTCCCAGGGGCTTGAAGCTGGCTTGAGAAACCCATGAGGCCAACATGGCGCTGGAAACGTCGCCTTTTTTGGCAGTGATAATATATAGTCCCCCACTAATTCTACCTAGTGCTTTATCTAAGTCTACACCCAGGGATTTCATGGCCTTGATGCTGCGATCGCGTGTTACCCATTGTCCTAGGTCTGTGCCTGCTTCTTCACAAAGTTGGTAAGTGTTTTCTGTGGGTGTTTGCTTAATGCGAATGGGGGGGAAAACTGTTGTTAATCCGAAGTTGCGAAATTTATTCAGTAGGGGGTCTATGGGTTCGTCGTCTCCACCGCCCGTTTCAAATATGCCTATGGCTTGTTTTTCTTTGACAGATCCCAGAATAGTGCTGAGTGCAGCTTGGATATTGGCATTACTTGCTGCTGGAGGTGTACCGACCACGATTCCTGTACAACGGCTGACTAATTCCCGCAGTTCTTGTAAATCTACTCCTGAGCTTAAGTCCAAGATTTCTACGGCTACATCAGTTTTACTGATACCTTTGGCAATTGCTTGGGCGAGGCGATCACTATAACCGTATTCTGAGACGTAAAATATCCCCACACAGTTTTCTGCTTTGGTTTGGCTTTGGCTCCAAGTGCGGTAACGTCCGGTTAACTCTTGGATATTGTAAGATAATAGGGGTCCGTGACCAGTGGCTATGATATTGATGGTTTTCAGTTCTGCCATGCGCTTGAGTGCGGATAAAACTGATCTGGCATTGGGACCCATTAAGCAGTCATAGTAATATTTAAAGTCCGCTTCGATTTTTGCCAAATCTTTGTCAAAGGTACTATCCGAGCAATAATGCAGCCCAAAAGCATCACATGTGTAGAGAATTTTGGTTTTGTGATCGAAGCTGAATATGGTGTCTGGCCAGTGTAGATTTGGGGCGATGACAAATTCAAATTCGTGACCATGGCCTAAATCTAAGCGATCGCCATTTTTGACTATTTGGCGTTTGAATGGCC
This sequence comes from Nostoc sp. RI_552, assembly GCA_016124525.1. GTDB lineage: Bacteria > Cyanobacteriota > Cyanobacteriia > Cyanobacteriales > Nostocaceae > Umezakia > Umezakia ovalisporum. The sequence continues at coordinate 7,276 of WGNO01000042.1, read as the reverse complement.
GATGTAATAAACTTTCTAGAAACTGGATTGCTACTTTAGAAGCGACAACTGTAATTTCTGGAGCCATTTCCAGCAAATCTTTGACTAAGCCGCTATGATCAGGCTCGGTATGGCTAATAATCAGATAATCAATTTCTCTGGGATTGATTAATCCTGTGAGGGTATTAAAATATAACTCGCGAAACTTTGCGTGAGAGGTGTCAACTAGGCCAGTTTGCTCACCGCGAATTAGAAACGAGTTATAAGTTGTACCGTTTTGCAGACCGAATTCTATATCAAAGCGATCGCGATCCCAGTCTAAAGAACGAATTGCCGTGGTTTCTTGAGCAATTTCCACAGTCTCTATGGTGAGCCGTTTTGCTGTTTTTTCGGTAAGTGCTACCATAGTTGCCCTCCTTGACACAATGAGTATATTTTCCTCTGATTCTATTGTTACCATACTTTAGCAGGAGGGTGAAAGTCCTACCAGAAGCAGGAACGTAGTTGGGTACTTTGTGCTTTGGACAGGGGATGAAATGGGAGACGCCAGGCTTTAGAGTCAGGAACTGGTCAAGGAACTCTGTGAGTACTATTCCACGAAATTTGTTGAATCAGAGGAATCCCACACCAGTAAAGCTAGTTTTTTAGATGGTGATTTTCTGGCCATTTTCGGCGCAAAACCTGAAGGGTGGGTATCAAGTGGAAACTGAAACAGGAAAAGTTATTAACGCTGACTTAAATGGGGGTGCGAATATACTTCGCAAAGTAGGGAGTGTGAAACCAAAAATAGGCAGAGGAAAGAGAGAGAATATTTGGTTAGCTTTGGAAATTGGTAATTCCCGGCTGCACTGGGGGTTATTTAGAGATAAAAGCCTGGATTACACTTGGGATACTGACCATTTGAGTGAATGTCAAACAATAAATGATTTACCAGCAGAACTTTTGCATTTCAGTATCTCTAGGGAAGTAGGCGAAAAAATCTCTTTTCATACTCCTATTTTTTTAGCTTCCGTTGTTCCCCATCAAACAAAGCTTTGGCAAACTCATCCTCATGTACGTGTGATTGCTTTGGAGCAAATCCCGCTATTGAATATGTATCCTACTTTGGGAATTGACCGGGCCTTAGCTTTGTGGGGAGCTGGAAAAACTTGGGGTTTTCCGATGCTAGTCATTGATGCTGGGACTGCACTAACTTTTACAGGTGCAGATGGTCATCAGTCTTTAGTTGGGGGTGCAATTATGCCGGGTATAGGTTTACAGTTTACTACTCTCAGTGAAAAAACAGGACAATTGCCACAGGTAAAAACCGAGATTATGTCTTTACCTCGACGCTTTAGCCTAAATACACAAGAGGCGATTCAAAGTGGAATTATTTACACTGTGTTAGCTGGAATTAAGGATTTTATTGCCGCTTGGTGGCAGTTATTTCCTGAAAGCAAAATTGTTCTTAAAGGTGGGGATGCCATTTTAGTGGTAAGACATCTAAGATTTCTGTTTCCGGAAATTGCAGAGAATTTAATTTTGGAACCAAACTTAACTTTTTGGGGTATGTGGGAAATAGTCAGTTTAATTCTTGATTGATAGTTGGTAATTACTAGTCTTAAAAGTAAAAAATTGGAGATTTGCTTAGGAAATGCCAATTAAAGTTAATCCTTGTAAAAAACACATCGCTAATTGACTACAAAATTCAAATTAGCCATGACAAAACTATGGATATATCTAGCTACAATTCCATCACAAAAAACAGGTAAATCATTGCCAGCCTGGGCACTAATTTTTAACTCAACTTGAGGCAAAAGTTTAGTGTAGGTATGACCTTGAACTACCACATCTAGTGAGTCTTGCCGGCCTTGCAAAATTAAAACTTGAACCTGCATGAGGTGCAATCTTTAATGTAGTAATTCTGCTTCGATTTCTCACTGCTGCCTTTGGAATAATAATTGACATGCGGCAGAATTTTCTAACAATTGCCTACGCAAATTAAAATGTTTGTCGATTTTGTCTTTTAAGCTGGTAATTTTACATAAAGGTGCAAATATTTGGAATATTTGTGAGATTATTCGTGTAATTCTCATTATTTTTTGCATTTTCCGCCAATATCTTTTTTCTCCTTCTGTGCCTACACCTTCTGGCGCTAGTAAGACTAAACCACTAACTTCGTCTGGATATTTTAAAGCATAGCTAGCTGCAATCCAAGCGCCAAGAGAATAGCCCAATAAGTATACTTTTTTGAGTCGCAGAGCTTTAATAAATTCAGAAATCCACTCTGCCTGTAAATCAATTGAGTGATGAAAATCAGGATTTTCTGACTCACCAAACTCTAATAAATCTGGTACTAGAAAATGAAAATTATCAGATAATGAATCAATGACTGATACCCACTGGCCGCTATCATTCCAAGCACCATGTAAAAAAAAATGCAGGGATGCCCACCCCACTTTGTCGCCAAAATAACAGCCATTGAAAAAGTTTCTTCCGGGAATTACGGAATAGGGTATCGATTTTTATTCAACGTTAAATGTCAAATTCAAAACATTTTTACGCCAGTGTCGTCAAGCCATTCAAGTAGTCTTGCAACTGCCTAGTGTGGTCATGAGACATTTTTCCCGGGGGTAAAGAGTCAGGAAGAAAAGCTTGGATTTCCATAACTTCTAAGCTATCTTGAATTTCCATTTTTCCTTGAACTTTTGCTTCAACTACAATACATATTGAATGAATGCGAGGATCACGGTCAGGTGACGAGTAAACTCCTACCAAACGGGTAATTTTTACTAACTCCAATCCAGTTTCTTCTATCAATTCTCGGTAGACTGTTTGAGGAATATCTTCCCCCCAGTCGACCATGCCTCCAGGTAATGCCCAACAGCCATCATCGCGCCGCTTAATCAGTACAATTCGGCCGTCTGGCAAGATGGGAATGATACTAGCGCCAGTAATGGGATGACGGAAAATGATACCCAATACTGTTTGTCCTACACGCCACAAGTTACGTGTAGATTGGAAAATTCTCCTCAAGAAAGCATTAACGTTCAAACTTAACTTATATATGCCTATTGTTTTTTCTAATTTCCCACTACTTACATAAAGCTGCTCATTATACGATTGATTTTTTTGTAACACAAATATGTCCGTAGTTGAGGATTTGATGTTAATAACTTCCGTATAGTATATCAAGCTTCTGATTTATTGCCAAAAATTTTAAAAAATTGTATTAATTTATACAAAATTTAAGCTGGATAATTTACATTGTTTCGATGTAAATTCAGAAAATCCGTAATATGTTACCCAGACCAATTGACCAAAAAATAGCTTGGGATGAGATAAATGATTCTGAGTAGTATTGACGTAAATAAATTGAATACGATAGACTAGTATATTGTTAAATATGTAGATTGCTGAAACTAGGCCAAAAGTATATCAATGACATCATAAGTAGCTGATATGGCTTATGTGATTCCTAGTTAGACTTTTTTGTTGTTTATTAAATGAGGTGAATATGGCCAAGCGCCGTAACCCGAAAAAAGAAAAGGCGCTACGGAACCAGGCGTATGCCAGAAAGTTTCGTAAACGAACTACTACAGGAAGAATGCAGAGAAGGTTCCAACAAAGATCTCCCAAGGGTGAGGAAGAAGAAGAGGCAGCAGCAGCTGATACTGAGTAAGCCGATACTTTTTCGCTAACTTAAGGTCAACAAATACATAGGTTGAGATTCTCTCTGGACTAAGGCCTATCAAGCAATGCGCGAAGATAAATTCCTCGCGCACTATTTGGGTAGCCATTCATGGTCAAACCATTTATCCGGGATTTTTTGGCTGATGCCAGTTTTTATTCAGTTATTTGAGCGCGGGCTGTAGCAATTGCCTGATTGACCTGTGCAAAACCTGTGCCACCGTAACTGTTGCGTGCTGCTACAACTTGACGGGGAGATATTGCTTCGTAGATATCTGTGGCAAATGCTGGGTGCAGTTGTTGCCATTCTTCTGGGGTCAAATCTTTCAAGAGTTTACCTGCGGCAATACTGGTTTTTACTACTTTGCCTACAAGATTATAAGCTTCTCGGAAAGGCACACCCTTAGCAGCTAAATAATCTGCTACATCTGTAGCATTGGAGAAATCTTCAGCTACGGCTGCTGCTAAACGGTGGGTGCGAAATTCCAAGCCTTCCTGCAACAATATTGTCATTGCTGCCAAAGAGGCTTTAATGGTATTAACGCTGTCAAATAAACCTTCTTTATCTTCTTGAAGGTCTTTGTTATATGCCAGAGGTAGACCTTTCATAATTACCAGCATTGCTTGGAGATGACCAAACACCCGCCCAGTTTTTCCTCGAACCAATTCTGGTACGTCTGGGTTTTTCTTTTGAGGCATAATGCTGGAACCAGTGGCGCAGCTATCTTTGAGGGTGACAAAACCAAATTCTTCAGATGACCAAAGAATAACTTCTTCTGCAAGACGGCTGAGGTGAACCATAATTAAGCTAGCAGCACAGAGAAATTCAATTGCAAAGTCGCGATCGCTGACTGCATCTAAGCTGTTAGCATAAATATTGTCAAAATTCAACAGTTGGGCTGTGTAATGTCTGTCAATGGGGAAAGTTGTTCCTGCTAATGCACCACAACCCAGGGGGGAAATGTTCACCCTTGGGGTCATATCTCTGAGGCGTTCCCAGTCCCGTTGTGCCATTTGGAAGTAGGCTAAGAGGTGATGAGCTAAACTCACGGGTTGGGCGCGTTGTAGGTGAGTATAACCGGGAATTAGAGTTTCAATGTGCTGTTGGGCTATATCCAGCAATACATTTTGGAATTCCCGCAGTTGGCTACGGATTTCTTGAATTTGGTCGCGGAGATAAAGTCTGGTATCAGTGCCAACTTGGTCATTACGTGAGCGCGCAGTATGGAGTTTTTTACCTACATCACCAACAATTTCTGTCAATCGCCGTTCCACGGCAAAATGTACATCTTCCGCATCAATCCCCGGATTAAATTTGCCTTGGCGGTGTTCTTGGCGAATTTGTTCTAAACCTGCTACAAGTTGTTCACCTTCTATAGGGGAAATAATACTTGTGTGGGCTAACATTTTGGCGTGGGCTTGAGAGCCAGTGATATCGTACTCGATTAGTTCGATATCGAAGCCGATACTAGCATTAAAACGAGCGATGGCCGGATGCAATGCTGATTCAAATCGTTGACTCCAGGTTTGTTCTTTGGTCATAAATTATCAGGGTAATGGGGAGTGGTCATTGATGAATAGTTACTAGAAATATTTGACTATATTTCTAGTTTTGTAAGGTGTAAACATTACCGGGCTAACTACAAGCCCGTCTATTGAGTTTCTATCAAAGATAGAATCCCCGACTACCTTTCTTGATATATTTAGGGAATTGTTTAAATCTGTTGAATATTTTTCCCAGATTTCGACCTAAATCTACGTCTCTTAATCTTAATTATTTTGCCTAAATATTGCCCATGCTTTTTGATGGGTTGAAATTCAGAAAACTACATTATTCGTTTCACCTTAATTCCAAGAAGTTTAGCTTTATATTCTAATTGTTGGATAAATCGACCATGAGGAATAATGATAAAATTTACATTGCTTTTGCTTCCTAATTTTATTTGTATCTATTACTATTATCTCACAGTTTTTTTTATAAATCAAATATTAGTGCTCATAAGTATTGAATGTTAACAAAAAGCTGATAAAAATAACCCAAAGTATGTTAAGTTTTGGGCGAAGTATTAGAATATCTTAATCAGCGGTAATTACAAACTCATTTCCCAAAATTGTCAAAGATATCTTGAGCAAACTGCCTAAAAAGGATTATCCAGTATTGAACAGCCCTCTGTTCTTTGAGTTTTGGCTATCTTATCTATTGGATAATAGCCTCACAAGTATGCGAGATTTATTTAAGAGACTTAATGATACGGGGTTTGAAGTAGATATTTCTACTTTTTCCAAAGCCAACTTCCATCGCAGTCAAAAACCATTCCAAGAAATTTATAAAAAATTAAACGAGTTAGTACAAAGTAAAACTCACAAAAAATTACATGATAAATATGCTATTTTTCCAATTGATTCGACAATTATTACATTGACAAGTAAGTTTTTATAGGTGCTAGGTCATCACCAAGTCAAACTTTTTAGTTCGCTGAATTTAGCTACAGGAAGTCCAGAAGATAACCTCATAAACTTTGGGAATAAACATGATTATAAATTCCGCTCAACAATGATATCAAATTTACCAGAAAATGCTGTAGGAGTAATAGATAGAGAGTTCGCTGGATTAAAATTTATTCGAGAATTAGTTCAGGAGAAAAAATATTTTGTTCTGCAAATAAAGAATAATTGGAAACTAGAATTTGAAGAATCAACTGACTTAGTTAAAATTGGTGCATCTGATGATGCTCAAGCCTATAGGGTAGTTAACTTTTGTGATTTAGAAACGAAAACTGAGTTTCGTTTAGTAACTAATTTACCTGGGTCTGGAGAAGCCGCAGTTAGTGATGATGAAATCAGAGATATTTATCAATTCCCTTGGTGAGTCCAATTGTTGTGGAAGTTTTAAAAATGCAATTAAACCTTGACAAATTAATTACCAAGAACGTCAATAGCATTACTATACAAATATATGTGAGTTTGATAGCTTATCTCATTTTACAGCTTTCATGTATTCCTCAACAATGGGGAAACACACTATTAGATAAAATTCGCTATATTCATTGGTTTTAGGACATAATGTTATGTTGACAATTTCACGCTTTGTAGACTTATTATAATCAACAATGTAAAGTTTTGTATCAACATTCAACGTTTCTGGTTGCAGTGCTTTGTCTCTCGATTTATTGCGTAATGCAATTTTTGCTTTTCATGGTCGTCAATTTGTGAATCCCACTTTGTAAAATTACTTCAGAAGTTAATACTAAAGAAAATCTTACTCCGGCTCTAGAAAAACGTCCAGAAAATCCATTAATTGAACCTATGGAAGCTAATCAAGAAATCTTTATGGAATTCATGAATAATCAAGAGTTTAAAGCTGTTGTATTTGAGGAATTATTATCTATTATTCATAATACCATCAAGGATGTAGCTTAGAGGTTGTTTTATAACTTTTCAACAGGTAATTTTCATCTTAGGGAACGGGTAATTATTCTCAGTGATGCAGAAATGTTGAATGTCATTACAAAACTTTACATAGTTAGATATAGTAGTCCTATCAAAGGTGAAAATGTCAACATCTCATAATATCTTCCATCCAATGAACATAACTGATTTGTTGACACATACAAGCTTGAAGGTAGCG
>WGNO01000043.1 GCA_016124525.1 Nostoc sp. RI_552 | reverse complement strand
TGATGAAGCAGGTGGTGGCGGCTAGTAGGGTGGGGATCATTAGTACGCCGAACCAACCGATGTAGATGCGGTTGCCGGTGCTGGTGATCCACTCGCAGAAGCGATCCCATACGTTGGCGCTTTGGCGCTGTTGTAAGGTTGCGGTCATTTGTTTATGATTGCGTTTGTTTTTGTATGTATTAGACAGGTTTGTTTTCTGCCTGTGAAACTACTTTACAATTGTTTACAAATGTTTGGCAAGGGGTATTTTTTTAATAAAAATTATACTTAGTATAAGTAGAACTTATATTAGCTCAATTCTGGGGGAGGGTTTTAAAAGAGGCGATCGCTTCTGGGGAACTAAAAGCCAAGTTAATAGGGAGAGCCTGGCGCATTAAGGGTCATGACCTAGATAGGTATATTGACAAACTTTTTTGAATATCGCCAAATAGCGACAAGTAGAACCTCGCCAATGACATAGAGTCACTATTAGCCTTGAAAACAGTGGCGAGATTTGGCGTATAACAGCCTCTTACTTTTAAAATATCCTCTAAAAGATTTCTATAGAAATGTTTTCAATATTAAAATCTAATTTCTTACATAACTTACAGCAGAAAGCGACAATAGAATTAGAACTTCCATGACTTTCGACAAAATATAAATCTGTGAATTCTATGGGTGATCTTAATTTTGAATTGTCTTTCTGATTGGAAAAGGATCGACTGAATTCTGCACTAGTCATGATCGACTTAAATTCTGTTGGAGATTCATTGAACAAAATTTCACAGATTTTTTTCACTACCTCTCGCCAGGTTTTGGTTTCGATCTTATATTTATCCTCTCCCACAATTAAAGTTTTAGGTTTAGTATTAGTAAACTCCCCTTCAGCAAAGTCACGAATTTTATCTTCTTGAACATCTTTAGTCGAACCATATACTGCATAAGTTGACTTAGGTACTGGATACTTCCATATTTTAACTGCTTTTTCTGCTAGTGTATTAGCTCGTTCGACAATAGAGTCTTCATTCCACTCTTCAATATCTTTTAATTCAGAATTTAAACTTACCTTACTATAGTAATAATCATTTTTCTGCTTAGTTTTAAAATCTTTATTAGATAAGCTAGTATTTTTTGCTGTTAAAGTCAAATTACCCAGAGTATGTAAATATTTGCCATGAATTTCTGAATACTTATCTCCTAAATCCTGTTTCCATTGGTAATTGAGTTTCTGTGGCATAATATGTTCAATTGTCAAGTTCTCAACATAAATCTGATAATCAGAGTTACAATTTTCTAGGCTTTCAAAGAGAAAGTCTCTGTTTTTAGGAGTTAATTTATAAACTTCTTTATGGATAAGTGTTTCTCTAAATTCTTCATCAGATGGAAATTTGAGATTAGCAGACTTGTTTTTAATGATAAAGGACATAATATCAAAATAGTTTTCTTCCCAAGTATGTTCCTTCTTAATTTCTTTAGATAATGTGAGAAAGAATTTATTTAGTCCTTGGGTTGAATTGTTAACTAAGATTTTTCTAAAAGCATAACTTTCTATTAGTTGAATGATATTTTGGACATCAGACGCAACTATAATACCTTGGTTAAATAAGTCAAATACATCCATGAGGAACGGATGACATACTGTAAACTCTAGGCAATGTAACCGATGGAGAGCTTTATTAATATTTTTATCAGGATGATCGGAAATATTGATAAAGTAGCTATAATTTTCAGCATACTTGAGGAGATGTTGCAGGATGCTAGAACTATCTCGGGAAAATTTATCTTTAGAATATTGCTTAAATTCATTATAAACAGCCCTGTCACTTTGTGTAATACTTTTTTTCAATTTAAACATTAAGAATATACGAATAAAATTGGCTACATTACCAGAAAGCTCTTCGATTTTAATCCAGTAGTTATTATAAAGCTGCTCTTGGTCTGATTGACTTAAATCCATGAGAATATAATTTCTGATTAAATCTCCATCTGTTAAATTAACTCCAGTGGAATTTAAGCTCTCAAAAATTAATTGGGGGTCATCAATACCCTTCTCAAGCTCAATATGAACAATTTCTAATTTTTTGAACAGTTCAAATATATGAGCTACTGAAATATGGCGACTAGATATTTTATCATAGAAAAATAGATAGTTTTGAATAATATTTGAGTCACTCTTTTTAATATGTAAGTTATCAAATAAGCTTTGAAAGTAAGATTTATCTTTCGTGTTAGGCTTTAATCTAATGCGTTGTGACTTGTCTGTACATCTTTTGTTAATTAAGTAGTCATTTAAGATATCTTCTTGCAAATCTGCTTCCGATGATGTTTTATTTTGTGTGTCTTTCAAGTAATTGGCTAAAGCCAACAATAGTAAGGAAATGGTAGTTAGTCTTTGTTGTCCATCGATCACCATCCATTCGTCTTGATGGTTGTATATGTTGACTAAAGCTCCTAGAAAATGACTGCGTTTACCAGAATCTTGCAAATCGATAATATCTTCCCACAGCTTTTTACAGTTGTTGACTTTCCAAGCATAATCTCTTTGATATACAGGGATGACAAAACTTTTATTTCTGCCTTCTAGGAACTGATAAATGGGTTGTTTTTTGACTTGCATAGTCGAAAAAATAACAAGGGAGCAAATTCCAAAATATCAGATAATGGGACAAATTGATCGCCCCACTTAGTACCCACATTGGATAGAGACATTTTCCGATGGCGATGGCGTGGCGTTGGCCATAATGTCTACAGTATTAATTCGATTAATGTCGCCGACGAGTGGGGACTGTAGTTAAAACTTTACGAGCTAAAAAACTCTTAAAGGTTTCCATTCAATTGATGTCCCCAGCGAGTGGGGACTTATATTTATACCAAAAGCTTTCGCTATGGAAGAGTTGTTTCCATTCAATTGATGTCCCCAGCGAGTGGGGACAAACCTAAAAAAGCAGCAGCAGTTACATCTAATAATTATGTGTTTCCATTCAATTGATGTCCCCAGCGAGTGGGGACGTACTCCAAATCTATGCCCCCGCACCAGCCGCAATGTTTCCATTCAATTGATGTCCCCAGCGAGTGGGGACCGCTAAAGGACATTATGGCTGTGGATTTTGGGTTTAAGTTTCCATTCAATTGATGTCCCCAGCGAGTGGGGACTAGCGTAGAAGATAACGGAAACCAACTCTACGTAGAGTTTCCATTCAATTGATGTCCCCAGCGAGTGGGGATGCAGCAGAAACAAACACACTCAAGGTAAATAATTACTGTTTCCATTCAATTGATGTCCCCAGCGAGTGGGGACAGTAGTTCTCATTGTAAGAGATGGTATCGTTTTCTCGTTTCCATTCAATTGATGTCCCCAGCGAGTGGGGACAAAAACAGAGGAAAAACATGTTACTAGCTTCGCTCATGTTTCCATTCAATTGATGTCCCCAGCGAGTGGGGACTACAAAAAAAGAAATAATCAGTAATTGGAAAAACCCAGTTTCCATTCAATTGATGTCCCCAGCGAGTGGGGACTTTAGCTTCTTTAAGTCTGTGGGCTGCGACCCAGAGTTTGAGTTTCCATTCAATTGATGTCCCCAGCGAGTGGGGACTGTCCGCATTCCGGGGTTGGAGATACCCAGAACATGGGTGGTTTCCATTCAATTGATGTCCCCAGCGAGTGGGGACTCTTCTGGGGCGATAAATTCGTCGGCGAGGCTTCAAGCCAGTTTCCATTCAACTGATGTCCCCAGCGAGTGGGGACTTTCTCGCAGCAGCGGCAGCGGTGGTGATGGTTCTTGTGTTTCCATTCAATTGATGTCCCCAGCGAGTGGGGACCCACAATATTTTTATGGGAAGACCAAGCCATCGGTTATGTTTCCATTCAATTGATGTCCCCAGCGAGTGGGGACGATTGAAATCTGGGAAGACCCTGAACAGGAACCATCCGGTTTCCATTCAATTGATGTCCCCAGCGAGTGGGGACTGAGAACCATCAAAGCAACGCTTCTAGTTTTAAAGTTTCCATTCAATTGATGTCCCCAGCGAGTGGGGACCATAGACCGATTCAATGAGGCAAAACTCAGGGAGTTGTGTTTTCATTCAATTGATGTCCCCAGCGAGTGGGGACTACAATCCAGAAGACATAGACCTCGAAGATTCTCCAGTTTCCATTCAATTGATGTCCCCAGCGAGTGGGGACTCAAATTCTTAAAACAATTTCTTCATTAATCTCTAGTTTCCATTCAATTGATGTCCCCAGCGAGTGGGAACCATCATCATGCAGTTTATATACCTTGACCAGACCTCTGTTCTGTTTCCATTCAATTGATGTCCCCAGCGAGTGGGGACCTATACCAACCACTGATTGACTACTTTACTAGGAACTTTGTTTCCATTCAATTGATGTCCCCAGCGAGTGGGGACTCTACAAAAAATAGCTGACAAGCTAAACAATGATGGGTTTCCATTCAATTGATGTCCCCAGCGAGTGGGGACTGTGGCATGATCTGCCTTTGACTGATCTTCCTGAAATGTTTCCATTCAATTGATGTCCCCAGCGAGTGGGGACGTGAAACCACCATCATCTGGACAATCTAAAAGCAAGCGAGTTTCCATTCAATTGATGTCCCCAGCGAGTGGGGACAGAGCCTGAAGTAGAAGGGGAGTTTAAAGCCTTGCTTAGGGTTTCCATTCAATTGATGTCCCCAGCGAGTGGGGACGAACTAGCCGATTGGGGAGCCTACATTATGAAAATGGTTTCCATTCAATTGATGTCCCCAGCGAGTGGGGACTTTTATAATTATCAACCCGGAAACGGGCATAGTGAAGTTTCCATTCAATTGATGTCCCCAGCGAGTGGGGACCAAGTGTTGAAATGCGCCTTGAGCGCATTGAAAGAGTTTCCATTCAATTGATGTCCCCAGCGAGTGGGGACAACTAAATCAGGGATATTCTTCTGATTTCTTTTTTTAGTTTCCATTCAATTGATGTCCCCAGCGAGTGGGGACTATTAAGGTGGAATGTTCCGTACGGGTACATTCAGTTTCCATTCAATTGATGTCCCCAGCGAGTGGGGACTTCAATCATTTCAATAGTAGGATCTTCTGATACTGAGTGTTTCCATTCAATTGATGTCCCCAGCGAGTGGGGACTTGAAATAGTCAATTTCCTGGCTGTTATATTCAGCGGTTTCCATTCAATTGATATCCCCAGCGAGTGGGGACCCAAGCGGAGTACGACAGATTAACACAACCCGCACAGGTTTCCATTCAATTGATGTCCCCAGCGAGTGGGGACGTACACAATGTACGAATATAAATCCCAAGATGACAAGTTTCCATTCAATTGATGTCCCCAGCGAGTGGGGACCTTAAATGATATAAACGACTATGATCTGTTTACCTGGGTTTCCATTCAATTGATGTCCCCAGCGAGTGGGGACGTTGAAAAGGAGTGGGGAGAGGTCATACTGATCATGTTTCCATTCAATTGATGTCCCCAGCGAGTGGGGACTGAATGGGAAGCCTAGAGAACATCGCGCCGTTGTCAACCATGAGTTTCCATTCAATTGATGTCCCCAGCGAGTGGGGACAAAGATCACCTTAGGATTAGAGCCCCTTTATTGGGGTGTTTCCATTCAATTGATGTCCCCAGCGAGTGGGGACGAGCCAAAGGGCTCACCTCAATAAAATTGAACTCCAAAGTTTCCATTCAATTGATGTCCCCAGCGAGTGGGGACTTTCTTTCGTGAACTTAGAGCCTTTAAGGAGGCATACGTGTTTCCATTCAATTGATGTCCCCAGCGAGTGGGGACTAGAGGACGATCTAAATATTAGGCTCTGCGATAAATAGTTTCCATTCAATTGATGTCCCCAGCGAGTGGGGACAGAAATACCAGTAGAAGATGGTTCTACTAAATGGATGAGGTTTCCATTCAATTGATGTCCCCAGCGAGTGGGGACCCAAAATTGTCAAAGGCTCTTATTGCCATGGGTCTGTTTCCATTCAATTGATGTCCCCAGCGAGTGGGGACTTCTCACTTGAGACGTTAAAATTTCTTTTTGATAAGTTTCCATTCAATTGATGTCCCCAGCGAGTGGGGACTTAACCCCTAGCTCTGCAGCCCGTGCTGCGAGAGCTATAGTTTCCATTCAATTGATGTCCCCAGCGAGTGGGGACCAAGAAGTCTCTGTTGTTAGGATTATATCATTTTTTGCGTTTCCATTCAATTGATGTCCCCAGCGAGTGGGGACTCTTCTTCTGTTTGCAGGCCCTGCTCCTGCTCCTAAGACGTTTCCATTCAATTGATGTCCCCAGCGAGTGGGGACTCTTGGATTTTAAACCCATACCCTGCAAGAAGTCTAGAGGCACTTTCCGAGGTTCAATAAACTCAACAACTGAAATGGACTTTAGTATACTAACAAAACAGCTGAAACCCTTACCCAGCAAGCGACCGAGGTTCAACACATCAGAATCACTATTTCAGCTTTTTTGATTGAACTTCCGTAATAGTTAATTGGTGCATTAAAACAGTGTTTAGGCTATGGCGCTACTGTAAGCCATATACCCCCATGCCTTTGTAAGGTGAGGGGTCACAATACTGGTCTAAAATTTTTATATTCTCAAAAATCTATCTTTAGCAAGTTGAAAAATCAACCCAGGAAATCCCTTAAAAATTTGGTAATAAGTAGAGTCTCGTTTCGTGAAAATATTTACATAGTAGGATAGTTATTATCTTTCACACTAAGCATGAAAACGAATGAGATTTTATCACCAAATCCCTATAGTAGAATGCGGTGAACCATTGGTGGCAATTCCCTTACAATTATTGGCGGTGGAGTCTCCCCATCCTTATGAAAAACTCGGTGCGCCCTATGGGGAGCATTCTCCTTATTATTTGCGCGCAAGTGTGGTGAGGAATTTAATTCAAGCTCAAAATTACCTACAAAAAATTTGTCCTGGTTGGTGTATCCAAATTTTTGATGCCTATCGCCCGGTGGCTGTACAACAGTTTATGGTGGATTACAGTTTTGCTCAAGGGTTACAACAGCAGGGATTGACTGAGGCTGAGTTATCACCACAGCAACGTCAAGAAATTTGGAAGTCGGTTTATGAAATTTGGGCTGTACCGAGTTTGGATGAACAAACTCCCCCTCCTCACAGTACGGGTGCAGCTGTTGATGTGACGCTGGTGGATAATGCAGGAAAAATAGTGGATATGGGTTCGCTAATTGATGAATTGTCAGAGCGATCGCACCCCAATTATTATGCCTGTGGTGACCAATCAGAAGCAAAACAATATCATGCTCATCGGCAATTATTGTATGATGTGATGTTAAAAGCTGGGTTTCAACGCAATCCTAGGGAGTGGTGGCATTTTTCTTTTGGTGATCAGATGTGGGCTTGGTTGTATAATCAAGCTAATCCGGCTGATTGTTTAACTGCACGTTATGGCCGGAAAATATTTGACCCTTGAATACTCAACTTTTGATCAAGCAGAAATTACAGGCTGTCCTACAGGAGATTCAAAGCAAAAACAATTTTGATTCTCCTCTCACTGATTTGAAGCTAGACAAAACCTTAGCGGCAGAAATTGCAGAATTAGTCGCGGAACTAGAAAGCTGCAACCCTCATCCTCAACCTCTCCTGTCTGGTATTTCTATGCTCAATGGCCCTTGGAAATTGTTATACTCCACGGCTAGAGAAATCCGTTCTTTGGATTCGTTACCATTGGGATTAAAGTTGGGTCAAGTTTATCAGGTAATTGATGTTATCAATAAACTATTTTTCAACTTGGCTGTTGTGAAACATCCTCTGGGAATAGTTTCGGGATACGTGAAAGTAACAGCTAGTTTTGAACCAGCCACAGATGATTTATGGCCTTTACCAAATCAACGGATCAATGTGGACTTTGACAAACGTTATCTATGTATTGAGAAGATTTTTGGCTTAAATACTCCCCAATTTAACCCCTTTAAGGTAGTTCCTGCTAATAATCCCCAAGGTAGAGTGGCTACTCTTGATATTACTTACTTAGATGAAAACTGGAGAATTGGACGGGGAGGAGATGGTAGTTTATTTATTTTGAGTAAGGCTGATGATTTACCTGAAAATTTCACGCATGTTGAAGATTGAGGTGAATCATTTGCCAGGTAGTATAGGTACTGATGGGACTCCACAACAAAAAATAATGAACTAGTAACAATGCTTACAAACCAGAAATAAATAAAATTACTAAGGTCAATATAAAACAAATAATAAAACCTGTACGACGGACTATTGCACCCACCCGAAGACTAGGCATCCTTAACATTACGGGTGTATGGGCAAGTAACAATTTCTAGTAGTGAGTATAAAACCATAAGTAACCAAGTTGGTGTGATTTTTGGATTAGTTTGCCAGTGATAACCTTTGTGAGGAGTATGGCATTAGTGGGACGCAGTAGTTATGTCTAGGGGTGAGTGTATGAGGCGGGGCTGGAAACTTAATATTTATTTGGGGGGATAAGGAAAATGATATGCAACCACATACAGAAGTGCGATCGCTGGTACGGTCATATGGACGAACATCAAAGCATAAAATTGCCAATCAAATTCGTCTGACAGGATGGATGATGTTATGGGTTCAATTGGCATTGGCGCTGGTTTCTGGCTTATTGTTATTATTTACTTATACTGGTCGTGATTTTGTCGGTCAATCAAATCCCGGACTAGGAATTGGTATTTTTTGGGCTGTAACTGGAATTTTGTTGTTGTTATTTAGTGTATTTTGGGATTTTCGTTACACGCGCATAGGTAGACGGTTAGATAATCCTAATCCAACTTTACATCCTAGTAAAACGGATACAATTACAGCTATCCGCATGGGGATTGTGGTGAGTTTAGTGGGAATGCTTCTAACTATTTTGGGGTCTGGAACAAGTGTGAGTCTGTTAGTGGCAAAAGTTGTATCCCAACCCCCAGGAGTAGCAATTATTAGTCCTAATAAGATTATTCGAGGGATGGATGTGTTTATAGTAGTAGCTAACATTAATGGTATTGCTGCTCACTATATTGGTGCTGTTGCTTCCATGTGGTTACTAGAAAAAGTGCATCAACATTAATATTGTTAAACCTCTGTTTCCCTTTGAAAAATAATACAATTTTTTCTTAAGGGATATATTTAATACAAATTTAATAATTCTGTCATTTGTTGGATGTTCACTAAACTATTGGCACATAAAATCCCCGATGCAGCCACCGCAGGGACACCAATTCCTGGCATAGTACTATCACCAACAAGATACAAATTTTTAATCGGCGTTTGGGTGTTGGGAAACATTGCTTCACCCGCAGCGATGGCAGGGCCATAAGTTCCCTGATAACGTCTGAGATAATGAGCATGAGTTAGCGGTGTACCAATAAGTTCTAACACCACACGCTGGCGAATATCTGGTATAATTCGCTCTAGAGCACGATATAAATTTTCCGCTTTTTGCCTTTTTTTATCTTCATACCCGTCATTTCTTTGCCATGTGGCGAAGGGTTCTAAGGTGTAAGCATGAACCACGTGGTGTCCCTCTGGTGCTAAAGTGCTATCCCAAACAGTGGGAATGGAAATCATGCAAGTATTACCAGGTACGGTGATATCTTGATTGGAATTATGAACTACCACATGATGTCCGGTTAAATTTTCCAAACCAGTTGCTTGGATGCCTAAATGTAAATGCATAAAGCTATCCACAGCAGGTGTTGCTAATGCAACTTGGCGATATGATGCAGGTAAATCTTGAGGGCGTAGGAGGTGGTTATAGGTATCCCACATCGTCGCATTGGAGATGACCATAGCACCTTGCAGAATTTCGCCATTTTGGAGCTTTACACCCACAGCTCGACTGGATTCCAACAAAATTTGCTCTACATGACATCGGAGACGTAACTTACCACCCCAACGTTTTAAACCCCGCACCAAAGCATTGACAATTGCTGCACTTCCTCCTAGGGGATACTCAACTTGACTTTGGGAACGTTCACCTAACATAAAAGCTATTTCTGGGGCAATTGTGCCGTGTGCCTTTAAACCAGACAGTAAAAAGCATTCTAGATCAATGAGCCGACGTACCCAAGGGTCTTTAACGGTAGCATCCATAACATTACCAACAGAAGACTGAACAAGTGGCAAGTGAGGTAACATTTTCGCCAAAGATGGCAAGTAACGTTGTATCAACACAAAAATCACTTGCCAATCTGCTCTCAAAGCCAGACTGGGAATACCTTTCATCCCTTGGTATAAGCCCAACAAACGTTCTGCAAAGTCTTGGAATTCCTGAGCACCTTGGGGCGTGATTTTATGCAGTTCATTAAGGTACTTTTCAGTATTGCCATAAACTGTAAAAATGGCTTCAGGAAAATGGTAATGTCCTAATGGATCATAGGGTATGGCTTGGAGGGATTCACCGAGAACATCAAGAACTTGTTTGAGAGGATTCAAACTCTGAGCATCTGTGAGACCACAATAAAAAGAGGGGCCAGAATCAAATTCAAATCCCCGTCGTCTAAAACTATGAGCTGCACCGCCTGGAATTGAGTGGCTTTCACACACAATCACTTGCTTACCATAACGAGCCAGTAGGCCAGCGGCACATAAGCCACCAATACCGCTACCAATTACAATGACATCAGTTTGAGAGTTCTGAGTATTAAGTGCTGAGTTCATATTTTCATGACTAATAACTAATGAATGAACCATTAATTGAACTGAAAGGCGTTTCTAAGTCTTTTGGTAGTAATAAGATTTTAGATAACGTAGATTTGACAATCTATCGGGGGGAAGCATTAGGAATTATTGGACCTTCAGGAACTGGTAAATCAACAGTCTTACGAATTATTGCCGGATTAATGGCTCCCGATAGCGGAGAAATTTATATCCAAGGAGTACGACGGGATGGGTTAATTGAGGACAGTAGTGACCGCATTAGTATTGGTATGGTATTTCAACAGGCGGCGTTATTTGATTCGTTGACAGTAGATGAAAACGTGGGCTTTTTACTTTATCAAAATTCAAAGATACCGCGATGGCGTATTCAAGAATTGGTGAAAGAAAAATTAGAAATGGTGGGTTTATCGGGAATTAGTCATCTCTACCCATCTGAACTATCTGGGGGAATGAGAAAAAGGGTGAGTTTTGCCAGAGCCATTATTTCTAATCCTGATAGTCTCACAGAGGGGCCAGAGGTTTTGCTTTACGATGAACCCACAGCCGGACTTGATCCGATTGCGTCAACAATAATAGAGGATTTGATTCGTCAATTGCAATTGACAAGAGGAGTCTGTAGTACTTATGCCATTGTTACCCACCAACATAGTACCATTCGCCGTACAGCTGATAGATTAGTGTTTCTTTATCAAGGTAAAGTGCAATGGCAAGGTACAGTTAGTGATATTAACAACACGGAAAATTCCTTGATTCAACAATTTATCAGTGGCAGTGTGGATGGACCAATTCAGATAGCTGGTTAGGTACATGGAGAAAAGATATGCGAGATATGACAACAAACAGCTTTGTGTCTAGGCGCACACTAAGGGAAGGCTCAGTGGGGTTGCTGATCCTACTGGGTTTGGGAGCATTTGTGATGATTGTTCTCTGGTTGAATAGATTTACAGCCAGTAGTAGTTCATACAAATTTATCGTGGAATTCGCTAATGCTGGTGGTATGCAAAGAGGTACACCAGTTCGCTATCGTGGTGTGAAGGTAGGTAATATTTCTCAAGTTAAAGCAGGGACAAATGCCGTAGAGGTGGAAATTGAAATTGGTTCAGCTGATTTGATGATTGCCAGTGATGCAGTAATTGAAGCTAACCAGAGCGGATTAATTAGTGAAAGTATTATCGACATTACACCCAAAAAAGCTGTACCCATGGGGGAAGCCCTGGCTAAACCACTAGACAATAATTGCGATCCAACCATTATTGTTTGTGATGGTTCTCGATTTAAAGGGGAAATTGGTATCAGTGTTGACGAACTAATTCGCAGTTCTACAGATTTAGCTATTACATACAATGACCCACAATTCTATCAAAGACTGAATCAACTTTTAGAAAGCTCAACAGCAGCAGCTACTAATATTGCATCTCTCAGTCGGGATTTTCAAGGTTTGAGCAGAAGCTTTCAACAACAACTAAGTACATTTGGTAGCACTGCTAATTCAGTGCAACAAGCTACAAATCAACTGACTGTATCCGCTACTAAAACAGTAGATAAATTAGGTGCGACGGCAAGTGAATTTAGTTCCACAGCTAATCAAGCTAATCGGTTGTTGAATAATTTAGATGAACTAGTGACCAGCAACCGGACTTCGTTAGTTGATGCTTTGAATAATATTACTGAAACGAGCAATGAACTCCGGGTGACGGTGAGTAGCCTATCACCTGCGGTTAATCAACTCACTCAAGGCGAATTACTCAAGAATTTAGAAAGCCTTTCGGCAAATGCAGCCCAAGCCTCAGCTAATTTACGCAACGCTTCTCAAGCTTTAACTGACCCCCAGAATCTAGTTCTAATGCAGCAAACCTTAGATTCAGCACGGGTAACTTTTGAAAATACCCAAAAAATTACATCTGATTTAGACGAATTAACCGGTGACCCTGCTTTCCGCCAGAATCTGTTGCAATTGGTAAATGGTTTAAGTAGCTTGGTGTCTTCTACAGGACAGATGCAGCAACAAGTCAAGGTAGCGGCTTCTTTAGACTCACTGAAAACATCTGTGAGCAAATCTGCTGTTAAAGAGTCTCCTGTGAATAAAACAACCGTGAAGAAGTCTTCTGTTAGCACACCCAAGATGGAAATTACCACCCCAAAACCACCCCAACAGCGGCTGAACATTCAACCCACACCTGCTACGGTTGATGTTTTTGAACTAAATCCCCAAGCAATTATTAATCCAGCAGTTCCCGGATCATCCCAAGACAACCTACTCAAGCAGTTGCGGAAGTATGGAGAACAAAGAAATTTAGATCAATAAGGTTGGCTCATGACTAATTCCAATCTTGTTCTTCTTTTTTGCCGCGACTTTGATAAACTCCACCCACGTCATGTATCTGGCGAGTTTTTTCAAAAAGTTCGGCTTCGGTCAAACCCCACTGTTGCAAGACTTTATCTAGGTCTTGTTGAATGTCTCTGGCCCCTGGAAAGCCTTGATAACGAATTTTTAATCTCGCTAATTCGGCTAAATTGTAGTCTGTTGCTTCTTGAGCGAGTAAAATATTGATAGAGGGACGATCTCGGTTGTAAAGGGGATGTTGTTGATCCTTGTTTCCGTGTAATTCAGACATGATTTATACCTTTGGTATGATTATTGCATCATCCAAATTCTAGAGTAAACAGCCTTTCTATTGCGCCATAATTTGGTGATGACGGCAAACACACCCCACCTCATACGGCTCTCACTACTGCCATGCAACTTTAAATAAAGATACATTGTCTTTAAGAAAATACAAAAAAGTTTAAATAAGGGTGAAGAATTAGCTCACCCAAAGCCCAAGCAGCAAGGGAGCAAGAACCCGCTATGTTTGAACACTTCACTTCCGAAGCGATTAAAGTAATTATGTTAGCCCAGGAGGAAGCACGTCGCCTGGGACACAATTTTGTAGGAACTGAACAAATTCTCCTGGGTTTAATTGGAGAAGGGACTGGGGTTGCTGCTAAAGTGCTGGCCGAATCGGGTGTAACTCTTAAGGAAGCACGGCGCGAAGTTGAAAAAATTATCGGCAAAGGTTCTGGTTTTGTACCACCAGAAATTCCTTTTACTCCCAAGGTGAAAAGCTTATTTGAGCAATCGTTTAGAGAAGCTAATAGTCTGGGACACAACTACATCAACACTGAACACTTACTCTTAGGATTGACTGACGCTGGTGAAGGTGTAGCCGCCAAAGTGCTACAAAATTTGGGGGTTGACCTGCAAAATATCCGTACCAGCGTGATCCGCAGGCTAGGTGAAGGTGGCTCAGTTTTCGCTAGCAGGGGTAGTAGTACCAAGGGCACCCAAAACCTGAGTATAGAGGAATTTGGTAGAAACCTGACTAAATTAGCCCAAGAAGGTAAACTTGACCCTGTAGTTGGTCGAGAAAAAGAAATTGAGCGTACCATTCAAATTCTCGGTCGGCGGACAAAGAACAATCCTGTGTTGATTGGTGAACCGGGAGTTGGTAAAACTGCGATCGCAGAAGGTCTAGCCCAACGTATTGTCCATCAGGATGCTCCAGAAGTTCTGCTAGATAAACAAGTAATCAGCCTTGATATGGGTCTGTTGGTATCTGGAACTCGTTTTCGTGGGGACTTTGAGGAACGCATTAAGAAGATTGTGGAAGAAGTCCGTACTGCCGGCAATATCATTCTGGTGATTGACGAAGTTCACACCTTGGTTGGTGCTGGTGGTACGGAAGGAGGCTTAGATGCAGCAAATATCCTCAAACCCGCTTTAGCACGGGGTCAACTCCAGTGTATTGGTGCTACCACCTTAAATGAGTATCGTCAGCATATCGAGCGTGATGCTGCTTTAGAGCGTCGTTTCCAATCAGTCCTGGTGGGGGAACCCTCGGTACAAGAAACTATTGACATTCTCTACGGTTTGCGGAGCGCTTATGAGCAGCACCACAAAGTACACATTTCTGATGAAGCTGTTGTAGCAGCAGCGGAGTTGTCAGACCGTTACATTAGCGATCGCTTTTTACCAGATAAAGCAATTGACCTGATTGATGAAGCTGGTTCTCGTGTGCGGTTGCGTTACTCGCGGATTTATGCAAATCAAGAACTCAAGCAGCAATTGGCCAATGTGACTAAAGCTAAACAGGAGGCAGTCAGAGTCCAGAATTTTGAGAGAGCAGGACAACTCCGCGACGAGGAAATGAAACTGGAGGCACAATTGCCAGCCAATTCACAAAATCAACAATTTGTCAAGTCTCCCATTGTGGATGAGGAAGACATTGCTCAAATTGTTGCTTCTTGGACAGGTGTACCAGTGAACAAACTCACTGAATCTGAGTCAGAGTTACTCTTACACCTGGAAGACACACTGCACGAACGGTTGGTTGGTCAAGAGCAAGCAGTTACAGCTGTATCTCGTGCTATCCGTCGAGCCAGGGTAGGGTTAAAAAATCCCCATCGCCCCATTGCTAGTTTTATTTTCTCCGGGCCTACGGGAGTTGGTAAAACAGAATTGGCCAAGTCCTTGGCATCTTACTTCTTTGGTGCTGAAGAAGCCTTGATTCGCCTGGATATGTCCGAATACATGGAAGGACATACGGTTTCCAAACTCATTGGTTCACCTCCTGGTTACGTAGGATACGAAGAAGGGGGTCAACTCACGGAAGCTGTGCGGCGCAGACCATACTCAGTGCTGCTCTTCGACGAAATCGAAAAAGCGCACCCTGATGTATTTAATATGCTGTTGCAACTGTTGGATGATGGACATCTGACGGACTCCAAAGGTCGGAAAGTGGATTTCAAAAACACGCTGATCATTCTGACTTCCAATATTGGTTCTAAGGTAATTGAAAAAGGTGGTGGTGGTTTAGGCTTTGAGTTCGATACTCAAGCCAATGCTAGCTACAGCCGCATTCGTACTCTAGTGAATGACGAAATGAAGGCTTACTTCCGTCCTGAGTTTCTCAACCGCTTGGATGATATTATCGTCTTCACCCAGCTTTCTAAAGATGAAGTCAAACAAATTGCGGATATTATGCTCCGTGAGGTTGCTAGCCGTTTGACTGAAAGTGGAATTATTTTAGAGGTGACAGAACGCTTTAAAGACCGCGTAGTAGAAGAAGGTTATAGCCCCAGTTACGGTGCTAGACCGTTACGCCGGGCTATTATGCGCTTGCTAGAAGATCCTCTGGCGGAAGCAATGCTATGCGGAGAAATTGCCGATGGTGTTACAGCCATTGCTGATGTTGACGATGATAATCAAGTGAGAATACATCGGTCAGAACAACTAGAGTTACTTTTGACTAGTGCTAGCTAATATTTCCACTCACTTAACTTAATTAGGAATTTTTACCCCTGGTACTAATACTAGGGGATTTATTTATGAGGGCTAAGTTGAATTTTTATAGCAAATATTATTAACATTTAAGACGCTTTCGCTTTGATGAATATACCCCTTTCTAGAATTTAATCTAGAAGGGGGCATTTTTAAGCAGAAAAAATAAACTTGTAATTATTTATTGACCTTTTAAAACCCCCGGTTCTTGCTGTATTGGCAAGACATCTAAAATATCGGTTTGAGCGCAATATTTTAAATCTTCGTGTGATTCAAGACGTAACAACCTTTTGCCGTGACTGGCATGGTGGAATAATCCCAATAAGTCATTTTGCCATTGTGAGTACAGAGCGATCGCACTAATGACTTCATCGTTACCGGCTAATTCATCTGGGGAAATTTGGGACTTTTCGATTATACTGTGAGCGATGGCCCCAGCACAAACTGTATCTTCTAAAGAAAAACTGCCTTCCCAACCGGAACCGACAATCCACACAGTGTCTGGCTGTTTCTCTAGGAGATATCGCACCACGGCCCCTCGATTAATCAAGGCTGCGGCCAGTACACTTGGAGAGTGTTGTATTCGTTGTAAGGCGCGAGTTCCATTGGTGGTGCTGATAAATAATCGCCGCCCCTCCACTACTTCCCTTGTGCAATCAAGGGGAGAGTTACCCAATTCAAAACCAGCGACTTTAGCGCCGCCGCGCTCTCCGGCTCGCAGTCGTTTTTCCGGTGGCCATTTTTCGCTGACCGCAATTAGCTGATCTAAATCGCTGAAGGCTTGCACA
This sequence comes from Nostoc sp. RI_552, assembly GCA_016124525.1. Classification (GTDB taxonomy): domain Bacteria; phylum Cyanobacteriota; class Cyanobacteriia; order Cyanobacteriales; family Nostocaceae; genus Umezakia; species Umezakia ovalisporum. Next base: position 4,456 of record WGNO01000043.1, on the reverse strand, counting down.
GCTTCGCCTCCAGATGCTAAAACAGTGGCTATTGTGCTAGTAGCTCGCAAAACGTCAACTGCGATCGCGCAGTCTGGAGTTTTGTCGGTGGGAGTTAATTCCGGAGTGTGGTATATGAATAGCTTCACGCGCTGGATAAACCTGCTTTAAATACTATTGCCGAGATTACATTTTAATTGGTGTCATTTACCATAATCACAGTAAAGTTCAGACTATTTCTAATCATTGGGCTAGAGTACTTCTGATTATCAAACCTCAGAACTGACTCCCAGGGGAAGTATCCACAAAAATGAAGTGTTGGATGTGCGAGGTTACTACAGGCTGTGGTGAAGTGTTGTGCTAGTTATTGTGGTGGGGGATGAAGCCTTGTATCTTCAAGTCAGGGAATGCTGAGATGATAGGAAAGCTGATGTCAGAGAAGACAAACAAGGATAATCTGAAAAAAGGATAGAGAAGCAATTTTTGCCATCTCCTCATTCCGCCTTGAAAATTCGCTACAAAATCAATATGGCACCTTTACCTGACTACCGCCCAAAACAATTGTCTTTAGGCCCTTTGGAAGCAGAAATTTTGAACATCATTTGGGAGCTGGGTTCAGTTACAGTCAAGGATGTACATGATCGCATTCTGTCAGACCCAAACCGCGAACTAGCCTATACTTCTGTAACTACAGTTTTACGTCGGCTCACTGATAAAGGTTGGCTATCTTGCAACAAAGAGGGACGAGCATTTTATTGGCTACCGAAGCTGACCAAGGAACAAGCACAGGTAATTAAAGCCCATGAGCAATTACAACAATTTCTCGCCGTGGGCAATCCTGATGTAATCGCTGCCTTTGCTGATAGTCTTGATGCAGCCGCCAGCGACCAACTAGAAGCCATTGCCAAACGCATTCAAGCAGCACGTCAAGCCAGGGAGAAATAATAATCATGCATCTGATGATGATTTTGACTGCTTTAACAGTTGCTTGGAGTTTAAGATGTTCTCTTCATCATGTTCAAGGTAGCTGGGATGCTCGGTGGCGGCGATCGCTGTTTTTATTTGTCTTTCCCCCTTTGTTAATTTTGATGACAGGGATGGCTGTGCTATGCATGGGGCCTGAGGGAAAAATGGGCGGCATAGACACTGGCTGGTTGAGCTATGAAGTAGCATTAATTTTTCTGGGATTTTTAGCGATTTTATGTATTACCCTGGCTTTACAAGGTTGGCAATCTGTGGAATCTGCCCGGAAATCTCCCTTAGTAAATGTTGGGGATAAACAAGTGCGGTTACTGAGCACAGATGCGCTTTTTGCGGGACAAATTGGCTTTTGGCACCCAGAATTGGTAGTTAGCCAGGGACTGCTAGCAACGCTGTCTCCAGCCCATCTGGAGAGCGTACTAGCCCATGAACAGGGACACTACCATTACCGAGACACATTTTGGTTTTTCTGGCTGGGTTGGATACGCGCTTGTAGCATTTGGTTACCAAATACAGATTTTCTGTGGGAAGAACTATTAGCTTTGCGAGAATTACGTGCTGACAGTTACGCTGCTTCAAGAGTAGACCCTTTGCTACTAGCAGAGTCATTGCTGTTAGTGGTGAGTAGCAACAATGTATCATCAGAAGTTTGCTGTGCAGCTTTAGGGACTATTGGCGGCAAGTTACGGTTAGAACAGAGAATAGAGGCTTTATTAGCACCGCCAGAACCCACTCCAGAAATTAACTGGCAGTTTTGGAATATTTTTCTCTTAGCTTTTCTACCCCTGGTGAGTGTGGTGTTTCATAAGTGAACTACCTGAACCAACCACGCTGGGGTTTAGGCTTCTGTACTCATGGGCAAAGGTCTCAAATGAGACTTTCGCCTTATCTTTTCTAATATTGAATGCCGCATTTGGATCTTTTTTAGAGACGGTTTGGACATCCACAAGGGATGCACCTGACAATCTCTGTGCTACGCACACCTACCTTGCTTTGCTTATGGTAGGATACTCCGCAGTCTTTGTTAAACTCCCCAGGCTGGATTCGAACCAGCGACCAATCGATTAACAGTCGATCGCTCTACCACTGAGCTACTGAGGACTGCTCACAAGTTATTATCATAAGTCTAACACATAGGATTTGGCAAGTGTTTTACAAAACTTTTTTTTAGTCCCTATTTAGTGCTCATAACATGGCAGCCAAAACCCCCACTGGTGGGTGGTTAGAGGCTTTTGTATGCTGGGTATACTATGGACCCCTTCGTAATTCAGCCAGTCGTTGTCGCGCTTTGGCATCAATGGAGTTAGCCAAGAACCTACCTTTGGATTGTTTGCGTTTTTGATATTTATGTTGCATCTGACAAACTGTGCTTTCCACCTCGCTGCACAGTTGTTGTGCCGACAGCCATTCAGCACCATAGCCCTGTACCATCAACTGTTGTGCGCGATCTGAAGTAGCAACAATCACGCGACTAATCAAAGATTGGGCTCTTTGGTGGCGCATAGATGCACAGGATTTTTCAATATAAGTGTCAGCTGTTTGCCCAAAATCTGTGTAATGAACTGATAGGAATTCTGTGATAATTTCTTGATTAGTAGGGGCTTTATGATATTGGGCATCAAAAACTATTTGAGTTTCATAACCTTGAAATGAGCTGTAACTAGTCATTGTTTCCACTAGTTCCCAGCGTGCGGCCTCCAATCCTAAATCATCACGGGTTTTTTTCAGGCAGGGCCAAGCACCAATTATGTTGTAGCCGTCTACTAACAAGACGGCTGGGAATAATGAACGAGGCATGGTTTTTAATCACAGTTATCTAGAGTTAACAAAATCCATTCATAACTCCCATAGTAATTGAAGCATTACCTGTAACTCTATGTTACAAAGCACTAAAAAATAGGATCAGATCATCCAATTTGAGTGGAAAAACCTTGACCAAATAGAAAAGCGCCTCAATCAGGCGCGTTTCTATTGTTAGTAATTATTCAGAAAAAGGCATGGGAGAAAATAGGTGTTTAAGAACTTTGATTATTCATTGTCATCAAACGTTGTTTAAGACGTTGAGGTTCACCCTTGTCTATCAAACAGCCTTTTTCTAGTAATAAAGCACCGTCACAATAATTCAACTCGTCTAGGCGATGAGTTACCCACAGGGCTGTAATACCACGACTTTTGACCAGGCGACGGACACCAGCCACTAGGTCTAATTGGCTATCTGGGTCAAGTAGGGCTGTGGGTTCATCTAATAGTAAAATTTCACAACGCCGTGCGATGGCACCTGCGATCGCCACTCGTTGTTTTTGTCCACCACTCAGAGCATAAATCGGGCGTAGTTGCAGGGCAGACAAATTGACGGACTCCATCGCCTCCTCTACTCTTTTCCTCACCGTACCAGGGGGTAACTTTTCTTGCACAAGACCAAAAGCCACGTCAGCACCAACAGTTGGCATCACTAATTGATGATCAGGATTTTGAAAGACAAAGCCAACGGGTTCTAAAACCTTGATTTGACCGGACTGCGGAGCTAATAGTCCAGCCAGTAGTCTGAGTAATGTAGATTTGCCGCTGCCATTGGTACCGAGAAGCATCCAAAATTCACCCACAGGCACTTCTAGAGAGCAAGATTGGATTGCCTTCGCCCCATTAGGCCAACTAAAATGTAAATCCTTGACCTCAATGCCAACTTCTGACATTTTTATACCTTATTTATTCAGCTGAAACTGCAAAAAAGCCTGGTGATCTACCGCTACTCGTAGTTGCACCATCTTTCTGAACAATCTGTATCCCAGAAATTTCGCTGGCACGAACAGCAATTTTCTTGTCTGTTTTACCCTCACACTTAAGTTCCACGATGTCAGGGTTACCTGATCCCATGGCTGCCAAAATTAGCTGATAGATAGCTTCAGCATCTTCTGCTGACTTACGTTGTACTGATATGGGAAAAGCAGTATTTCTGATACTTAAGTCAATGGTAAACATTTAGGATTAGTGAAACATAACTGTAGGACTCATTTTAGCGTTAGCCATGAGAGATTGGGGAATAAGCCAGGAAGCAGGCAGGATAAAGCGGGAGCAAAGATTGTCACTTTTTATTGACTAATGACTAATGACTAAATCAAGAATTTAGTGGAAAAATTAACGATTTGCCCTTATAATTATGAGAGTCAGTAAAAATTTGTAAACTAAACTGACAATCTAGTAAAATCTCTGCACACAAAGGGCTGTAACAAGCTGCTCTGTGAGCGGAACTGTACTTATAAACATTTGGAGATTCTTTCTAATGACCATCGCAGTTGGGCGCGCCCCCAGTACGAGAGGGTGGTTTGACGTACTAGACGACTGGTTAAAACGCGATCGCTTTGTATTCGTAGGCTGGTCAGGGATATTATTATTCCCCTGCGCTTACTTAGCATTAGGCGGTTGGCTAACCGGTACAACCTTCGTCACTTCTTGGTACACCCACGGATTAGCTTCATCTTACCTAGAAGGCTGTAAC
>WGNO01000076.1 GCA_016124525.1 Nostoc sp. RI_552 | reverse complement strand
TTCCGGCTTCTAGGTTAATTGTGCCGGAGTTATCGAGTTTTACATGTATCCCTGCTTCCAGGGTGCTGGTTTTGGTTAATGTGCCTTGGTTGTCAAATTTGGCTGGGGCTCCTTGATAGTCGGCTGGTATGTTGGGGTTAATATTCCCGGCTTGGAAGTTGTAGGTGGCGTCGGCTTGGTTGATGATTTGGCTATGATTATTCAGGTACAGGTTGCCGTAGCCGTAGCCCCACCAGTGCAAATAGGTGTCGTTGTGAGTGACTACTCCCTGATTTTGCAATGTGCCTGTGATGTATCTTGTACCGTAGCCAATGGATAGATTGCCATTGTTGCTAAATCCATCGGTAACAGTAATTGTCCCGGAACTCCATTGGAAGTTCTCGAACTGGGATAAGGTTTTAATTGTAGTATTTGTAGTTAGAGTTACAGTTATGTCACTGTCACTTTGATCAATCACTACATCGTCCCCAGCAACGGGCAAAACATTGCCTAACCAGATACTCGCATCACTATAATTACCACTAGAAACAATTTTGCGAATAGCCATCAGTCATTCTCCCATGGTGATCATATAGTTAGTATAGTTAATAGTCAGTGTAGTACGCTGTTATCGGTAATACATTTATTAATGTATGTAAATTAGTGTATGAATTAAGTATTTTTATATATTTAGGATGGACATTGTAATGTACATCTTATAGAACATCTGTACAGTGGTGAGGTAAAAGACGTGATTTATGATGCTTTGCTATCCGCGTTCAGGGCAATAACTTAATGAATATTTTGGAATGTTGCGGAAAAAGCTATTAATATCAAAATTAGCTACATCATGGTATTTAAAGTTTTAGCAATGGTCGGTTTTCACTAGTGGGTAATTCCTAATTGACAGATAAATTGAAGTAAGAAATAAATGTCTAGACTTGTCTAGCTTTTATATACCATGTTGTATTCCCAGGGTGTTATTACCAATTAAAAATGAACTATGCGTCCTATTTTATACATAGCAATCACTAATCACGGATTTGGTCATGCCACTCGCACAGCAGCAGTAGCGTCAACAATTCAAAAGTTATGTCCAGAAGTATTGCTAATTATGGTGACAACCGCTCCCCGGTGGTTGCTGGAGTGCTATATAGAAGGTGACTTTATCCATCGTCCCCGCGCTTTTGATTTAGGTGTGGTTCAGTCAGATAGCTTAACAATGGATAAAGAAGCTACCTTAGCAAAGTTGCTTGACATTCAAAAACATCAAAATTCCTTCATTGCCTCAGAAGTCAATTTTATCCGCCAAAATCGTGTGAATTTAATATTGGCAGATATTCCATTTTTAGCTCCTTTGTTTGCTCAAGCAGTAAATATTCCTTGTTGGATGATGAGTAATTTTGGTTGGGATTTAATCTACCGAGATTGGGGGGGTGAATTTATTACCATTGCTGATTGGATTAGTGAATGTTATTCCCAAAGCGAAAAATTGTTTCGTTTACCTTTTCATGAACCTATGTCAGCATTCAATAATATTACAGATACGGGTTTAACTGGTGGTTATCCCCGTTACTCTGCTGATGAATTACGCAGTACTTGGGGAATCACTGCACCCAAAGAAAAAACGATTTTGCTCACCTTTGGGGGTTTAGGTTTACAACAAATTCCCTACAAAAATTTACACTACTTTCCCCATTGGCAATTTATTATCTTTGATAAATCTGCCCCTGATTTACCTAATGTCTGCAAAATCAGTAACAGCAAATACCGTCCTGTAGATTTTATGCCTATTTGTGGACGTGTTATTTCTAAACCTGGTTATGGAACTTTTGCGGAAGCAACAAAACTTGATATACCCATGGTTACCATTCCACGAAATGACTTTGCTGAAGCTAGCTTTTTGTTGGAAGGTATTGTTAATTACAATGAACATCAAATTCTCACCCCAACAGAATTTTTTCACGGTAATTGGGATTTTATCCATCAACCACCGCAACAGCGAAAGCAACCCCAACTTCTAGCCAAGAATGGGAATGAAGCCATTGCTCATGCTGTAATCGACTATTTTAAGAGTTTGTGATCCGGGATTCATCAGATCCTAACTAAAAACAAATTTCCTTCAGTCTCTCCACCAACACTTGATTTTGTGCATCCGTACCCACAGTAATGCGTAATTTATTATCCAGTCCTGGATGAGGGAAATACCGCACTAAAATTTGTCGTTCTTTCAGCTGTTGATACAGATATTGGGCATTTTCTTGGGGAGGCTGTACCAACAAAAAGTTAGTATTAGAATCCCAAACATGAAAACCTAATTGTTTTAAGTCCGTGGCTAGTTGAGTGCGTGATGCTTTAATTTTTGCCACACAAGCATTTTTATAAACTTGATCGGTAATAGCAGCCGTTCCTAATGCACAAGCGATGGCATCAATGTTATAACTATCCTTGACCTTAAACAATCCATCCAGGAGTTGAGGATTTGCCACACCAAAACCCAAGCGTAACCCTGCCAAAGAGTAACCTTTAGAAAGTGTCCTAATCACAATTACATTGTCATATTCCTTGACCAAAGCGAGTGCATTGTCTTCTGCAAAATCCACATATGCTTCATCAATTACTAAAACCCCAGATAAACAGCTGGCTAATGTTCGTAAATCGCTGATTGGTACTATGTGTCCCGAAGGGCTATTGGGTGATGCAATGAATGTTACAGCTCCGTTAGCAGCAATTAACTCTGACAAAGGTAATTTGTAATCTACACCATAGGGAATCTCCACTAATTCCGCCGCCTGCATTTGAGTTAAAGTCATATACAATACGTAAGTCGGTATGGGGTAAACTACCTTTTTCCCCGGTTCAGTACAGGCTCTCATCACTAAGTTCAAAATTTCATCGCTGCCATTACCAACAATAATCCAATCAGTAGGAACCCCCAAAACTTCCCTTACCCCTCGCCGAAATTCTCCTCCTAAAGGTTCTGGGTATCGTCGTAACCACTCCCCTTCAATATTCCTTAACACAGCTAGCACCCCAGGGGAGGGAGGATAGGGATTTTCATTACTGTTGAGTTTAATCATCTCAACGCCAGGTTGAGGCTGTTCACCAGGGATATAGCTAGCCATTGCATGGATATTGGAGCGAAAGTATTTATTCATGGCAGATACTAATTCGTAATTCGTAAAAAGAAGCTGTAAACCACTCTAAATTTATCCCACTCACCAACCAAAGAGCGGTTGATATTTTTGGGAGATAGAAGGGTCATTACCCGGCTGATATGCCCACCTAACATTCCCATAGATGGGGACTTACGCCGATATTGTTAAAATGATTTACTGAGTAAGTTACCTGGCTATACCCCTGACAGAAACAGAGCGTTAACTTAAAGGTAGTTTGTTGGTGTTAGCATAAGCTAGCTTTTGTTTAGGTAGAATAGCTCCCATCGGTCACTACTTTACCACCAAGGTTAGTCTAGCAACTTGTGTATCACATGGTTTGGTGTATACTTATGGGATTTTTCAGCCTGTCAAATGCCGCTTGTATCTCAAAAAATTATTGCTCGAACAAAAAAACTAACAATTATGTCATCTACTGAACCTATCCCCAATGATCCAAATGAGGCTGAAACTCAACTTCAAACCCCACCTGAACCTGAAGAAGTAAATATTGATGTTGAACCGCAGGAAGAGATTGAAGAGCCAGGAGCAATATTTCAAGCTATTGGGGTAATTGTTGGGGATGTTAACTTAAATTCTGATGGTAAAAATACAGTTACCATTGGTAACTTTGAGTACCCTCTTTTCTATATTCCCCAAAAACGCAAAGTATTTGACGCTCTTACTAAAGAAATAGAAACCACTGGCAACCATACTTTTAGGTTAGTTGTTTATCCTAAAGCAATTCATTTTCCCCGGAAGGATCAACCCCATAGTATGACTTTTCAGCTAGTTGGTTTCGACAGAGGTCGAGAACAACAGACAGTTTCAGGAGAGTTAGAAGACAACGAGTTTAAATTCTCAGGACTATGGCAATTTATTCCCGTCTGTCAAACTCCTTGCATTTCTGTTTTCCGTAACTTTACTCGTGAAAGACTTGAATATATCAAGCAGGCGGAGCCAACTAGAAAGGTGAAATTTATGAAGGCTAGTCATTTGCCTTTGTTCTGGAAGGACGCCCCGGTAAAACCCTTCAGATTTAACCCCAAAGCGGAAAAAGAAGAACAAGGACATCCAGTATTTGTTTCCCTGAAGGCAAAATTTTTGCCTGGGCGTAATGTCTTTGGTTTTGTTGCACTATTAGCTCCACCCCAAGAAACTGCACCCAGATTTCTTAAAGCATCCAAAAAGGATAAAGCTACAGCGCTGCAAGAGTCTAAAAAAAATAAAGCTGCTGTGCCGCCACCATCCCAAAAGGATTATAAAAAGCCTGCCAACAATACCCAAAAACCCATTCTGAAAAAGAATTCCCCCAAACCTGGGAAAGAGACAGAAAAATAAGACCAGCCCACAGGCTTAAGCCTGGGGCTGGGAATTACCTCTTTTCTTGCTGATACTATTATGATGGATAATGTCTATCTTAGACTGGCAGAAAAAACAGACGCATGGGTGATGAGTGCAATTCATATTGCTGCCATCAAAGCTCTTCCCACAACTTTCTACACCAGAAAGCAGCTGTTGGCTTGGCGTAATTATCGGCATCAGCCTAATGCTAAAGATATTTTACATGACATGCAAGCCCAAATTTTTTGGGTTGCTGTTGGGAATAGTCAAGTCAGAGCTTTTGCTAGTTTCATTGTTGATGAACTGATCACACTGTACGTGCATCCCTATTATCAAGGTCAAGGCATAGGGGGAGCATTGGTGGCACATTTTTGCCAGGAAGCGGCAAAGCAAGGTATAGATAAAGTCGTCACCACTGCTAGTCTTTATGCTGAAGGATTTTATGTTCGACAGGGATTTACCCCCATCAAAAGAGCGCCCCATCAATTCATGTCTGGCATAGTTGTTCCGGTGACAAAAATGAGTAAAAATTTAACTACCGATGGAAAAATCAGATCACATCCGAGATGATTGATGAAATGCCATAATACCCCCACCAATCAATAATCCTAACAATTGTGCCCAATGGCCTAAGCTAAGTGGATTTACACCAGAGGGAGGTATGTGTAAGCTGCCAATTCCGTAGAAAAACTGTTGTATAAACCACCACATAAGATAAAAGTACGCTGGCATCTCTACGGGAATATACAGAATTAGGAGAGGAAAAATGGTATATATTTTCTTTCTAGGGAACTTAAATACATAAGCTCCTAAAATAGCAGCGATCGCACCATTTGCTCCAATTAATGGTATTGTCAAGCTCGGTGCTAAGATAATTTGTGTTATTGCTGTAATTATCCCCCCACTCAGATATAGTCCCAGAAAAAGTCTGTGTCCAATCAAGTTTTCCACAGTTTTACCAAAAACCCATAAAAATAGTAGATTGCCTAAAATTTGACTAAAACTACCGTGGAGAAACATCGCCAAAAAACAGGAAGCTGAACGCCAAAAAACTACTACCCAAGCGGCTGGATTAAAGTAGATAGCATTAGTAATTGCAGTGGTAATTTGGTCAGGAACCAAACCCCAAGTGTTGATGAAATATCCTAATTCTCCACTAAACTCTAGTTGAAGTTGCCATAGGAATATAGCAATGTTAATGCCGATGAGCCAATAGATAATAATTGGTTTATTGCGAATGGGAATAGTATCACTAATAGGAATCATATACAGCAATCCTTAATATCATAAATTTCGTGGGGTGGGCATGGTGGTTGCCCTTGTACCTACTGGGATAAAATGCGCTGTAAATTTGGAATTTGCCATTGTAAATTGTCAGTAAACTTTTTCCCTGGTTCCACCTTATCTCCCGGTTTCAATTAATTTGTGGCAAGATTGGAATCAGGTAACAATGCACTCAACTAGGTAAAGGAGATGCTGGGAAACACACTTGTTGGAAGATACCAAATTATTAGCCACTTAGGAGATGGGGGATTTGGTAAAACTTTTGTGGCTTGTGATACTCACTTACCTGGATTACCTCAGTGTGTTGTCAAAAAACTCAAACCCCTAGCCAATGACCCAGTAAACTTGGAAACAGCTAGGCGTTTGTTTCAAACAGAAGCACAAGTTTTGTATAAATTAGGAATTCATGACCGCATTCCCCAACTTTTGGCGTACTTTGAAGAAAATGCGGAGTTTTATTTAGTACAAGAATTTATCCCCGGTCATAACCTGAGTCAAGAGTTAACACCAGGAAAAATCCTCAGTCAACAACAGGTTGTTTCTCTGGTGCAAGAAATTTTGTCAATCTTAGAATTTGTTCACCAACACAAAGTCATTCACCGAGATATTAATCCGCAAAATTTACTCAGACGTGAACAAGATGGCAAGTTAGTTTTAATCGACTTTGGCGCGGTTAAGCAAATTGCTACCCAGGTGATTAACTCTCAAGGTCAAACTAAATCCACTGTTGCTATCGGTACTCCCGGATATTTACCCGGAGAACAAGCCCAGGGTACACCAAAGTTTAGCAGTGATATCTATGCGGTGGGCATAATTGCCATTCAAGCCCTGACAGGATTATTACCAGACCAATTAGAAATTGACGTTGATACCAATGAAATTATCTGGCAAAATCACGCTACTGTTTCGCCAGAGTTTGCCCAATTTATCGATGAAATGGTATGTTATGATTTCCGTCAACGTTATGCTAACGCCACTGTGGCATTGCAAGCACTGCAAGAATTAATGCAACCATCATCTGGGACTGTGATCTTGAGTCCGCCATTACCAGTAAATACTGGTTTATCACTCCAATGGCGCCCGCTATTTCAGAATTTTGAATTTAATCGCTACAAAAAAGGTATATTACTGAAACTATTATTGGCAATATTTTTATTGGGAATCAGTGCTATAGCTTCGCTATTTATTGTTAAAACGATTAATGCTAATAAGGCCGTGGCCTTATCTCAACAAGGAAGTACACTGTTTGAATTACAACGCTATGAAGATGCACTAGCAGCTTTTCGAGAAGCAGTGAGTATTAGAGCGGATTATGTTCCCGGATGGAATGGTCAAGGTAAAACACTGTCTGAGTTAAAAAAGTATGAAGATGCGCTAGCAGCATACGACCAAGCAATTCAAATTCAGCCAGATGATGTAGAAGCATGGAGTGGTCGCGGCTTTGTATTGGGAAATTTACATCGCTATCCCGAAGCTATCGCTTCTTTTGACAAAGCATTACAATTGAATGATACTTCCCCAGAAATATGGAATGCGAAAGGAAAAATTTTTAGTAATTTAAAGCAATATAATAATGCGATTCAATCTTATGAAAAAGCGATAGAACTAGAACCTAAGTATTATGAACCTTGGTATAGTATGGGGTTAGCATTTCATAAATTAAACCAATACGATGATGCAATTAACGCCTACGAAACAGCTATTGAGTTGAAGCCAGATTATGGGCTAGCTTGGTATAGTATGGGGAATTCTTTATTTAGTTTAAATCGCTATGAATATGCGTTAAAAGCTTATGAGAAAGCAATACAACACATACCAAATTTTTACCCTGCTTTGTCTTCTAGAAGTAATGTCTTAATGATTTTACGTCGCTATCCACAAGCAATTGAATCATTTAATCAAGGGATAAAAAAGAACCCCAAGGACTATCAAGCGTGGTATGGTCGGGGTTGGGCATTGCATAAAAGCCAACGCTATGAAGAAGCAATAGAATCTTATCAGCAAGCCGCAACCATTAAAAGCAATGATTATCAACTTTGGTATAATTTGGGAAACTCTCAATATGTTTTACAGAAATATCAAGAAGCGATGGCATCATACGATAAAGCAGTTCGTCATCGAAACAATCATGCTCAAAGTTGGTATAGCAGAGGTAATGCTTTATTTAATTTACAACGATATCAAGATGCCATTGCATCTTATGACCAAGCTCTAAAATACCAGCCTGATTATCGAGAAGCAATTGAGGCTCGTAAAGAAGCTCAAAAGAAATTGTCAGTTGAAAAATTACAGTCCATCATTTTACCTACCATTCTCAATTTTAAGATGTAAAAGATACAGCAAATTAACTGCGGCATAGAATGTCAACAAGTTGCTCACCGTAAATCTTTACATGGCACATTGGCTAACCAAACATTAAAACTTGGTAAAAGTCCATGGGGGTTAAGTCGCCATCAAGTTTTCAATGTGAACTAATGGAACCACGGAATTCATGGGTGGGGTAGTTAAGAGAAACTAAATAAAAAAGTTCGGTATGTAATTTAACTAAGGAATATTCACCTCTTGTAGATGATTTTCTGGTTGAAATTTGTCATTTTTAGTAGTTGAGAAATGGAAAACCACATTTTTACTTTGAATTTGTAATTGCTGTTTTTGAGTGTATTCATGGAGTTTAATCTGAGCTTGAGGGTAAACCGAAGTATTTTTAGGAATTTTGCGGAGAAAATCTACAGCTGCATTAAAGTCACCTTGATGTGCTTTGACATTAGCACTATGCAAAAAATAAGCTGCTCTAATCTGGCGCTTTTGATTGTACTCCACCAATTTTTCTTGAACTAAACCAGCAGAAGAACTTTCTTGAGGAATTTGACCCAGGTATTCTATAGCGGTGGAAAAATCTTTAGCTGTGGCCTTCCCGTAGGCTTGTGATAACAAAATGTATGTTTGTCTTTCGATAGCAAATTTTGCTTGCTGCACCAGTTTATCTACTTTAGATTGCCAATATAAAATATTTGGTACTTGGGGAGCAACAGCCAAGACATCTGACCATTTACCCTGTTTTAAAGCTTGTTCAGCTATTTCGTATTTTTTGGTAGCAAATTGCCATTGCTGTTCCCATTCCTCCATGGTGGCTTGAGCCTCTGGATAGACATTGCTGTAAGGGGGAATTGATTGAGCTAAAGCGAGTGCTTTTTGTAAATCTCCCGTTTGATATTCTTCTCTTGCTTTATGTAAAGTTTCTGTTTCTGAATATGTTGGAGAGTTACGGATGACAGAGTATATTCCAAATCCCATCAATAAAGAATTAGCCGCCAAACCTACTTTGATTCTTGTGAGCAGTGGGGATAATTGCCTTAAGTGAGATTGTTGCTGTGTGTTATCAGCTTCAATAGTTGTTTTTTCATAGAGCTGATGGATTTTTTCAGGAGAGGGCTTTATTTTAGTTTCCCCAAACAGTTGTTTGAGTATATGTAGTATTTCACCGGCGGAATGAAAGCGATATTGGTAGTCATAGCGAATCATGTGACTGAGAACAACGGCTAGATCCTCATTAACTGATATATCTGGAGTATGCCAAAGAATTTCTCTCGTTTTAGGGTCTACTTTTAGTTGGAGTGGTTCTAGGCCTGTTAAAGCTTGAATGGCAATCATTCCTAGAGCATAAATATCACTGTTGGGCTGGGTTTGACCAATAAATTGCTCTGGGGGTATGTACCCCAGTGAGGTGAGAGGAATTTCATAAATAGGTAATTCCCCATCTAATCCCAAATTAACAGATTGGATAGAACTGAAGTCAATTAAAACTAACTTGTCATCAATGGTACGCCTGATTAAGTTTTCTGGTTTAATGCCACAATGGATGATGCCTTGAGCGTGAATAAATTCTAAAATTCCCAATATCTCTGCCAAAAATTCTACAACTTCTTTTTCAGTCCAATTACATCTGCAATCTTGGTTAATGGGTAATTCTGCACTTAATGAGTGCCCTTCTACAAATTCTTGTACCAGATAAAATTGCTCATTTTCTTCAAAGCAGCTGATTAATTTGGGAATTTGGGAATGGCTTCCCAGAAGTTGGAGTACGTAGGGTGTTGTTTCCTTAGCAAAGCATAATCTTAAAGTGTCTAAGTAGCTGGGTGGAAAACTCTTGCCTTTTAAGTTTTTAATTACACACTTGGCATTTTCTGGGTCTAGGGCATAGTTATCTACGGCCATGTATGTCTGTCCAAATACCTCTTTACCTAGGCTGTGGAGGATTTGGTAACGTGCTTGTAGTAATTGACCGGTCATGTGATGCTTCATAAGCTGGTTACTTAATAAGTGCTTTTAATAGGTTTGCTAACATCACTAGTTTTTGCAGATGTCTTGAAAATTAACCATTTTAGCTTTAGTTCCTCAAAGAAGTTAGTTGTTGGTATTGGCCATCCTAACTTTTGGCTTCTTGATCATGTTCTATAACTTCCGAGTTCTTGGTTAAAGGTTGTACCACACGGGCGATGGCTTCTTGAATAAAAGCCTTAATGAATTCATCTCGGCCATTGAGCTTAAATTGTTCTTTTACTACCTCAGTCATACCGCCATCACCCCAATCTTGGTCATGGCGAAAATATTCGATAAAACTCTTACCAGCAATTCGTGTTAAGTAAGCTACTGTCACACCTTGAATTGCTCTACCAATGACAAAGGTGGCAAGATGAAATTGCAAAGCAGTAGATAGCAATTGAATTGCTCCCTTGACTATACCTAAACTAGCAATGGTTTTGGCCAAGGAAAGAGCTAACTCTTTGCCCCGTTCCATGTTCAATTCACAACCGTAAACTCTGGCAATTTCTACCACCATTTGAGCGTTCACAGCTGCTGTTGCCAGTAAATCTACAACTGGTAGAGGGGTAACTGATACCACACCTGCACCAATCCACTGAAACCGTTCCACTATCTTGTCAGCTTGACGGCGACGCTGGATGTCAATTAGATTTCGGGCTTCTTCTCCCAGGCGTAGGGATTGCAAGAGAATATTATCAGCTACCAAATCTTCCCCCTCAGCCCGTAAAATCGCCGCCATACGCCGCAGCAAAGGTACAATATCCGGTTCTGGCTGGAAAATTTCGCCATTTTCTAGTTGTGCTGTTTGGGGATTAGCGGCCATGGCTACTATATCATTTGGAGCAATGAATCCCCGCACTCGTTGACGTAACTGGGCGAGAATAGATTCTTTATCTTCCTCTGTATATAAGTCAGTTTTGTTAAGAACCAAAAGCGATCGCTTGCCAATTTCTGCCAAACTGCGTAGAGGTTCATATTCAGAGCGGCGCAAGTCATTATCTACCACAAACAACAGTAAATCTGCCGAAGTTGCTAGTTCTCGGGCTAGTTGTTCCCTTTCCGTTCCTTCCACCCCGGCTTCTAAAATCCCTGGGGTATCGGTAATTAAAATTTTGCGTTGTAATCCTTTTAAGCGTAAACAATAAGTTTCCCCCACCTGAGTAGTTCCCATGGGGGCATTTACCTGACCTACTATCCGCCCCATAATAGCATTGACTAAAGAAGTTTTGCCGGCACTTCCTGTACCAAATACAACTACTTGAATTTCTCCCCGTGCCAGGTTGACTTCAATTTCCCGTGATTTACTTAATAAAGCTTGTCGTGCAACTTCATCTTGAATTTGAGCCACTTGTTGCTTGACAGCTTGTAAAGTTGTGGAAGCTGCATCGGATTTACCAGCGGGAATTTTGGCAGATGTAACTGAAAGGCGTTGGCGGCGCCATCGCTGTTCCCCAGTTTGAAGTATCAACACATAATAAACGAAGGCGGCGACCAAGCCTCCTATTAACAAAACCAGCAATAACAGCAGCAAATTGCCCAGCAGTGGAGAATAAGACAACTGCCAGTAAAGCCGAGAGAGGGAATCAATCAGCCAGAGGCTTAATCCCAAAATGAGGATTAAACCAACAATCAGCGTGACTATGCGCGACAGAGGCATGGATGGCAAGGTTAGTTAGTGAGTTTCAGAGGTTGTTTTATAACTTTATCAATGGGTAATTTTCGTCTTAGGGAACGGGGAAGGCGGTTAAAACAATGTTTGACACATTAATCATAACTTTTAAAATATCTTCTCCATAGGCTAATGTTTCTCATATTAATGGTTTCGGTGATGTTTACTGATGTACGAGGAATTTCTCAGAAAAAAGAGGTTTATTTTGTTAGGTTATTGGATGTTTTTTTAATTTGGAAGTTTCTTCAGAGAGAGATTAGGGACTGGGGGAGGGATGGATTGTAATTTTCTCTTCACCAATGACTCATTCCCAGTCCCTATTCCCTGGTGCTATCTATCTACAGATCCCATGATCACGTCAACACTGCCGAGAATGACGACAATATCTGCAACCTTCATCCCTCGTAGTAATTCCGGGACAATTTGCAGGTTGTTAAAATCAGCCGGGCGAATTTTCCAGCGCCAAGGAAAGCCGTTATCATCGCCAACTAGATAAATTCCCAGTTCACCTTTACCGCTTTCCACACGGGCATAAATTTCACCTTTAGGGATTTTAAAGCTAGGTGAAACTTTTTTGCCGATGTATTGGTAATCAAAGGCATCCCACTCTGATTTTTTGCCTGCGGCCATGCGCTTGGCTTCTAGGTTTTCGTAGGGGCCTCCTGGTAGTCCTTTAATTGCTTGGCGAATAATCTTGACAGATTCACGCATTTCCCGCATCCGCACAACGTAACGGGCAAAGCAATCCCCGGCTGTTTCCCACTGTATGTCCCAGTCAAAATCGTCGTAACATTCGTAATGGTCAACCTTGCGTAAATCCCATTTCACCCCAGATGCGCGTAACATAGGGCCAGATAGTCCCCAGTTAATTGCTTGTTCGCGAGTAATAGTACCAATACCTTCAACGCGACGGCGGAAGATGGGGTTGTCAGTGACAAGGCGTTCGTATTCGTCTACTTTGGGGAGGAAGTAGTGGCAGAAATCTAAACATTTATCTACCCAACCATAGGGTAAGTCAACTGCTACACCACCAACACGGAAGTAGTTGTGGTTTACCATCCGGTATCCTGTGGCTGCTTCCCACAAATCATAAATCATTTCCCGTTCTCGGAACTGGTAAAAGAACGGAGTTTGAGCGCCTACATCGGCGAGAAAGGGGCCAAACCACAGCAAATGGTTGGCAATTCGATTCAGTTCCAGCATAATTACCCGGATGTAGCTGGCGCGTTTGGGGACGGCTACACCGGCGAGTTGCTCTGGGGCGTTGACGGTGACTGCTTCGTTAAACATACCTGCGGCGTAATCCCAACGACTAACGTAAGGGACGTACATGACAGTAGTACGGTTCTCAGCAATTTTTTCCATTCCCCGGTGCAGATAGCCGATGACAGGTTCACAATCAACCACATCCTCCCCATCCAGTGTGACAATTAACCGCAAAACCCCGTGCATAGAGGGGTGATGTGGCCCCATATTCAGCACCATAGGTTCGGTGCGGGTTTCTAGTCTTGCCATAAATTCCTTGTTCTCCCGTTATAAAAATTTCAACTTGAACCGCATAAAGCCCACCAGACTCGATTGTTCGTGTCTGCCAAAATTTGTAGGGGAAATATTATTGAGAAGTCGCTCTAGGAGCGTCTACATCTATCACCCATACAGAGTATGTTGGAGAGGGGGTGGCAGCGAGGGGATTGTACTTGATGTTTCAATTTGTTTCACTTCTTCAACTATTATTATATGGAGCTTGAGATTCAGGGAATTGAGGCGCAGGAATTTCTTCATGTGCCAGTTTTAAGCCGAGAGGTCATTGAGGGCTTGGCCGTAAGTCCCGGCGGTCATTATTTGGATGCAACAGTGGGGGGTGGTGGTCACAGTGGCTTGATTTTAGACGCTGCACCTGATGTGCGGCTGACGGCCATTGACCAAGATCAGGATGCTTTGCTAGCGGCGCAAAAACACTTGGCTGAGTTTGGTGACAGGGTGGAGTTGATTCTCAGCAATTTTTCGACTTATAAATATACCCCTCACAGTTTTGATGGTATTTTGGCTGATTTGGGTGTGAGTTCTTACCATTTAGACCAACCATCCCGAGGTTTTAGCTTTCGCCACACCGCAAATCTAGATATGCGAATGGATCAGCGACAATCTTTAACGGCTGCTGATGTGATTAATGAGTGGGATGAGGCAGAATTGGCAGATATTTTCTTTAAATACGGTGAAGAACGACTATCCCGCCGCATTGCCAAACGCATCGTTGAAAGACGACCATTTCAAACTACTACAGAATTAGCTGAGGCCATCGCCTATGGTGTTCCCCGTCAATATCGCTATGGTCGGATTCACCCCGCTACACGGGTTTTTCAAGCGTTGCGAATTGTGGTCAATGATGAGTTAAAGTCTTTAGAAACTTTTTTGGCCCAAGCACCTGATGCTTTGGTTCCTGGGGGTAGAATTGCCATCATCAGTTTTCACAGTTTGGAAGATCGTCTGGTGAAGCATGGTTTACGCAATTCTTCTTTGTTACAGGTCTTGACTAAAAAACCAATCACTGCTGGCGAGGAAGAATTGGCTCATAATCCGCGATCGCGTTCCGCCAAGTTGAGGATAGCTCGGAGGGTAGCAACAGAGTAGTAACCTAGGGAACCCAATGAACAATCCGAGGATCTTGGTATTTACCAATTATATTGCATTGTTATGGATAGTATTAGAAACTCTTTTGCAAGGTTTTGTTACATTTTTTAAAATATCTGTTATATTACTTAACAGGGGAAAGAAAAACCTGCACCAACTCCCAGCGAAAAAGTTAACCATGAAAACAACAACACAAGCTACAGAAAACCGCAACGGTTGGAATTGGGGATTTACTCCTCAAACCGAAAATTGGAACGGTCGTCTAGCAATGATCGGTTTTTTAGCAGCAGCTCTAATCGAATTATTCTCTGGTAAAGGTTTCCTTCACTTCTGGGGTATCCTCTAAAGCTCAACTTTTGTCTACATAAGGACATGGGTCTCAATTCGACAAATAGTTGAGTGGACACTTACCAAAAATTTTGGGTAAAAATATGAACGTTACAACAGAATCAAATCGATTTACTAACATTTTTGATTCCAGCACCAATTGGGAAAACGGTGTTACCGCCACCACCACGTCATTTAAGTCTCTTAGTGTTGACGACCAGCTAGCGCTACTATGGTGTGTGTACACTGAAATGGGTCGTTCTATTACCCCTGCTGCCCCAGGGGCTGCACGTATGCAGTTTGCTGAGGGTGTACTCAATCAAATCAAGCAAATGTCTCATACTCAACAGTTAGAGGTGATGCGAGACATAGCTGCTAAAAGAAATACACAAATTAGCCGTTCCTATGGAATTTGGAGCGTTAATACAAAATTGGCTTTTTGGTTTGAATTGTCAGAATTGATGGCCCAAGGCTTAGTTGCGCCAATTCCTTCCAGCTACAAGCCATGTGCGGAGGTCATACAATTACTAGAAGCTATTAAGGAACTTGATTTTGGTCAACAAATTACAGTTTTGCGAAATGCTGTTGTAAACATGGGAGTTGACCCCTTCGCTGATTAGAGAAAAAATATATCAGCTTTGATAACAAAATCTCAATGTGTCCCTGTTGATTTTCAGTGGAAACTTTGACATAGCTCAAAACAACGTGGACACATCCTGAAAAATTTGAGTACCATTGATACACGTCAAAGGATGAGTAATAACTAAGTCCTTTTACAAAAAATCAAGTTGATTGCTGTCAAATAAGTAGGGGTTAACCAAGGTTAACCCCTTTGTATATGCTCAAATACTTGAGATCAAAGATGGAAAAACTCACCTATAAATGGCTAGGGATGCTGTACTGATTTAGCTTTGATAGGTTTGGGTTTAATACTACCTAGGCGACCTTTTAGTTTAGGTTTGTCGGGGAATTTTTCTACGGGCATTCCCTCCACTGCTTTTGCCACAAATTGGTGCCAAGTGTAAGCAGCACTGCCACTACCGCCTGATGTGGGACGGTTGTTATCATTACCGAACCAAACACCTGTGACTAGTTGAGGAATGTAACCAATAAACCACAAATCCCGGGCTTCGTCAGAGGTTCCTGTTTTGCCTGCCACGGGTCTGTTCCTTAATTGGGCAGGTCCCCCAGTGCCGGCTTCCACAACGTTGCGGAGCATGGAGGTCATAATTGCGGCGGTGGTGGGGTCAAGAACTCGGTGGTGTTGGAAATTATTTGACCAAACTACTTCTCCTTGCCGGTTGAGGATACGGCGAATGCCATGGGCTTCTATGTACATTCCTTGGGTGGCAAAGCTGCCGTAAGCATTGGTTAATTCCAGCAGGTTTACTTCATGTGAACCCAGGGCTAAGGAGTAGGTGGGCTGGAGTTGTGATTTGATCCCCAAGTTGCGGGCAGTATTAATAATTGGCTCAAATCCCACATCCAGCAATACCTTTACTGCAATTACATTAACTGAACGGGTGAGGGCATCTTGTATGGTCATGGAACCACGAAAAGTTCTACCGTAATTTTTTGGTTCGTAGTCATCAACGACAAAAGGTGCATCCACATAGGTGTCGTAAGGACTTTTACCTGTAGCTATGGCTGCGGCATAGACAAATCCCTTAAATGTTGAGCCTGGCTGACGTTTTGCTTGGGTAACTCGATTAAACTGATTTTTACTAAAGTCTTTGCCTCCCACCATGGCCTGAATTTCACCATTGCGGGGGTCTATGGCTACTAAGGCTCCTTGGGTAAAGTTCTGCCAGCGACCTTGATTTTTTAGTGTTTTAGTAACTGCGGCTTCTGCGGCTTCTTGCCAAGTGGGATTCAGGGTGGTTTCCACTACTAGACCTCCGTGTTTCATTAGGTCAGGGGAAACATACTTGGGTAATTCTTGAAGGATGTAACTGGCAAAGTAAGGAAATTTTACTTCTAGGCGTTGGGGAAAATTACTATTCAGGTTGAGGGATTCTTGAGCAGATGCTTGTCTTTCCACTGCTGTAATTAATTTGTCTTTATACATGCGCTGCAACACCATATTTCGCCTTTGTATTGCAACTGTGGGATTTTGCACTGGGGAGTATAAACTGGGAGCCGGAGCTAATCCCGCAATCATTGCTGCTTCTGCTAGTGTGAGTTCATCTACGGTTTTACCGAAGTATACCCAGGCAGCATCTGCTACACCATAAGCTCCAGAGCCTAGATAAACCAAGTTGAGATAACGTTCCAGAATCTCGTTTTTGGTCAACTCTTGCTCCATTTTCTGAGCTAGACGGATTTCTTTGAGTTTGCGCCAGATTGTTTGCTCTGGTTTGAGGAACAGAATTCGGGCTAGCTGTTGGGTAATGGTGCTACCACCTTCTACTACAGTGTGCGATCGCAAATTATTCCAAGCTGCTCTGAGAATTCCTTGAACATCAACACCATGATGATTGGCAAATCTTCTATCTTCTGAGGCAATAAAGGCTTGTTTGAGTTCTTCAGGTATTTGTTCTATTCTCAGTGTTTTCCTGGTGGCTTCACCTTGTTGTTGTAATATGGTTCCATCAACGGCTTTGATGGTTAAGGTTTCCCCTCGGCTGGCTACTTGCAGTTGGGATTTATCTGGCAAAGTTTGATCTATTCTGCCGATAAAGTACTGTAAGCCAATGATTGTGCCACCTACAGTAATACCTATGCCCAAACTTGCCCAAAACCAGATGGTACGATAAAAAAGTCTATTGCGGTTTCCAAATACATTATGTATTCCAGAGGAGACACGGTTAATTTGACTCCATAACTGCCTTGATATCATAAATCTTGTGGGTGGTAAGCTCTGATTTTTAGCTGCTTCATCCTCGTAATGATTACCAGGGGTCAATGGCATTTCCTCCTTATCAAAGTTCATAAAATTGGTTTATTTTTGCTTGAACTAGGAGGTGAGCTTTCCCAGATTATGTCTCCTCTAGAAATACCTAAGACTTACCCAACATACAGCACTTTAGAAGTAAAAGAAGTACAACTTTCAAGATGATAAATCTTGTGGGGTAACCATCCTCCCTGGTGTTGTACATCTCACTTAGATGAAATTGGCTGCATAACATTCTTTGGGTTAGCGCACCATGGTTGTGTTAGTATATTAGCCTATAAATAATTAACTGAATTCAGTAATAGATAAGAATATTTTAGGGAAATTCGTTAATTTTTTGTAAGTATTAATACACCAGTTTTAGCTAATTGTTCAACCCAGCAAGTTCATTAAAGGTATCTAGTGAAGGTACTACAGATAAAGTTACTGCCATTGCCCTCGGTAGTAATCTTGGTGATTCTCATAACATTTTAGAAGCGGCTATTGAGAAGTTAGCCAAAACACCTGGAATTAAGCTACAAGCTAAATCCAGTTGGTATAAAACTAAAGCGGTAGGTCCACCCCAGCCAGATTATTTAAACGGTTGCGCCATATTACAAGTGCAAATGCCACCATATTTGCTGTTGGAGACTTTATTGGCAACTGAAGAACAATTTGGGCGGGTACGTCAAGAGCGCTGGGGTGCGCGATCGCTTGATTTAGATTTGTTGTTGTACGAGGATTTAATCATGGATACGCCCCAACTCCAGATTCCCCATCCCCGAATGCGATGGCGGGCTTTTGTCTTAATACCCCTGGCAGAAATTGCCCCAGATTGGGTGGAACCAATTTCTCAGCGTGGAATTAGAGATTTAGTTAAAGAGGTGGACTGTTGTGATGTACATTTATTAAACGCCATTACTTAAATTTACTACCCATAAATATAAAAAATACTGTTTTTACTCAAGAACAGTGTTGTATGTATATGTACCCTGAAGAAAAGTTTACTATGCCATTAGGTAGAGAATTACCACAACTACTGAAACGATGCTTGTTTTACAAAGGTCGCAAGTTTGATTTTGAAGTCAATCGCCTGCGTTTACCTAACAAATCAGAAGGAGATTGGGAATGTATTCGTCATCCTGGTGGAGCTTTAGCCGTACCTGTCACCCCGGAGGGGAAACTTGTACTTGTGCGCCAGTATCGTTTTGCAACTCAAAGAAGGATATTAGAGTTTCCCGCCGGGACCTTGGAACAAAATGAAAATCCCTTGGAGACAATACAGCGGGAAATTGAGGAAGAAACCGGTTACACCAGCCAAAGGTGGGACACATTAGGGGAATTTTTCCTGGCTCCTGGCTATTCTGACGAAATTATTTATGCTTTTCTGGCGCGAGATTTGACAAAGCTGGACAACCCGCCAAAACAAGATGAAGATGAGGATATTGAAACTGTGTTAATGACTCCAGAGGAGTTGGAGAAAGCTATTCTCCAAGGAGACCCGGTGGATGCTAAATCAATTTCTAGTTTTATGCTGGCGCGTCGGTTTTTGCTATAGTTAGCACCTTTGTTTTTCTCCATCGATTGCTTTTAATAAGTTTTAAATGTGTGGAAAAACACACATTGGCATAAACCTCCTTGTCTTCCAAGTCTTACCCTCACCACAACGTAAAAAAACTTACCCTTGTGGGGTGGGGTGTAAGGAGTTGACGACATAGGTCAAGAAGTTTTTTCCCGATTAATCCAAATACCCCTTAGGCCAGCAGCTTTGGCTCCTTGATAGTCCTCTACAAGACTATCGCCAATGTGCCAAGCTGCTTCAGGGGGACAATTATGTTTTGCTAAAGCCATGGCAAAAATTTGGGGATCAGGTTTAGCTACATGGGCTTGGGTGGAAATGGTGACAGAGGAAAAATAACTGCTCAATTCTAAACTTTGCAACACTGAGAAAATACGGGAATCAAAATTGGACAATATCCCTAGTTCAATGTTCTGTTTTCGCCAATCTGTCAAACACGGCAATACATCAGGATAAACGAACCAAGGTTCTCCGGTACCAAAGTGAATATAGAGTTCACTAAAAAAACCAGGAAAATCAGCAAATTTTTCCAGAACACCAGCATTTGCAAAGGTATTTAAGACAATTTTCTGCCACCAATGAAACTCCTGTTGAGGAATATCTTGTAATTCCGCATTGGGAAATATTGGTGGTGGTGATGCTTTAAAGCTTTCCAGAAAGGTTTGGTTTAATATTTCTGGTGAAACTTCAACATCAAATTCCTTGGCTAGTTGACTGTAAACTTCGCCCACACTGCCTTTTACCCCAAAGAGTGTGCCCACAGCATCTAAAAGAATAACTTTCGGTGGTTCCATCAAACCTTGTATAATTATGAATGTGGGATGTGAGATTTTGGTGAATACACCAGATACTACTAAGAAAGTGTATCTATAATAGGACGAACTAGCCAATTAAAACCAACTTTGAGTTGATGGTGGAAAGTTGGCATGCGATAGAGATAAGCAAGACGACGGGCGACATATGCCAAAGAACCATCTAATTTGACACCTAAACCGGTGAGGGTGGCGTTGTCCTTGCCTAATGCCATCATTTCCCCTAGCTGTTGGTAACGAAAAGGCAGTAAAGGGCGATTAGTTAGAGAAGCCCAGATATTCCAGGCAGTATAATCGGCTTGTTGAAAAGCTACCTGGGCTGTGGCGGGGACTTGTTGACCTTCAGCATCATGACAGTCTGCTAAATCTCCCAAGGCAAAGATTTCTGAGTGATCTAATACTTGTAAAGTAGGTGTGGTAGTTATCTGACCACGGTGATTTTGCTTTAAAGGTAGTGTTTTGACTACAGGTGCAACCCTTGTTCCCACAGTCCAAATTACTAAATCCACGGGAATTGTATCCACCTGACTTTTGTATTGTAGGGAGATGGTATCCTGACGGATGGATTCAACTTTGGTTTCTAAGTCCAGAAATACGCCTTTTGCTTCTAAAGCTTTCTTGGCAGCTGCGCGGTTAAATTCTGGGGAAGTGCGTAAAATTTCATCACCAATTTCAATCAGGCGTAAACGTCCTCTTTCTCCTAGTCTATCAGCCAACTTACAGGCTAATTCCACACCACTGTAACCACCACCAACAATGGCTACACGAATTTTTTCTGCATCAGACTCTTCTAAAACTCGCAGACGTTCTTCTAAACGATATGCATCGCTGATATTGCGGAATGGGTAAGCGTAAGATGTGGCACCTGGAACCATGTCTAGGGGTGTTTCTCCCCCCAAAGCCAACACTAATCGGTGGTAGGAGATTTCCAACCCATCTTGTAATTGTACCCGTTGTTGCTCTGTATTAATTCCTGAGACAACAGCTTGACAAAAACGCACTCCTGTGCTTTGTAGCAGTTCTGTAAAAGGTGGGGCAATTTCCCAGGTTTGTAGTTCACCGGTTAGTAATTCATAGAGCAAAGGAGCAAATATAAAGCGATCGCTTTGATCAACCAGGACAATTTCAGGTTTTTCGCCGTTTTCCCAAGGTAATTGGCTTAAGCGAAGGGCAGTGTAGAGACCACCAAAGCCTCCACCAAGGATACATATTCTAGTAGTTTGTTCAGTCATGGACTTTATGGGATCAATCCTAGCATGGCAACTAACTTCAGTGTAATGAATTTCTTTGCTTGTATTGGCATCAGCTAGGGAAAGTGAGGCCATGGCTGATGTTTTTGCTCAGACACTCTCGGTTATGTTATTTCGATTTGTGGTAGCCGTCATTGCAGTAGTGCTAGTATGTCAAACATAGTTTGTGTGTAGCTTTAACTTTATTACTTACGCACTCACAATTCTCTACAAGCTGTTTGAAGGGTATTGAATTTTTAATGAAAGTCCTGATTTTGAGACGATAAATCCGTCGAGCTAGTGGTTGAAGTTTCAGAAGAGTTAACTGTGTGAGTCAATAAGTATAAACTATCTCCTTAGTCCTATGCTTCCATCAGTATTCAAAACTTGCATTCCCAGAGAAGAAATCTTAGCAGGGGAACTTGCTCCCGAATTATTTGCTGCCAAATTGCGACTGGTGGTAGAGGGGAAAGCACCCCGTGTCTACCAAGACCCCCAAGAGTTTTTTGCCAATACTTTTGCTACTGAAGGTTTAAAAACTTTAATTTCTGAAGTGTTTGGGCGTTTAACGGGGGCTAGTGTTGGTTCTCCTATTATTCGCTTAGAAACAAGCTTTGGGGGTGGTAAAACCCACGATGAAATAGCTTTGTGGCACATTGCCAAAAATGGGCGGGATATTTCTGGATTAGACCGATTTGCTGATGTTAATTTAATTCCACACCGACCAATTCAAGCAACCGCCATAGCCTGTCAAGACCTTGACCCAGTAAACGGGGTTTATCATGAAGATACTGGGATTACCACCTATACCCTGTGGGGTGAAATTGCTTATCAAATTGGTGGTGTAGAAGGTTATAGTTTACTGAAAGGTTCCGATGAACAGCGAGTTAGTCCCGGAACAGTGGTTTTAGAAAAGATACTCCAAGGACAACCCACAGTGGTTATCCTAGACGAAATCGCCAGATATTTGCGAGCAGCCAAAGCCACCATAGTTGGTAACAGTGATTTAGCAGGACAAGTTGTGGCGTTTTTATTCTCCTTGATGGACTTAGCCGCAGCTTGTAATAACTTAGTGTTTGTCTATACCCTGGCTTCTTCTAGCGACAGTTTTGGGGAAGAAACCACGGAAATCCGGGAAGCAATTTCTGCCACTTCCCGTCAAGAACGCATCCTCAAACCTAGTACGGATATTGAAATTTATAATATTGTCAAACAACGAATATTCAGCAGTATTCAACCCGGTGCTGCTGCTAATGCAGCCAGGGAATATTTACAAAGTTATAAAGCTAGTCGCATTAACTTACCGGATGGTTGTAAAGATGCGCGTTACGCTGAGAGCATCGAACAGAGTTATCCTTTTCACCCAGAACTATTTAACTTACTAACTAAAAAAATCGCTTCCATTCCCAACTTCCAACGCACTAGAGGCGCATTGCGGTTATTTGCCAAACTCATAGGTTATCTTTGGCAAAGTTACAATAGCTCACCAGTCACCAGTCACCAGTTAACAAACTGGATACCTTTAATTCATCCCCACCACATTCCAGTGGGGATTGAGGAAGAAATTACCAGTGATTTAACTTCCCGGTTAGAACGTCCCTTGATGCGGATAACAATCCAGGCTGATATTTATAATCCCACCGGGAGAGAAGCCCACGCCCAGTTACAAGATGCAGAATGGTCAGCAGGGGGTAAACCTCCCTTTTCCAGCTGGGTAGCCCGGACTATTTTTTTACATTCTATTAACCAAGGGACAGCATCTGGTATTCGTCGCGCTGAATTAAATTTATCTTTGTTGACACCGGGGTTAGAAATTGGATTTGTGGATACAGTCCTAGAAAGACTGAATAAAGTTGCTTGGTATTTGGACGACGACCCCATGACGACTTTGGCTCGCTTTAAAGAAGAACCATCAATTAATAAAATTATTGCCGAAGAAAAAGCCCAAGTGGGAATTGCTGAAGCCAAGGAAGATTTACAAAATCGCCGGGATACTATTTTTGCTAATAAATTCTTCAAGCTATTTTCCGCACCGCAATCACCCTGTGATGTAGATGATGTTTCAGATAGTATTGCTTTGTGTTTAATTGGCTTTAATGAAGCAACTATTTCTGCAACCACTGACGGAACACCTCCACTTGTGGAGAGAATTTTTAATGAAACAGGGGAGTCGGGTAAATTTCGGATTTTTAGGAATCGCTTATTATTTTTAGTTGCTAATAAACAAGAATTACACCGAGCAATTGAGAATGCTAGGGAATTTCGCGCTATTCAAAATATTCTCAATTCTCCCAATCGCTTGCAAGATTTGTCAGAAAGTCAACAGAAACAACTAAAAGATAAAAAAAGTTTTTTGGATTTATGGGTAAGAGTGTCTTTAACTAATACCTATCGCCATTTATTTTACCCTGCTAATGACCCAGTGAAAGCTCCCAAGGGCTTGATGCACTATACATTGCCTTCACAAGATTCCAGCGATGTCAAGGGTAAAAATAATCAACAAGATGTAATTTTAAAAGCACTGAAAGATTGTCAAAAGATACGTGCTGAAGAGTCACCACCCTATGCACCAGCTTACATTTTACAGAAGGTCTGGCCTTCTGGGTTAAGTTATTGGACAACTAAAGCCTTAAAAGAAGCCTTTGCTAAAGAACTAGGTTTAAATATACTCCTTGATGCTGAATTATCCAAATTGCGAGATACCATCCGCCGGGGGTTGGAAACTGGTGAATGGGATATGAAGATGGGGGAAAAAGTTTTCATTTACACCCAACAGTCAACGGTCAACAGTCAACTACCACCAATTGAGTTTAGTCATGGCCTAGAACTTTATCGCCGGGGAATTCTTCAACCCCCGAAACCTCGGGAAATTGAACTCAATGCCCAGGTTATGTCTAGTAATGATACAGTAAAACCAGTGCGGGTGCGGTGGAAAGCTGCGGGGGCTTTGACAATTAAGCTTTATCAGGATGGGGATTTAGTTGAAAAGGAATTTCGCCCCAGTGATGAATATGAAATGGGAATTTCCCAAACCACAACTTTTAAAATTGTAGCGGACTACGGCAATGGGGAAATTGCGGAAAAAGCAACCCAAGCGAGTACTTTTAGTTACGGTACTGGTATACCTTCCACACCTAACGGTAGGGAAAAAACCGGAGAGTCCTGGAATAATTTGTCTCTTCTGAAGGCTAAACCAGAAGAGTTTGAGTGGGAGGGAACACCTAATAGCGTATTTACTCAGTTGGGAGATTGTGTTAAAGATAATCAAATCCAGGGTATCAAGTCTCTAGAACTAGCTGTTACAAAGGTGATGGACTATCGCAAGTTGATGACGAGTTTAGCTCTGTTGGCCAAATTCCCCTTACAAATTGACCAGTTAGCCACCATTAGCCTGGGGGAACAGTTTATCAGGTTAGAGTATCAAGGACCAGTCAAAGGTTTTCAGAGTTTTCAGGGGATTATTAACAGCTTGCTAAATAACCAGGAGGTACAAGCTGATGTGTCCCTAAAGCTGATATTTGAATTTTCATCACCTGTACAACCAGATGGTACAGAAATCACTACTATTAAACAAGCACTGAATCGGAATCCAGTTGACAGGTTGAATTTGATGGTAAAAGTTGACTGTTGACTGTTGACTGTTGACTGTTGACGGTTGACTGTTGACTGTTGACTGTTGACTGTTGACGGTTCACGGTTGACGGTTGACTGTTGATGGGTGACGGGTGATCAATAAACTTTATATTATCGGGGTATATTATGCTTACTATACCAGATTTTTCTTATTTTGCAGTACCGGGTTTTATTCCTAAAATGAGGGGTTATCCTAATCAGACTTCATCGCTGATTTTACATAATAAAGACAATGATCAATGGGATTCGGTATTAAGACAGGAAGATGCTGATTTAATAAATTGGCTACATAACAAAACTGGAAAATTACATAATATTTATTTCCCCTATGCTCCTAACAATAAGTTTTTAATTCTTAATAGTAAACATATTATGAATCTAGTTGAACCGGCAAAAAATAGAATACATAACTTTTTGGTACAATTAGGAGTTGAAGATGTTCAAGAATATATGAGAGATAGTAACGAATGGTTATCTATACTTTTTAGTCTTGGACCTCATCACTATAGAGGAGCAGAAATCGCAGCATCTTGTTTTGAAATCTCATGTGATCAATTCCCTATTATATTACTTTGGTCTAACTTAGATAGTAAGAATTTAATTAAGCTGATACCAAATTCATCTGATGAAAATATGACTGAATATGTTAAATATCTTTATTGGTCAATTATGATGGCTACTAAAGATATGTCTATGTATGGCAATATACCCATAAATAGATTTTTAGAAAAAATTCAAAGTAAATTAGATAAATCGCACCACATAAAAGAATATTCGCAAAAAATTAGGTCGATAGAAAAATTCACAGCACCTAAAAGTATAGCGCGTATTTTAGAGGATATAGCGGATAAATATAAAGATGAATTTAATGATGCTATATTAAATTTTGAAGATGTTGTTACCAGTACCACCGATTCCAAATCAATTATTAGATTATCAGATGAATCAAAAAATGCAATTATAAGAGAAATGGAGAGTGTAGGATTTTACAAAGTTAGAGAAGGTGGCAATCATGAGGTTTGGCAACATTTGAAATTAAATAAACCTACCATAGTTCCTCGACATAGAAGCTTATGTAGTTTTGTAATTCGTAGTATTCAAAGAGATATTCAGTATGTGATAAGTGCTTAAAACCGTCACCCGTCAACCGTCAACCACCAACAGTCAACCGTCAACCACCAACAGTCAACCGTCAACCGTCAACAGTTAACAATCAACCACCATGGAAAACCGCCCCTCCGTATTTATTGAAAAAATGATGCCTGTAGAAGTATTAAATGAGCAGGTGAATTTTGAACACGGGGG
Organism: Nostoc sp. RI_552; assembly: GCA_016124525.1. Lineage (GTDB taxonomy): Bacteria > Cyanobacteriota > Cyanobacteriia > Cyanobacteriales > Nostocaceae > Umezakia > Umezakia ovalisporum. The sequence goes on along the minus strand of WGNO01000076.1, from coordinate 3,022 downwards.
AAATCCATTTAAAGGATTACATCGCTGGTATTCTCGTAAGCCTTTGTCTTTTAGTCGCGCTAGTGTCTTGGCTTCTCTACTACCAGCAGATATCACCATGGATGAGTTTCAATATTTGCTGGGGTTAGTACCAGGGAAAGAGGTAAGGCTGTATAAAACCCCTCCTAATTCTGTGCAAATTCAGAAGGTGCATGATTATTGTGAGAAACTGTGGGGAACTCCCACACCAACGGTGTTAGATGCATTTGCTGGGGGTGGGAGTATCCCCTTTGAGGCGGTGAGATATGGGTTAAATGTCCTGGCTTCTGATTTAAATCCTGTGGCGGTGGTGACCATGAAGGCGGCCATGGAATATCCCCTCAAGTTTGGGGCTGATTTACAGCATGATATTGATAAGTGGGTGAAGTGGGTGGGGGATGAAGCCGAGAAAAGATTGGCTGAGTTTTTTCCTTCTTTACCAGGGGAAAAGGTGCAGAATTATCTATGGGCCCATACGGTTGTTTGTCCAAGTTGTGAGTCTGTTGTTCCTTTAAGTCCTAATTGGTGGTTAAGTAAAACTAGCAATTATGCAGGTAAAGGACAAGCGAGAAAGGTTACAAGTGATTGGTATGCTGTCAAGCCAATTCCTAATCCTGAGGAGAAGCGGGTTGATTTTGAATTGGTTAAGGGTAAAAAGGGTAAGGGGACAACTATTGAAACTGATGATGGGGAATATGACCCTGACACTACAACTACCATTAGTAGGGGTGTGGGTAAATGCCCTAATTGTGGGAATGTGATTGAGGATGATGTTATTAAATCACAAGCTCAAACAGGTGGTTTAGGTTATCAATTGTATGGGATTGCTTATAAAAAAGGTAAGGGAAGTTTAGAATTTAGAATAGCTACCGAAAATGATATATCAGGATGGAATTTAGCTAGAAAACATTTAACACATAATTTTTCAGATTTTGAAAGTAATAATTTAATTCCTTCAGAATATATTATTAACGACCACGGTCAAATATTAAATTACTGTAAACAATGGTTTAATATTTTTAACCCCCGTCAACTTTTAACCCTGGTTACCTACGTTGAAATTATCAACGAAGCCAAGGCGCTAATTCAACATGAGCAGGAATGGGAGAAAGCACAAGCAATTTCAACTTATTTGGCTTTGGTATTAGATAGATGCGTTGATGAAAATTGTAGATTAGGACGTTGGAATCCTCCTAGATCTGGTTCTGAAGGTGCTTCATCACAACATGCACTCAATTTAATGTGGAATTATCCAGAAAAAAACGGTGCTGGTGAATTATGGTTTTGGTGTGCTGATGCGTTTGCATCAGACTATAAAAACCTGTGTGCATTATTAGGAGCCAAAACCTCTTCAACAACCATCCCAGGATTGCAACAACAGGACTCTAAATTCATTCAAATCCACTCCGCCTCAGCGGATAACCTCACACATATCCCTGATAACTCAGTTGATGCAATCATCACCGACCCCCCCTATTATGCCACAATTCCTTATGCAGATATTTCCGACTTCTTCTATGTCTGGCTAAAACGCACCCTGGGGGATATCTTCCCAGAACTATTTTACCTAGAACTTACAGACAAAGACCGGGAAGCCGTCGCCAACCCTTCCCGCTTCCGTAATATGGGGGTATCCCCGGAGGAACTAGCTAACCAAGACTATGAAGCAAAAATGGCCATGGCCTTTGGTGAATACCACCGGGTCCTGCGGGAACATGGGGTCATGACAGTACAATTTAACCACAAAGACTCTGGGGCGTGGGATGTCTTAGCTAAATCTCTCATTACTGCTGGGTTTGAAATTACTGCATCTTGGGCTGTGAGTACAGAAAACCCCCAAAACTTACACCAAGCCCAGAAAAATGCCGTATCTAGCACCGTGCTTTTAGTATGTCGCAAACGTGACCCCAAGGCGGAACAAGGTTGGTGGGATGATGTGCGGATGGATGTGCGAAATATTGTCTTTGAAACAGCACCGGAGTTAGAACAATGCTTAACAGCAGATTCTCGCTCTGCTGCTGATAGGGTAGCAGACCCCCAGCGCCGGATTAAACCCCCGGGGATTAATTTGTGTTTGAGTGCTTTTGGTTGTGCTTTAAAGGTGTTTACCGGGTACAGTTCTATTTTAGATAGTGCGGGAAATGTGGTGGAACCTAAAGCAGCTTTTGAAGAAGTACGCCAAGCAGTGGTGGAATACCGATTGGAAAAGTTGTTAGCAGGTAAAGACTTGAATGGTATTGACCCTTTAACTCAATGGTACATTTTAGCTTGGGATACCTTTGAGGCCCGGGAGTTTCCCTTTGATGAAGCTAGACAACTGGCTTTAGCGGTGGGTGGGTTTGATGTTTCTGATTTAGTGAAACAACATAAGTTATTAGATTCTGGTAGTGGTTCCTGTAAGTTACTCACCCCCCAACAACGGCTGAAAAAAGGGGCTTTTTCGGTAATTGATACGGAATTTTCCCCCAGGTATTTAGTGGATGGACTTCACGCCATGATTGCTTTGTACCAGGAGGAGGAAAATACAGAACCAGTGCGTAGGTTTATGAAAAATACTGGCTTAGTGAGTAATGATTTATTGATGCGGACCTTTGAGGTGGCGTTGAAAGTGATTCCCCACATTGGGGATGAAAGGAAACGCATCCCGGAGGAAAAAGCCTTGTTAGATTTGTGGTTAGCGATGGATGAGATTAAGGCTAAAGTTGCTTATGTGCAAACTGAGTTGACGGTTGACGGTTGACGGTTGACGGTTGACTGTTGACTGTTGACTGTTGACGGGTGACGGGTGACGGGTGATGGGTGATGGGTGATGGGTGACGGGTGACGGGTGACGGGTGATGGGTGATGGGTGATGGGTGATGGGCACAAGTGTTGAATGTTAAGAAAGAGGTGATAAAAATAGCCCAAAATATGGTAAATTCTGGGCGAAGTATTAAAATAGAATAATTGATAATGATTATAAATTCATTTCCCAAGATTGTCAAAGACATCCTCAGACCGTTGC
>WGNO01000063.1 GCA_016124525.1 Nostoc sp. RI_552 | reverse complement strand
TTTTTTGGCAACGGTCTGAGGATGTCTTTGACAATCTTGGGAAATGAATTTATAATCATTATCAATTATTTTTTTTAATCCTTCGCCCAGAATTTACCATATTTTGGGCTATTTTTATCACCTCTTTCTTAACATTCAACAGTTGTGACGTAGACTATATTTCCAATATGTTGGCAAGTTACATAATCTGTTGCTTTCCCCTTTTTCTTATCTCCTGTTTCGTCAATACATAAAATTATTTCTCTTTCTCCAATCAATATTTTTGTTAGCCACAGCCTTATTTATTTTAACTTTTTGACATCCCACAGCGCATCTCTCAAAAAATGATGTAGTGATTGAGGGTTTTTTAATCCTGCTATTTTCGCTATCTCTGGTAGCGATTTATCTGGGATTTGTGAGAGCATTCCCAAGTGTAAATATTGGTTCTTGTGTAGATTTTATACTAGTCGAGGACTGATAAGAACAAAACCCTTACAGAGTAAGGTTATAAACAATTATGCCTAATATTTTCAATGAAACGCCGACACAATAAGACTTTCAATGATTTTGAACTGGGTTCTCCATAAAAAGTACCGAAGAACCTAAATATTTAAATGCTTCAAAATTTCTTACATCTCCAAATAACGAATCACAGTGTTGACAGTGGTTATCGATGAATGCTACTGTGCTTGCTGCCTGTCGGCGTGGCGTAACCATCACCTTCCATTACTGTTTCCGATTTCTTTCTTGATTATACTTCCCCCGTAGTAACAAAACAGGGATACCTCAAAAGCCTGTCAGAGAATTTTTAGCAGCCTTCTTTTAACTGTTCACAAGCACCAATACTCACCCAGCTACTACGACCATCAGTCCAATGTTCTTTTTTCCAAATAGGGGCATGATGTTTAAGAGTATCAATAGCATAACGGCAAGCTGCAAACGCCTCACTACGATGAGGACAACCAACTGCTACTAAGACGCTGATTTCTCCCACCCGCAAACGCCCGACGCGGTGATAAATTACCACCCGGTTGACATCCGACCACAAGGAACGAACATCAGCAGCTATTTGATAAAAAACTCTTAATGCCATTGGTTCATAAGCCTGATATTCTAAGGCTACCACAGGTTTTCCATCAGTTTGATGACGAACCATCCCACTCATAACCACTACTGCACCATTGGCTGAGTCGTTAGCTTTGGCGTAGATTTCCTCAAGAGATAATGGTGCAAAGGTAATGGCAAAACTATCTTCGGCATTTGGTTTAATTGCAGGGGTTGGTATATTGGACATAGTTGAGTTGACTTAATTTCACCCAGAGGCGCACTAGACGCAGAGAGTTAAGGAGATGTAATTTGGGTGTTTCTTTGCTGGAGAAATTGCAGTTGATGATACATACAGCTAATTTGCGGTAAATTTATACCAGCTGCTTGGGCTTTTTTTAAGGGGTTACCAAAAATAGCCTCTATTTCTAAGGGGCGGCGTTGATCATAGTCAATTTTCATACTGGTACGGTAAGGCTTCATTTTTAATGTGTAATTAAGCATGGTTTGAATAAAGCTATCGGCGATGATGCGCCCTGAAGTTTTTGCCCCAATCGCTACTTCATTCATCAATTGTTCAATTAATCTCCGGGTGCTACCATCTGCCATTAATTGGTCTGTTCTAGCGTTGAGAATTACGGACAACCCATTGTAGGGTATATTCCACACTAGTTTTTGCCACCGCGCTAGTAGTAAATCTGCCGCTAATTCAATAGGGACACCAGCACTTGCAAAGTCATCAGCAATTTGCTCCATCTTCTCTGTCATAGCATGACGTTGATATTCATGGTGATATTCTCCCAGGGTAATTTTGCCATAATCTAAATGACAAATATGTCCTGCCCCCACTTTATTGGCACACAGAAAACATAACCCACCGATAATTTGAACATTGGTAACGATTTGGGCAATATCTTCTTCTACCCCTAAGCCATTCTGCAATACCAACACCACACCATGATCTTTAACCACGGGTGGTAATAATTTTGCCAGCAAATGATTTTGAGTTGTTTTGAGTGCCACTATGACTACATCACATTGTGGCATCTGCTCTACATGATTATAAGCCTTAACTTGGGCAAGGGTAAAATCACCGTCTTTGGACTCGACAAATAAACCAGATTTACTTACATGTTCGTAATCACTGTTGACTAAAAAGTGGACATCTAAACCAGCTTGTTGCAATTTAGCGCCATAAAACCCACCTAACGCACCAGTTCCGAGGATGGCGTATTTGCGATCGCACATTTTTAAATACAGGACTCTTTCAGCATAATCATAAAGCGATATTTAACCGCCCCATATAATACTTAACTGTTTTTAATAAAAATTTAAATTATTTCATAAGAATTTAAATTTTAGGGAAGCAGAGCAAAAATTACCACAGTAGTTATGTCTGTTAAAGATTAACTTTTGTAATAGTTGTCAAGGGAAAAATGTCGCAATTTTAGTAGTAAGTATCTCGCCTGTTGAAGCAATTGAATTGATTTCTAGAAGGAATTTTTCTCTTTAATTTCAACTTTGCTCATCGTCAGCATAAGTAATATGATAACTTTGGCAAAGAGTTTAAATTATGTTACACAAGCGGAGTAAATACTTTAGCTATATGCTAAGGTAAATTCAAATATCTAAAAATATGTTTATTTCTTATTTTTAAGATGTTGACATTCAACCCCATAAATTGATGCTTGATTTCAACGCCGTAGCTGATTTTTCCCGTGATAACTGTACGAGTATTTGTGCATTTCTCGTCCCAGCCAACATAATTGTCTCATCGCTAACAATCATCCTTAGAGTATTAGGTCGCCCAACATATCAAATCTGGACATCTGTCGGAATTGTCAGTATTTTCGCTGTAGTCATGATCTTGCATGTATTTACTTGGTTCATAATTGGTATGGTCATGTTACCTACATATATATTGTTGTTTCTAGCCATAAGCTGCTTGCTGATTAATTTTGCCGCCATGGTGTGGCAAAAGCCCCAAGTTCGCAATCATACTATGATTAAAAATGCTTGAGGATATGAAAAAATAAGTTCTATTTGTTTAACCATTTTTTCCTGGGCTTCTGCGTGAGCATCATCACTTGTGTTGTCACTTAGCAACACCAAATTAACTATCTTGACTATTAGTTAATAACACCTAGAATTTTATATGCTGCCCAGTAGTAGGGATGGTTATAAAGTTTTTTATCGGGAACCATCTTACTACTTTTATACAAATATGTTGCTAAATAACCTATGGTTCTCAATTCATTATGATCTAGATTCTTTAGTAAATCTTCATACCATTTTGTGAGTTCAAGGGCAGTTAGTTCTTTTAACCATAAAGTTGCTTCAGCTAAGGCAATAACTGGTGATTTATTTAGCTGTAATCTTCTATAAAAATCAATCATCACTAAAGCGCTGCTAGATGATTCCACAGTCCATAGGGTAGTTACCACATAAGGTACTCCTCCACAAGTAAAACCACTGGCTAAATCAACATATTCAGTAGTAATATTCTGATTTTTACTTCCCTCAGTTTCAGCGGACGAAAGAGTAACTAATTTGTAATTACTCAAATTTTTTTGACAGATTTCTGCTAAGGTTATTTGTTCTCCATTTATTAACGGCAACGCTGATTTTTGCGGATCATTGTAATTGTTCATTACACGCCCGGCAAAATGAAAAATATTTTGATGCTCGTTAAATAAAGCATTCTCTACTGTATATTTGTTAGCTTCATATTTATCAATATGTTTGGGATTATTGAACATCTGGCTAATAACATCAGATTCCAATTTAGTAAATTTTAGTGGGGAATAATTTGTGCTGTTAGGTGACTCGACACTTAGCAAGATTTGATGCGACCATTTCCACATACTTTCAGCCTTTCCAGACAAACCTTTTTGCACACTCAACAAATAGCTAATAGTCAAATGACCTGGTATTTCTTGCTGTAACGGCGAAGAAATATTAAAAAGAGTGTGGAGAGGCAATCTATGTAGGTCGCAGTGGGGAATTAAAATTAGTTGGGTGATGTCTTTAATTTCTTGTGTGATGGTGGTAATCTGGAGAATATTTTTGAGTTCCAAAAGCTTTTGTTCCATATCCACTCGCCACACATGATTGCTTTTACTGTGTTGGTCTTGTGCGTGACTGAGATATTCTTGGTATGCTTGATGCCAATCTTCCAGCCAATCTTCAAATTCAATTAACCGCCTGACAGCTTCTGGTAAAGCAAATTCATCAACAACTTGCGGAGTTTTTTCTAAGTCAATTTTTCGGACATTTTGTATGGGCGTAAAAACTAAAATAGGTGATGGGGCTTGGTATTTAATTATGAAAGTATGTAAGGATACTGGGCTAATATGCCAGTAAATAATTGCAGTGTAGGGATTAAGAAGTTGTTGAACTGAACTGTAGTAGTGTGTGTAAATCTCTTCTTGCCAATGGTATAGTTGCCAAGTTAAACAACAATTTTTGCCTTGTTCTGCCATTTCCCAGGCTTCTACCAAGTCGCCATATTCTACAGCTAAATCCACTTCTAATTGACCAATTCCCGCAAATTTGAGAGCTATTTGCTTTTTACTGTCATCAGAACGAGTTGATTCTGTCAGTAGTTGTGTTAGTAAATCTGCTGCTTGTTGCTGTAATTCCAGTGCTTGTGCTGTTTGGCCTGTACCCAAAAGTGCTTTAATTAGAGATTGCAAAACCTCTAAATGCAACTCCGCAAAATCTGCTGTTGCCAGGGTTAATAGGGCTTGATAATATTCAGCTATAGCTTGATGCCAATAATTCCGAGATGTAGGATATTTCTTACCCATGTCATAGTAAGTATTGCCCTTTGCCATATGCAATCTACCCCAACCTTCTGGGTGGGTATCTGGGCGAATATATTTCAACCCTTCCTCTAAACTTCCTAGCTTACCCTCATAGCCGCCCTGCCGCAAGGCGGGATTTTCAGTGTTGATGTTGGTTAAAGAATTTAAGGATGTTAAGCTAGCTAAGTGTCCAGCAGCCATTCCTCGACCAATCCAAGCTTCCCAATAGTCAAGTTTAATTTGTAGGGCGTTATCGTAGGCGATGATCGCTTCGGCAAATCTTTCTAAACAAAACAGTGCTACCCCTTGATTGTACCAAGCTAAGTGAAAGTCTGGTTTAACAGCTATGGCCTTGTCATAAGAGGCAATCGCTTCTTCTCTTTGTCCTAACTGTTCTAAAGCTATAGCACGGTTATACCAAGCTAAATATAAATTCGGTTGGCTGGCAAGTGCTTGATCCCATGAGTTAATAGCTTGAGACCAATGGCCTAGATTAAATAACACCACACCCCGGTCAATCCAAACTTCATGGAAATCTGCTTGAATAGCAATAGCTCTGTCGTAAGATGCCATAGCCTCTGCATATTGCTCAATCATGGACAAGGCCATACCTCGGTAATACCAATTTTCTGGATTTTGTGGTTCCAGATCTAAGGCTTGGTCATAACTGGAAATTGCTGCGGGAATTTGTCCTAATTTGAACAGGGCTAAACCTTTACTAGACCAAGCCTCTGGATTCTCAGGCTGAACTGCTATGGCTTGCTCAAAACAGTCCATCGCTTCTTCAAATCTTCCTAATTCACCCAAAGTCGCACCTCGGTTATACCAAGATTTGTAGTGATGGGGTTTTAGTGCTATGGCTTCGTCATAAGAAGCGATGGCCTCGGAGAAACATTGTAGATGAAATAAAGTTAAAGCATGATTAAACCAATACTCAAAAGCATCAGGATTCATTTCTATAGCTTGATTGTAAGAAGCGATCGCTCCTAGCAAATCTCCTGTTTTAGCTTGCTGAAGACCTTGATAAAACCAATCCTGTCCTTGAACCTCACGTTGAGCAACCGTCATAGGTAGGATCTGATTCCCAGGTGAGAGATTAGCCCCTAGTTGTTGGATTGGATAGTTACTTTGATCCAACTTTGCCAACAACTCATCCAAAGTATCAGTTACTTTTGGTTCTAAATTAGCCAAAGATTGCTCCTCAGTGTCAGGAGAAGATACTGTTGTTGCTCCAGGTTGTGATTTAATGATCTGAGCTTTTTGTCCTTCCGAGTCGTGGAAATCTTCGGTTAAATTGCCGAGTACACCTTCATCAGGTGGGGTGAAGCCCGTTACTGCAACTGAATATTCCCATTCTGGTGCATTTTCCGTCAATATTTCCCCAGGAGAATCAATTGGGGTTTTTGATCCTGTGCTGTCGTCATCTGTAACTGAATATTCCCAGATCAACTCTGGTGTATTCTCACTCAATATTTCCCCAAAGGACTCTACTTGGGGTCTTGCTGCTCTAGTTTGAAATTCTAGGTCTTCAGACTCCCATAACAATTCGCCTAACTGATGTATTAACTCCTTTCCTGGGGAGTCTGGTGGGGTATGGCAAATTTCCGACCTTCTGGTTTCACTCTCTTGGTACTCTTGGTCATGGACGCTCAATTCCCCCGTCAACAAGCGGATACCAATGTCGTAAGAAAGTTCACCAACTTTGCCAATTCCCAGTTCGCCCAATCGCATCATCTGTCCTGCTAACCGCTCATGGGAACTTGGTGATAAAAACAATTTTTCGCTAAATATCAGCAGCCAACCTATCCACCGCTCTACACTGATGCGATCCTCCATGCGTTCTAAATACTGAATTGCCCATTGTTTTCCTCGTCCTTGCTGTACGCCTGCCAACAGTTGAGTATACAAAAGTTCCAAATCGGCATTAGTTAGCTCGGGTGGTGGTTTTGTCACCTCCGATTCCCTAGCAGCCTTGAAAAAACGACTCTGCTGATTACCAACGAGGTGGTTTGAAAACTTGTTAAGCCACTGCAATAGCTGCGTGAGCATCTGCGATACTTTTGGATATTTTCTCCTAAATCATTTTACAAAGGGTTGTGTTAAAAAAATCTTTAATTACTTAAAAGCGACTGAAATAAAATCAGCTTTTGGCTATCTGGTTATGAAAAATATACAAAACCAAAACTTTTTGATTTCAGAACTGGGTGCTAGTGTGTAAAATGCCCCTGTGTGAATTTGGCAAGCTTATAATGTAAACCTTTAGGTTCAGTGTGGGCAGTTTAGGTCTCGTCTGAATTTGATTGACTAGAAGCATAGTACTGATTGATGAGTTCCTGGACAATCAGTTGTGGATCATCTGTCTCAATTGCCAACTGCTGGGCAATTTGCTGACGTAAATTCTCATCCTCCTGCAACATGATCAACAGCTCATGTGGGGTGACAGTTTGGGCTACACCTTCGGTGGGCAATTTTTCTTCCTGACTTACTTGTTCTGTTGGGTAGTTGTTTTGGGACTGTAAATTCGTGTTGATGGCATCTGGCCCGTCATATTCCCATACTGGTTCCTCAGAAAAGCGTGTCAACAACTGCATTCCAATTTCATGGGCAACATTTCCAACTTCACCAACGCCTAAATCACCCAGCTGCACTAAGCGAGCAGCTAACTCATTGTTGGGTCTAGGTGATGCTAGCAATCTTTCCCCAAAGTGCCGTAACCATTGGACCCAACGTTCAGTAGAGACACGATGTTCAATATTATGTAGCCACTTTTGCGCCCAAGCTTGACCTCTAGCCTGATGCACCCCTTCTATTAATTGGTTGAACAGAAATTCCAAATCAGTATCCGTTAGCGGTGGTGGTGGTTGTTTGATCACATCATCCCCCCTATGATAAGTAGTTCGTTTTCCTGCAAACAAGCTGCGAAAAAGACCTTTAAACCATTGAATGATCTGCTTGAGCATTTGCTGCACCATTGAGTATTTTTTACTAAAATGCTTGGACTGAAAGTCTCGTGTTTTTTCTAGGGTATGACACATACAGAACCAATCTACAAAAGTTTAGAATAGTTGCATCCCAAACTCGACTGGGTGCTGCTAACCAAAATTGAAAGGCCCTAAAGTCTTTTATCCATGTCTTACGAACCCCTCCACCATAAGTATCGCCCAAAGAGTTTTGTTGAACTTGTGGGACAAGAGGCCATCGCTACCACCCTCACAAATGCGATCCGCACAGCCAAAATTGCTCCCGCCTATTTGTTCACAGGCCCCAGAGGTACGGGAAAGACTTCTAGCGCCCGCATTCTCGCTAAATCGCTAAATTGTCTCCATAGTCACAAGCCCACTCCTGAACCCTGTGGAGTGTGTGATGTTTGTCAAGGGATTACCAAAGGCTACTCCCTCGATGTCATAGAAATCGATGCTGCAAGTAACACTGGTGTCGATAATATCCGTGAGCTAATTGAAAAGGCACAATTTGCCCCTGTACAGTGTCGCTACAAAGTTTATGTAGTCGATGAATGCCATATGCTTAGTACTGCTGCGTTTAATGCGCTACTGAAAACATTAGAAGAACCACCAAAACACGTAGTTTTTGTCTTAGCCACAACGGACCCGCAACGCGTATTACCAACGATTATTTCACGTTGTCAAAGGTTTGACTTTAGACGCATTCAGTTAGAGACGATGGTCAAGCATTTAAGTGCCATCGCCTCTAAAGAAAAAATTAATATTTCTGCAGATGCTTTAACCTTGATCGCCCAAATTGCTCAGGGAGGATTGCGCGATGCGGAAAGTTTACTAGACCAACTAGCCTTATGTGTGGGTGAAGTGACACCTGATCAAGTTTGGGATTTGGTCGGTTCGGTGAGTGAACAAGACTTACTAAGCCTATTACATGCCATCGCACAAAATCACCCAGAAGCTGTTTTAGATTCTACTCGTAAAATACTAGATAGTGGACGAGAACCGCTAATTATTCTGCAAAATCTCGCTGCTTTTTACCGCGATTTACTCATAGCCAAGACAGCACCTAAGCGTCAGGACTTAGTTGCTTGTACCCAGCCAACCTGGACAGCACTGGTTGAATTTTCCCAGCAACTCGACATGAGAACAATTTTGCTGGGACAGGAACACCTACGCGCATCTGAAGTGCAAATTAAAAATACCACCCAGCCACGTTTATGGTTAGAGGTAACATTATTAGGTTTATTAGCAAGTGCAAATCAACCAGAAACGAAAAGTACAGATCAAAGAGTCAGTACCCCTGCTCTAGGTACAAATTATCGCCCAGTGGTTTCTTCATCACCTCAACCCACAAGTCAAAATACCACCGTTAAGCCAACCCCCACCACACCGGAACCTCTCACTCACTCACCAGCAAGAGAAAGTAGTGAACCTGCATCTCCACAGGAAGTTGTGACACCATCGGAGTATAACTTAACTCAAGTGTGGCAACAGGTATTAGTGAATATTCAAATGCCTTCCCGGCAGGCTTTACTGGGTCAAATGTGCCAAATCATAGAGTTTAACGGTGACAAGGCTCGTATTGCTGTCAAAGGAACTTGGTTAGAGACACTCAAATCCGATTTGCCAATGATTAAGGCTGCTTTCCAACAGACTTTCCAACGCGAAATCGAGATTTATCTGGAAAAAGGAACTTCCTCTACTCACACCTCCAGAAGAAAAAATCCTCAACTACAAGATTCCACTCCCGTTCAAAAACCACCAGCACCCAAGTACAATCAGCAGATTCAATCCTTTACACCGACTACTCAAGCACAAGTACCAACACCAACACCAACAAAAACCGAATCAACGACGAGTGCAAATAAGGTGAAACCCTTGCCACAGCCACCACAGCCAACAACCCAAGTAGATTGGGAAACTGATGAAGTGGCAATCGCTGCCCAACGTTTAGCGGAATTCTTCAGTGGGCAAGTTATCCGCTTCACAGAAAATGGAGTAGATTCACCTGAATCCATGACTACATCTGACTGGATGGATGAATCAGAACTTGATGATGAATAAAAAAATCCAAAATTCAGAATTGATTCTAAATTTCGGATTGTGATAGCTAAATTTGGTTAAAAACTAGTCAGTGCTGCCTGAATGAACTGTTTTCACCCATTTCAGGCGCTTTGGTCTCACGGACATCCGAGCAGTGGTACTACTCATGACCACTAACCAGTGCAACATATACACAACACCACGCAGTGTTTGTAGCAACAACAAAAAGGGTGTGGCTATATTAAATTTTTTATTTTCACGTATGCGCTTGAGTCCGGCAAACATCCCGACAACAGACATACTTACGGATAAAGTAGTCATCGGTGCTAAAACTGGTAAACGATGCCGAGCCACCGCCATTAATAAATCCGGAACTGCCGCTGTGGGTAGGATATACATAGTCAACATAAACATCAGCATATCCCAAGTTTTGCGGATACCCATGGGGTTTTTAAGAATTAGATCCCAGTAATCTAAGTAGCGCTGATAGCCGCCTTCTGCCCAACGATTGCGCTGATGCCAAAGGGCAATGGCATTTGTGACACCTTCTTCCTCTACAGCCGGGTAAAATCTACACTCAATGTCCCATTTGTTCAGATGTAGACGCAAAGTCAGATCCAAATCATCGGTGATGGTGACTTCATTCCATCCGCCACAGCTTTCTAAGGCTCTACGCCGGACAAATTGACCATTTCCTCGCAGTTCGCCAATACCACCGATGGCAACACGTTGCTGCTGAAACCAGGTATCTAAAGCCATTTCTGCCATTTGTCCCTGAGTCCAAAAATTTTCTTTGGCATTGGCGATTGCTTTTCGCACCTGCACCGCACCCACTTTTTCGCGCTGGAATAAAGGTGCTACTTGTAGCAGTAAGTCTGGTACTACCTGAGCATCAGCATCAAAAACTGCCACAATTTCTCCCTTGGTCATGGGTAATACCTGATTCAATGCTCCTGATTTGCCCCCACTAGCCTGTGGAGAACGTGTGAGAACCTTGAGTTGGTCATATTCTTGGGCTAGTTCCGCTAACAACTCGGGTGTCCTATCAGTGCTGTTATCGTCAATTATCCAGACTTCATACTTCTGATCTGGATATTCCAGACTGCAAAGGTTTCTGACTAACTTACCAATAACTGCTTCTTCGTTTTTTGCTGCTACTAACACAGATATAGAGGGAAAATCTTCCTCCATTTCTTTGGCATAGCGCTTGGGTTTAGCAAATACCACCACCAAAGCGTGAAATCCTAGGAGAGTGGTCAGTCCCAGAACGAATATTGAACCCCAAGAAACCAAGTGCAGAGCGATTGTACCGCTCCAAACTGCGGTCAAAACCAAAGCGGCTTTGCGTCTACGTCCTTGAAACCGGGATGGTAGAGACAAAGGACTTACCTCTACCATTGACTCCTCTTCATGTGCCGATTGGTCAGATAATAAGGAGTTAAGTTGGTCAAGCTCGTTGTAATAATCGTTTTCGGGCCAGGAGTTCGCTGGCATAGGTTAATTGATTCAAAAACCAGTATTGTTATACACCTCAAACAAGCAGCAAGTCCAACACTCAAACGCGCCACTTCCACAGATTTTTACAACCGATGATTGTAACTGCGAGTTAGCAGCAGTTTGCTGTGAGTGGAAACTGCAATAGCATTGTCCAACACCTAAAAGCGCGGATTCTTGCTTTTATTGCTCCGGCTTCTTCGTTAAAAGCCAATGCAGCCCCATTGTAACCGAATTTTAATATTTCTTAGCACTGAGTTTCGATAATCCTGATTATTCCTGATTATTTTTAAGTCCCCATTGCCTGTGAAAGCGAAAACTACAACAGTACAAGCTCCTAAAAATATCAGTTAAATATCTTTACGTTTCTACATATTTTGTAGGTTTGATTTTTATGACGGGTTTTCAGCCTATTTACCGATCAGTTGATTCCATGAGCCAAGAATTCCCCTGGCTAAAAGCGGGGGAATGTCAATTGTACATGGGCAAGTTATACTCAGGGGAAAGTTTTCAAATATTCTGTCAGAAAGTTTTTTTGTCAATCCAAAATTTAAATTTCAAATCTATCTTTAGATTTTTTATATACCAATTTATTACTGATAATTAAAGTATAAACACTTAAAAAAAATTAAAAACATACCCTAAAAAAGTACATTTTGGCAACCCCACTTTGTCGGGATTCAAGCCCGTTGCCGGAACAAACTAAAATTAGGAAACACGTAGCTTGGTTCTACTTCCTTTTGCAATTAGGAGTGCATGTGTGCCAAAATCTGCTAAATATTTGCTGATTGGCTCAACCGAGACTTATAGTGGTAAATCTGCGACAGTCTTGGGTTTGACTTATCAGCTACAGCAAAAAGGACTAGATATTGCCTACGGTAAACCCCTAGGCACTTGTTTTGGTGAATCTGGCGGAGCCGTAGTTGAGGAAGATGTCCAGTTTATTGCCGACACTCTTAGCTTGCCAATAAATCGCGTTGCAGCGACAATACTGGCTTTGGATGAAGTCAATGTCCAAAAACGTTTGCGCGGCGAAGACAAAACGGATTATAGACAGTTATTAAAACAGCAATACTCGCAAATTTCCCAAGGAGATTTAGTATTGCTAGAGGGGCCTGGTGATTTAACACAAGGCAATCTGTTTAATTTGTCTTTGCTGGAAGTGGCTGAAGCATTAGATGCGTCTGTACTAGTAGTATCTCGTTACAGTTCGCTGCTGTCAGCTGAGGCGATATTGTCTGCTAAACAGTATGTGGGCCATCGCCTAGTGGGAGTTGTTATCAATGATATCCCGACCCAAGAATTAGAAACAGTCAATCATCTGTTGTGTCCATTTTTGGAACAGCAAGATATTCCTGTGTTAGCAACGTTGCCAAAAAGTGACTTGCTACGCAGTGTCAGTGTTGGCGAACTAGTTAATCAGCTAAATGCCGAAGTTCTCTGTCGTCGGGATCGCCTAGATTTGATGGTGGAGAGTTTGGCAATTGGGGCGATGAATGTCAATTCGGCTGTGAAGTATTTCCGCAAACGCCGGAATATGGCAGTAGTTACAGGAGGGGACCGTGTGGAAATTCAACAAGCTGCTTTGGAAACTTCCACCCAATGCCTAATTCTCACCGGACAATTGCCACCACCTGCATTTATTCTCAGTCGTGCTGAAGAATTAGAAATACCCATCTTATCGGTGGACTTAGACACTCTGACCACAGTGGAAATTGTTGATCGGACTTTTGGGCAAGTGCGTCTCCATGAACCCATCAAAGTCCAGTGCATTCGTCAGTTAATGGCTGAGAATTTTGATAGCGATCGCTTGTTATCAAAAATGCTGGGTTAAAGTTGAAGATAAAAAATCGGGATACAGGGGCATTCTTTCGTGTTAGCCTACCTTGGGCATAGAGTGTGAAGTTACCATTCAGGCAAGCATCTTCTCACTCTGTGTCCCATGTAGGTCAATGCTGGCGTCCATATATCCCCAATACCCTCAGAGGAGGCGATTATTATCTTCAAAATCCTCAATAACTGTCAGAAACAGCCAAATTTCAAAATATCACCTTTTTCAAAACTAGCTTGGTGTGACTAAGCCACCCAGTCACTGAGGGAGAAAATCAAAAAAATGTAGCAAGATGTAACTCAACTTGACTTCCCACTTACACTCTGTTTGGTAAAATAGCTTGGTTGTTTAATTTGATTACCTTCATCTTTGAGCCAGTCAACAGACCTCATTAACCTCGACACATTAGCGCAGGAACTGGCGACCATTCAGCAAACAGGTTCTAAGCGAATCGCCTTGCTGGGTTCTCGTCATGTGCCAATTACACATCAGAATTTGATTGAAATGATGACCTATGCCCTAGTTTTATCAGGCAATCGCGTGATTACCTCTGGGGCTACAGGTACCAATTCAGCCGCCATTAAGGGCGCAATGCGGGCTGACCCCAATCTATTGACGGTAATTTTACCCCAAAGCTTGGAACGCCAGCCCCATGAATCACGCCAACAGCTAGAACAAGTGATGCATCTGGTAGAAAACCCCAGTAACGATCATCTGTCTTTAGCTGAAGCTAGTTATATTTGTAATAAGGAGATTGTCTCCCGTTGCCAGCAACTAATCTGTTTTGCATTTCACGACAGTCGCACTTTGCTACAAACTTGTAGAGATGCAGAAGAACAAAGAAAAGTGGTCACGCTTTTCTACTTCGATTAAAAGTGCCGTAAGTTCTCCACCGGGTAATGTATAGATATAGGAAACTGCCAATTGGTAATAAGTATTTGGGTTGGCCAAATTACCAAAAATTTAACGAGAGTTGGAAAACCTCTGTGATTCTGTCCAGGGGATGAGAACCGAAAGGCTAGTTTTCTCTAGCCATTCTATTTTACAGAGTTATGTGAGAGTGAAGCGTCTGTGCGGGGGGCAAATTCACCTGCACGGATGCCGCTAGAATCCCTGTCCATCAATGGCAGCGATTGTCAAAAGTTACATATCACCCTAAGTAGCAACTACTATCGATTTAATGACGCTATTGCAACTGCCTGTGTCTATTATTTTTTTGTACTCTATTGCTGCTGCTGCCATTTTGATTTATCTACCATTTTTACTGGTAGCTTATGCTCGCTTCCAAATTGGGTATGAAGCCCTTGCTACTCCTCGCGCCCAATTTGATAAATTGCCCCCCTATGCTCAACGAGCGACTTGGGCACATCAAAACTCCTGGGAAGCATTTATGTTGTTTGCCATCGCGGCATTGATGGCATACGTGACTGATGTGAATTCTCCCACAGCAGCATTCGCCGCCATGGCCTTTGTTGTGGCGCGTTTGTTATACTCAGTTTTTTATATTTTGAATATACCCCTATTGCGATCGCTGATGTTTGCCATGGGCTCTCTTGGCTCTGGTACTCTCATCATTTTCAGTATCATTCAAGCCAATAGTTAATTGGGGAATGGAAAGTGGGGGTAGGTGGCCTCATCTAAAATCCAAAATCCAAAATCCAAAATCTAAGATTGTTTATGGCTTCTACATATTCCTTTGACATTGTGAGCGAATTTGATCGACAAGAATTAGTGAATGCTGTGGATCAAGTTGTGCGAGATATTAAAGGTCGTTATGACCTCAAAGATACTCAAACTACTATTGAGTTAAACGAGCAAGGCATTAATATCAACACAGATAGCGAGTTTACCTTAGATTCTGTTCACAACATCCTGCGCGAAAAAGCCGCCAAGCGTAACCTCTCTCAGAAGATTTTTGAGTTTGGCAAAGTGGAAACAGCTAGCGGTAACCGTGTACGTCAAGAAATTACACTCAAAAAAGGTATCAGTCAGGACATTGCTAAACAAATTTCCAAATTGATTCGCGACGAATTTAAAAAAGTACAACCGTCAATTCAAGGCGATGCTGTACGGGTTTCAGCTAAAGCTAAAGATGACTTACAAAGTGTTATGCAGCGTCTCAAACAAGAAGATTTTCCTGTAGCTTTGCAATTTACCAATTATCGTTAAAAAAAACTCCAGGATGGATTTTGTCCACCCTTAACTCTTTTTTTAACGACAGCCCGTAAATCCCCACCCTCAATCTACTCATAGGGCGGGGAATAAGCAATAGTCAACAGCTAAGACCGTCCACCAATGCTTTTTTGAAACGCGGGACTTTCAGAAATACGCTGGATATAATTCAATACGGCTGGATAAGCGCTCAGGTCTAGCTTGAGCATGATGGGAATATAAGCCAAAATAGACCCCACCGCCACATCGGCAACAGTGAATTCATCACCAAGTAAAAAAGATTGTCGCCCAAAAATCTCATTCAAGGGAGTTAACAAACGGGGCATTTCTCGTTCTCGATTTGCTTCTATGAAAATTCCCGGACCCAGCGTGGCATTAGCAAACAATACCCACTGGGAAAATATACCCCGTTGTTGTGGTGAAAGTGAAGTTTTGCCATATTTGTCGGAAAGATACAGTAAAATTGCCCCTGATTCCCAAAGGTGTAAGTCCCCATCTACAATTGCTGGTACTTTACCCATTGGATTAATTTTCAGGTACTCAGGCTGCTTGTGTTCCCCCGCCTGCATATCGAGCATGACAAATTCATAGTCAACGCCCAGTTCTTCTAGATACCATTGAACGATTGATGCTCGACTACGAGTGCCGCCGTAAAGTTTCAACATAATTACTTCAGATTAAAGAACTTTGTGAGTGTGGGAATGCTGTTTCACGTTGTCTTCTTTATTGACAACTCTAGTAGCATTAAGTACCCGTTTACGTTCCGTAGAATATTGAAAATCAGTGTAGGTTGTACCTAAGGGAATGAGGGATTTTGCGGTTTCACGACGCTTGTAAGTGCGAGCACTAGCAAACACCCGCATCACAAAATCTTCACCAAATTGAGCCGAATCTGGAAACCCCTGTGGTAAAAGTGCTGTATTACCATTGAGGACAGAACCAAGGGTAGTTGCACAAGCTAGCTTATAGGAGGTAGGAATACCTTTTAATAAGGCTTCTAAAGCAGCAGAGGGAATTGGTTCTATAATCTCAACCTGATGAACCTCCCCATCTTCCTTGATGAAGCAGGTTGATAGGCCCATAACTATATAATCATCAGCAGTTAAATCAGGGGCGTCTTCATAGGAAATTGCTGTTGTCATAAAAAATTTCTCAACACTTAAAAATTAGGCAGTACTATTTTCTTGCGTCGCCTAGGGCATTAGTTAGGAGACACACCCGCACTCACCGCCGTTCGTTCTGAGCTAAATTACAGCAGCTATGGGTTCGGGGCTTGTTGGCATTCTAACAATTTGTTGATTTCAAGTTGCCTGAATGGTCTTGTCTTATTTGTCATCATGACAGTTTGAGAGATCATAAGAAAATCGAGGGAGCCAAAACCACCGAGATAAACTATCGGAGTGTGGCGAAGATACTTTATTGTACTTTAGACGGTGGATGTAGGCGAGGGCAAAGCCCCTTTAGGAGCAGTCCATCAGGTACTGTCATAATGTCTTTTTTAGTCTGATTCAAATGGGTATCATGAACCTAATCCTAGATTTATAAGAAAAGCATAAAAATCCATCAAAAGAAAAAGGGAAGAATCAAAGACGAAAAGCACGGGTTAGATATGCTCGAAAGCACTTAAAAGTAAGTAGCATACGGAATCAAATTAAGAATTTTCACAGATGTAGCAGGAATTGCGTGACTTTTGGTCATGCAGGTCTAATAGTCTTTAAGATTGATATTTATTCTTTCTGGAATTCAACTTACGGGTGAAGTATTAATTATTGGGTTTAAGTATTAATAGTTGAAGTGAGGTAAAGTCTTCCACTTTTTGCATCTGGTAGCTTGAATTCGGTCTTGATCCTAAAAATTGAGTAATCATAGACACCTTAATAACTGACACAGGGGCAAAACTACCATCACCGCAAAAAACGTAATTTAATTTCAAAGAGCAGGTAGCTCAGGCAAAACAATATGAATAAGTATTCATTTTTATCTTCTCCTAACCACAACAATCATCGATACAATGTTGTGCGAAATAGCACTTTTCCTGCTAGCGAGCATGAGAATAAGGGCACTGGTGGATCTGTTTTAGGTGACGAGGACTTACGCTCTTGCGCTTTGAGTTCAGCTCGACAAGGAAATTATACTCAGGCGATCGCAGTACTAACCGAATTAATTCGTCGCCATCCGCAAAATTCTGTTGATTACAATAATCGGGGATTAATTTATTTTCACAGTGGTGAAATGCCAAAAGCTTTGGTCGATTACAACACAGCACTGGAATTGAATCCCAATTTAGTTAGCGCTTATAATAATCGAGCTAATTACCATGCAGCCTGTGAAGATTTTGCCGCAGCACTCGCTGACTACGACCAGGCCATTGATTTGAATCCTAGTTATGTCCAGGCTTGGATTAACAGAGGAATTACCTTGCGTGATTTAAAACAATACGAAGAGGCTATTGAGAATTTTGAAATAGCAATGCTTTTCGGTCAGTTAGAAGGTCACATTTGGGCAGAACGGGGCAGGACTTATCATCTTTGGGGTGATTGGAATTGTGCGATCGCTGATTATCGTCGCGCCCTCACTCAACTACCGACACTACATCACAAAAGAGATATGTCTGGTTATCGATTACGTTTACAAGTCGAAAATTGGTTAAACGAGCTGTTTTTCCCTGAAAAGTTTAATGATTAGTTCGATAGTGATATTTTCCGACTTGTGTCTACATCCTAGGTTTAGGTGAGAAAACTCCTCTAAGTAAGTTAGCTGGATGAAGCAAAAATCCCGCCCCTGTAGGGAAGCGGAGGGTGGGAGTGTCAATCTAATTCTTTCACTTGCTTGCCATCTTGATTGACAAAGACTACTGGAAGTTCATTAGGCTTAAATTTATACCCTTGCTGTTGTCTAATACTATGAGCTTGACGGGGATCGAAATTACGTTTAAATTCCATCTGCAAACTCTGGACACGTTCTTCCATCAGCTTGACTTCAGTGCGAACTTCTCGCAACCTGTCTTGCTGTCTCCAGTGATAAGGGAGCAATTGCACCAGGGCAGATACTGCTGCTGCGGATATCACCAAATTAACCGCTATCTTTGCCGTAGTTTCCAAGGCCATCACCTGGTAGGAACGTTGACGAAGATGCCGTTTTGGTCGAGGAACACTCCGGTGTTTTTGTATAGGTTGTAGCGGGGGTCTAGAAGGTTGACTCGCGTTCATTATGCTAAAAAAACCTTACTGATTTCATGGCAACATCATAGAAAGCCTACTGGTAGGGATTACAGCCTGATTCAGCTGTTATCTAACTTGATTTTTACCAAGTTGCTACACGTATATTGAAAGTTAAAAATTAAGGCAACTCACGTAAGTAGCTAGTATTCAAAAGCTTTTGGCATCCAGCCACTAATACCCAGTTTGCCCGATTATTATTCTTTTAAAACATTATGTCAATTCCCAGTTGTAGTTATATTTGTGAATAGCTTTCCCAAGTTGTACTGTGTCTCCAAAATTTAAACGTGTTCCATTATACTATATCAATCTGTTTATTCGCGATGTTGTAGTGTGTTAATTTCTGCCAACTTTCTTTGCTAGTAATATTTTTACAGAAACATCGGGATAAATTAAACACCAAATTTTCACCGAGCAATTACGCTTTTTAGTAAAAATTTAACTAGTGGTTGTACTTTATTTTGAGAATTTAGGATTATGGCAGCAAATTAATTTTTTGTATTATGAATACAACAACCAGGACTAGCCTGATTGTTGCTTGAGAGTGGGGTGATTTGCAATGTGCCCCACTTAACCGTCTCAGAACGTGGTGTTATTTATAAAGTTCCGTTGCTAAACGCCAAGCCAGAATTCCTGGAATCAGCGCTACAGCTAGAGCAATGTACACTTGAGTGTCTGATATAGGCACGTTCGTAACCCTCCTGAGCTTCAAATGAATATTGAACAGTTCGTTTACTACTTTTCACTGTTTTGCCAAAAATGTGGAATATCTTGTAACAAGATGCAACATAAGCAGTAATCAACTAGTAACCATTTGTTACTTTTAATTAAAAAAATTTATAAAACTATGGATTTTTATTTGGGGATCGATTTTGGAACATCCGGCGTTAGGGGTGTAGTGATTAATCATCAAGCTTGCACCCAAATAGAAGTCAAGTATCCTTGGGCCAATGAGGATGTTTCTGATTTAGCCACTGCTTGGGAGAAGGCTTTATTTACAGTGGTGAGACAAATACCAGAAAAATTGCGGCGAAAAATCCAGGCCATGGCCATTAATGGTACTTCATCCACAGTGTTGCTCAGTGATGCTGCTGGAAAGCCCGTAGATACACCTTTACTCTACAACGATGCACGAGGAGCAGTTGCCCTAGAGCAGTTAAGAAAAATTGCCCCCGTACATCATAATGTCTTGAGTGCTACTTCCAGCCTAGCCAAACTACTGTGGATGATGCAACAACCGACTTTTAGCAAAGCTAAATATTTTCTGCATCAAGCCGATTGGTTGGGATTTTTGCTGCATGGGCATTTAGGAATTAGCGATTATCACAACGCTTTAAAACTAGGCTATGACGTAGAACAGTTAAAATATCCAGAATGGTTGCAGAAACTGCAATTACCGATTCAGCTACCCACTGTTTTACCTCCTGGTACTCCCATAGGGAAACTGCGCCCAGAAATTGCTTCTGAGTTTAATTTCCCCGATAATTGCCTAGTGTGTGCGGGGACGACTGATAGTGTTGCCGCTTTCTTAGCAAGTGGGGCTAAATCACCAGGGGAAGCTGTGACATCTTTGGGTTCGACCTTGGTGGTAAAACTGTTAAGTAGTACCCGTGTAGAAGATGCACGATACGGAATTTACAGCCATCGCTTGGGTAACTTATGGTTAACTGGGGGTGCTTCTAATACTGGTGGAGCTGTACTCAAGCAATTTTTTAGTCAAACTGAATTAGAAAGGTTTAGTAGCGAGATTGATGCCACAAAAGCCAGTGAGTTAGATTATTATCCATTATTGCAGCCAGGCGATCGCTTTCCCGTTAATGATCCCCATTTACCGCCACGATTAACACCACGTCCTGATCATCCCGTGGAATTTTTGCATGGTTTATTAGAAAGTATTGCCCGCATTGAAGCAATTGGGTATGAATTATTACAGGAGATGGGGGCGGATAAATTAACTCGTGTTTACACGGCTGGGGGTGGTGCAGCAAATCCCACTTGGTCTGCTATTCGTGAGCGACATTTAAAGATAACTGTAATTTCCTCTGTGAATCGGGAAGCTGCTTATGGTACAGCGCTGTTAGCTATGAGAGGCTTAGGAAAATAAAATTAATTATGGATATAGTACCATGGACACTCTGGCAAAAGTAAGTATCTGGTATGGTCATGCGGTGATATTTTTAGCTAATGGCATGGCTATGTATCAAAGAGGATTTAGTTTTTATTGCTGGCAAAATGGGGTTTGGTTGGTGGATTATGCACCATCTCAGTATTTAAATCTGATTAATCTAGAAAAATTGTCTTAAAGTTGGACTTTTGGTAACTAAGCGCAGAGACCCAGAGAGCGCAGCAAGAATTTAACAGGAGAAAAGTTTTTTTAACAAGATTTCACCTGTTATGTCCAGGTTTTGCTATGTTGAGACCCAGTTTCTGCAACAGCTAGATTTAGTCTCAAATAGCCAGTATCAAGTGTAACAAAAGTATTGTCGTAAATTGCTGTAATAACTATTTCTTACAAGTAGGGGTCAGTTTTTGTGAAAAAAAAGTTTTTAAAGATTGAAAAGCAGCACAAAACTTTTGATTATTACAAGTAAAACGAGTAAAGCTTCCAGCAAAATTGCGGTGATAATCTCTCTGGTAATCGCTATAAATATTATTAATTTTATTAAAAATTTCTTCAGTCAAACATAAATTTATTTCTGATTGCAACCAATCAGCCAATATTGATTTTGATTGTTCATTATCTATATTTTCATCAGCCGACAAATCAAAGAAAATATTATGGTCAATAACTACAGATAATTTATCTTCCCTTTGATGAATAGCAGCACTAGAGAATAGATTGGGCTTACCGTAATCAAGCCACCAAAAAGTTAACTTTTTTCCTGGAGTTTTTGCGGGTTTATCAAATTTAGCAACAAAACCTAATTTAGACCACATATTGTCTAATCCATAATCACGGCGACAGGTTAAGCCAATGCCACTATACTGTTGAGTAATTTTCGTGAGGTAATCAACAAGTTTTTTTGTCAATCTCTTACCCCGATGTGATGGTTCAATACACAGATGAATGATGCTGACCCGATCAAAGGAAGACGAAGCTCGATATAGTAGATAACCAATAAAGCCTGCTTGAGAATCAAGTGCTATAATTACCTGGCGACGAGCAGCATGATCGCGAAAAGAACCTTTTGAGAAAAATCCCAAAGTTGCTTTGTTAGCATCACCAAGTGCTATGACGCTTTCCAAATACGGGGATTTATCGTCAATCACTGCAATTGTTAACTGTGTTTCTTGTGTCATTTTTTTATCTCTTATCAAATGATTATTTTCAGGTTGTGAGAAGTGCGATCGCTTGGGGTGGTTTTCCCACTCTATGAATAAATCTGGATTTTTGGGAACGAACCCCCTCTCAGCCTATGGCAAAATTTATAAAGTCATTCCACAGTTAGTTTTCCCAGCATGACCGCAAATATTGCCCAACTCCCCAGTCTCTACGACCCCTTTAGCACCGAAGCCAAGTGGCAAAAATTTTGGGAAGAAAACCAAATCTACAAAGCTGACCCCAACCACGGTGGTGAACCTTACTGTATCGTCATTCCCCCTCCTAACGTCACCGGCAGTTTGCACATGGGTCACGCTTTTGAAAGTGCCTTAATTGATACCCTCGTGCGCTATCACCGCATGAAAGGACGGAACACCCTATGGGTTCCTGGCACAGACCACGCCAGCATCGCTGTGCATACAATGCTGGAAAAACAACTTAAGAAAGAGGGTAAAACTCGCTACGAACTGGGACGCGAAAAATTCTTAGAACGCGCTTGGCAATGGAAAGCCGATTCTGAGGGAACAATTGTTAATCAGTTAAAACGTTTGGGTGTGTCGGTTGACTGGACACGGGAACGATTTACCTTAGATGAAGGTTTATCAACAGCTGTTGTAGAAGCTTTTGTTAGTCTCTACGAATCGGGATTAATTTATCGTGGAGAATATTTAGTCAATTGGTGTCCTGCTACTCAGTCAGCCGTGTCTGATGTGGAAGTGGATAATCAAGAGGTTGAGGGTCATCTTTGGCATTTCCGTTATTTCCTCAGCGATAATTCTGGGTTTGTGGAGGTAGCGACCACTCGACCAGAAACTATGCTGGGTGATACGGCTGTAGCTGTTAATCCCAATGATGAAAGATATCGACACTTGATTGGTAAGACATTAACTTTGCCAATTATGAATCGGGAAATTCCCATTATTGGTGATGAGTTTGTTGACCCTCAATTTGGGACGGGTTGTGTCAAGGTGACTCCAGCCCATGACCCCAATGATTTTGAAATGGGTAAGCGCCACAATTTGCCTTTCATTAATATCTTGAATAAGGACGGTACTCTCAATGAGAAAGCCGGAGAGTTCCAAGGACAAGACCGCTTTGTTGCTAGAAAAAATGTGGTTGCTCGTTTAGAATCAGACAGTGTGTTGGTCAAGGTGGACAATTATAAGCATACTGTTCCTTATAGCGATCGCGGTAAAGTCCCGGTTGAACCACTACTATCTACTCAGTGGTTTGTGAAAATTCGCCCCCTAGCTGATCAAGCTTTAGATTTTCTGGACAACCAAAATTCACCAGAGTTTATCCCCCAACGTTGGAATAAAGTTTATCGTGATTGGTTAGTCAAGTTGAAAGATTGGTGCATCTCTCGTCAATTATGGTGGGGTCATCAAATCCCGGCTTGGTATGCGGTCAGTGAAACCAATGGTCAAATTACCGATCACACACCCTTTGTCGTCGCCAAATCAGCAGATGCAGCTTGGGAAAAAGCAAGCTCACAATTTGGTGAAAATGTCCAGCTAGAACAAGACCCAGATGTATTGGATACTTGGTTTTCTTCTGGACTCTGGCCGTTTTCAACTTTGGGCTGGCCAGAACAAACTCAAGATTTAGCGACATACTACCCTAACAGTACTTTGGTCACTGGTTTTGATATTATCTTTTTCTGGGTGGCCAGAATGACGATGATGGCAGGACACTTTACTGGAACTATGCCATTTCATGATGTTTACATCCACGGTTTAGTCCTGGATGAAAACGGTCAGAAGATGTCAAAAACTAAAGGTAATGGTATCGATCCATTGTTGTTAATTGACAAATATGGTACGGATGCACTGCGTTATGCCTTAGTTAAAGAAGTCGCTGGGGCGGGTCAAAATATCCGCTTGGAATATGATCGCAAAAAAGATGAATCGTCATCGGTAGAAGCTTCTCGCAACTTTGCTAACAAGTTGTGGAATGCAGCCCGGTTTGTAATGATGAACTTGGATGGACAAATCCCAGCACAACTCGGTGAACCAATGGCCACTGAATTAAGCGATCGCTGGATTATTTCTCGATATCATCAAGTTATCAAACAAACTAGTAATTACATTGATAACTACGGTTTAGGGGAAGCAGCAAAAGGTTTATATGAATTTATTTGGGGTGATTTTTGCGACTGGTATATTGAATTAGTCAAATCCAGGTTACAAAAAGATGCAGATTCTCCATCCCAGAAGGTTGCACAACAAGTTCTTGCCTATGTACTAGAAGGAATTTTAAAATTACTGCATCCGTTAATGCCTCACATTACTGAGGAAATTTGGCAGACCCTCACCCAACAACCAGCTGATTCATTACCAACTTTATCTCTACAACCCTATCCTGAAGCAGATAATAACCTGATTAATCCAGATTTGGAAGCACAGTTTGAATTGCTAATCGGCACAATTCGCACAATTCGGAATTTACGGGCTGAAGCAGATATTAAGCCAGGAGCGAAAATCACGGCAAATTTGCAAACTGCTAATTTCCAAGAACAAGAAATCCTCACCACTGGACAAGCTTACATCCAAGATTTAGCCAAGGTAGAGAATTTAACTATTACTGGTGGAGAGGAAGTCAGCCCAACCGTTGCGATGAAAAAACCTCAGAAAGGTTTAAAGACAATTGGCTTAATTATCCTGGGGCTTGTTTTGCTGAGGGTGGGTTGGGTTACAGCCAATACAGTTTATCAAATTCCCTTGATAGGCACATTGTTTGAAATAGTAGGTTTAATCTACACATCTTGGTTTGTTCTCAAAAATCTACTTACAGCCCAGGCTAGAGAAAAGTTATGGGCTAATTGGTTCTCGCCAATGCATGAAGAGGAAATATCACGGACAAAATTACCAGAACCCCAAGCACCAGAAAATGTAATTGCTGGTGTTGTTGGTACGGTACAAGTAGTAATTCCTTTAAGTGGAGATGTAGTAGATATTGCTATCTTGCGGGCTAAACTAGAAAAAAGCCTCCACAAAGCTGAAACTGAGGCCAAGTCTTTGAGTACCAGGTTAAACAATTCTAAATTTGTGGATAAAGCCCCAGCAGAAGTGGTACAGGGAGCGAGAGAATCTTTAGCAGAAGCTGAAAAACAAGCCGAAATCTTGCGCGATCGTCTGCGTAGTTTAGCATAGCTGTAATGGGTAATGGTTGAACATCACTCAACCGTTACCTAGGCAATATTTTTCCACGATTAAACTTCAACAACATTTTGGCAATTCAAATCCGTAACTAAGGCTATGCTATATCTAGCTCAAGTAAACAAAAACACATTTTTACATCAGTATCAATTACGCTTGTTAGCACGTGAGGAAGGTGAAAACCTGTGGGTAGTTATCCAGGAAGAAACTGTGATTTTGTTAGCTCAAGGAACTAGCATGAGTGACAACTTACTGGTTTTGGTCAAGCTCTCCCCCACAGGTGAAATTGAAAGTTGGGAGGATGCTACCAACTGGGTACTATATTTGGTCAAAACCTACCTCAGCATCGGTATTACACCAGAGCAATTGCAAGAAGAAGCAGAACGCGCCGAAAGTTGGCGACAATCTCTAACTTTACAAAACCAAGACCTAGCCCGTCGTTCTCTAGAATTAGAAGCCCGTCGGGAACAAATTCAAGCTTTAGAAGAAAGTCTCAAACGCCATAGAAACCCACGCAACAAAGATTAAATAATTCTGCGATGTCAAGATTGCTTTCAGCATTTCCCTAAGCTGATAAAACTAAGTCATACCCCCATAGGACTTACGCAATAACTCTCTTAAACCCTCTTTTAGAATTCTTTGTGTCCTTTTCAATATGGGTTGTGCCCACGCTGCACAAAGGTTTTTTCAGTTATGAAAAATGTTAAATTTAATACAACTTCGCCAACGGAGATTTTTTAGTTTTTTATGGAACAATCACATGAAATCACCACTAAATTTTAAATTTACAAGCTTGGTGACAACTATTTTTTTAGTTACAGGGGCTTTAATCACGGGTGCTGTTACAACTTACTTTGTAGTACGTTCCCAGTCAGCAAATTCCACTGCCCCACCAACTATTCCACCCACTACGAATATTGATATTAGTGCTGTTGCTGCTACGGGATATTTGGAACCTCAAGACGAAGTAATTGCTATATCTGCGCCAGCTTTCCAGGAAGGAGCAAGAATTAAACAACTGCTGGTCAAACCAGGGGATAAAGTTAAGTCTGGGCAAGTAATTGCTATTCTAGACAACCGCGAACGCTTGCAGGCATCTCTGCAACAGGCGCAAGCACAAATCAAAGTTGCCCAAGCCGGTTTACTTCAAGTCAAAGCTGGTGCAAAAAAAGGTGACATAATAGCTCAAACTGCCAGGTTTCAAGCCACAAAAGCTGAGTTAGAAGGACAAATCGCCTCCCAAAAAGCCGCGATTGCTAGCTTAGAGGCTAAATTGCGGGGAGAAAAAACTGCCCAAACAGCGACCATTGACCGCATCAAAGCTGAATTACAAAATGCCCAAACTGATTGTCAACGCTATAAATCTTTATACAAAGATGGGGCTGTAACAGCTCAACAACGCGATAGTTTTTGCCTCCAGCAAGACATGAATCAAGAACGTCTCAAGGAAGCCCAAGCAAATCTCAGCCGCATTGTCAATTCTTATCAACAAGATATTCAGGAAGCAAAAGCGAACCTGAATCGCACAATAGCCACAAATCAAAAGCACATTCAAGAAGCCCAAGCCACTCTAGACTCAGTTGCAGAAGTCCGTCCTGTAGATATAAAACTGGCGCAGATGGAACTCCAAGCCGCTCAAGCTGCTGCTCAAAGAGCTCGGGCAGATTTAGATTTAGCTGAAGTCCGATCACCCAGAGAAGCTCAAATTCTCAAAATTCACACATGGCCGGGTGAATTAATTGGTAATGAAGGAATAGTTGACTTAGGGAAAACTCAGCAAATGTATGTAACAGCCGAAGTATATGAAACTGACATTACTAAAGTGCGGGTAGCTCAAAAAGCCACAATTAAAGCTGATGGGGTCATAGATGAGTTACGGGGAACAGTAGAGGAAATCGGTTTGCAAATCGGCAAAAAAGATCTACTAAGTACTGACCCGGTTGTAGATGCAGATGCCAGAGTAGTTGAGGTGAAAATTCGCCTCGATGCAGAAGCTAGTCAAAAAGTTGCAGGGTTAACTAATTTACAGGTGAAAGTTGTGATTAATACCTCAGAAACTACGAGCAGTAATAGCAATTAGCAAAAAACTATGTTTAACAAACTACCTACAGCTTGGTTACAACTTAGACATCAAAGAACTCGGTTAATTGTCGCCCTTTCGGGAGTTATATTTGCAGTTGTAATTGTCTTTATGCAGCTTGGTATTCGTGATGCTTTGTTTGCTAGTGCTGTGCGTCTGCATGAAGGTTTACAAGGTGATTGTTTTTTAATTAGTCCGCGATCTACAGCCTTAATTGCCATGGAAAGCTTTAGCGAAAGGCGTTTAACTCAAGCGTTGGCATTTGAGGAAGTAGATTTTATCAATCCTATTTATTTAGGATTTGGTCAGTGGAAAAATACTGAAACTAAAAATTATTGGCGTAATATTTTTGTGATTGGTTTTGAACTACGAGATCAAAATCAAATATTTAATTTTCCAGGAGTTGAGCAAAATTTAAATTTACTCAAATTACCTGATATGGTTTTATTTGACCGCAGTTCCCGCAGTGAATTTGGCCCTGTTGTTGCAGAATTTGCAAAAAATGGCAGCGTGACAACAGAAATTAGTGATGCTGGCATAAATCGCAAAATTCATGTCGGTGGATTATTTGAGCTGGGAACTTCCTTTGGCTCTGACGGTAATTTACTTACTACTCATCTTAACTTTATGAGAATGTTTAGTAATCGTCAGCCAGGCTTAATTAATATTGGATTGATTAAATTAAAACCTGGACAAAATCCTGATGCTTTCGCTCAGAAACTCAAAGACTATTTACCCAAAGATGTTAAAGTTCTCTCCAAATCTGAATTAATTGCTTTTGAACAAAATTATTGGCAAAGTAGTACAGCCATTGGCTTTATTTTTAACTTAGGAGTAGCACTGGGAATTATTGTCGGTATTGTAGTTGTTTACCAAATTCTTTATACCAACGTTTCAGAACATTTATTAGAATACGCAACTCTCAAAGCAATGGGATACCGTCATAATTATCTTTTGTCTATGGTGCTGCAACAAGCTTTCTTTATTGCCATTTTAGGTTATGTACCAGGGTTCATCATTTCTATAATTCAATATAAATTTGCTCAACAAGCTACCTTACTCCCAATTGAAATGACTTTCCCTAGATCCATATTTGTCCTAGCAGCAACTATCATCATGTGTTTTATTTCTGGTGCTACAGCTCTAGGGAAACTAAAATCCGCAGACCCGGCTGATATTTTTTAACAACATCAGCTTGTATCCCCACCTAACATTCCTATAAGTGGGGAATTAGGCATCTTTTGTTAAATTTTAGATAAGTTCATTGGTACACTTACATTCCTCGCCCTCGCAGTATTGACTTCTTCCGCCACTAATAATTCCCGAATCAAACGTGCTACAGCCTTTTGCGTTAAGCGATAAGTAATTTGTTGACCCAAACGTTGCACACCTGGATTTACCAATAATTGGGCAATTTGGGGAGCTAGTTGCACTGGATCAAAACCACGGGTTTCTCGGAGAATATTTAAAATGCGTTTAATATGCTCTAAGGTTTGTTGTTGCTCAACCGTAGCCGCAGGAGTTTCGTTAATTGCTGTCAAACCTACTCGCTCTCGCAGCACATAAGTGAAGTTATGCAAGAAATTTTTGCCTAAGGCATTGAGTCCATTGAGAAATTCATCTACTATCTTGTCGCGAATGAATGCGCCACGTTCAGAAGCGAGAAATTCTACTCCCTGGTTTAAAACTAAATTAAAGTCATAATCCTGATTTTTTTTCGCATTACGCAGCAAGTTTTCTAAACGATTCCAACGGAATTTTTCATCCTTAAACAGCAAACCCTGTAGAGATGTTCTTAATTGCGTTGACGGGTCAGTTAATAAACGTTTAGCAACGTAAGGATAAGCTTCACTCAGAACTTTGAAGTTGGGATCTATATATATAGCAATACCTTCTAAGGTAACAAGAGAGCGAATAATTAAAGCGTAGTAAGGAGGTACGCGGAAAGGATACTCATACATCAAGGCCGAGAGTTCATCAGTGATGCTTTTAATATTCAAGTCAGCAACACTCGCTCCTTGAGCATCAGCAAACACTCTGGCAAATGCAGGAATAATTGGTGTTAAATCTGTATCTGGCGCTAAAAAATCCAGCTTTACATAGTCGTTAGCTAAACCTTCAAAGTCACGGTTAACAACATGAACGATCGCTTCAATCAAACCATAGCGCTGGGGAGGCTGTACTTCACTCATCATCCCAAAGTCGAGATAAGCCAATTTGCCATCTGGTGTAGCTAATAAATTACCTGGATGGGGATCAGCATGGAAAAATCCGTGTTCTAATAGCTGGCGCAGGGAGCATTGCACCCCCACCTCAATCAGATAACGAGCATCTATACCTTGGGCGCTAATTTCGGCGGTTTGCGTTAATTTTGTACCTGTTATCCACTCCATCGTCAATACACGACGATTGGTGTACTCCCAGTAAATTTTCGGTACGTAAATATCTTTTAAATGACCATATAACTCGAAAAAGCGCTCGGCATTTTCTCCCTCATGAATGTAATCCATCTCTTCAAAGATGCGATCGCCTAATTCATCGAGTATACCAACTAAATCACTGCGTACCCTTTTCACATTGCTTTTTACCCAAGCGGCGATTTGGCGCAGAATAAACAGGTCAATGGTAATTCGCTCTCTTAAGTCGGGGCGTTGGACTTTAATGGCTACTTCTTCACCAGTTTTGAGTTTACCTTTATAAACTTGCCCCAAAGAAGCTGCGGCAATGGGCTGGTGGGAAATTTCGGCGTAAATTTCCGGGGGTGGTGCGCCTAATTCTTCTTCAATAAACTGGTAAGCAATTTCGTTGGCAAAAGGTGGTAATTGGTCTTGTAGCCTTGTTAATTCTTCTAGATATGTGGGGGGAACCAAATCCGGTCTAGTGGATAAAGCCTGACCAATTTTTATATAAGCTGGTCCGAGTTTCGTCAGTAATTCTCGCAGTTGAACCGCTCGACGGTAATCTTTTTTCACGACTATTCCCCGGCGGCTATCCCACCACAAACCAAACACAAAGGAGAGTGTGGGCCCCAAAACTGTAAAAATACGTTGCAAAACTTTGAGGGGGCGCTGGCTATAATGTGCCTTGATTTCTTCGGGATCATAACGAATGGCCTCAGTCTCAGACTGTTGGTCATTTATGCGTTTTAATGAACGAACAACCAAATTTGATTGACCATTTTCTGTGAATACTTCAGTCACTTGTGGTTCGTCCTCGGTTTTTTGGGAAGTCGGGGGAAGTGTCTTAACAATCATGAAGCAAGCCACTAGTCAGATTAAGCATGTAAAGTATTGTAACAATAAGTTTACAAATAAGCATCCGTCAAAAGGAAAAAAGTGCTGAGTGAGGAGTGAGGAAAGGGTGTTTAATGCTGTTTCCCTAATTTAACTAATGTGCTGTACGCAAATATTCACGGGAAATAGAAATAACGCCTAATGTGAATTAGGAAAAAGGCGGGAGAAGTAAGAAGATGAAAGTTACCAGCTTTTCAAATCAGACTTCCCCCATGAATAGCATAGACCTAGGAACGTTAATTACAACAATCTTTGTACTGGTAGATGATTGGTGC
>WGNO01000006.1 GCA_016124525.1 Nostoc sp. RI_552 | reverse complement strand
ATCGATAATTTGCAATCCTGCACTATGATTAGCCACATAGGCGTAGTTCCCCACCACTTCTACACCCATAGCAAAGACAGGGGTATCGTAACTTCCGGTGAGGGTGGGGTTGGCTGGGTTGCTGATATCGATAATTTGCAATCCTGCATCATAATCAGCCACATAGGCGTAGTTCCCAACTACTTCCACGGACTCAACCGAGCCGATGGTATCGTAAACCCCGGTGAGGGTGGGGTTGGCTGGGTTGCTGATATCGATAATTTGCAATCCTGCACCACCATCACCCACATAGGCGTAGTTCCCCACCACTTCTACATCATAAGCATAGCCAGAGGTATCGTAACTTCCGGTGAGGGTGGGGTTGGCTGGGTTGCTGATATTGATAATTTGCAATCCTGCACCACCATCACCCACATAGGTGTAGTTCCCCACTACCTCTACACCATAAGCAAAGCCAGAGGTGTTGTAATTCCCCACAAGGGTAACCATAAAGTCAATCCTTAATTGGTAAAGTTAATAGTGTCTGCGGTGTGAAAATTTACATATTCAACCCGCTTAACTAAAATCTATGTTAGAACAAACACCAAAATTATGTCAAATTCGAGGTTTATAAGGTATAATGGTGGGAGTTTGTAAAACCATTTCTGAGATGCTCAGTACTAATTAATTCAAGTGCTATTTTAATTAGACCATGGACTCCAGATGCAGTTTTTGGAGAAAATAGTTTCAGGAATGCTTTTAATTGTCACCACCAATGCTCAACACCATTGCTCCCATTACTGGTAGGGTCAGTACTCGTGAACCCAAGCTCCGTTCTTTGTCTTTTATCCCTTTAAAGTTAGCAAGTGTACCTGGGTTAATTAATTCAAACAGGTGCAATTCTATCTCTTCACTGGCTGGACCAGGTACGCTGACCCCGTGGCGAAAATCTGGATTTTCTTGTTTTTTCCGTGGTTTACCCATGGCTTTTTCAACGTCAATAATTTCGTCTTTGTGTTGACTTTTACCATTTAGCTTCCCACTCTTGGCATAAATTCATTTTTCTCAACTTGACATTAATGGCATCTTCTCCGCCTACCTACTCAGATAAAATGCGCTGTAATTTTCCTTGTTTAGCACAAGGACTTCAATTCAGAAAATTCCCTGGAATCGCTGTCAAGAATTTTTAGTGTAATTCTTCCATCGGTTATGCAAATTTTGCATAATTTCCTGTTAACGTCCCAGCATTTTATCGCGCAGATGCTTGATGCGATCGCGCAATTTGGTTGCCTCTTCAAATTCCA
Source organism: Nostoc sp. RI_552 (assembly GCA_016124525.1). Taxonomy (GTDB): domain Bacteria; phylum Cyanobacteriota; class Cyanobacteriia; order Cyanobacteriales; family Nostocaceae; genus Umezakia; species Umezakia ovalisporum. The sequence goes on along the minus strand of WGNO01000006.1, from coordinate 78,597 downwards.
ATTTCTTGGCTGCTTCTTTCATCTGTGCTTCTAACGCACCAATCAATTCAGGAATTTGTTCTAAAGGTAGTTCATCTATATGTTCATCAACAATTTTTAAATCAGTGGCATTTAAGCGTCGGGAAACATCTAAAAAAGATAAAATTGCATTACTGGATTTTTTTATAATCGGTTGGGGTGTAATGCCATAAGTGCGGTTATATGCCATTTGAATTCCACGCCTTCTATCTGTTTCATCAATGGCTTTGATCATACTGGCTGTGAGATGATCAGCATACATAATAGCTTGGCCGCGAATGTGTCTTGCCGCTCTACCGATAGTTTGAATCAGGGAACGCTCGGCCCGTAAAAAGCCTTCTTTATCTGCATCCATAATTACCACTAGGGAAACTTCAGGTAAATCTAAGCCTTCCCGTAACAAGTTTACTCCCACTAAAACGTCAAAATTACCTTCACGCAAATCTTGTAAAATTTCGATGCGCTCAATGGAATTAATTTCTGAATGTAAATAGCGCACGCGTATATTATGTTCTTGCAGATATTCAGTCAAATCTTCCGCCATCCGCTTCGTTAACGTGGTAATTAACACTCGTTCTTGGAGGTCTACTCTGTCTTTAATTTCCCCTAATAAATCATCAATTTGTCCTTCTGTGGGACGGACGGAAATTTCTGGGTCAACCACTCCGGTAGGTCTAATTATTTGCTCAATAATATGACCTGCGGAAACTTCTAATTCCCAATTTCCTGGGGTCGCGGAAACGAAAATACACTGATTTACTTTTTGCCAAAATTCTTCTGCTTGTAACGGTCGGTTATCAGCAGCACTAGGAAGACGAAATCCATGCTCAATTAAAACTTTTTTTCTAGCTTGGTCACCGTTATACATTCCGTGAATTTGGGGAACTGTAACGTGAGATTCATCTATGACTAATAGCCAATCTTGAGGAAAATAATCAATTAAACATTCTGGGGGTGCGCCGGCTTTTCTTCCTGCTAAATGACGAGAATAATTTTCTACCCCATTGCAATAACCAACTTCTCGCAACATTTCTAAGTCATAGCGTGTGCGTTGGTCAATGCGTTGTGCTTCTAATAATTTACCTGCTTGTTCTAGTTCTGCTTTGTGCTGCTTTAATTCAGACGCAATGTCACAACAAGCGACTTCTAACCGTTCTTGTGGAGTAACAAAGTGACGGGCTGGGTAGACATTGACAGCTTGTAAACTGCGAATAATTTCCCCACTTACAGGGTCAACATATCTAATTGCGTCGATTTCGTCGCCAAAGAACTCTACCCGAATAATTCTGTCTTCATAGGCGGGGCCAATTTCCAAAACATCACCCCGGACACGAAAACGTCCCCGACCCATTTCCATGTCGTTGCGGCCATACTGCACTGATGCCAAATCCCGTAAAATTTGGCGTTGATTTATTTCCATCCCTATTCGCAAAGGAATGGCAGCTTTGAGATATTCTGCGGGAATACCTAAACCGTAGATGCAGCTAATGGAAGCCACCACAATTACGTCACGGCGTTCAAAGAGCGATCTCGTAGCTGAATGCCGTAACATATCTATTTCATCGTTAATAGAAGCCGTCTTTTCAATGTAAGTATCGCTAACGGGAATATACGCTTCTGGCTGATAGTAATCGTAGTAGCTGACAAAATACTCAACTGCGTTGTGAGGAAAAAATTCTCGCATTTCGTTACACAGTTGTGCTGCCAGGGTTTTATTATGGGCTAGTACCAAAGTGGGTCTACCCACTTTTTCAATTACTGAGGCTATGGAAAATGTCTTACCTGTTCCCGTAGCTCCTAGTAAAGTTTGGTAACGGCTGCCTGTTTGGATACTGTTGACTAATTGCGCGACAGCCTGTGGTTGATCCCCCGTGGGAATAAAGGGAGCTTGAAGACAAAATCCTGTCATACAGTTGTTTTCAATCCGTGGAAAATACCCTGTCCCATGGTAACACCAACTCAAATTTACTTTTTGGAACTGTCGGTGCTACCCAATGCACAGGCTAACAATGCCTAACTGACAGCTTTTGATACATCAGTTTCTCCACTGAGAGATACCGTTCGTGGTAAAGTAAACAAACCTCTATCTGTTCAGAATGACACCTTATAAAGGCAAAACCTTTAACGGTGTAACAACAATACTCACTCTAGTAAATAGCAATATTATTTTACAATAATTTACAGTTTAAATTTACTTATGTATCCCTTTTAAAGATACTTATGTATTAATTAGCTTGTTTAAGGTTACACTCTTAATGTATGGAAAAAAAAATCATTTTTCCTTAATTATTGTAAAATTCAGTTAATAAACTAGAGGTATCCGTTTACGAGTATTAGCAGCACTAGTGAATAAATTGATTCTCAATAACAGGATACCAAGCTGAAGGGGGAAAACACAGTGGAAGTTGAAAATAAGCAGGATAACAGCTTGAATACAGATCAAGGGCAGAAAGAGCAGGGGAAACTGGCCGTTGCTGGAATCCGTCCCATAGGAAGCAGTGACTTACAAATTGCTGGCACAGTCTCTATTTCCGGAATCCGTCCCATTGGCATCAGTACTTTAGCGGTAGCTGATACAGTTAGTATTATGGGAATTCGCCCCATCGGCGCTCATACATTTGAAATTGCTGACACTATTAACCTATCTGGTATTCGTCCAATTGGTTCAAGCAAACTAGCAATTTCTGACAAATATACCTCTTTTGGTAACCGTCCAATGGCATCAAATATTATTGATGATTCAGAAATTCTCATGGGTTTTCTTGATTAGTCCTCACAGGAATTGCCATAACTTTAATTACCCGGTTATTTGATATAGCCGGTTTTTTTTATTTTAATAAAACATTAATTTGGTTTTCTCATCAGTCTTTTTGTATAGATAGCTAATATACCTAATGAGGGAAGATAGTCAGCCAAACATTAACCTACCTTATAAAGGTAATAACAAAGATTTTTTCAAGTAAACCCTTGAGGCAAACGAGCTGCTCACCCTAAATCTTTACACAGTAAATTACTCAACCAAACATTAAAACTCCCTAAACATATCAAAACTGAGAAAGTATCTGTCAAAACTTACCGGTTCACTTGCAACGCCCCGGATTCCCCCGGGGGCTACTTCGCCAAACCCTGTTAATAAATCACATTACATAGTTTGTAACTGTTTGACTATCAGAGGTAAAAATGAATTTGCTAAAGCAGGGTCGCAAAATCGTGACTGCTTTGATATTAATTTTAGTGTTAACAATAACTACTGCTTGTGGTGGTGGTACTGTAACCCAGCCTGACCCCAGGGCTACCGCACCAGTGGGTCGTGATGTAACTTATGCACAACTAGAGAAAGGTAACACCGCAGCCGGACAAAGTTTTGGCGCGTGGGTTGTAGAAACATCTAAAGGATTAATTCAGGATGCTTATGTCCGTGATAACAATCAGCTAGGTGTTGTGATTTCTTCTGAAGTTAGCCCCAAGGAGGTGCGACCTCTAGCAAAATCTTTAGTTCAAGGTTTTGAGAAAAACTTTCCCGGTCAAAATTTAACTGTTTTTCTGTATGGGCCAGACAAAAAGTTAATTTTGACTGCTCAGTATGACAGGGCGACAAATCAAATTCAGTATAGCTAACTAAGATCAAGGCAAAAATTGCACTGATTAAACTAATTAAGGAGTAAGTAAAGTGGCTAGTAGTGAAGAATATAGACGGCAAATCATGAAGGATTTGTCCGAGGCCAATGTAGAATCTCTTGATAATGTTTCTTATGAAAACTTTGATGATTTTGCCCAACGGACAACAACCGATCAACGTCGTCAGTTATTTGGTAAGTCTGTAAGTCATGAACGGATACCTCCCAGCCAAATAGAACCGGAATTACAAAAAGCCATCGCGCAAATCAAACCCAATGAACGGGATGATGTAGCAAGGGCTTTTTTTAAACAATTTAAATCCAGAGGCTTAGACGAACAACCACTAGAACAGCAGTTAGCTCTTTCTACCCGCAACCCCAACCGGATGACTGCTGATGATGTGAGTAAACTTGCATCTTTCGCCTATCACAACCACCCCGATATTTTCCGGGATGTGCTGGCCGAACAACCGACAATTATGAAGTTTCTCAGCAATCCCATTGTGGCTGGGCTCATTGGTATTGCAGCGGCCAAGTGGTTAGGTAGTCGCAAGTAGGAAACATAACCTCCCCAAGGGGAGGTTTTAGCTTAGTTATTCAAAAATAGCGAAATAGTTAAACCTTTGCCAACTCTGGGGTAGGACGCTTACTGTTACGAATAGAAGATACAGCTTCAGCGTAATCTTTCGCCTTAAATACTGCTGAACCAGCAACAATGGCATTAGCTCCTGCTTCCAAAACCTGCCAACTGTTATTGGCCTTGAGTCCGCCATCTACTTCAATCCAAGGATCTAAACCGCGCTCATCACACATTTGGCGCAATTGACGGATTTTTGGCAATACACCAGGGATAAAGCTCTGACCGCCAAATCCGGGGTTAACGCTCATAATCAAAACCAAATCGCACAGATCTAGAACATATTCAATTAGCTGTAAAGGAGTACCGGGGTTAAGTACAACTCCGGCTTTTTTGCCTAATTCTTTGATTTGTCCTAAAGTCCTGTGTAGGTGGGGCGAAGCATTATGCTCACAATGTACAGATATAATATCAGCACCGGCTTTAGCAAAATCTTCCACATACTTTTCTGGTTCCACAATCATCAAGTGAACATCCAGTGGTTTGGTTGTGACAGGGCGAATCGCCTCCACAACCAGAGGACCTATTGTAATGTTAGGTACAAAACGACCATCCATTACGTCAACATGAATCCAATCAGCTCCAGCTGCATCTACGGCACGAATTTCGTCGCCTAAACGACTAAAGTCGGCTGAGAGGATAGATGGGGCAATCACAATAGGCTTTTGAGATGAATTTTGGGTCATGGTTAGTGGGTTTTAAAGCGTTCTCGTCTGTAAGTATTGTAACAAAATAGTGAACACAAGCTAATCACTTTGATCCCATCCTGTTTAAGCCGCAAAAGAAATATTTCCAAACAGGGAAGCTCAGGAAATAAAGAATAATTAATAACAACTAAAAAATTAACAACTCAACAATGGGCAAAAAATTAAGCTGGATAATTTGGGGATTGAGTGCTTCTTGGTTAACCGTACCTGTACTTGCTTCAGCAGTGCACAGTGTTTTGGGGAGTAATGGTATCGATGCGCTGAAATTGCACCAACCTCCTTATAATTTGCTTGGCCGCAAAATTGCCATTGGTCAGGTAGAAATTGGTCGCCCGGGAATGTTTGGATGGGATAAGGCAGCATCTCAAAATCGCAGTGTGTCTTTAGCGGCAGTGTTTTTACGTAACTTACCCGCTAAATCTAACACTAGTGTTGATTCCCATGCTCATAATGTTGCTGGTATAATGGTCAGTGGAGATAAGGCTCTACCAGGAGTTGCTCCCAAGGCACGGTTGTATTCCTCAGCCGTTGGTTCGGTAAAAAACATGGCACAGGCAGAAGAATGCCTAAGCGCACAACACATAGCTTTACAAAATGGTCATGATGTCCGCGCTATTAACTTTAGTTTTGGTGAACCTCTCAACCGCGATAAGCGCCCTGATGCAGTTTTAGACGGCAATGCTTTACTAACTTTATGCCTTGACTGGTCTACTCGCGTTCATGATGTTTTGTATGTCATCGCGGGCAATCAAGGCACAGGGGGCATTCCCATTCCCACAGACAATTATAATGGCATTAACGTTGCTTTTTCATCCCCCAGGGGGGGTATTTTTAATAAAGTTGATGTCTCTAATCTAGCGGCTGTTAATCAAGGAGCCACTGCTCGGTTAGCTGGTAAGGAGTTTAATATTGATGGTCGTCGTTCTATCGGTCTGGTAGCACCGGGAAGTAATATTCCGATGTTGAATCCGGATGGTAAGTTGAATAAGGTGACCGGCACAAGTTTTGCTGCTCCCCAGGTAACAGCTAGTGTTGCTTTGTTGCAAGAATTTGGTGACCAACAGCTACAGAAAAAACAAGTTAATTGGACTACAGATGCTCGCCGCCATCAAGTGATGAAAGCTGTATTATTGAATTCGGCAGATAAGCTCAAAGACAGTGGTAATGGCTTGCATTTGGGTATGACTCGGACACTGATTGATAAACACAATAAAAACTGGCTGGCTTCTGATGCTTATGAAGATGCGGAAATTCCCTTAGATGCTCAAATGGGAACTGGTCATTTAAATGTTTATCGTGCTTATCAGCAATTTAGAGCTGGTCAATGGCAGCCCTCAAACCAAGTACCTGTTATTGGTTGGAATTATGGCATTGTCAATGCAGGGACTACTGTGGATTATGCCATAAACAGACCTTTAAAACAAGGAAGTTTTGTAAGTATTACCTTGACGTGGAATCGGTTAGTAGAACTAAATGATAGTAATAAAAACCAGGAATATGATCTGGGTGAAACTTTTAGCCATGGCGGCTTGAATAATATGGATTTATATTTAATGAAAGCAGATGCTGGTGTTGCTTGTGCCTCTGTCAGTAAAATTGACAGTGTAGAGCATATTTTCTGTCCTGTTCCGGCTACTGGTAATTATAAAATCCGTGTCCAGTTTCGCCAACAGGTCAACAAAGCAACTCAAGCCTATGGTTTAGCTTGGTGGAGTGTTGCTCACTAGGTAATAGGCAAAATTTGGTGAAAAAGCCCTAGAAAAGACCAATAATTAGGTATAAATTTGTGTGGTACGGCTCAAACAGATTTATAATTTATCTGCAATAACCCAAAAAAATTTCCATTAAGGATAAATTGCGACTAGCTAACAACTAAGGTTATAGCATCAACTATAAGTGTTGAATCCTGCAATAAAAATTTACAATTTTTACGTTTTGCCCAGATAAAGTTCATTGTCTATTAAGAATAGAGTCATTAATTGCTCAAATTTTGTATCACCCACGCAGAACTTGGACAGTCAACAGTCAACATTTCTGAGCATCAACCAGCAGGAAAATAGATGCTAACCAAGTTAAGTACATCACACAACCAAACAATGATACCTAAAAACTTTTTCAGCAATTCACAGTTTTCTTCAGATTTCCCAAATTCCCTTCCTCCTGTAGCCAAGCCAAGTCCTGAGTTTTATGCTATTTTTTCTCAAAAGGAAATTTTAGACTTAATTCGGATATTAGAACTTACAAAAGAAATTCCTTTAAAATATTCTTATAAAGGTAGAGGTGCAAAAATATGGAATAATTTTTATCAAAAATATATTATTCCTAAATGGTTTCAAAAGACGAATGTAGAAATTGATTTATTACAAAAAAACTTTGAATATATTAACGGTAGTTATCAAAATTCTTCTCAAGTCAATATTGTAGATGTAGGTGCTGGTAATTCTTATCCGGTAAAAAACATCATTGCTCAACTTAATAAATTAGGCAGAATTAATAAATATATTGCTTTAGATATTAGTCAAGAACTTTTAAACTTATCAAAAGCAAACATCAGTAAATGGTTTCCTGTTCTTCAGTTTGATAGTTGCACAATTGATATAGAAAATAGTTCTATTCCCCCAGAGATTTTGCTACACTCAACTAATGAGAATATAGCAAATATTTTCTTACATTTAGGTGTGACAATTGGCAATCACCAAAACAGAAGTAAGGTACTTCAAAACTTGAGAAATACTATGGATAAAAAAGATTTACTTGTCTTCACTAATGAAATTGGCTCTAACTCTAACTGGAATGGACAAGTCCGGGGTGGTTGTAAGTATCATGTGGATGGAATATATACATGGATTAAAGACAATATAGGAATTAGGTCTGAAGACTGCGAACTGGTAAGAAAATATGATTCGCAAACAGATAGCATCACTGCAAGCATAAAATTTAATCAAAGTTACACTTTAAGTTTTACTCAGTTAGGAATAGATCAAAACTTGGAGTTTGCCCAAAATGAAGAGATTGTTATTTGGAGACACCATAAGTATGAAATACCTGAAATGATACAAGAGTTAGAAAAAGCCGGATTACAACTTGTTCACCATAGTCGTAATCAATATTCATCACATATTATGGCTATTTGTCAGGTTAATAACAGTTAATTAACCATCGCAACTTAAGAAAAAAAAGAGACCAAAAGAAGCTATGATGTGGAGATAGCAAAGGTTTTACATCAAAATAACCCCCATGAAAGACACCGCCCTTGAGCCTAAGAGCGATCGCTCTTAAAAACCAGCCATGAAAGAAATCATTGCTACCAACCTCCCATATTATTTACGTGTCAAGAGCAACTTGCAGAACAAGCCTCTGTAACTCGCCAGAGCATCAACAACTACGAAAACGCCAAAACCTTACCAGACAGCAAAATCCTCTAAACCCTGGCTCGTGCTTTGGGCGTAACACTTGATGACCTGCTACGTCCTGCTAGTGTTGGACTGCCCAAATTCCGGTTCCGCGCCCATGCTTCCTTTGACAAAAATCCCCAGTTTGCAGCCCAAGTATTACGAATGCTGCAAACTTATAACGCCCTAGAACAAAATGAATTTGGAGCCTGCGCCCTGCTTATGGGTTCTATGGGCTGTTGAGTGTCAACAGCCATTACAGATATTTTTCACCCTGAAATAAGGTTTAATATCGGACATTTCCTCTAAAGCGCAGTAATCTTTGCACTAATTGATAACAGGAACGTTTTAAAGAAGTTGCCATACGATAACATTTGCGAACCATATTTAAGACAGAGTATGGTACACGCAGTCCAAGTGGGTACAACAAAGGGCGATATAACCAATAATAAGCTTTTTTGAGGTCCTTCCACTTTGAGCAGTTTTCTTCATGGAGAAAATCTGATATATCTACAACTAACCCCCTATTTTCGTGCATCATGACGTTACGACCGTGGACATCATGGGGATGAAGTCCGCGACTTTGGGCATAGTCGAGAGCTTCATCAATGTCTCGTATGACCTGTTTGGGAATAGGTAAACCCAGGTGCATACAATCATAGAGGGTTGTTCCATAAAGCCGTTTCAAAATTAAAAAGTCATCTTTGGCATACAAACACTGGGAAAATGCTGGATGAGAACCTAGACGACGATAAACTTCTAGTTCCTCTTCATAGCCTGGCCGTCCAGGGGCATAAATCTTCACCACAGAGTCAGGGTAATCAGGGTGGTAGACCACTGCGGCATAATTTCCGGCACCAAGGAGTTGCCACGGTTCAGGAACATAGCTAACTTTAACTGGATTTTGGGGATTGACGCTTTCAATTTGTAATTGAGGTAGCAGCTGCTGATAAATGCTTTCCAGCATTTGAGGTGGGGGGGATTTTTCCATCTTGGGGATAAGTATTGGGAACAGTAGGATTTTGTGAAGTGCTCAAAATCAATAATATACGCCAAATCTGCGTTGCCGCTAATGGTTCAAATCTTCCATCCCCTGGGGGTTAATCTCTCACAACAAGCCGCGATAATGAATAAATATCAAAACCACCGCCCAGGAGCCCAACCCGACTTTGATGGCAACCAGGATATTCAGCAAGGGGATAACACCGCCACTCACCAGTGCCCCTAGGTCTCCGTGGGGTAACTCTATGCCAGCTAAAGTGATAACCGCCAGAAGAATAAAAACAAGAACCGAAACTTTTTCCCATGCAGCCGCATTCCAGCGCTGGTAAATAGACTGCATCCACTCTGTTGATGAAGTAATGGCAACTAGGCCAATGGCCGTTCCCCCTGCTACCCCGGCGGCAAAACCACCACCAGGACTAAGATGTCCCCGAATCGCCAGTTCGATACCCACCAAAGAGGAAATAGTCGCTCCCAGACGTGCAAGCACTATAGATGGTTGATCTGTGAACTGATAAATTGTGCAGAATGGTCTTTCATCAGCCAGGAGAAACCGCGCACCCATGACCGCAATTGTAAATACCACGACCTCAAATATAGTGTCATACAGGCGATTCCTGAGAATGATACCCGTAACTGCATTGGGTATTCCACTATCTTGGACAATTGATCCCACCATAGAGATATCCAATGATTTTTCTATCTCATTGGGCATGAAAACAAATATTAGATACAGGGCTATCCCCGCGGCAATGTAGACCCACTTCATAGATGTTTGTCTCCTGAGTTTGGGACATTTACATAGGTTAAGATTGTCAATGGTGATGAAAGTTCAGCTTCCATGATGTCATAAATGCGTTTAACCCTGGTTACAGTGTGATAGAGTTGCCCTTGGTCTTGGTCACAGTGCTCTAATGGCCATCGCTTCCTACAGGTGGTATGGACTTCTTTATCCATCAAAGCTCGGTTTAAGGCTTGGGTGTTGGTATAGGGAACTAGCTCCAGACGCAAATAATGTTTGCTAAACATTGTCCGTAGTTCATTTATTAATTGTTCAAAATCATCCTCAGCCTCCTCGGTGGCTCCTTGGCTGAGAATGCCAAGACGCACAACCAAGGATGAACGCACAGCAATGGCGTACAGTGTAATTGCCAGCAAAGTACCCATTAATGCTTGGGTCAAAGCAACATCAGCCGCCCCTAAAACTGCAAACACCAATGCTGCCACAGATCCCAATATGCCTTGGATGACTAAGGCATTGTATGGATTAACTTGAAGTACCAGCATGAAGGCGGATAAAGGCAGTAGGGCAGTTATCACATAGACATAACTATCATTCATGCTCATCTTCTCTCATAGAACAATATGCCAACACATAGCCCAGCACTGTATTCCAAATTGCCAAAGAAATAATGCCGAGGACAAGTAGAGGCCATTCACTAGGTATTTTGAGCAACAGCCCAAAAATAATACTCATTGATCCCAGGGTATCTGCAACCGAAAGACTATGGAGCTTGAATAACACCGAGCGATGGCCAATGAGGGGAACAGTTCCCCAAAACCAGAAGCCGATTCCTAACCCTATGCAGGCATAACTCAACAAGTCGATCATATATCACTCATGCGTTTCAGTAGATGTGCCAATAACATTAATCCAGCATTACCCACACTCAGAATGATGATCCCCACAACCCCAATCATCCAATCATCTCGTAAGACCGATACCATCAGAATCATAATTGATGTTTTGGTGGCAATACTGGCAAATGCCAACATTTTTTGCCAAATATCCTCATCCTGCCAAGCTTCATACATCGGTATGAGTAAAGCCAAAATCATGGCAATCAATACCAGATTCATCCTTTTTTCCTCCGTCGAATCCGGTGTACTTCGTACCAGCCTTGTTGGTGGTATTTCAAGACAATGGTTTTTGGTGTAAAAGTAATGAGAAATATATCTAGAAATATCAGTCCTGGTGTGCGTTGGGGTTTGACTTGTTCTCTGATTACATCTTCGTGCTGATGGGGACGAAAGATGATTTCCAATGCCTCCACATAGGCTTGGGGAATAGCCACTATCACTTCACCCAATACACGCAGCCAATCCTTTAAGGCTTCCGGGACTTTTTGACGACCCGGCAATAAAATTGCAACAGTGATACCAATGATGATATTTGCCAAACTCACATCAGAGGTGAGCAAAAACCAAATGGCCAACCGCAATATCAGATTCAGATGCCCAATCATGCCAATACCATCCCCAAGAGCAAGAGCAACATTAAACTCATTACCCCAATTAAATTCTCAAATTGCTCAAGTACACGTGGCAAAGTGAGTACAATTCGTTTAAAAATCAAAAAATATCCTAACCATCCCAAAGCAACGGTTACCAGTGCTTTTGTTATATTGGCAAGGGTATAAGCCTGGTAATACAAAGCGTTTGCTACCATCAACCCGCCGAGCAAGAATATTAGAGCTAGCCAGTAATTAGGTTTTAAGTTTACTTGTTGCTCTTGTTTATCTTGAGGTTTATGGGGAAGAAATATGAATTTTGCAAATACTATTACCGTTCCCACAGCCCCAACATTCATGATCATTCCTTGCCAGGGTAGCAGATTCTTCATAGTCAACATCTTCGCTTCAAAGCCGTATAACAAGGGAAAGCCGGACATGGAGAGACTGGCTATAACCAGGGCTATCCACAAGACAGTATTTATGGGCTGTTCTTGCAGTTCCTTAAAGTTGCGGCTCGGTAATATACCAGCTATGAGGAAGAGTGCTGACTTTCCCAGTCCATGGGCTAAAGCATAAAAGCCTGCCACAGCAGGTGCAGCAATAACCCACCCTAATTGAGAAATCGTGCTTAACGCTAGCATTCGCTTGGTGTCCTTTTCAAAGATCCCATAGAACACCCCCAGCATTGCTGTCCCCACTCCAAAAATCCTGACAATGGGATCAATGTCATCCACAAGTAAAGCACAGCGCACCAAGGGAAAAACCCCTGCTTTAATCACAACTCCCGATAGCATGGCAGACACTGGAGTTTCTGATTCGGAGTGGGTTAAAGGTAACCACAATCCTGACACAAAGATTCCCCCTTTTGTCAATAATCCCACAAAGATCAGGGCGATGGCTTGGGTCGGTGCGTTACCCAAACCTGCAAAAGCAAAGGAATGATTTGCTTGATAGACCAACACAGCACCCACCAGATAAAACAGCATTGCCGTATTGCTGACAAACATATAGCGCAGAGCCACCCAAATAGACCGATTACTCCGGGGATAGGCAATCAAGAGAAACGCTGCAATACCGATTACCTCTAAAGCCACGTATGAACTGATAAAATCAGCAGATATAAATGCGGCATTAACGCTGCCATGCAAAATGATGGTTTGCGTATAGAAAAAAGCAGTTTTATCAGTGCCCCAACAGTAGAGAATCACTGCTATAGTTACCAGGGCATTTGTTAATATAAAGTAGCCACTTAATTCGTCCGCCAACAATGTCACGCCAAAGTTATCCAGTAACTTGAGTGTTAACGGCCACTGATTAAGAATTAAATGCAGGGCATATCCAGCAGAAACACAAGGTACGGTCAGCGCAAGGTATCGGTTAAGTTTGGGGAGCAGATAAATAACGAACCCCAAAAAGAATGGTAGTGCGATCCAACTAATAGCTATGCCTGCCGAAGCCATGGTCATGTTATTCATGGGGTATTATTCTTTTCGATCTCGTTGCTTTCCAAGGTAGGATTATCTCGTGCCAACTTCATCACACAAACCAGCATTAAAGCCTGAATTGAGAATCCGATCACAATCGCTGTTAATATCACCGCCTGAGGAACTGGGTCAGCGTAAGCACGATTTTCGACGTTAGCAATAATTGGTGTGAATAGGCCATCTCGTGAAGCAATTAGCACGTAATAGGCGATAACCCCCGTACTCATGACATCCATAGAGATGATTTTCATCACCAGGTTCTTTTTCAGAATGATACCAAAAAAACCGCACAGTATTGTTGCGAATATGCACGCTTCTAACACAAAATTACTTTTTAAGTTGTGATATGAACATAGCCAAATTTTAAACTGTTTTCGACGGGGATTTAAACCCCGACTCATAACAGTATTCAACCAATTAAATTGGCTTTTTCCAATGATTCTTTTTCCCCTGGGGATTGTTTAAATGCAAACCGTAAACAAGGCGGTGCTAGGAAAGTTGTGAGAATCACCATAATAATAATCGCAGCTTGAAGTGGTTTATCAAGGGTACCACTAGCTGCACCAATCCCCGCAAATACTAACCCAACTTCCCCCCGGGGAATCATGCCTACACCAACTGCTAATCTGTTGATGCCAGGTTGACCAAAAACTGACCAACCTGTGACAATTTTGCCAATGATGGCTACCACAATTAAAAAGGTAGCAATTACTAATCCTGGGCGATTTTCTGGAACTAAAGGATTAAGAACCCCTAGGTCAACTTTCGCGCCAACTGTAACAAAGAAAACAGGTACTAAGATGTCAGCCACAGGTTTAACCTGCTCATCTAGTTCTTTGCGTTTATCTGTTTCATCCAAAACTAAGCCAGCTGCAAATGCACCTAAAATTGCTTCTAAATGAATGGCATTGCCTAAAAAAGCCATGAAGAAGGCAAAGATAAATGCTGGGATAATTAAGTTACCTCTGGTTTGCAACTTATTGGCAAGGGCGACAAAACTTTGATTGAAATATTTGCCCAAGAGAATTGAGCCAATGAGAAATACGGTGGCGCTGACAATGAGATAAATGACGTTGAAAATATCAACTTCACCAGTTTTGGCTAGACTGGCAACCACTGCCAAAACAATGATACCTAAAATGTCATCAATGACCGCTGCACCTACAATGATTTGACCTTCACGAGATTTTAACTGGCCAAGTTCTGACAAAACTTTGGAGGTAATACCAATACTAGTAGCTGTGAGGGCTGCACCAGCAAAAATCGATGGAATGACTGGGGCATGAAATAGCAAAATCAATCCCGCCGTCCCAGCCATAAAGGGAACCGCTACCCCAACACAAGCAACAATTATGGCTTGGTAACCGACTTTGGTAAGTTCTTTTAGGTCTGATTCCAAACCAATTTCAAATAACAAAATGATCACACCCAGTTCAGCAAGAACCGAAATGATTTCGCTTTGGCTTTGAAAAATTGATGTTACTGCTTCGGGACTAAGGTCATTGATAAATTCCAGGATGGTCATAATCATGGAATCCGAAGCTCCTGCACCACCGTCGGGAAATACGACTAAATGGAGAGCAGAAGCACCCACAACCACACCCCCAATTAGTTCACCTAAAACAGGGGGCAAATCTGCCATTTTAGACAATTCACCGCCAATTTTACTGGCTAAATAAATGACTACTAAACTAAGTAATACACCAGCTAAGACTATGGGGGCATTTTCCGCTTCGTTTGTGGTGGCGAGTAAAGGATTATGCCACAAGTTAACTATTAATTGTGAGAAAGTCATGGTTTCTATGGTTATATTCAGGGAAATGGTGGGTGGTTACCCACCTTGGTTAACTTAATTAAGCTTGATATTCCTAGGTGTCATGGCCATTTGCTCAGGAACGATATTGACTAGTTCCAGGGTTATTGCTGCCCACTGGATAGGAATTAACTAACTCAACTGCTTGCTTCAGTGCCTCTGAACGGGTCATGTACCAGTTATGTGGGGCTACAAAGTTCAAAACACCAAGTTTTTCTAAGCGGCGCTTCACTTTGACAGTTGCACCAGCAATTAGTACTTGACGACCTTGATCATGAGCATCTTGGATGGCATTTTCAACTGCTAAAGAAGCCGTTACACCCATCATAGGAACATCACTCAGGTCTAAAATCAGTACATCACAATCTTTCATTGCTGAATGTTCACGGGCGATCGCTTTGGAAACTCCAAAAATCATTGGCCCACTCAAGTAAAATAACAGTGCCCGTCCGTTAGCTTGATTGAGTAGTTCCTTCTCTTCATCGTTCAGGATGATAGCATCATCGGCATCGGTAATTGTCTTCACATCCTGAGATTGCAATTCAGAAAGACGTTCGATAGTTAAAATGTTAGCAATGAAAACTCCCACACCCACAGCAACAATCAAGTCAACAAATACGGTTAAGAACATTACACCGTACATAATCAGTGTACCCTTGAGGGACACTTTATGAGCGCGTTTCAAGAAGCTCCAGTCTAAAATGTCAATCCCTACTTTGAGGGCAATACCAGCCAGTACTGCCATGGGGATACTTTGAGTTAAACCAGCTGCCCATAACACTACAATTAGTAATATTAAGGCACGAGTCAAACCAGATAAAGCTGTTTGAGCACCTGTCTGGATATTAACCACTGTACCCATAGTTGCACCAGCGCCCGGGAGTCCACCACATAAGCCAGATGCTAAATTACCCAGACCTTGGCCAATTAATTCCTTATTAGACTTGTGTTCAGTACGAGTCAAACTATCTGCAATCACTGCTGTTAATAAGGTATCAATACAACCCAACATCCCCAGCATTGCCCCATCCACCAACATGGCAGTGATTTGTGATGGGGTAAAGGTTGGTAATTGCAATGTTGGGAGTCCCATGGGGATTTCGCCGATTCTTCTGATTTCAGAATTCCCGAAAAATACCAGAGAAACTATTGTGACTACTACTAATGCTACTAGTTGGGGTGGAGCAAAGCGCTTGAGTTTAGATGGCATCAAGAAAATAATGGCCAGGGTCATTGCTCCGAGAATTGTTTCCACAGGATTAACCTTTGTTAACAAATCCGGCAAGTTTTGTACCATTCCTAATACGCCACCCTTGGGACTGGGTTGTCCCACAAAAGGCGCAATTTGCAGCAAAATCAGGATGATGCCAATCCCAGACATGAAACCGGAAATCACGCTGTAGGGCATGAGGGTAATATATTTACCCAGCTTGAATACCCCCAATATGATTTGAAATATCCCCGCAAGCATGACCACTGTGAATGCCATTGCCAAGCCGTTTTCTGGATTCTTGGCTATCATGGAACTAACAATAGCAGTCATGACCACCGTCATTGGCCCCGTAGGTTCGGAAATCAGTGTTGGTGTCCCACCAAATAAGGCGGCAAAAAAGCCCACGCAAACCGCACCGTAAAGTCCAGCCCCAGGCCCTACACCAGAGGCCACACCGAAGGCTAAAGCTAGGGGTAGGGAGACGATGGCGGCAGTTACACCACCGAATATATCTCCTCTTAAGTTTCTAAAATGGATGGTATTGGTAAATGTCATACTCGAGTTGTGGTTACAAAAACAGCAAAATCAAACTGATGACAGGCAATAATTGCTACTCACTTTGAGCAAGTTGCTTATCTCATCTGCATGGAAAGTCGAGCAAAAAAATTAAATTTTTTTGCAACCCACCAGAATATTGTGCATTTCTACAGGGGAAATCGTTGGTTGCGAATCGCGGCTAGAAATGACTGATGTCAAAGAGAGTTCAAAATTTTGATTAAAAAAACTTACATGGTTTGCAAGTTTTGTTGATAACCAAATTTAATAGAGTTAACAATAGTTTACAGCCTCCTAGGTGAATATTGTTCACTCATTAACCCGGATTTTAAATAAAGATTAAATTATTGCCATAGATAAAAGGCTATACCTGTTGTCTGACTTTGATTACAATAATTAATAAGATATGTAAAACTTATATGAAGTTTTATTAAAAAAATTATTTCACCAAAAGATGAAATAAAAATTGAGCCAGAGAGCCTTTAATTGAGCTGCTATGATCTGAAGTATAAAATAACATTTAGTTAAGTATAAGTAAAAATAATTAAACTCATTTATGGGAGAAGTCAACTGAGTCCCCCTGGGAATTAAAAAGGTTTTCAACTAAGATAGGTGATGTTGGATCCCACATGGTTGTGTCATTGACAGTTCCCTGGTGGAAAAGATAAGCTTCCCAGGAAAAATGAGAAAAACTTTGTCAAGCACTTTGGTGTACTGATTTTCAGCCCTTGGTAACTTGCTGTTAGCTGGGGCTGATTTTTCAGTAAATTCTTAAATATACAAAACATACAGCATCAAACGTTGACTGTTGACTGTTGACTGTTGACTGTTGACTGTCCAAGTTGTGCGTCGGTGATACAAAATTTGAGCAATTAATGACTCTATTCTTAATAGATAATGAACTTTATCTGGGTAAAACGCAGAAATTGTAAATTTTTATTGCAGGATTCAACACTTCTGGCATCAAACTGATGATTGCTATTAATCAGATTCAATGCTGTTGGGATGTAAATAAACAATAAATATTACTAATCAATAGCTTGAGAAATTGAAATTTTACTAATAGTGGTTTTTAGTTAAAAATAAAAGAATAGTGAATTTCCCATATTTCTGAGGTAGAAATCAATGGTCATACTTGCAGAAGATGCTCAAGCTATTAATGTAGGACGTTTGACTGTTCAAACGGTAGAAATTGCCTCTAAAACAACTGCTATTCGTTGTCTCGATTGGGATAGAGAACGTTTTGATGTGGAATTTGGTTTAAGAAACGGAACAACATATAACTCTTTCTTAATTCAAGGTGAAAAAATTGCTTTAGTTGACACCTCACATCGCAAATTTCAGAAACTATATCTTGAGATAGTGGCAGGTTTAATTGATTTAAATATAATAGATTATTTGGTTATTAGCCACACCGAACCAGACCATAGTGGTTTAGTTAAGGATATTTTGCACTTAGCCCCTGGGATTACTGTTGTTGGTTCTAAGGTAGCAATTCAGTTTCTCGAAAACATGGTTCACCAGCCATTTAAATCTTTGTTGGTCAAAAGCGGAGAGGGTTTAGATTTAGGTAATGGTCACCAATTAAAGTTTATATCCGCTCCTAACTTACACTGGCCTGATACAATTTTGACCTACGATCACAAAACAAGGATTCTCTATACCTGCGATGTGTTTGGAATGCATTATTGTGATGACCATACCTATGATGAATATTTCTCTACCATTGCAGCAGATTTTAAGTATTACTATGACTGTCTGATGGCACCCAATTACCGGTCTGTTTTAGCAGCGTTAAAACGAATTGAAAATTTAGAAATAAATACAGTAGCTACAGGTCACGGTCCTTTGTTAAGGCATCATATTTCCCATGGTTTCGATAATTATAAAACTTGGAGTTTAGCCAAAGCTAAAACAGAGATATTAGTTGCTTTACTTTATGCTGAAGATTACGGTTATGGTGAACATTTAGTGCATACTTTGGGACATGGATGTACTAAAACAGGTGTAGCTGTAGAATTAATAGACATTAATAGTGGTGAATTACAAGAAGTTAGAGAATTGGTATCTCAAGCTGCAGGGATAGTGATTGCTATGCCATCCCAATATTCAGTGACGGCTCAATGTGCTTTAAATACTATTCTAGCCGCTGTACATCAGAAGCAGGCTATAGGTTTATTAGAATCTGGTGGTGGAGAAGATGAGCCTGTTTATCCCTTACGCAATAAGTTTCAAGAATTAGGATTAGTTGAAGCATTCCCTCCGATTTTAATTAAAGATATTCCAGGAGAAAAAACAGAAAAATTGTGTGAAGAAGCAGGTACAGATATGGGTCAATGGTTGACCCGTGACCCACAAAGCCCCGCTAGCAATCTCACCAGTAAGAAAATTCAATCCATTAACCGCAACTTAGAACAAGCCTTAGGCAGAATTACCTCAGGACTATATATTGTTACTACACAAAAAGGAGAAGTTAAAAGTGCAATGTTGGCATCTTGGGTGACACAAGCAAGTTTAAGACCTTTAGGAGTTGCCATTGCTGTGTCCAAGGAACGAGCTATTGCATCTTTAATGCAACTCGGCGATCGCTTTGTTTTAAATGTTTTGGGAGAAGACAACTATCAAGGATTAATGAAACATTTCCTTAAACGTTTTCCTCCCGGTGCTAATCGCTTTGAAGGAATAAAAACTTATCCAGCAAGTAATGGTTCTCCCATCTTGGTAGATGCTTTAGCCTATATGGAATGTGAAATCACTAGCCGTATGGATTGTGGTGACCATTGGGTTATTTACAGCACTGTTAAAACTGGCAGAGTAGCCAATGTTAATGCTTTAACTGCTGTTCATCACCGCAAAATGGGCAATCATTACTAAATCACTGACTCAGAATTTTCAATTACAGCCCAATCCCCAATTTTCGTTGATATGTACAAACCTGTTGTGGAAGATAATGAAATTTCTGTTTACGAAATCAATCGGGGTCGCATCGTCCGCACATTGGAATTTATTCAAGATGTAATTGTGGTTTCCTTGTGTATTGGTTTATTTAGCTTCATGGTAATGCAAGTGTGGGATATGTTTCTGTCGTTGCTTCCTCCTTTGGATTTCCATGTGGTTACCGCAGATATTTTGTTTCTGCTGATTTTAGTGGAATTATTCCGGCTGCTGATTATTTACCTCCAAGAACAACGCATATCTATTGGAGTAGCCGTAGAAGTTGCTATTGTCTCTGCTTTAAGAGAAGTCATTGTCAAAGGTGTACTAGAAACTAATTGGAGCCAAGTTTTAGCAACTTGTGCCTTTTTATTGGTACTGGGGATACTGTTAGTTTTGCGAGTTTGGATACCCCCTAATTTTGAAGGTATAGACCCGGAAAAACAATATCGCAATCGCTATGAGCAAAAGTTAGTCATTAAGAAGTAAACCAACACAGGAGAGTATTATGAATACTGCAACATTCAATCGTCCCAGAGATGTACAAGTGGCAAATATTGGCGAAAATACACTCATTTTGCGATCGCGTACTTGGGAACGCCTAAAATTTGAAGTTGAGTACTCCCGTCAAAAAGGCACTACAGCCAATTCCTATCTAATTCAGGCTGACAAAAAAGCTTTAATTGACCCTCCTGGTGAATCTTTTACAGCTATTTACTTAAAGGAACTGCAACAATATCTGGACTTCACTAGCCTTGATTACATTATTCTCGGTCACGTGAATCCTAACCGCCAAGTTACCCTCAAAGAGTTGCTTTCCCTTGCACCCCAAGCTAAGTTAATTTGCTCTCGTCCTGCTGCAAATGCTTTAAAAAGTGCTTTTCCTGAGTGGGAATCACCCATTCAAGCTGTGGGTTTTGAAGATACTTTAGATTTAGGACAAAGACATCACCTGTCATTTATTACAGTTCCTACTCCTCGTTGGCCTGATGGTCTTTGTACCTATGACCCTAGAACCCAGATTTTATACACAGACAAATTTTTTGGCGCTCATATTTGCGAAGATACCTTATTTGATCAAGATTGGAAAAAATTAGACCTAGAACGTCATTATTTCTTTCACTGTCTTCATGCACCCCAAGGGAAACAAGTTGAAGCAGTTTTAGATAAATTGGCTGTTGTGCCGGCTAGATGTTATGCTCCTGGTCATGGACCAGTGGTGCGTTACAGTGTGAGTCGTTTTACTTATGATTACCGTCACTGGTGTCAAGGACAGAAATCTCAAGATTTAAAGGTTGCCTTGCTTTATACCTCTGCTTATGGTAGCACCGCAATTTTAGCTCATGCTATGGCCCAAGGTTTGATTGCAAATCATGTCAGTGTGGAGTCTATCAATTGTGAATTGGCAGACCCCAGAGAAATTACCCGTATAATTGAAGCTAGCGATGGTTTTATTATCGGCTCCCCCACTTTAGGGGGACATCCACCAACCCAAATTCAAACTGCTTTAGGGATAGTTCTTTCAACGGGAGGGAAAACCAAGTTAGCAGGGGTGTTTGGTTCCTACGGTTGGAGTGGTGAAGCTATAGATTTAATTGAAGGCAAACTCAAAGATGCTAACTACAGTTTAGGCTTTGAAACTATTCGGGTGCGATTTAGTCCCACACCAGAAACCCTTGAACAATGTCAAGCCGCAGCTGCGACTTTTGCCCAAAACTTAAAGAAAACAAAGAAACTGCGAACCTTCCGCCAAGTGGTGACAGAAGCGAAAATAGATCGTACTGAACAAGCTGTAGGAAGGATTATTGGTTCCTTATGTGTGGTGACCACTCGTGATATGGAAAGCCATAAAGGCATTTTAACTTCATGGATATCTCAGGCAACGTTTCACCCACCAGGAATTATAATTGCCATTGGTCAAGACCAAAATGCAGATTTAATGCGTCAACCTGGTGACCAATTTGTGGTGAATATTCTCGAAGAAAATCGAAATTTACGACGTTATTTCTGCCGTCAAACCACAATAGGGGAAAATCCCTTTAACAATCTTGAGACACAGGTTGCTAATAATGGTTGTCTAATTTTAACTCAAGCATTAGCTTATCTGGAATGTACTGTGACAAACTTACTAGAATGTGGCGACAGATGCTTAATTTATGCTGTTGTCCATCAAGGTGAACTGTTGGAACATAATGGTATGACTGCCGTTGAACATCGCAAATCAGGTAGTCATTATTAGATATCTCCCACAAAGAATATAGAGACGTTCCATGAACGTCTCTAGGAAGTTTGTTCTGGTCATTGGGAGTATTTGCAATTGCTTAATTTCACTATTTCACTCGGCGAGGTACACCCATAGCACCCAACACTTGTAGTGTAGCTATAGTATGCCCACACTACAATATTTCCATCATTCATCTGTGTAATTTGTTACTTGTAGTCTACTATATCAAGGGGGATTTAAGCTAAACGTCAAGTCTACACATAGACTTTAATCTATGTATTGGATCATAAATCATCCACCATAGATTAGAGTCTATGGTTAAGCAAATAAAATCATGATATAAGAATTAGTTAGAGTAGACATCATCAATTGATGTTGTTAATCAATTCCTTTTTGGTGAATATGACGTAAGATAATAATAATATTAAGCAAAAATAAATTTTCTTTATTTACGATAATCGTCTGACCGAGAGCATAGCTAACTTTGCTCCCGGTAGGATTAGTGTCTGCTACAAATCCAGAGGTTAATTTCATGGCTCAGTTTCTCCTAGAGACTGTTTGGCTGGTTCCTTGCTACGCCTTAATAGGTGGACTTTTGGCCATTCCCTGGTCACCAGGAATCATTCGCAGAACGGGACCAAGACCAGCAGGTTATGTCAACTTAATCATGACATTTTTGGCATTAGTTCATAGTGCCTTAGCTTTACAAGTCAGCTGGAATCAAGCACCTCAAGAAATATTTATTCCTTGGCTATCAACCGCAGGCTTAAATCTCACCTTGTCCTTAGAGATTTCTTCCGTCAATATAGGGGCAATGGTAATAGTAACTGGCTTAAATTGGCTAGCGCAAATTTTTGCGATTGGTTACATGGAAATGGATTGGGGTTGGGGACGCTTCTATTCTTTATTAGGATTATTTGAAGGGGGATTATGTGCCCTAGCTTTGTGCAATAATCTGTTCTTCAGTTATGTAATTTTGGAAGTTTTGACACTAGGAACTTACCTGTTGGTGGGCTTATGGTTTAGTCAACCTTTGGTGGTAACTGGCGCAAGAGATGCTTTCTTAACAAAACGGGTAGGAGATTTATTCCTGCTAATGGGAGTGTTGGGTTTATGGACTTTATCAGGGACTTGGAATTACACAGATTTGGCACAATGGGCCGCCAACCCTGAAGTAGACCCCACGGTGATTACATTAGTAGGTTTAGCATTAGTTGCCGGGCCCATGGGTAAATGCGCCCAATTTCCCTTGCATTTGTGGTTAGATGAAGCAATGGAAGGCCCTGTTCCCAGTACAATTTTGCGGAACTCAGTGGTAGTTGCTAGTGGCGCATGGGTACTGATTAAACTCCAGCCCGTATTGACTTTATCCCCTGTGGTTTCGTCATTTATTGTAGCCATTGGTGTCGTTACTGCTGTAGGCGCATCGTTAATTGCCATCGCTCAAATTGATGTTAAACGCTGCCTATCTTACTCTGTTAGTGCTTACATGGGCTTGGTGTTCATTGCGGTGGGGGTACAACAAGACGAAACAGCACTGTTGTTAGTACTGACCCACGCTCTCGCATCTGCATTATTGGTAATGAGCACTGGTGGTATCGTCTGGAATAGCATTACCCAAGATGTAACTCAACTTGGCGGCTTGTGGACACGTCGCCCTATTTCCGGGTTAGCTTTTATCGTTGGAACTTTCGGTTTAATTGGTTTCCCACCTTTGGGTAGCTTTTGGGCTTTGCTGAAATTAGCTGATGGACTTTGGCAAACCTCCCCTTGGTTAGTGGTAGTCGTCATCGCAGTCAATCTCTTAACATCTGTAAGTTTAACTAGAGAATTTGGCTTAATCTTTGGTGGTAAAGCTAAACCAATGAGTGAGCGATCGCCTGAAGTTCATTGGCCCATGGTATTGCCCATGATGATTTTATTTGGCTTTGTGTTGCATTTGCCCTTAGTGTTAGAAAGCTTATCACTACTACCAAACTGGGCAACCCTGAACAAAGATGTGGCTTTATTACTGATTGGGTCAAGTATTGTTGGTTGCAGCATTAGCGGGGTAATTTATTTAGGCAATATTCCCAAACCAGTGCGCCTACCTTGGCAAGGTCTACAAAACTTGCTGGCTTACGACTTTTACACACCCAAGCTCTATCGTATGACCGTCATTTTCAGTGTTGCCCAACTTTCTAAGTTTGCTGACATGATTGACAGGTTTGTAGTTGATGGCATCGTCAACTTTGTGGGCTTGTTTTCGCTATTAGGTGGGGAAGGTTTGAAATACAGTAACAATGGACAAACCCAATTTTATGCTTTCACTGTGCTTATGGCAGTGGGGATTTTAGGCGCATGGGTAACTTGGCCATTTTGGGGAGTAAACTTTTTAAGTCTGATTTATTAAATCACCACCAAAATTCATCCCAATTTAGGGGAAACCTGACCAACGCCAATGACCAATTAACTATGTCAAATCTATGCTCAGTGTTCTAATTTTAATACCAATTGTAAGTGCTGTAATTATTGCCTTTTTACCCGGTAAAGCCTTTTCAGCCAGTGGGATTCGGTTAGTAGCTTTAACGGCAGCATTGATAGTTTTACTGTGGAATTTCTTTATTTTGCTGAAATTTGATATCAGTAATCCAGGAATGCAGTTTGAAGAATATCTACCTTGGAATGAAACTTTGGGTTTGAGTTATCACATTGGTGTTGATGGCTTATCAATTTTGATGTTGCTCCTCAATAGTTTACTCACCTGGATTGCTATTTACAGCAGTAACCAAGAAACTGAACGCCCACGACTTTTTTACTCACTAATTTTATTAGTTAGTGGTGGCGTTGCCGGAGCATTTTTAGCGGAGAATTTGTTGTTATTCTTCCTGTTCTATGAACTGGAATTAATTCCTTTCTATTTATTAATTTCCATTTGGGGAGGAGAAAAACGAGCCTATGCCGGCACCAAGTTCTTGATTTATACTGCTGTTTCCGGGACTTTGATTTTAGCCAGCTTCCTAGGCATGGTATTTCTCACTGGTTCTACCAGCTTTGCTTACAACACTATATCCACACAAACACTATCCGCAGGTTTGCAATTCCTGCTCTTGGTGGGAATTATTTTAGGTTTTGGCATTAAAATTCCCTTGGTTCCCTTCCATACCTGGTTACCTGATGCTTATGTTGAAGCTTCTGCACCCATTGCTATTTTGTTGGGTGGGGTGTTGGCGAAATTGGGAACTTATGGACTGTTACGGTTTGCCATGGGGATGTTTCCCCATGCTTGGAATGTCCTAGCTCCCACCTTGGCAATTTGGGGTGCAATTAGTGCAATTTACGGAGCAGTAGTTGCCATTGCCCAAACAGATATTAAGCGTATGGTAGCATACAGTTCCATCGGTCACATGGGTTATGTATTGCTAGCCAGCGCCTCTAGTACGGCTTTGGCATTGGTGGGTGCAGTGGCTCAAATGTTCAGCCACGGTTTGATTTTGGCAATTCTCTTTCATCTCGTAGGAGTGGTGGAGACAAAAGTGGGAACTCGTGAATTAAATAAACTCAATGGTCTAATGAGTCCCATTCGCGGTTTACCTTTAATCAGCGCCTTACTGGTTCTCAGTGGTATGGCCAGTGCTGGTATTCCGGGTTTAACAGGATTTGTGGCAGAATTTATTGTCTTCCAAGGTAGTTTCTCTGTTTTTCCCTTCCCCACCCTATTATGTGTCGCATCTAGTGGCTTAACGGCAGTTTATTTCGTTATCCTCCTCAACCGCACCTGTTTTGGCAAGTTGGATAATAATTTAGCTTACTACCCCAAGGTTTTATGGTCTGAAAAAATACCGGCTTTAATTTTGGCAACTCTAATTATCTTTTTGGGCATACAACCTACTTGGTTAGTACGTTGGACTGAACCAACAAGTACGGCAATGGTAGCGACAATTCACCCTGGTGAAAAAACCTTACTTTCTCAAGTTGCTCTCAAATAGTTAGAAGAATGTCTAAATCAAAATTTAGAGGCGATTACAATGGTACAAGTTCCGAATCATCCCACTGGGAAATTACCTCCTTCCCAACACGAATTTGCTGACATAATTCATCGGCTAGAAGCTGGGGGCTCCATGTTGCCAGATACCCCAGAAAATTTAATGCAAATTATCGGCATTTATAAAGCTTATGCCGTGCCAATGGATTTCTACTGGCGGGATTTACTGTACATTGCTGAACAGGTATTTTTACAACCATTACCCTTTTTTAAATACTTTCTTCCCCAAGAATATTTGCAACGGCATAATCACTATGCTGGTGATGATGCCGAGTT
Organism: Nostoc sp. RI_552; assembly: GCA_016124525.1. Classification (GTDB taxonomy): domain Bacteria; phylum Cyanobacteriota; class Cyanobacteriia; order Cyanobacteriales; family Nostocaceae; genus Umezakia; species Umezakia ovalisporum. The sequence continues at coordinate 52,467 of WGNO01000006.1, read as the reverse complement.
GAGAGTTTGGCGCGGTGAAGCTACTGCTCATCCAGAACTTTTGGCATTTATACAAAAGGGTGAAACCATGAAAATGCCCAAGCTATTGCATCACTTATTCCATGACCGTATCAATATGGAATTTGCAGAAGCCTGTATGCGGGCAATGCTTTGGCATAGAGGTATGGGTGGTAAATTTGACCCTTACTTGGATACTGAAGAATATAAAGCTAATGCTCATCAAGCAATTAAAGCTTATTTCCAAAGTAATCCATTGATGTTAGGGCTTTATAATCTGTTCCCAGATATGTTTATAGAACAGTGCCGCCAAATGTCTTACTATGCCAATTTGGGGCTATTTTGGGAAGTCATGGCTCCTGTATTCTTTGAAATGTCTGATTTGTATGATGAGGGGAAAATTACCACTGTCCCAGAGGCGATGAATTTTCTAGTCAACGGCATTTTTGCAGTGGCAAATCGTCCTATTTACCATCATGTTTATATTCGTGGTGAATGCTACGAAATTGTTCCTAAATCTAAAGGCTTTGTTTGGCTTTATGAAGCTGCATTACCTTATGTGGAAGCTGTTTTTTATCGCACAGCTCCTTTCCGAGGAACAAAATCATATAACGCTCAAGCCGGACAAGTGCCAACACAGCAAAAAGACTTTCACTATGGAATTCTCTATGCAGATGTATTTCCCGTAGGTACTGCGGGTATTCCACCAACACTGCTCATGCAAGATATGCTGCACTTCTTACCAGAATATCTTGTTGATTACTACAACAGTTATTGTCGCGGAGAAGAAGATATGTTGATTCAGTTAGGAATTAGTTTCCAACGGTCAATGTACAATGTTACCTCTGCCGTTATTCAAGCATTGCGGACTGCACTGTGTCATCCCTTAGATGACCCCGATCCTGAGCATTTACAAGCTAATAGGCAATTCTTTGAGTCTCAGTTAAATCGTTTCACTCGCCCTGAATACAATATGCGTGATGCTGCCCGTTTACGTGATGTTCAAAGACAAGATTATCGTTGAACTTACCTTGGTTATCTTGCACCACAGCAGCCACACAGTAACTTAAGCTTCCCAGAATTTTTAACTACCTTAGGCCAACTTCTCCCGTTGTCCTAACAAAATAACAAGCTTATTGTCCTTCCTTAGACCCAAGGGCAATAACCACCTGGGAAATCCTATCCCAGGGAGAAGTTAATGGTTGCCAGTTACTCATGGTCATGTCTAAGTACAAAATGCTTTACTTAATACTAAGTAATCAGCATTATTTATCACTAACCTTATTTAATAAAGTGTCATGAATAAAATGTTTCATTTTATCCCATAAGAGCTACTATTAATATAGTGCAAGGAGTGGTACCATTTCACCCAAAGTTTGTTACAACTAATTCTGGCAACACTCATGTAAGAGTGGGGTTACCGTGTTTAAATGTTGCACTCAACAAGTAAAATGGTATAAACTTTTACAAAAAGGTACTTGAGTAAAATAAAACCTCAAGTACCTTTTTGTGTATAAAAAAAATAAGTAATAGTTTCGGCTTTTTATCTGAGGCTTACCAAGAGCTTTGTAGCCTTAAGTCCTGTGAAAATCCAGTGGGCTGCTGCACTTGACATTCCCCCGCCACAATGATTTGCATTGTAGCGGGAAATTATTGATTCTTAGAAACACGCTTTTTAGTACAAATACCAACGAGTCTTACTGTTTCTCCACAAGGTTGAAATTCTGTGTGTCCCACAGTATCTGTTCACACCATTCTCATCCCTTCTGGTCTTAGATTTCCTGAGAAATTTGGAAAAATCCACTCACTGATGCTTAAATCCAGGAAATCATTCCTATGACCCCACCATCAACATTGACTTAGCTAATTTGGTAGGTGGCAATTTTTTAACCCAAAGGTTTTGAGCTACTATAACTTGGTTATCCTCACATAACTTTCCTGAGAGTTTATGGAGAAAATCTTGTCTTGTATTTGTTATTTTCTCCTGAACTTTAGCAACTACATCCCCTCAAGTTTGACCACTGTAACGTAAGTTCCCTTGCTCCATTAAGATGGGAATAGTCTTACAGCAGATTTCGTTTTTATGAAGTACAAATTATAATCATGAAACTTTTGCCAATGCACAACTTGGACAGTCAACATTCAACAGTCAACATTTCTGCGAATAATGTTTAACCACAACAAATTAACTGGTATGTCTTCTACCCATTCCCATTCATTACCACACTCCATTCCTGTTGAGCAGATTTCCTACGATGAACGAGGTTTAGTACCGACCATTATTCAAGATTATCTAGATGGTACTGTCTTAATGATGGCTTGGATGAGTCAGGAGTCGTTAAAAAAGACTTTAGAAACTGGAGAAACTTGGTTTTGGAGTCGTTCCCGTCAAGAATTATGGCATAAGGGGGCCACTTCTGGCCATATTCAAAAAGTGAAAAGTGTCCGTTATGACTGTGATAGTGATACCCTGCTCATTGGAGTGGAGCAGCTGGGAGATATTGCCTGTCACACTGGTGAACGTAGCTGTTTTCATCGTGTAGAAGGGGCAATTGTTGCACCCCCAGGGGATACATTATCTCAACTGTTTCAAGTCATATGCCACCGCCGTGACCATCCAGTTGAGAGTTCTTACACCTGTAAGTTATTGGCAGGTGGCGATAACAAAATTTTAAAAAAAATCGGTGAAGAAAGCGCCGAAGTTGTAATGGCCTTCAAGGATGACGACCCAGTAGCCATTGCCGGTGAAGTTGCAGATTTACTTTACCACACTCTGGTGGCCTTGGCTCATCATCAAGTGGATTTAAAGTCAGTGTATCGCCACTTGCAAGAACGTCGCCGCTAGGAATGGTGACAACGAAACTATATGGAAGTATACCCTTCCCAACCACCAATGGCTAAATTTTTTTGTAATTCTTATTATTACCTCAAATTTTCCTCACCCATTCCACAAGGTTTCCACAGGTGTTTTGGTAGTTTTCCACAAATGTTCTACGAGTTAATAGGCACTTGCCGTCTTCTTGGGGATTGTTCATTAAGAATAGCAAGGAGCATGGTGCACTGAGTTTTTGTGAAGTTGAGTAACAAAAAATCGGCTATAACCCTTATTCTTACGTCAGGATTTGTGTTTTATACCAAGGAATTTAATATTTCGCAGCATTGACAAACCCACCCCCTCTTGTCGCACAATGATGCGACTAGCTTTTTATAGTCTGTTCCATCACTGACACCAAAAGTCACCTGAGATGCTGCTGTGGATTGTCAGGTAAGCTCAAAACTATTTAAAGCAAATCTCCTTTGCAAGTAACTTGTCTCTCTTGATTAACCTCAGAGAAGGAAAAACTCATGAACGCAACAGTTAGTATCTTCGCAGAAATTCCAGAAGCACTACATGAATCCCTCAAAAATTACCTCGAAACACACCCAGATTGGGATCAAAACCGAGTGCTAACAGCTGCCTTATCCCTGTTTTTACTCCAAAATGGCGATAGCGATCGCCGTGCCGCGCGTGTATATCTAGAAACTTTGTTTCAACGTTGTTAGATATAAATGCCGACACCAATTAACGAGAAACACCAAAGTCCCTGTAAGTAGGTGAAAAAGAATGTTTAACTATGTTGAAAAGATTTTATGGTAGGGTGTGTGGTTCCACAAAGTACAGCAATCAAGCCCGAAGAACATTTACACCCCTACAAGGCTTTTTTTCCTTGTTACCTTCCCCCCATCAGGTTGATATTTGTTCATGTAGTGGTAGATATTCTCTCCAACTTACTTAAAGGCTGTGTCAACCTGGTTGCCGTCTGAGCATGGGGCACGGTAACCGTGCCCCATGGATCCATATTAATTAAAGCCACCAAGGGATAAAATCAAAAATCAAACCTGTTACATAGGGAAATTTAAACACCGACTAAAAAAAGAGCTATGTGAATACCTGTGCTTTTGGCGCTCTTACAGGGGAAATATATTAAACCCTGAAATTGTTAACAACAGTGAATTAATCATCAAAAAATCTCCAATAAAAACCATGCACTTAGGAATGAGTTTTCAACCGTTCCGAATGAGTGGGGCACTCAAACTTATACCCTACTCCACGTACAGTTTGAATTAGTGCTGGTTGGCTAGCATCGACTTCAATCTTCTTACGAATTTGACCGATGTGTACATCTACAACTCGTTGGTCCCCAACATATTCATAATCCCAGACCTCTTGAATCAGTTCTGCCCGTCGCCAGACTCTACCAGGATGGCTGGCTAAAAAATGCAGCAAGTCAAATTCTAGAGCAGTTAAGGGTATTGATTGGTTGTTAAGTGCGACTTCCCGTCGCGTGGGATCAATCATTAACTTTTCAAACACTAGACGTTTTTGTTCAGTACTGGTTACAATTCGTTGCCGTCTCAAAATTGCTGCTACTCTCACTTCCAACTCACCTAGCCCAAATGGCTTGGTGAGATAGTCGTCAGCACCTTTAGAAAAGCCGCGAATTTTGTCGGCTTCGTCGGTGCGACTAGTCAGCATCAACACAAAAACGCCATTACGACTTTGCATTTCCTGGCAGAGGTTAAACCCAATAACATCTGGTAAGTTCACATCTAAAATTACCAAATCTGGGTTAAATTGCTCAAACATGGCTAAGGCTGTTTTGCCATCCTCAGCAGCCTCTACCTGATAGGTCTGCTTCATCAAAAAGCGTTGGATTAAATTACGGACCGCAGGGTCGTCATCAACTACAAGAATCTTGGCGGGAGCCATGACCATCACTTTACACAAAAGTTCGTAAAATTAACAGGAAGCAGAATTGCGTAAAAACGCGTTTGTAACTTAGGGGGTTATTTAAGACTCTACAGCACTAAGGAATGTATTTCCTGATTATCCAAAATAAAATAATGGTGTAATCAAAATTTCGGCAAATGAAAGTCAGAAAATTTTTCCTGGTAACACCTATAGCTAAGTAGAAATATTGTAATTATTAAACTTGATGTGTAGGAGATTATTCGTGTTTTCAACATTCCCTACAGCAGTTTGTCAACCATAGTGGTGTGATTTGATTAGTGAATTTTTCCTAGAGCTAGGGAACAATGAACAGTGAACAGGAAACAATGCTTTGAATATGTACGGAGTTCTGTATGGCTGGGCTACCCAAGCTATGGAAAATCAAATAGGAGTCCCATAGTAAAGTTAACTTGCCCAGTTAACTGGGGATTGCAAACTTTTTAATTTTCAATCCAGATGTGGCTATGCACCACAACCTATTATGAAGCTAATGCCTAAAGATTTCCTTAACATCTCCCAAATTGCAAAGTTTTGAAACATAAAAGTTAATCTTTTCATCAAAAATGCATTTTAGGTATCTCCAGCTAAAATTATAAACCAGGGGTCTCACTATCTAAGGGCGTGATCCCATACACAGAGTCATCACAATATGTTAAAGTTGACATAGTTGAAAATTCTAAATCAATTCTACTAGCCCGTGTTAGTATCCTTGTAGGATACAAAAATGGGTTAATTTGTTAGTTTTAACAAGATAAAACCTAAAGACCATAGCTGACTAAGGCTAAAGAAAATATAAACTCCCATGAGCGATCAAAATCCCTACGAGAAACTTGGGGTATCAGAAGATGCTAGCTTTGATGAAATTCAGGAAGCTCGTAATCGCCAATTGGAGCGACACATTGGCGATGCAAAAACTTTAGAACTCATCGAAGTCGCTTACGATGCGATTTTAATGGATCGCCTACGGATGCGCCAGGAAGGTAAAATTAAAGTGCCTGAACGCATCAGGTTTCCCGAACTGCGAGTACAATTATCGCCAAAAGAAAATTCCGCCCCCCGGGAGCAGTCCCCTCCATGGCTACAACGAGTCATGGATAAACCCGCCCCCACAGATATACTCTTACCTGGAGCTTGGTATTTGGGTTTAAGCGCCGTTGGTATATTTGCTCAATCCCCAGGGGACCAGGTTTTACAGTTAATTTTGATAGTGGGTACAGGAATTAGTATTTATTTCCTCCAACGCAAGGAAGGTAAATTTGGTAGAGCAATTTTATTAACCCTGGTTGGTTTAATTGTTGGTTTAATCCTCGGCGGCCTACTTGCTGGTTTCCTTTTGCCCCAGATCAACTTTGGGCAATTATCAAATGAACAATTTTCCACAATCCTAACGTTTACATTGTTGTGGCTAATTAGCAGTTTTCTGCGTTAAGGCCATGAGGTTTTTCCATTCTGGATTGATTAAAGGTAATAGATAACTTGGGTTTAACCCTTTGTCTATTACCCATGTAGTTCAATTTAGCGGCGATTCAAGGATAAGTTTGACAGCCGCACTTAAATCCTGAACAATTAAGTCGGGTTCGTAAATTTCTAATTGAGAGCGATGGCGAATACCACACTCCACAGCTATCACCTTAATATTGTACTTTTTAGCAGCAGCGATATCCGCTTCAGTGTCCCCCACCATCCAAGTATCTTCTGCATGGGGAAGTTCCCCTAATGCCCGTTCCATTAACAAGGGCTTATCTTCAATGTCACTGGTTTTAACATAGTCATTTGTCAGGCAATAACAGCGATTTTTTGGGAAAAAACTGTCTAAGTTGTATTTTTTCACAGCGTAATCTAGTTCCCGTACCCGACGCATTGTCATCACAGCCAAATCAATTCCAGCTTGTTGAACTTTTAACAGTGCTTCCACAGCACCAGGGGTAAGGGTGTCATACTGAAAATAACTATCTGTGTGTACTGTTTTTCGGCGCAACTGGGCAAATTCTTGTGCTTGATTAGCATCCAAACCAGAGTTTAAGCCAATTTGTCTTTCAGGAACCCGACATCGCTTCATTTGCCAAAATTCCCCTTTGGAAAGTTGTCGTACAGATTGTTCTGGATATCGGATTTTTTCCAAGCAAAATTGATAAACACGGTAATACCGTTCAGACACATCAATAATCGGGCCGTCGAAGTCAGTGATTAGTCTTAGCATCGGCGGAAATTGTGAATTTTTATGACAATTATCTCATTTGTTGACTAACCCAATGTTTAAAATCTGTCCAAGTGTATTTTCATGACTAATATTTGATTTGTTTACAGCAGATTTCCTTGTGATAAAGTACAAATTATAATCATGAAACTTTTGTGGGGTGGGCATCTTGCACGCCAACACTGTACATCACCACACCGGAAAGTGCTGTATTTGATTTGTTTCCCAACCCCAAAGGAGAAATCCACAGCTATTGCAAAGTACCTCGTTTAATTTGTTCACCTTCCATAGCCTCAAATAAAGCGCGAAAATTACCTTCCCCAAAACCTTTAGCTTGGTAACGACGCTCAATAAACTCAAAGAAAAAAGTCGGTTGTCCAAAAATCGGCTCGGTAAAGATTTGTAACAGTACTGAATTTTGGGTATCTTCTTTCCAATCCACCAAAATTTCCTGCTGGGCAATGGCTTCTAGTTCTACCATGGAAAGGGGGAATCCTCGGCGCTGTTGAATCCGTGAGTAGTAACTTTGGGGAACCGAAAGTAAAGATAGACCACGAGCCCGAAATTGAGCGATCGCACTGACAAGATTAGGTGTCCCCAAAGCGATGTGTTGAATTCCCGGTCCCCGGTTGACATTGAGAAACTCTTGAATTTGGGAATTACTAGAAGCTGGTTCATTTATAGGTAACTGTACGCCGCCATTACGGGAAACCATCACTTGACTATATAAAGCAGAACGCTCAGTTTGAATTTTAAAACTTTGCTGGGGTTGAAAATCTAGAACTTTTTCGTACCAAGCAACAGCGGTTTTTAACTCACCCCCAGGGACATTCAGCACTATGTGATCTATAGCAGTAAAAGTATGGTCTGTTGTTTGTGGTACATAATCCCTTGTCACCCCTGAGACTTCAACCAAGGTATGACTCAACCCCCCCCAAGGAGCAATTTTCCCCCATTTGCGGGAGACATCACCATACTGCTGTGACTTTATGGGTTGGATTACCCTAGCACCGTATTTTTGAGCTAAGGCCATTGCACCTTCCACATCTTCCACTGCAAAAGCCACATCTGCTACCCCTGGTGGATGTTGGTTAAGAAATTCAGCCACCGGACTTTTAGGTAATAAAGCTGAAGATAGCAAAAAGCGAATCGTACCACTGCTCACTACTTCCGTACAAGTGTGCTGGGAAGTCATTCTACTATGTATTGCTGTAAACCCCAGGTGGTTTACAAACCAATCCCGCCAGACTTTGGCATCTTCTACATAAAAATGAACGTGATCGATCTTCATAAATCCTGAGAATCCAGCACAACAGCTTACCTGTTTGTAATTTTTCTCTTTTTTGCTAGATTATCAAGTTTTTCCTTTTTCATCAATCAACATGGCAATATACACTAGATTTTATCTACATCAAACAACTAATAACTGTAAAAATCCCCAACAAAACATTTTGAATTTAGCAAAAATCTAGGCATAACCATTAGATAAAAAATCAATCCAACCACTCAATCAAGACGAGAAAAAATATAGTTACGGGTACGAGAATCCCCAGGGTTAGTAAAGATTTTTGTTGTCAGTCCAAATTCAACCATTTGACTAATCCGATTTTCATTAGTCTGAAAGAAAGCTGTAAAATCAGACAAGCGGCTAACTTGCTGCAAGTTGTGACTAATAATTACCATTGTTATGTCACAGCGTAAACGTAAACTTTGGATTAAGTCTTCAATTTTCATGGTAGCCGTAGTTTGAAGACCAAAGCAAGGCTCATCCATCATGATAATTTTTGGCTTTACTGCTAAAACACGAGCAATGCAAAGTCGTTGTTGTTGACAAATAGAAAGGTCTAAAGCTGATTTATGCAATTTATGTTTCAGTTCATCCCACAGATCAGCATCCCTAAGAGCAGATTCAACAATTGCGTCTAATTCTGCTTTTGGTCGCCACCCCACTATTTTCACCCCATAAGCCACATTATCGTAAATACTCATGGGAAAAAGATTGGGCTTAGGCAGTATCATACTAACTTGGCGGCGTAACCTATTTAAGTTGACCCGACGCTCATAAATATTTTGATTAAAAAATTCTACCCTTCCTTCTACCCTTCCTTCCGCTTCTAATTCAATCATGCGATTGAGACATTTAATAAAAGTAGATTTACCACAACCACTAGAGCCAATAATCGCAGTGACTTTGTTCTGGTAAATATCCATTGATATATCTTCAAATATTTTGCAGTTATTGTAGTAAAAACTGAGATTTTTAACTCTAATAGCTGGAACTAGTTGATTCATGCTCTAAAAAAATGTATAAAAAATATCCACTAAACAAAGCGACAAAAGCAAGTAGTGATATTTGGTGATGTATCACTGGCCCATCAACTTATTTTCCACTTCCTTGTCTTACTCTTGTGTTAAAACCCATAATTGTGTTGCATTAAAGGTAACTCCTCATTTAATAATCAAAGAAATATGTTATGGCAATATCTTGGCCTTAAACCTTAAACTCCTCTTAAATTAGCCTATTAACTTACCTCACACCTCATTTGTAAACTTTTACCTCTATACTTCAATATATTTGCGGATTATTCTTCATTAATGGCAGATTAGAGTAACAGTATGTTTGTAGTGTAAACATTAGTAGCCCACATGTCTAGAATAGATAAATCAGCCTTCATCTGAGTAAGTACAAAGGCAACCACCATGTCCACCCCTAAAAGAAATAACACCCTGAAACTCCGAAAATTTTCGGGTTTCCAAGGTGTTGCCAGTAAGCTTTATGCTTTAATACATTTAAGCTTCCCTTCAGGAGAAGCCAAGGCGGGTTAGTTCAGCCAAAAAGTCCAGAAACATAGTCACTAGTACGAGAATCTAGCGGATTATGAAATATTTGATTTGTCACACCAAATTCAACCATTTGACCAATACGACTTTCATCGGTACTGAAAAAAGCTGTGAAATCTGAAACACGAGTAGCTTGCTGCATATTGTGGGTCACAATAGCAATAGTAAATTCAGAGCGCAGACTATGAATTAGTTCCTCAATTTTCATGGTAGCAATGGGGTCAAGAGCCGAACAAGGCTCATCCATTAGCAACACCTTTGGTTTAACAGCTAAAGCACGAGCAATGCATAGGCGCTGTTGTTGACCACCAGAAAGACCTAAAGCTGATTTATTCAGCTTATCCTTAACTTCATCCCACAGAGCAGCTCCTTTCAAAGCTGTTTCAACCACCCCATCTAATTGTCTTGAGGAAGATTTTCCAGCTATTCTCATCCCATAAGCCACATTTTCATAAATGCTCATGGGAAAAGGATTTGGTTTCTGAAATACCATACCAATTTGGCGCCGTAGTCGATTTAAGTTAATGCGGGGGTCATAAATATTCTGACCAAAAAATTCCACACTTCCTTCTACTTTCACCGAACCCTCTAATTCGCCAATGCGATTTAGACTTTTAATGAAAGTTGATTTACCACAACCACTAGGGCCAATGAGCGCCGTCACTTGATTTTGATAAATATCTAATGAAATTTTATCAATTACTTTAGTAGTGCCGTAGTAAAAGCTCAGATTTTTGACTTGAATAGCAGGAATTAATGCGTTCATCTTCTAGGTTAAATTTTTGAGATTAACTTACTATCAAAGGTTAAAACTTTAACTTTCACCTACTTTTTCTCTTACGAGTAACTAAGCGAGAGACAATATTGACACACAAAACCAAGCTGAGTAACACTATGGAAGTAGTCCAAACCAATTCATGTTTTTGCGGGTCGGGGTCATTATAAAGGTTAAAAATCAATACTGGTAAGGAAGCCGTTGGGTTGAGTAATCCCGATGACCAATCTAAGCTAAACAAAGCCGTAAATAGTAAAGGCGCTGTTTCCCCAGCAGCACGAGCCACGGCTAAAAGAGCACCTGTGGTAATTGTAGGAATAGCAGCAGCAATTACCACACGAAAGGTAGTTTGAAAACGATTACCCCCCAAAGCTGCGGAAGCTAAACGCTGCTCCACCGGTACTAACTTTAACGCTTCTTCCGTTGTCAGCACAATCACAGGTAACATAATTGTGGCTAAAGCAAACCCACCAGCCACCGCACTAAATTTTTTGGTCAATAAAACTATAACACCATAAGCGAATACACCCACAACAATAGAAGGAACACCAGTGAGAATCTTGGTGATAAAGCGAACAAAATTCACTGCTGGGTGAGTACGTCCAAATTCCGCTAAAAATACCCCCGTTAATATACCTAGGGGAACACTTAATACCGCGCCAATGGCAACTATTTTTGCTGTTCCCACAATAGCATTGCCAAATCCAAAATCAATTACAGAATTGACAAACATTTCCGCCTTGATACCAGATAATCCCCTGGCGAGGATTTCCCACAAAATAGATACTAAAGGAATTAAAGCTAACAATGTTAATCCCAAGGCCAGGACATTCATTAAATAAGTAAAAAACTGCCTGGACTGTGGTAACGGTCTAAATAACTCCCTAGCTAAAGATTGATTTATTGCCGATTTTTGAGAACTATCCATAATTATGAATATTTGTTTATGACTATTTTGATTTCAATTTACTCATCCCATCAAGAGCGATTTTTATTACGCACCCACTGTATCAGCAGAACAGCACCAATATTCACCGCTAAAGTCACTCCAAACAAAACTAATCCCAGGTAAGTTAAAGCACCAATGTGCAACCCCTGTTCAGCTTCTGCAAACTCATTAGCTATGACAGAAGGTATGGTATAAGCCGGATCTAATAAAGAAGCACTAATTTGAGCAGAATTACCAATCACCATAGTCACGGCCATTGTTTCCCCCAAGGCTCTACCCAAAGCCAGCATTGCTGCACTGATAATCCCGGAAAATGCAGCAGGTAGCAACACTCTAAAAATTGTTTCCCAACGAGTACTACCCAAAGCCATAGATGCACTACGTAATTCTTTAGGGGTAGCCAGTAATACATCACGGCTAATTGCTGCCATTGTGGGCAAAATCATAATGGCTAGAATAATTCCCGCCGTTAACATATTTGTTCCCACGGGGAATTCTGTATTAAATAGCGGTATCCACCTTAAATATTCACTTAGCCCGGCTTGTAATGGTTCTAAAAACGGAATAAAAATAAAAGTTCCCCATAAACCAACAATCACACTGGGAATTGCGGCAATTAATTCAATCATCAATGCCAGAATTGTTTGTATTGACCCAGGTAAAAAATTTTCGCTAGTTACTAAAGCCACTGCTAAACCCACAGGGAAAGCAAGTAAAATTGCGATGGCACTGGTCACCAAGGTGCCATAAATATAAGGTAAAGCACCAAATATCTCATTACCCACATCCCAATCCCTACCCCACAAAAAACTAATGCCAAACTTAGCAATAGCCGGGCGAGCTTCTTGAAAAAGAATCCAACTCATTACAAATAGCACCGCCACAGTAATAGCTGCGGAAGCATACACCAGCCATGTAAATCCTTGGTCAGACCAACCCTTAATATTTTCCTTAGCTATCAATTCGATGTATTCATCATTTGATAATGATTCATCTTCAGGGGAATTAAACGAATTTTTCATGAAAAACTCAGAATATTACAGTTTTTTCTCTGATTAAGTTAAATTTACTTTTTGGATAGTCCATAAACAAACTTTCTTAGGTTGACTTAAACAGTTCCCAGGGATTTTGCCAACATCAACTCCTAGCATCACCCTTAGAGTCTGCATTAATCTTGAAACCATCAGAAGTTTTATAAACTCCGCCACTTACTCCCTGGTGTCCACCTTCGGTTTTTTCACCGAATTTAGGCACAAAATCAGTCCTTGGGAGCGAATAACAAACAAGTTCGCTCCCTGGTACTTCCTCCACTAGCTAAAGCCAATTAGCCTTGGTACTTTAGGAGGAATTTTGTTGTAATTATGGTTTAACAGTACTATTCACTGTTTGTAATACCCGATTAGCCACTGCAGAAGGAATTCTGGTGTAGTTAAGGTCATCATTGAACTGTTGACCGTCTGTCAATACCCAGTTAATCCATTTTTTAACAGCCTCAGACTTAGCGGCATTAGGATATTGTTTATAAACCATCATCCAGGTAAGACCCACAATAGGATAACCTTTTTCTGGATCTCCCACAAAGGTGCGGTAGTTACTAGGGAAATTAACCGATGACAAAGCTGTGTTTGCAGACTGCAAAGAAGGAGACACAAATTCCCCTGACTTATTTTGCAACTGTGCTGATCTCAGCCTGTTTTGGGTAGCGTAGGAATATTCCACATAACCAATGGAACCTGGAGTACGAGCTACTATAGCAGCTACACCGGGGTTACCCTTACCTTTAAGAACATTAGGCAAAGTCCACTTAGGAGCAGTGCCGGTGCCAATTCTACCCTTAAAATAAGGACTAATTGAACTCAAATGGTTAGTAAAAATGAAAGTTGTACCACTACCATCCGCACGAACAGCAAATCTAATTGGCTGGTTGGGTAAATTTACACCAGGATTATCAGCTTTAATTTTGGGGTCGTTCCAGTTGGTAATTTGACCAGAAAAAACAGCCGGTAAAGTACCACGAGATAATCTGAGATTATTAACACCCGGCACATTATAAACCACAGAAACCGCACCACCTGCTGTAGGTACTAAAATCACACCATTTTTGACCTTAGCCATATCAGCATCTGTCATAGCAGCATCGCTAGCACCAAAGTCAACGGTTCCTGCAATTGTTTGACGAATACCTCCGCCACTACCAATTGCTTGGTAGTTGACTTTCATACTTGGAAATTTCTTTCTTACTTCACGAGCGTATCTTTCATACAAAGGCGCTGGAAAAGTTGCTCCCGCACCATTGATAGATTGAGCTTGAGCTTGAGCAGGTGCAGCCAAAACAGAACCAATGGCCACAGCAGCTGTTAGCGCTGAAGTGGTAAATGCTCTGTGCAAAGTGGTGGTTGAAAAATTCATATTACCTCGGATTGTGAGCATTAACTTTTTGTTTAATTCACACCTTTGACTAAGTAAATTTATTTATAATTAAGGCTAGATTAAGCTTTACTTAACACTAGGGTAATTTATAGTTAAAACTTATCGGTATAAAAATATCGGGACTAATTTTTTCTCAATAACTAACTTTATTGCAGTGGATTTTGTTCTTATGAGGTACAAATTATAATCATGAAAACTTTGTGCATTAGGAATCTTGCCCGCCATTAGTGTAACTCACCACACCAAAAACCCCTGTACTTATAGAAAAAGAAACCGATATTTGACTGACAAGTGAATTTTTATAGCAAAATTTGACTATTGGCTAGATGCCCAGAAGTGTTGAATCCTGGGATAAAAATTTACAATTTTTGCGTTTTACCCAGATAAAGTTCATTGTCTATTAAGAATAGAGTCATTAATTGCTCAAATTTTGTATCACCGACGCAGAACTTGGACAGTCAACAGTGAACATTTACGGCTTTTACCATACTTTACCGGAAGGGTTAAAGCCCCACTAGAACCAGCAATCACATTAGTTGCTTCCTCAAACAGGAAACCTAGCAGGTGTATATTAATACACACACCTGCCGAAAGTGCATACTGATAATAGCCATGTTTGACGAGGTAGTGCTTATTTGTAACAAATAACGCCTATCTGGAATTAGCATAGCTAAATCAGCGCAACTTAATAGTTAAGGTCAATGTATTAATAGGTTAAGTTACTGTTAAACCAACCTACAGCACTTTTCAAACAAATAAAGTACAAATCATAATCATGAAACTTTCGGGGGTGGCTATGTTCCCCGGCAATACTGTACCTCACTACTCCGGAAAATACTGTAATTCCTTTCTTCTGTAGCGCGGAAAGCTTCAATACTCCACAATTAATTAAGAAGATGCTTTACGTTTCTTCAATATTCTAATTTGTGATAACAATGGCCAGAGACTTACGAGGATTCATTAAAATTTTAGAAGAAAGAGGACAATTAAAGAGAATTTCGGCTTTAGTTGACCCAGAGCTAGAAATTGCCGAGATTTGCAACCGGATGTTGCAACAAGGCGGACCAGGGTTACTCTTTGAGAATGTCAAAGGAGCATCATTCCCAGTGGCGGTAAACTTGATGGGAACCGTGGAAAGAATATGCTGGGCCATGAATATGGAGCATCCACAGGAATTAGAAACTTTGGGTAAAAAGCTCAGTATGCTCCAACAACCAAAACCCCCAAAAAAGATTTCCCAAGCCATAGACTTCGGCAAAGTCCTATTTGATGTCATTAAAGCTAAACCAGGACGAGATTTTTTCCCGCCTTGTCAGCAGGTGGTAATTTCTGGCGATGATTTGGATTTAAATAAGTTACCCCTAATACGTCCTTATGTCGGTGATGCTGGCAAAATTATCACCCTAGGATTAGTAATTACAAAAGATTGTGAAACAGGTACACCTAATGTAGGTGTATATCGATTACAACTGCAATCTCCAAATACCATGACCGTTCACTGGTTATCAGTGCGGGGGGGAGCTAGGCATTTACGCAAAGCTGCCCAATGTGGGAAAAAATTAGAAGTAGCCATTGCACTGGGTGTAGATCCTCTAATTATCATGGCAGCTGCCACACCCATTCCTGTAGATTTATCAGAATGGTTGTTTGCTGGACTTTATGGCGGTTCCGGTGTCAACTTAGCAAAATGTAAAACTGTAGATTTAGAAGTACCCGCAGATTCAGAATTTGTCTTAGAAGGCACCATCACCCCAGGAGAAGTACTACCTGACGGTCCCTTTGGTGACCATATGGGCTACTACGGTGGTGTGGAAGATTCCCCATTAATCCGCTTTCAATGTATGACCCACCGCAAAAATCCCATTTATCTCACCACATTTAGCGGTCGTCCACCTAAAGAAGAAGCCATGATGGCCATCGCCCTCAATCGAATTTACACTCCTATTTTGCGACAACAAGTTTCAGAAATTGTGGATTTCTTCTTACCAATGGAAGCCTTGAGTTACAAAGCAGCCATTATCTCCATTGACAAAGCATATCCAGGACAAGGGCGACGAGCTGCTTTAGCATTTTGGAGTGCATTACCCCAATTTACCTACACCAAATTTGTCATTGTGGTAGACAAAAATATTAACATTCGCGACCCACGTCAAGTAGTGTGGGCCATTAGTTCCAAAGTTGACCCCACCAGAGATGTATTTATTTTACCCAATACACCCTTTGACAGCTTAGACTTTGCCAGTGAAAAAATTGGTTTAGGTGGACGTATGGGAATTGACGCCACCACCAAAATTCCCCCAGAAACCGATCATCAATGGGGTTTACCTTTGGAATCACATCCAGATACAGCAGCCATGGTAGATAGACGGTGGGCTGAATATGGTTTAGCAGATTTAAAGTTAGGGGAAGTAGATCCCAATTTGTTCGGGTATGATATGCACCATCCCCCTTCCAGATGAAAAAACTTTCCTGGTAAGGTAATTTTCCTGGTCAAACAACTCCATCAAACCCCACTTCAGACATGAGTGCGAACCTAGGATAAAGATACATCAAAAATTCCATAACTAACCATGGCCCCATGTAGAAGATACCTCTTCCACATGGGGTATATAATTTCATCCGTCCCCATGACCCAAGCAAACCCTTATTAAAAAGCAAACAACTCCCAACTAAGAATTACAAAACACCCATGATTGAAACCGGACAAATAGTGCAGGTGAGAACACGGCAGTATCTTGTAGAGGAAGTTGTCAATCCACCATCCCCAGGACAAGATACCAAAGTAAGTCTTTCCTGCTTGGAAGATGATGCCCTAGGAGAACCACTAGAAATTCTCTGGGAAAAAGAAATAGACGCAAAAATTGTAGAAAGAACTTCATGGAACACAATTGCCCACCGAGGTTTTGATGACCCCCATTTATTCTCCGCCTACTTGCACACATTACGTTGGAATTGCGTAACTTCCACAGATGCCACATTATTTCAAGCTCCCTATCGAGCCGGAATAGAAGTCAAAGCCTACCAACTAGAACCCCTACGGAAAGCATTATTAATGCCCCGGGTTAATTTATTCATTGCCGATGACGTGGGTTTAGGCAAAACCATCGAAGCAGGGCTAATACTGCGGGAAATGTTAATGCGCCAAAAAGTCAAACGAGTAGTAATCTCCTGTCCTGCGGGAGTAACAAGGCAATGGCTAGAAGAAATGGAAAATCGCTTTGGATTGACATTTGTCATTCTTAACCGTGAATTCATTATAGCCCGCCGTCAAGAACGGGGATATGGAATTAACCCTTGGACAACACACACCCGGTTCATCATTTCCCACACTTTACTGCGAGAGGAAACCTATGCAGCACCATTACGAGATTGGCTGGGTGATTTTTGTCCCAAAGCCATGTTCATCCTCGACGAAGCCCACCACGCAGCCCCCGCTAGTGGAGCCAAATATGCTGTTGACTCTCAACTAACCAAAACAGTGCGGGAACTAGCCAGGCGCTTTGAACACAAACTATTCCTATCCGCCACCCCCCACAACGGACACTCCAACAGCTTTGCAGCCCTACTAGAAATTCTTGACCCCCAGCGTTTTTGTCGAGGAGTACCCGTCAGAGACCTTAAACTTCTAGATACAGTAATGGTGCGGCGATTAAAACAAGACTTGCGAGATATAGGAGAAGAATTTCCCCAACGTCATGTAACCCCCATCATCATTGACAATCTCCCAGACAACGCCCCGGAAATACAATTATCCCAATGGCTCCAACAATATCGCCACCTACGTGAAGCCAGACTTAAAAACGCAACCAAATCAGCCCAAACCAACGCAATATTAATCATTACTTCTCTGCAAAAGCGTCTTTTGTCATCCATAGAAGCCTTTGCCCGCACCTTAAAAGTACATCAAAGTGCCATAGAAAAACAAACCACCCCCTCAGTTTCCACAGAACAAACCCATCTTTCTTTATTAATAGAAACCCCCGGAGCCGATGACGAACGAGCAGACCTACCCGAAGAAGAAGTAGAAAAAGAAGAAGAGACTCAAATGATACTTGCTTCTCAGCAAAACTGCCAGCCAACCCCCGAGGAATTAGCAATTTTGACCACCATGACAAACATAGCTAATCGTTATCGCCATGAGCCAGACCTTCGTATTAAAAGATTAGTAGCATGGATTCGTACACACCTCTGCCCAGAACTAGGTCAAACCGACGCAGCCTGGTTAAATAGGCGAGTGATTATTTTTACAGAATATACAGATACTAAAACTTATCTACACCAGCAACTCCAAGCTGCCATCGCCCACTCCAACCGTGCAAACCAACGAATAGAGACTTTTCACGGTGGTATGGGAGAAGAACGTCAAGAAGCCATTAAAGCTGCATTTAACAGCGACCCGGCCCGTCATCCCCTACGGATTTTAATTGCCACAGATGCAGCACGGGAAGGAGTAAACCTGCAAAATTACTGTGCTGATTTATTTCACTTTGATATTCCCTGGAATCCCTCCCGCATGGAACAGCGCAACGGCCGAATAGACCGCAAATTACAGCGATGTCCCATTGTCAACTGCTATTACTTTATTTTTCCCCAACGAGCAGAGGACAAAGTGTTAGACATCTTAGTGAAAAAAACCACAACCATTCAACAAGAACTAGGTAGTTTAGCACCAGTGGTACAAAAAAATGTTTCTTATTTACTCGCCAACGGTATTCATCACCACCAAATAAACCACCTAACCCATTCCATCAACAACATAGAACAACACCACCAAAACAGCCACAACAAACAAACAATCAACCTAGAACTAGAACAAGGAAGATTGCGCCAACAACAATTGAGCCAACAAATCCAGCATCTACAACTAATGTTGAAAAACGCCCGAGATTGGTTAAAACTCAACGACCTGCACTTCCGAGAAGCCATCTCCGCCGCCCTAGAAATATTGGGAGTTTCCTCCCTTAAACCCCTAGACATCAACGAAGTCGCTAAGAACCCCCTCACCGCTCGTTGGTTAATTCCTCCCCTAGACCAACACACCGGAGCAGACCCCACCTGGGCCACCACCCTAGACAGCCTGAGAACACCGCGTAAAATCGGACAAAAACCCTGGGAATGGCGCAAACAAACCCCCCCTCGTCCTGTGGTATTTCGTGACCTAGGAACTTTAGACAGTGAGGTGGTGCATTTGCACCTAGAACATAGACTTGTTCAACGGTTATTAAGCAGATTTTTAGCACAAGGATTTTTGCACAACGAATTAACCCGTGCTTGTATTTGTTTCACCGACGACCCTGTACCCAAAGTCATCGCTTTAGGAAGATTAGCTTTGTATGGAGAAGGAGCCTCCCGTCTTCACGATGAAATTATAGCCATAGCAGCTTCCTGGACTGACAACCCCAGTCCAGGAAAAAAAAGGCTTCAAATCTTAAAACAAACAGAAAAAGACAAAGTACTAGACCTATTAGAAAGTTCCATAGCTTCTCCCCAATCCCCACCCATTCCCCCAGGAGTCAAACAAAGATTGCAAAACAGCGCCCCCCAAGACATAGCAGAATTAATTCCTCACCTACAACACCAAGCTCAGATATTAAAACAAAATGCTGAAAAAAAGCTAACCCAACGAGGCTTAAAAGAAGCAGGAGAAATGAAAAAAATTCTCCAGCAACAACAACAGCAAATCTTGAAATGTCAGCAAGAATCTCAAGTACTGCAATTGTCGTTATTAGAAGAAAAGCGCCAACAAGAAGCAGACCGTCGCCATTGGGAAAAACGCCTGGAAACCATTGCTACAGAAATGACCTCCGAGCCAGCTCGCATTGAATCTGCTTACAAAGTTAAAGCCACTCGAGTTGAACCAGTGGGTTTGACTTACTTATATCCAATTTCTGGTTAAGGAAAAAAGCAATGATAAAAGACTCAGAAATTAAATCACACAAAGAATGGCTTGGCTTTCTTCAGCCCGTGGGTTTGGTAGTTTATCCAATAGCATTATCAGAATCACAAGTTGTAATTAACCGCAACCCAGTGGAATTGCAACAAAAATTAGCAGCAATTGTTTATAGAAATTCTAGCAACCAACAAGACAATAGCTGTTACATCAAAGATTTTCGCACCTTCGCTCTTAATATTTTAGATTGGCAACCCCAAGACCTGGTAGAAAGTCCAACAGAATTAACTGTCTCCCTGCCAGACTATCACGAAATATTAACTCCTACCTATGCAGTACCTAAAGAAAATGGCCAGTGGATGATGTTGGTTCAAGAGTTAGAACCAGGGATAAATTTTGACAAAATCAAAAACCAAGATACTAAAACTAATTATTCCCATAGCACACTTTCTCCCCAAGCCAAGTTTGAACGATTGTTAAAAGAAACAAAAATCTACACAGGGCTTTTGTGTAATGGTAAAGAATTGCGCTTGGTATATGCGCCACCGGGAGAATCCTCAGGACATCTGACTTTTCCTGTAACAGCCATGACTGAAGTATCTGGTCGGATAATTTTAGGTGCAATGGTCATGCTTCTTTCCGCTGACCGACTATTTATTGTTCCCAGCCATCGCCGTTTACCTGCTATTTTAGAAAAAAGCCGCAAGTATCAAAACCAAGTTTCTACCCAATTATCCGAACAAGTTTTAGAAGCATTGTGGGAATTATTGCTTGGTTTTCAAACAGCATACGCTATCACCAATAACTTATTACTCACAGAAATAGCCACCACCGCACCTCAACATATTTACGGCGGGCTAATTACTGTTTTAATGCGGTTGGTATTTTTGCTCTACGCCGAAGACCGTGACTTAATGTCTCAAGATAAGGTGTATGCAAATTATTATTCCGTCACTGGTTTGTATCAACGTTTACGGTCAGATGCAGGTAATTATCCAGACACCATAGACCAAAGGTATGGCGCTTGGTCTTCATTGCTGAGTTTATTTCGCTTAGTCTACAACGGTGCTAGTCATGGAGAGTTATTTTTACCACCACGTCACGGACAATTATTTGACCCAGAGGAATATCCTTTTTTAGAAAATCGTCCACTCAATAGCAAATATCAACCAAACCAAACAATAGAGCCTCCACGACTTGCTGATGGAGTAATTTACAGAGTATTGCAGAAATTACTCATATTAGATGGAGAGCGTTTATCCTATCGTTCCTTAGATGTGGAGCACATTGGCTCAGTGTACGAAGCCATCATGGGCTACCAAGTGGAAATAGCCAAAAATCCATCCATTGGACTTTGGAGTAAACCCCAAGGAGCTAAAACATCCGTAACCGTTGTTGTTGAGCTCCAGGACATCATACAAGCTAAACCACCAGAGCGAGCTAAACTTTTAAAAAACATAGCCGGTTGTGAGGTCACAGGGAAAATTTTAACAGACCTCAAAGCAGCCCACACAGAACAAGAAATATTAGCAGCCCTAGCACCGAAGATATCACCAAAAACACCAAACTTAATACCCCGTGGATGTTTGTATTTACAACCAGGACAGGAACGACGTACCACTGGTAGTCACTACACCCCTCGTGCATTAACAGAACCCATCGTTAAAGAAACTTTAAAACCTGTTTTAGCAGCTTTAGGAAAAAATCCCACACCACAGCAAATTTTAGATTTAAAGATTTGTGATATAGCAATGGGGTCCGGAGCATTTTTGGTAGAAAGTTGTCGTCAATTAGCTGAGAAATTAGTTACAGCATGGAATCAGCACAATACCTTAGTTCACATTCCCCACAACGAAGAACCTTTATTATACGCCCAGCGCATTGTAGCTCAACAATGTTTGTATGGAGTAGACAAAAACCCTTTTGCAGTCAACTTAGCTAAACTATCTTTGTGGTTAGTCACTTTAGCCAAAACCAAAGCTTTTACCTTTCTAGACCATGCTCTTAAGTGGGGAGATTCTTTAGTCGGATTAACATCAGAACAAATTAAAAATTTTAACTGGAATATAGACACTACCTATAACGACTCTAACCTTCCTTTGTTTCACCAAACTTTAAATCAAACAGAAAAATCCCGATGGGAAATTTATAGTTTAGGTATTGATAATTATCAAATCAAACAAGACATCTATAGAAAAATAGAAGTTAATTTAGAAAATATTCGCTTGCAAGGTAATTTAGTTGTTGCAGCCTTTTTTGCTCACGATAAAGACAAAAAAAGAAAAGACGAATTAAATAATTATCGGTTAAAGCTAGACCATTGGCGCAGTTATCCAGAAAAAAAATTAGAAATCAAACAAATTCTTGAACACCTGGGTTTTAGCCATAAACCCATACCAGTTTTTAATTGGGAAATAGAATTTCCTGAAATTTTTAATAGGAATAATCCCGGTTTTGATGTAATTGTTGGTAATCCACCATTTGCAGGAAAAAATACATTAATTAATGCTCATATTCCCGGTTATTTAGATTGGTTAAAAGTTATCAACCCGCAATGTCATGGTAATGCTGATTTAGCTGCTCATTTTTTTCGCCGCGCTTTTAGTTTGTTACGCCAATCAGGTTGTTTTGGTTTAATCGCAACTAATACTATTGCCCAGGGTGACACCCGTAGCACCGGTTTAACATATATCTGTCACCATGGAGGAATTATTTACAATGCTCAAAGACGGTTAAAGTGGCCTGGTTTAGCTGCGGTGGTGGTGAGCGTAGTTCATGTTATTAAACAAAATCCCCAAAGAGCAAATCCTGGTGTAGTTCCTTCGCAAAATAGTCTTTGTTTACAACCCATTCTAGATGGTGAAGAAGTTCCCTTTATTTCAGCGTTTTTATTTAAATCTGGTAAACATGATAACCCCCCTCCCTTGTTAGCAAATGCTGATAAAAGTTTTGTTGGTAGCTATGTTTTAGGCATGGGTTTTACTTTCGATGATGATAATCTAGATGCAACACCCATTGCAGATATGCACCGTTTGATTGAAAAAGATTCTAAAAATCAAGAGCGGATTTTTCCTTATATTGGTGGTGAGGAAGTTAATTCTAGTCCCACCCATGAACATCGTCGCTATGTCATCAATTTTGGTGATATGACTGAGGAGGAGGCTAGGGAATATCCTGATTTAATGCACATTGTTGAGGAAAAAGTTAAGCCTGAAAGAGATAAGCAAAAAAGAGATGCTTATCGTATCAAATGGTGGCAATATGTTGAAAAAAGACCTGGTTTAGTAAAAGCCATCGCACCTCTTGAACGGGTGTTAGTTATTAGCTGTGGTGCAACTGCTTATGTAGCATTTACATTCTTACCACCAAAAATGGTATATGCAAATACTTTAATTGTTTTCGCACTTCCCACCTACTCAGCATTTTGCATCCTTCAATCACGTATCCATGAAACATGGGCTAGATTTTTCAGTTCATCCATGAAAGATGACCTTCGTTACACTCCCTCAGACTGCTTTGAAACCTTCCCCTTCCCTGAAAACTGGGAAATTAACTCCACCCTAGAAGCTGCGGGAAAACAATATTATGAATACCGCGCTGCTATGATGGTTCGCCACAACCAAGGATTAACAACCACATATAACCGCTTCCACGACCCAGATGAATGGAGTCCTGAAATATTGCAATTGCGCCAACTTCATCAAGAAATGGATAAAGCAGTGCTCAATGCTTATGGTTGGTGCGATATTTCCATTGATTGCGATTTTCTTCTTGATTATGAAGAAGAAGAAGAAGTTGAACATAACACAAAACCACAAAAGAAAAAACCCTGGCGATATCGTTGGGGCGAAGGAATTCGCGATGAAATTTTAGCTCGTTTACTTCAATTGAACCAACAACAAAGCGAAGCAGAAATTTTAGGTGGAAAATTTCCACCCCCTAAATAAAAACAATCAATCCCAAGGAATTCCTAACTCCCAACATTTCTTCCCAATGTAATTAATAGTTGAGAAAACCTATGTGCTTATGGCAACTTTATTATCATATTGTCTGGGGAACTAAACAACATTTACCTTTGATTGTTCCTCAACAGGAGTTTATCCTTCATAACTATATTATTCGCAAAGCCAATGAAGTTAATTGCATAATCCATGGTATTGGTGGAATGGAAGACCATATTCATTTAGTCATATCTATTCCCCCCACCATCGCTATCGCTAATTTAATAGAAAACATCAAATATAGCAGTTCATGTCATTTTTATGAAAACAATTTTTTCACCCCAACCAAATTTTTTTGGGATTCAGGATATAGTGTTTGTTCCCTTAGTTATAAACAATTAGAACAAACCGTAAGTTACGTCAAAAATCAAAAAAAACACCACCTACAAGGCACCCTCAAAGTGGAATTAGAAAAAACCAACATTAATTAAGACAATGAACAAAGAAAAATATACCACCTCCCCACAAGTGCGATCGCATTTAATTGAAGTTTTAGAGCTTGACCTCATCGGACCCACACCACAAAACCAAGACTATGCTGAAGAAATTCTCGACCAACCACCATCAAAGTACTATCTTACAGGTTTTTTAGTCCCCCATGGTGTACCCATATCACAACGCAGTGATGATAGTAGCGATGATGACATAGACCTCATTTCAGATAAAATTAGCAGTGAAGACGAAAATATTCCTGAAAAAACCTTTGCAAAAAAAGCTTATTTTCCTTCCTCCATTGGGTTAAGCTTTCTCTTGCAAGAAAATGTTAATTTCCTTGATGTCACAATTCAATGGGGTGACTATTTAGAACTAAAACACAACCCCACCCCAACAGAAAACCACCTCAATGAAAAAGAAACAACTTCTTCAGATAAACAACCCCCCAACACCCACCACCAAAAGCCAGTTAATTTATCAGGTTCCTGGAAACGCATTCCCCGTGAAGCAAAAATCCCTGTTTCTTTAACAGAATTATTTTCCAACTACAATCAATTACCAAAAATAATTCCCATACCAGACACCGACGGCTTACAGCTCGTAGTTTCCCTTCGTCCCGTCAGTAATAATAACTTAATACCCCCTGGTACAGGTTCCGTTTCTGTATTTTTGGTTAATAATCGCTTTTCTACCCCAGAAAACAACAAAGATACCACCTACACCTTTCAAACTTGTTTAACCATCCACACTCCCCAACCATTAGTACCCCGTCCTAATCTCCGAGGTGGTAACAACGAAGATTGGGACGAAAACGTAGCTGATTTACAATACCGTCACGATTATGAATATGCTGTAGGTCACAATGTTTCTGTTATTGCTCTTACCGACACTAACGGTAACTGTCAACAAGTAAGCACCGCATGGATACCTAAAGCTGATGTAGAAAAGGTCATACCCACCCAAGTTAATAACGTAGAACTGAACATGGAAGCCCTAGCCCACGCTTCCACTCCACAAGCATTACAAAAAATGCTTTTTCCCCTGGTAGATGCTTATAACCAGTGGATTGCTCAACAAACCAGTGAGTTTTCCACACAAAGCACAGGACAAGATGAAACTTTTAATTTGCTTATCCGCAATTGTCAAATCGCCAACCAGCGAATCCACGCAGGTATCCTAGCATTACAAGACCCCCAAATATTCACTGCTTTTTCCATGGCCAACAAAGCCATAGCCACAGCCATTCGCCAACGTAACACCCACAACAAAAACATCACCCCTTCATCAGTAGCACCACCTCAATGGCGACTCTTTCAATTAGCCTTTTTGCTAATGAACTTAGTAGGAATAGCCCAAGGGGAAAGCAGCCATCGCCCTGTAGTAGATTTATTGTTTTTTCCCACAGGCGGTGGAAAAACCGAAGCCTATTTAGGAATCGCTGCTTTTACCCTAGTTTTACGCCGACTCCGTTATCCTGGAGTCAAATCAGCTGGAGTAAGCGTTTTAATGCGCTATACACTGCGGTTGTTAACTCTCGACCAATTAGGACGAGGAGCCACAATGATTTGCGCCCTAGAGTTAGAAAGACGTAAAAATCCTCAGCAATTGGGAACCTGGCCATTTGAAATTGGCCTATGGGTAGGAGAAAAAGCCACCCCTAACCGCATGGGTAAAGCAGGAGAAAGAAACGAAAACAGCGCTAGAGAAAGAACCATTGCTTTTCAACGCGACAACTCCACCAAAGCACCATCACCCATCCCCATAGAAAATTGTCCTTGGTGTGGGACAAAATTAAAACCCATTTGTTTTCAGTTAAAACCCACTCCTCAGCGACCAATTAATTTAGAAATAACCTGTTGTAATCGCAGCTGTGATTTTCATGGAGATTCTTCTTTACCAATAGTAGCGGTGGATGAAGTCATATATCGCCGCTTGCCTTGCTTTATCATTTCCACAGTGGATAAATTTGCTATGTTACCTTGGGTAGGAGAAACAGGTACATTATTTGGAAAAGTAGACCGCCACGATCAAGATGGTTTCTATGGACCTACTCAACTCAACAAAGGGAAACCTCTAGGGAATCATTTACCACCACCAGATTTAATTATTCAAGACGAATTACATTTAATTTCTGGCCCCCTAGGAACAATGGTCGGACTCTACGAAACCGCCATAGATGCTTTATCCACCCAACAAAAAAACAATCACAAAATTCTTCCCAAAATAATCGCTTCCACCGCCACAGTTCGCCGCGCCAACAAACAAATTCAAGCATTATTTGGACGTAACGAAGTCAGCATATTTCCCCCACCAGGACCAGACAGACGCGACTCATTTTTTGCCAAAACCGTCCCCATCACTGAAAAAAACGGCCGCACCTATGTAGGAATCGCAGCCCAAGGACGCAGCGCTAAAGTGGTATTACTACGAACTTATTTAGCATTATTAGGCGCAGCCCAAAAACAATGGTTAAATCTAGGAGGAAATAAAAATCCCGAAAACCCAGCAGACCCCTACATGACCTTACTAGGCTACTTTAACTCCTTGCAGGAACTTGGTGGTAGTCGGCGAATTGTTGAAGACGAAGTTAAATCTCGCCTTGCTTACCATAGCCGTCGTCGGCGAGTTAATGAAACATCAGGTTTATTTGCAGACCGAGAAATAGACGACGAACCAGAAGAATTAACCTCTCGTATTACCACGAATCAAATTGCAAACACAAAACGACGCATGGAATTAACCTTTAGCCAACAAGAAAAAATCGATGTTGTCTTAGCCACTAACATGATTTCCGTCGGTTTGGATATTACCCGCCTCGGTTTAATGGTAGTTCTCGGTCAACCTAAAACAGCCGCTGAATATATCCAAGCCACCAGTCGTGTAGGACGAGATGACCAGAAACCAGGATTAGTAATTACTTTACTCAACATTCATCGTCCACGCGATCGCTCCCATTATGAACGCTTTTGTGCTTGGCACGCAACATTCTACCGAGACGTAGAAGCCAGTAGCGTCACACCTTTTTCACCCCGGGCCATTGACCGAGGTCTTGCAGCCATTACTGTTGCTTTAGCCCGACTGGGACATCCAGGAATGACAGCACCCACCCACGCCTTCAATATTACTAAATATCGCCAAGAATTAAATTTTGTTATTGATACCATAGCCCAACGAGCACAATTGTGTAAAAACCAAGAAAATGATTCTGAACAAACACGTCAAAAAGTTGCAGCACGAGTAAAAGAATTGCTCGACCTGTGGAACAGTACTGCTGATGAAAAAAACCGCCTCCAATATCAACGAGAAGTGGGAGAAGCACCACCACTGATATTCAACCCCCTAGACCCAGAGCTAGATAACCAACCCCCAGAAATCAAAAAAAGATTCAAAGCCCAGCGTAGCTTGCGCGACGTAGAACCAATGGTTAATTTACGGTTAATTAATTTCCACGGACAAGAAATAGAGGAATCACAAACATGAGTAATCCCCCAGTCGGACAACTACGCCAAAGTCAAATGCTTTCTTCCTTTGGACCAGGTGCCATGGTAGATTTACCTAAACATTCCGTTTTAATTGGTGGCTTAAGTCATTGGCGTGGTGAAAAAAAACTCATCCACGAAGAACGTTTAGCAGCTAGAGTTGCAGAGGTTTTGCAAGTTCCCGAAATCAAATTATATGCACCCCCCATAGACCAACAAGACTTTCAAGGTACCCCCACAGGAATTGATGTTTTCATCTTTCCCACCTGGTTTTTAGCCCAAGTCAAAAAAACCTGGGAAGATACCAAAACCAAAAAAACATACCGCACCCGTCCCCTAATACCCTGGTCTAATTTAACCAATGGTCAATATCTCGATTCTCGCAGAAAGAAAGTCCCGGTTGTACCCATCCGCTTTGTCCAAGCCTGCGTCAACGGACATATCAGCGATATTGATTGGATTTACTTCCTACATTCCAATACAGAAAAACAATGCAGAGGTCCCCTGTGGTTAGACGAAGCCGGTTCTGGTAATGATTTCGCTGAAATTTACGTCCGTTGCGAAAGTTGCGGACAGCGCCGCCCCCTAGCCAATGCTAAAGTCCCCAACGGTAAAGTTTTAGGTCCATGTCAAGGCCATCGCCCCTGGCTAAAACCTGACCCAGGTTCCCAGGAACCTTACTGTATTCGTCAATCCACCGGCGAACCAGAATACAATCGTTTATTAGTCAGGTCAGCCAGCAACGCTTACTTTTCTCAACATCTCAGCGTAATTTCCCTTCCTGACTCCGATGCACCTTTACAACAAGCCGTCAATGCAGTGTATGATGACTTTCTCCAATATGCAGAAAGCACCAGCGAAATTCAAAAAGAGCGCAAAAAACACAAAGTAGCCGCAGCCCTGGAAAAATTCAGCAATGAAGCAGTTTGGCAAGAAGTGCAACGGCGACAAAGCGGGCAAGTAAAAATACTTAAAAGCATTAAGCAAGTAGAAATTGAAACACTACTTTCCAGCCCGGTGGAAGTTGGCGAAGACATACCAGAAAGCGACTTTTATGCCACATCACGCACCTTGGATCACCTACAGCCCAAATTTTCTGCTTGTATTGAAAGAATTGTTTTAGTCCACCGCCTACGAGAAGTCATTGCTCAAGTAGGCTTTACCCGCTTTGAAGCCGAAATGCCAGACATAGACGGCGAACTTGATATTAACGTCCGCCGAGCAGCCCTAGACACACAACACAACTGGGTTCCAGCTATAGAAAACAAAGGGGAAGGCATATTCATTGCCTTTCGTCAACAAGCAATTGACCGTTGGTTTCATCGCCCCCCAGTGAAAGAGCGCGCCAGAGAACTTTCCAGAGGATTTGACATTTGGTGTGCCCGTAAAGGCATAGACCAAGAAAAACAAAAAATCAAATTCCCTGGAGTTCAGTATACCATGCTCCATTCGTTATCACACCTACTAATTATGGCAGTATCCCTAGAATGTGGCTACGCTGCTAGCTCCATCCGCGAACGCATTTATGCCAGCAACGCAGGTTACGGCATTCTATTATACACAGGCTCATCCGGATCAGAAGGAACATTAGGCGGACTAGTAGAAGTTGGTAAACGCATTGAACACCATCTAGAACTAGCCCTAGAGCAAGGAAAATTATGCTCCAACGACCCAGTATGCGCCCAACACCGACCAGATAACGAAGAAGAAGAACGCTTTTTACACGGCTGTGCTTGTCACGGATGCTTGCTCATTGCAGAAACATCCTGCGAACGCCGCAACGAATTTCTAGACAGAGCCTTAGTAATATCCACCGTAGAAAAACTAGGCGCAGAGTTCTTTGACTAATATCCCTGCATTCACATCTCCTTGGAACTTACACCCACAGCCACATCCATGGTTACCAGTACAAAGAGACTTTTTCACAATTCCACCACAATACCCCAAGGATTTTCAGCCTATTTTCCTATAAATTTCACCGCTAAAAGGCTGTACACCAATCATGGGATACTCATCATCGCTGGGACTAAAAATCCTCATCACATCTGTCACTACAATCCGCAAACCTTCGGAAATTGATTTCGTCATCTCCGCTAATACTTTGGTAATAGCCATAAAAGACTCCTTATTCGAGCCGCTTGAATAGTGATGTATCTAATCTAATATCAATATTGTTACTTACAGCACTTTTTAAGTAAATAAATTACAAACCTTAATATCATAAATGTAGCAAGCGCAAAGGTAATACAAGCATAAACTATAAGCACTGCTTACTGACTAAAATCGGGTCTGCTTCTAGGCCATAATCAGGGGCTAAATTATCGGAAGTAAGATTAAGTTGAGTTCCAGCAAAGTTTTCAGTGGTGGTAAACTTAAAATCCCCTAACTTTAACGGTAGGGTTTGGTTAGGCCAGTTACCACCAAAGTCAGCATAGCCAAATTGAATATAGCGATCGCTTTGGGAATCCTTGTCTAGGTTACTACCATCAGCTAGGTCTTCCACTGGAACGAATAGATTGTTATTAAACAGATTTTCTACAGTTTGAAAATTCAATTCATTAGAATTGTAGTGCAACCGCAGACTAATGCCGGTCAGGGTGTTGTCACCAGTGGAGGTGTTGTAGAACAGGGGAATAGATACATTACCACCGGGAAAGACCATTAAATTATCTAATGATGTAATTTGTTGGCCATCCCTCACCACTGGTGGTGTATCCTCATTACTAATGGTTCCCGTACCAGTACTGTTGCTAATAGTGGCGTTACTGGGGTTAGATAAAGTAACAGTAAAAGTCTCATCCGGTTCCACCACCGTGTCACCACTGACATTCACTGTAATTACCTGAGATGTTTCCCCAGGTGCAAAGGTGACAGTACCCGTGGGGAGGTTTCCCCCGAAGTCCTCGGCGTTAACGCCATTGGCTCCTGTAGCTGTGACTTCCCAGTTAGCAGTGGTGATACCTGTGGTGTCTCCAGTGCGGGTCACTGTGAAGGTAAAGGGGGTGGTTCCGATGTTTCCTTCCAATTGTGTGATGTTGGTGGGGGCGAATATTCCTATTGAGGGAATAAACTCACTCACATCGATAATTTGCAATCCTGCACTCTCATCATCCACATAGGCGTAGTTCCCCAATACTTGCACACCCAAAGCAGAGCCAGAGGTATTGTAATTCCCTGCAAGGGTAACCATAAAGTCAATCCTTAATTGGTAAAATTAATAGTGTCTGCGGTGTGAAAATTTACATATTCAACCCGCTTAACTAAAATCTATGTTACAACAAACACCAAAATTATGTCAAATTCGAGGTTTATAAGGTATAATGGCGGGAATTTGTAAACCCATTTCTGAGATGCTCAGTACTAATTAATTCAAGTGCTATTTTAATTAGACCATGGACTCCAGATGCAGTTTTTGGAGAAAATAGTTTCAGGAATGCTTTTAATTGTCACCACCAATGCTCAACACCATTTATTTCGTCTTTGTGTTGACTTTTACCATTTAGCTTCCCACTCTTGGCATAAATTCATTTTTCTTAACTTGACATTAATGGCATCTTCCCCGCCTACCTACTCAGATAAAATGCGCTGTAACTGAAAACCGCAACATATTGTAAATATCTGCAATACTTCTTCCGCTATGTTTGCAATAATTTAACTTTATTGGTACCTAGCCCATGGGGAAACATCAGTAAAATAATCGCTGCATCTCAAACTTTGTACCTTGCAATTCAACGCGCTGCTTTGAGCATCGCCTCTACTTCTTTTGGACAGAAATATTTCCCCTCTCCCTTTAACGCTAGTTTACAAAATTTTACGTCGTGATCAACTTTGCACCTATCTTGTCCTTGCCCCAGTTTTACCCTAACACTTATACGGTTATTGTACATTGTGGTTGCATTGTGGCAACGGTTCAAAAGTTATATAAAACTAAACCGTTTAGTTTAACAACAAAGCTGTTACTAAGCTAACCTAGTTACTGAACATTTAGTCATATTTGACTATAATAAGGTAAGTTTACCATGGGTGATACTAATATTAATTATAATTTAAAAGAACTATTCGAGATTTTTGTAGAATCAATTATTGGTATAGAATCCACAATTTTTATTAACATGGTTCCTCGAAGACTAATTATATCCAATAATAACTACAGAATTACGGAAATAAGTTACTTAAAAACTTTGTATAAAGAATTTGTTAACATGAATAGTGAAATTCAAAAAATTGAATCATTAACTCAAGTTATCAAAGATTCTGATGCTCATCAACACCAGTTTGTTACATATAAAAAAGGGTTAAAAATACTAAAAGATAGTCGGTTAAAAGCCATAGAAATAAGGGAAGAGTACTTTCAGTTTCTTAAAGAACGTACTTTGAACTTTTATCTAGAAGACCTAGAACCTGATATGTTTAAAGTGGAAAACAAAAAAATAAACTGGGAAGTAAAACACCAGAATTTCAAAGAAGATTATGATTTTTTCAAAACCATGATTCAAGAATACAAGAAGTTAAAAAACAACTAGAATTTAAGCAGAAGTGTTGAATCCTGCAATAAAAATTTACAATTTTTGCGTTTTACCCAGATAAAGTTCATTGTCTATTAAGAATAAAGTCATTAATTGCTCAAATTTTGTATCACCGATGCACAACTTGGACAGTCAACAGTCAACATTTCTAGAATTTAAGGTACAGGGGTCAGCAGTTTTAAAAAATTCAAGGCTTTAGATTATTGACAAGGATTTGAACCTTAAAAAACCGTCAGATAATTTAGTAACTGTAAAAATAGGCACTGTAAAAACTTCCACCCAAGGTTAAATTACATTAAATAGTACAAATGGTTAAAGTATCAAACAAAGATTATTCACAATACTGTTCCAACCATTTTTTTACTCTCTCCCTGGTGTTTTTGCCATCCCCCTTAATTATACCTTGGCGAAACTGATAAAAAAGAACTAACCAACCTTTAGCACCCCCGTGGATACCCTCCAACAACATTAAATCCCCACATTGTCTTTGAGGTAATTTACCCGAAAACCAGCCAAAGCTCCTGGCTTTAGCCACCGGGATGTAGGGAATTTGTAGCTTTAGTCACAAAGAGTTTATCTTCCCCCTTGAGCTTATGTAAAATATAAATATACTGTATAATTTCTTTCAGGAGGTGATAAATAAGTGTTTTCTTTGACCTATAACTTTCCACTAAAACCAACTAAACACCAAATATAAATCCTTCAACACCCATTAAAAATTAACCCCAAAGTCCATAACCAGCCTTAAAGTCTATTATAAATCAACCCCATATCAAATCAATGCTTATTCATTGCATTCTGACCACATTATCCCCCACATACACCACCTCCTACCTACTCAATTCAGTGTAACTCATTAAGGAAACAATTCTTTCACATTGTGCATCACTGTTGTTTCAAAGGTGGCGTATATTTCCAGAAAGTAGATAGTAGAAAGACTTCTTACATTTGCCCTAATTGTACAATGGAAGTGGGCAAAAAACAGTTCTCCCCAGCTTCTAGCTGTGGGAAGTATCAACCCAGAAAACTCCACCATCCCATAATCCCATTGGGGTAGAGGCGAAACTTTCTGCTAATTTGCAAAAATTGACTCAACAACCAAAGCAAAGATAGTTAGGATTTAGCAAAGTTGATTTGTTTTTCACTGTGAGGGTAGATGATGAGAATTGCTTTATTTGGTACTAGTGCTGACCCACCCACCGCTGGACATCAAAAAATACTCAGATGGTTATCTGAGGGTTATGATTGGGTAGCAGTTTGGGCTGCTGATAACCCTTTTAAATCCCACCAAACACCTTTGCAACATCGAGCCGCAATGCTGCAATTGTTGATTGAAGATGTGGATACCCCCAACCACAATATTGCTTTAGAACAGGATTTGAGTAGCCTTAGAACCCTGGAAACAGTGGAAAAAGCTAAATCTCGTTGGGGTGACGATACTCAGTTTACCTTAGTCATTGGTTCCGACTTATTACCTCAATTACCCCGTTGGTATCGCATAGAAAACTTGTTACACCAAGTTCAGCTGCTCGTAGTACCACGTCCGGGACATCCCATAGCTAACCATAGCTTAGAAGCAATAGAAAATCTAGGTGGCAAAATTGCCATCGCTACTTTAACCGGTATGGATGTTTCTTCCACAGCATATCGTGAACATGGAGACACTCAAGCCCTCACCCCCCCCATTATGGCCTATATTCACCAAGAGCATTTGTACAAATGCCAGGACACAACCACAAAAACTTATCAATTCCGTTAAATCAACAACCTTTAGCTGACTTTAAGGTTGGTGTCGATAATGTAATTTTTTCCGTAGACACTGCTCAAAATCGGCTGTTAGTTCTGTTAGTCACAGCACAGCAAGAACCATTTTTAAATTCTTGGAGTCTTCCCGGTACTTTGGTACGCCAGGGAGAATCCTTAGAAGATGCTGCTTATCGCACCATGGCAGAGAAAATTAAGGTGAACAATCTCTACCTCGAGCAACTATACACTTTTGGCGGACTTCATCGCAACTTAAAACCAGTTTATGACACCTACGAGATACGTTATCTTTCAGTTAGTTACTTTGCTTTGGTGAGGTTTGAAGACGCAGAACTAATTGCTGATAAAATTAGTGATATTGCTTGGTATCCAGTTAAGGAAGTACCTCAATTAGCCTTTGACCATAATAAAATTTTGGCCTATGGATACAGACGGTTACGAAACAAATTAGAGTATAGTCCCCTAGCCTTTGATGTGTTGCCGGCTAGATTTACATTAAATGACTTGTATCAATTATATACTACAGTTTTAGGCGAAAACTTTGCCGATTATTCTAACTTTCGGGCACGACTACTTAAATTAGGTTTTTTATCTGATACTGGAATTAAGGTATCAAGAGGTGCCGGTCGTCCAGCCAGTTTATATAAGTTTGATGCCGATGCTTTTGCTGCTTTTAAAGATAAACCTTTAGTTTTTATTTAACCAGCCAACTCCAGAGCATTCCGTACAACTATTTAATAAATACCTCGTCAAATTGATATAATTAATGATACAACTAATAACTAAATTTTTACTAACTTTCCTCAATGCTGCCATATGTAAAACCAACATAAACATAAACTTTTAATAATATGTTACACCCAAGAAAACTTTGCACCTCAACCAGCAAGTTTATATCCATATTTACTTAGTTATTTTCTTGATGAAGAATTTAAAAATTGCCATGGTCATTAAGTAATATAGGAAAACATAAATATAACCAGGGGAACCATTAATCTCTTTTGTCAAATCCCACATCTAGGACCCATAATGAAAATAGCCGTCGCTCAACTAAATCCAATCATTGGTGATTTGCCCGGAAATGCTCAAAAAATTCTAGAAGCAGCCCACCAAGCCACAGCTAAAGGTGCTAGGTTATTATTAACACCAGAACTTTCTATATGTGGGTATCCCCCCAGGGATTTACTACTAAATCCTACTTTTGTGGAAGCAATGGGGATAACATTACAAAACCTAGCCACGGATTTACCCCCAAATTTAACGGTGTTGGTGGGAACCGTTTCCCACAATTTAAAAGCCCATAGCAACGGTGGTAAAAGTTTATTTAACACCATCGCTTTGTTAGCAAATGGCAAAGTTAAGCAATTCTTTCACAAACGCCTTTTACCTACCTATGATGTATTTGACGAAAACCGCTATTTTGAACCAGGGCTCACAGCTAATTATTTCACCATAGACAATATTGATATTGGTGTGACAATTTGTGAAGATTTATGGAACGATGAAGATTTTTTAGGTAGACGCAATTATCCTGTCAATCCCATTGCTGATTTAGCAATTTTGCGTGTTGATATAATTGTCAACTTATCCGCTTCACCCTACAGCGTTGGTAAGCAACACTATCGAGAATCCATGCTCAAACATAGTGCCATACGCTTTGGACAACCCATGATTTATACCAATCAAGTGGGAGGAAATGACGATTTAATTTTTGATGGACGCAGTTTTGCCTTAAATCGTCAAGGTGAAATTGTCTGTCGTGCTAATGGTTTTAGTACCGATTTGCTAATAGTTGAATTTGATGAGCAAAGGCGAGATTTACACTTGAGTTCTGTAGTCCCTGCATATCAGTCACATGAAGAAGAAATTTGGCAAGCTTTGGTGTTAGGAGTGCGAGATTATGCCCGCAAATGTCACTTTTCTCAAATTGTCCTGGGTTTAAGTGGAGGAATTGATTCTGCATTAGTAGCTGCTATTGCATCTGCGGCTGTTGGTAAAGAAAATGTCCTAGGTGTTTTAATGCCTTCTCCTTACAGTTCTTCACATTCTGTCAACGATGCTTTAGCCTTAGCAAAAAATCTTGGTATTCAAACTACTATTTTAAAAATAGGCGAATTAATGCAAAGCTATGACCACACCTTAGCCGATTTGTTTGCTGATACTGAATTTGGCATCGCTGAAGAAAACCTCCAGTCCCGCATTCGTGGTAATTTATTAATGGCCATCGCCAACAAATTCCGTTATCTGTTGTTATCCACCGGCAACAAATCTGAAATAGCCGTGGGTTACTGCACCCTTTACGGTGATATGAACGGTGGCTTGGCTGTAATTGCTGATGTTCCCAAAACCCGCGTCTACTCACTATGCCACTGGTTAAATCGAAATAGCGAAATTATTCCCGAAAACATTTTTATTAAACCACCCAGTGCAGAACTCAGACCCGGACAAATTGACCAAGATTCCCTACCACCATACGAAATTTTAGACGACATTTTGGAGCGCTTCATTCACAACCACCAATCAGCAACCCAAATTGTCGCCGCCGGTCATAACCCAGCAATTGTTAATCGAGTAATTCAAATGGTCGCAGGTGCTGAATTTAAACGCCGACAAGCTCCCCCAGGATTAAAAATTACTGACCGCGCCTTTGGTACAGGTTGGCGTATGCCCATAGCCAGTGATTGGGCTATTCTTAAAAATGCCCATCAAAATCAAATCATCCCCCAACACCTCAATTAGCATTCACCACATTTTTCCAACCTACAGCACTTTTCAAGTAAATGCTGTATCCTTTTCATAAATCCCCGGTTCACAACACCGGGGAACCTTAAAGTGAAAATTCTAACCCCCTAAATCCTGCAGCATACCATTAATTCTATTAACCCCAGCGGAATCATTGCGCCGTTCATACAAGTTACGTGCTTTTCGCAGCAATTTATTCACCTGTGCAATTTGTCCTCGCTGCTTATACATCTTAGCCATAAACTCATAAGTTTCGGGATTGTTTGGGTCTAACTTAATTGCTTCTTCGTAAGCCCAACTAGCTGATGTAAAATCACCCA
Organism: Nostoc sp. RI_552; assembly: GCA_016124525.1. Lineage (GTDB taxonomy): Bacteria > Cyanobacteriota > Cyanobacteriia > Cyanobacteriales > Nostocaceae > Umezakia > Umezakia ovalisporum. The sequence continues at coordinate 15,350 of WGNO01000006.1, read as the reverse complement.
ACCGCGCTTGAGTAATACCCAGTCCCAAATAAGCATTCAAATTATTACGGTTTAGCCGCACAGCACGACGGTAAGATTCCTTAGCACCCTTAATGTCATTCAAGTTAACCTTAATATAACCCATAGCATAGTGAAAATCACTATTGTTAGGGTTAATAGCAATGGCTCTACCATAGGATTCCAACGCTAAAGGAAAATTTCCTTGTTGTGCATAAAGGTAGCCAATACCAGAATGTATTCTAGCATTCCTTGGGTCTATCTCAGCCGCTTCTTGATAAATAGCGATCGCTCCATCATAGTCGTTAGCTTTTACCAGTTTCTCTCCTTCCTCAAACAGTCTCTTTAATTGTGGGTTCGTGGTTTGCGCCATCAGTACCGAAGCCTGAGCCACCGAGGGTATGTTCACCGTACTAAATCCCAACCACACAACACCAACTAAAACTGATATGTGTTTATACACAGCAAACTTCCTGAATTTTTAGAGGAACTTTTTTTATACATATTAAAACAAAAATTTTCCGTTGTAAAAACTTCACTTATTTACATTCATCAAATTTCCCATCCCCCACTACCAATGTCTTATTTTAAAAATCTCATTTTACCTCTCAATTATATACAGTCAAATTCTTCATGAATAGACAAAATGCCTCTATTTCATCAACCACAAAAAACGCTTTTTAATTTTCTCTTCACTTCACAAAAACTTAATAAGATTACCTTACAGCAGATTTCCTTCTTATAAAGCACAAATCATAATCATGAAGCTTTTCTGGGGTGGGCATCTTCCCTGCCAATACTGTATATCACCACACCGGAAAGTGCTCTATAAACTTCAGCCTATAATTGTCAAAAAAATCAATAAATCTAAGTGGTTCACCCTTATTTAATCCTACTGTAGATAGAGTAATTAACTCATTCCCTCGGTAGATATGAAAAATCATATCTGGGAATTTAATTTTAAGCATAAGCATGAATCATGAAATGAATATACCTGAGAGAAAAATCAACTATGTCATACATAAATCGCCTAGGGGAAGATGTTATTAATGAACCCAACGTACCAGCCAGATTAGCGGAATATCATGACCGAGTACGCTGGGGGCCAATAATTGCCGGTGTATTAGTTGCTTTAGCCACTCAATTAATCTTAAGCTCCTTGTTTGGAGCCATTGGTGCAAGTACAATTGCCACATCAGGCGCACCCAGAACCATAACACCTGACATTGCTGGTAACGTGGGAATTTGGTCAACTCTGGCCTTGTTAATTTCTCTATTCGTTGGTGGTTGGGTAACAACTCGTGCTTGTGGACCAATGAACCGCAACACAGCCCTACTCAACGGAGCAATTCTCTGGGCCACCAGTCTTGCACTTAGTTCTTGGTTATTAGCAAGTGGAGTATGGGGCACTTTTGGCATTGTAGCCCCCAGTTTTGCCATAGGTTTACCCCCTGGAACACAACCATTAGCTCCAATACCCCCTACCACCATCACCCCAAACCAAGCTCGCCAAATTGCAGCCGCTACTTCCAGAGCATTGTGGTGGTTTGTATTTGGTTCTTTATTAAGTTTAGCTGCTGCTCTCATAGGAGCAGTTGTGGGCGCTCGCACCCCTCGAACTAACAACTATCGTACTTAAAGCAAACACACACTAATTCACAATAAAATACCAAAAAAAATAGAAGCAACTTAACTTCAAGGGGTGGAGGAATTACCACAAAGGGAATTTATTCGCCCCCAATAACCAACCAAAAACCATTACCACTTTAAATATGAAGCCTCAATTCCTTCCTCTCGCCTAATTTTAGCATCCTTCTCAAACCAACTAATTAGTTGCTGTGTTGTCAAATCTTCCACAGCAACACCGTAATCCGCAGCAATATGCTTCAATAGTTTCAGAGAGGAAATTGTTAATCTAGTTAAAAACTTTTCTGCAGAAGACAACAAAGCCCCATCAACTTGTGTTGACTCTTCCAAAGAAAGGAATTGTGTTGAAGGTTGCTGCAAAGGTGCATCCATATATTTAATTAATTCTTGTTAATTGGTTTTTTAATTTTATTTACTTTTATTTACTCTTATTGCTTCCAGAATTTAAACTAAATTTAACAACAAAATTTATTCATGAGATTTTTGTAGTCGAGCTTGCAGCAAATAACCACAACGATGTTCACCATTAATAATCCAATGGGTACGCTCCACCTGACAATCCGGTAGTACAGCAGCAAACATTTCTAACTCATGACCGCAGATGCTAGGGAAAGACTCAGCAACATCAGAAATAGCACAATTATGTTCAATGAAAATAAAACTATGGTCCTGTGAAGATTCCACAGCGTAATACTCCGCCATAAAACCTTCCCCTTTTCTCAAATCCACTAAATTAGCCACACGCTCTTTTAGTGAACCATTACCCAAGCGATAGCGATATTCTTCCGCTTTACGCTCCCACTGTTTTTGTAAAATTGAACTTACTTGGTCACGTCCCACGGTTTCTGCTAAAGTATCCAGCAAAGAAACAGCAAACTCCCCGTAGCGATCGCTTTGGTGGTGATTTAAACTTAGTTGCAGGTAACTTCGTCCCCGGCGACTCAATTGATAGATATGTTGTGGTCGGCCCATACCCACTTGTACAGAAGAATAAAAAACTAGCCCCTCCACCTCCAAATCTTTGAGGTGACGACGAATGGCTTGCTTGCTGACATCCAAAACTTCCGCTAACTCAAAAGCAGTTGCTTGTGAGCCCTTGAGCAGATACTCCAGAATATCTTGCTTTGTTGAGGTCTGGTGAGTAATCTCCATTTTCTCCACAAGACGCTGCGCGAACGTCCCCAAAATTTTTTTAGAAAATTTGACTTTAACAACATTGTTGTTGTTAATTTAGCGTAAAATGAAAATAAATTGAACAACCCGAAAGTTGTTTTACCCTCCAAGTCCCATTCTAACAGCCCCACAAGCACGCGGCCACAGGAGAAAAAAAATCCGATCCATTCCCCGTCTCCCATCCTTAAAGAGATTTTTTTCAGAAAGTTCTAGATTTTAGTCCCGAACACAAGACACTAACACCCATGAGCGCCACTGTCAAAACCCTAGTCAACCAACCTTACAAGTACGGCTTTATCACTGACATTGAAACCGACACAATTCCTCCTGGACTAAACGAGGACGTTATTCGCTTAATATCCGCCAAGAAAAACGAACCACAGTTCATGTTAAATTTTCGCCTCAAATGCTATCGCCAGTGGCAAAAAATGACGGAACCAACTTGGCCAAGGGTCAAGTACCCCCCTGTGGACTATCAAAATATTATCTACTATTCCGCGCCCAAAAAAAACAAAGCCAAGCTCAACAGTCTAGACGAAGTAGATCCCACCCTGCTAGAAACCTTTGAAAAACTGGGTATTTCCCTATCAGAACAAAAGCGCCTAGCCAACGTCGCCGTTGACGCGATTTTTGACAGCGTCTCCATCGCCACCACATTTAAAGAAAAACTAGCGGAAGATGGAGTCATATTCTGTTCAATTTCCGAAGCCCTACAAGAATATCCCGAACTTGTGCAGAAATACCTGGGTAGCGTCGTTCCCTCAGCCGACAATTATTTTGCTGCTTTAAACGGTGCTGTATTCAGTGATGGTTCTTTTGTTTATATTCCCAAAGGGGTAAAATGCCCAATGGAACTGTCCACATATTTCCGCATCAACTCCGGTGATACCGGACAATTTGAACGCACCTTGATTGTTGCTGATGAAGGTAGCTATGTTTCCTACCTAGAAGGTTGTACCGCCCCCATGTACGACAGCAACCAACTACACGCAGCCGTAGTAGAACTCGTAGCCCTAGATAATGCTGAAATTAAATATTCCACTGTTCAAAACTGGTACGCCGGTGATGAAAATGGTAAAGGCGGAATTTATAATTTCGTTACCAAGCGGGGCTTGTGTCAAGGCGTTAATTCTAAAATTTCCTGGACCCAAGTAGAAACCGGTTCAGCAATTACTTGGAAGTATCCCAGCTGTGTATTAGTAGGTGATAACTCCGTAGGTGAATTTTACTCCGTGGCTCTGACTAACAACATGCAGCAAGCTGACACAGGTACAAAAATGATTCACATCGGTAAAAATACTCGCAGCACCATTATTTCCAAAGGTATATCAGCAGGTAAATCCAGTAACAGTTATCGTGGTTTAGTCAAAATCAATCCCACCGCTAAAGGCGCGAGAAATTATTCTCAATGTGACTCCATGCTCATTGGAGATAACGCCCATGCCAATACTTTCCCCTATATCCAAGTACAAAATAATACCAGCAAAGTAGAGCATGAAGCTTCCACCTCCAAAATTGGAGAAGAACAATTGTTTTATTTCGCTCAACGAGGCATTTCTACAGAAGATGCCATTTCCATGATGATTAGCGGATTCTGTAAAGATGTCTTTAATCAGCTACCAATGGAATTTGCTGTGGAAGCAGACAAGCTCTTGAGTCTCAAGTTAGAAGGTAGTGTTGGCTAATTCTCAATCAAAAAACCCCAATCAACATAACCTAAAAAAGCAGAGAGAAAACACCAAGGATGATTATTGAAAATAGTGAAGTAGTGCTGTCGGTTAAAAATTTGACAGCCAATGTCAACGGAACTGACATCTTAAAAGGATTAAACCTGGAAGTTCGCTACGGCGAAATTCATGCCATTATGGGACCCAATGGTTCTGGTAAAAGTACTTTTTCCAAAATCTTAGCCGGACACCCCGCCTATGAGGTCACCGGCGGAGAGGTGATTTTCCAAGGTCAAAATCTCCTGGAAATGGAACCAGAACAACGGGCCAGAGCAGGTGTGTTTTTAGCCTTTCAATATCCCCTGGAAATTCCCGGTGTCACCAACTTAGATTTTCTAAGGGTAGCCTACAATTCCCGCGCCAAAGCCCAAGGTTTACAAGAATTAGACGCGTTTGATTTTGATGATTTAATTGCAGAAAAGTTAGATATCGTCAAAATGAATCCCGCATTTTTGAGCCGCAGTCTCAATGAAGGCTTTTCTGGTGGTGAAAAAAAGCGCAATGAAATTCTGCAAATGGCTTTGCTAGAACCAAAATTAAGTATTTTAGACGAAACAGATTCAGGTTTAGATATTGACGCTCTCAAAATTGTGGCTAATGGCGTAAATCAATTAACAACTCCAGAAAATGCCACAATCATGATTACTCACTACCAACGTTTACTTAATTATATCGTGCCGGATTTTGTCCATGTCATGGCCAATGGCAGAATCATCACCAGTGGTAGTAAAGATTTGGCTTTGGAATTAGAATCCCGCGGTTATGACTGGGTGTTAGAAACTGCTGAGGTGGGTGTGTAATGACAATTTCAGTTTCTCCTACTCCAGCCCCTTCCTTAGATAAAGATACTTATCTAACCAACTTGTTAGCTCAAGTAACCACACCAACATCCGTGGCTTGGTTGCAAGAATTACGCCAGGGTGCTGTTAATTGGGTACGTCATTCAACCATCCCCACAACCCGCGCAGAAGAATGGCGTTTTACCAATTTATCAGCCCTGGGTCAGGTGCAGTTTCATCTAGAAACACAACCACAATCAGTTGACATCTCAGCCTTGATTTTACCCGAAGCTGCTAATAGTCGTTTAGTGTTTGTCAATAACATTTATACCCCCCACTTATCAGCAGTTGGAGAGTTACCCCCTGGGGTAGTGGTGGGTAACTTGGCTAATTTTTCCCCCTCTCAGCAAGAAAATATCAAACAATACTTAGCACAAGCTGAAGGTTCACAGGAAGTCTTTACAGCCCTCAATACTGCTGGTATATCTGATGCTGCTGTGGTTTGGGTTACTAAAAATGTAATTGTCACAACCCCCATTCATCTCTTGTTTATTTCCGTTACTGGTGACCAAGAAATTATTTCCCAGCCCCGTTGTCTGGTAGTGGCGGAAACTAATAGTAGTGTAACTTTGGTGGAAGATTTTACTCACCTCCAAAGCACAACAACACCAAAACCTTACTTCACCAACGCAGTTACGGAAATTTGGCTGGGTGACAATGCTCAAATCAGTCATACTAGAATTGAACGGGAACATCCACAAGCTTTCCATATAGGCAAAACAGCCGTTACCCAAAGTCGTCATAGTCAATATACCTCCCATGCTCTGACTTTTGGCGCTAAGTTATCCCGCCACAACTTAGAGATTTTTCAAGCCGGCGAGGACACCGTAACCACCCTCAACGGTTTGACTATGATTACTAAAAAACAGCTAGCCGACACCCACAGCGCCATTGCACTCAATTATCCCCATGGTACCAGCACTCAACTACATAAGTGCATTGTAGACCACCACGCCCATGCCGTGTTCAATGGTAAAGTGTTTGTACCCAAACCAGCCCAGTTAACAAATGCAAGTCAGTTAAATCAAAATTTACTTTTATCATCAAAAGCTAAAGTAGACACCAAACCCCAGCTGGAAATTACCGCAGATAACGTTAAATGTGCCCATGGTGCCACCGTTAGCCAGTTGGAAGAAGATGAAATCTTCTATCTCCAAAGTCGGGGAATTAACGAAAATGATGCGCGTAAGTTATTGATTAACGCCTTTGCTGCGGAAATCATCAACCAAGTACCAGTCAAGTCTCTCCAACAAATTCTCTTCCACATAGTCAATAGTCTCCAGTCTTTATCTAGTGACTAATTAATTACCCATGACCTTCACCACTACCAAAACCCTAGCTGATGAAATTCGCCATGATTTCCCGATTTTACATCAAAAAGTAAACGGAAAACCTTTGGTCTATCTCGACAACGCAGCCACTTCCCAAAAACCTTTGTTCGTATTAAACACCTTACAGCACTACTACGAACAATATAATGCCAATGTCCACCGCGGCGCCCATAGCCTAAGTGCTAAAGCCACTGATGCTTATGAAGCAGCTCGAAATAAAATCGCCAAATTCATTAATGCTGCATCACGTCAGGAAATCGTTTATACCCGCAACGCCAGTGAAGCCATTAATTTGGTAGCCTACAGCTGGGGTATGAACAACTTGCAGCCAGGAGATGAAATTATTCTCTCCGTCATGGAACACCACAGTAATATTGTTCCTTGGCAATTCGTCTCACAAAAAACCGGTGCAGTATTAAAGTTTGTCGAACTGACACCAGAAGGCTGTTTTGATTTACCACAGTTGGAAAAACTGATTTCCCACCAGACAAAATTGGTTGCAGTCAGCCATGTTTCTAACACCTTGGGTTGCATTAACCCAGTGGCAGAAATCGGCGCCATTGCTCACAGATACGATGCGAAATTCTTAATTGATGCCTGTCAAAGCATACCTCATATGCCAGTGGATGTTCAACAAATCAACTGTGATTGGTTAGTTGCATCCGGTCACAAAATGTGCGCCCCCACCGGCATAGGATTCTTGTATGGTAAATTACAACTGTTAGAATCAATGCCACCATTTTTTGGCGGTGGAGAAATGATTGCAGATGTGTATTTGGATTATTCTACCTACGCAGAATTACCCCATAAATTTGAAGCTGGTACACCTGCAATTGCTGAAGCCATCGCCCTGGGAGCTGCGGTAGATTATCTCAGTACCATTGGTATGGATAAAATCCACGCCTACGAAGCCGAACTCACCGCTTATTTATTTCAACAACTAGAGCAAATTCCCAAAATTCAACTCTACGGACCAAAACCCAACTTCAAGGGCGAAGGTAGAGCTGCTTTGGCTGCATTCACAATCCCAGATATTCACCCCAACGACTTATCCACACTATTAGACCAAGAAGGCATAGCTATTCGTTCTGGACACCACTGCACCCAACCATTACACCGTTACTTAGGTTTACCGGGAACCGCACGGGTAAGTTTATCTTTTTACAACACCCTTGCGGAAATTGACATTTTCATCAAAGCCCTGAAAGAAACCCTAGACTTTTTTGCTCCCTTCCTTAGTTAAATACCAGGTGGGTCGTTCCCACCTGACCTAGAAATTTGAACTGTTTTAACTAAATTATTTTGTTTTAATTAACTTTAGCACTTACCCACATAAAAAATACTAAAAATCTAAACCACACCGTTTCTAAATCCCCTACTTTACAGCAGATTTCCTTCTTATGAAGTACAAATCATAATCACGAAACTTTTGTGGTATGGGCATCTTCCCCGCCAATACTGTATATCACCACACCGGAAAGTGCTTTATCATCATCCTGTCAATGGGTAAGTCCTAGATTCTTATACTCTGTAATCATTCTTTCATTCACAATTCCACCCAACAATACTTCCATATGCTCATCCCTAAAATAGCCTTAACATCAGAAGTGTTGAATCCTGCAATAAAAACTTACAATTTTTGCGTTTTACCCAGATAAAGTTCATTGTCTATTAAGAATAGACTCATTAATTGCTCAAATTTTGTATCACCGACGCACAACTCGGACAGTCAACAGTCAACCCTTAACATAACTCCTCACTAGCAGTCTATTCCTTGGGTTCATAGTAACGACAACCCTCACAAGGACCACAGGGGTTAACAGCACAGCGCACATAGCCAGACCGAGCATTAAATCTACAACTAATATCACCAATGAGATAACCCACACCTTCCAAATAATAGCCCTCGCCTCCAGCCCTAGGCCCCGCCCCCTCCCCAACCGCTCTTTCTGACAAATTCATGGCTGCTTGTCTCATCCCCAAGGGTCTACGCCAAGAGGTTTTACGAATTACCCACAGGGAAAACAATGACGGCAATAAACTAACAATAATCATTAACAGCGTCTTCAACACCTCATCTTACCCTCTTCTATGCTCTGACTGCTATTTTATGCTGTGACAGAAATTTTCCCACTGGGAAAATTTCTGTCACATTGCAATGCCACACAGCCATCTGGTAAGTTTTGGGAAAAAATAAACTATTTTCAGATGGGAGTGGAGAAACCAAAAATGAACTTAACTCAATTAAGAATTGTGTTGGTGGAACCAGCAGGCCCTATGAATGTAGGGTCAATTGCCAGGGTAATGAAAAATTTCGGTTTACATAACTTAGTATTAGTCAATCCCCAATGCAATCCACTGGCGGAAGAAGCTTTGAAAATGGCAGTTCATGCCAAAGAAATTTTAAAATCAGCATTATTAGTATCCACACTACCAGAAGCATTACAGGGATGTATCAGAGCCATGGCCACCACGGCTATTGTACGTGATTGGGAAGCACCTTTAGAAAATCCCCGCACAGCTTTACCTTGGTTACTGGAGTCACCGGAGGAACCAAGCGCACTGATTTTTGGCAGGGAAAACCGAGGTTTAAGTAATGAAGAATTAAATTACGCCCAGAGATTTGTTCGCATTCCCACCAGTGAAAATTATTCATCCCTGAATTTAGCTTCAGCCGTGGGGATTTGTTGCTATGAACTCGCACAATACATAACACCAGACACCCCACCCCCCAGTGAAACAAAACTGGCAACTTTGGATCTCATGGAAAATTACTACCAGCAATTAGAATCTCTACTACTGGATATTGGTTATTTGTATCCCCATACAGCCAACCATCGCATGGCTAAATTCCGGCAATTGTACAATCGCGCTCACCTACAAACTAAAGAAGTGGCTATGCTGCGAGGCATTTTGAGACAAATAGGATGGGCCATTAAAAACCGACTTAATCATGAAAACTTATGATTTAACTTTTAATTATTTGTCCCAAAACACCTAACATAGCTTAAACTAAACACAAAAAGCCAGTAAGCAACAAAAAGTGACTTCCCCATCCAGCTTGCTTCAGAAATGAATGTTGGGTCGGGAGTCGGCGGTTAAACATGGGAGTAAGTCACAAGGAGTAACAGTGTCAGAATCAACTAAAAACCTCAGAAATTTATCCCGGGGTCAACCAACAAAACCCCCCCAAGCTCACAGTCAAGGTCAAAAAGTGACCAAGAAAAAAATCAAAGTACCACTAAAGCAGCAACGCCCCATCAAAAAAGAAGTAGCCTTAACCAGGAGCCACAGTAACATCATCCCTGGGCTATCTCCTGCTGAGGTAGGGAGGTTAAAATCAAGACCAGTCATGCCACCAGGGGTGAAACCCATTGCCTATGTCAATAAAATGACACCACCACTACCTGCAAAAACAGTTAGGTTTAAAACCCCCGGGGTAGAGAAACAACTAAACCCTAAACTTGTCAAACGAATATCCCGTAAAACTCGTTTGAAACCAATGGCCAGAACTGCATTATATGCTCTGCGCTTATTGATTGTCGGGGTTGGTGTTGGTGCCATTGTGGGCACAATTTTGTCAGTCTTTGACCCGGCCACTCGTATGTCCAGTAATTCTGTAGCACAATCTCATAACACAGGACAAAACACAGGACAAAATCAGCCACAACCCATGGCCAACCTTGCCCCTGGTGGTTTATATTTATCCCAGGAAATTACCCCCCTAAAAGATGCGGTGCAAAATTTGGCAACTGCAAACCCCAATCTTAAACCAGGAGTTTTCTTTGTGGATTTAGAAACTGGTGGTTATGTAGATGTCAATAGCTCCATCAGCTTCCCCGCAGCTAGTACAATCAAAGTGCCCATTCTCATCGCCTTTTTCCAAGATGTCGATGCCGGTAAAGTCCGCCTCGATGAAATGCTGACTATGGAAAAAGATATGGTGGCCACTGGTTCGGGAAATCTGCAACACCAACAAGTGGGTACCCAGTACAGCGCCCTAGAACTGGCTACCCTCATGAGTACCACCAGCGATAACACAGCAACCAATATGCTCATTGCCAGACTGGGAGGTATACAGGCACTAAACCAGCGTTTCCAAAGTTGGGGATTGTCAGCTACAGCACTTCGTAACCCCTTGCCAGATTTAACAGGAACAAACACCACTAGCCCCAAAGAATTGGGAAATTTGCTGGCTATGGTCAATCAAGGTAATTTGGTCACCATGCGATCGCGAGATTTGATTTTGGATATTATGCGCCGTACAGAGCGCAATCATCTACTACCTTCAGGTTTAGGAGTAGAAGCAACAATACACCATAAAACCGGCGACATCGCCACAATGTTGGGTGATGTTGGTTTAATTGATATCCCCACCGGCAAACGTTACATCGCCGTTGTAATGATACAACGCTCCAACAATGACCCCGGAGCGGAAAAACTAATTAGCTCTATTTCTCGCACAGCCTATGAACAATTCAGCCAAAATGTACCTAATTCAGTCATGAATCTCCCTGGAAATCAAAATACGAGCACCACCATCACCCCAAATCCCATTCCACCCCAATTCTCCACTCCACAAAGTTTTCCCTCCAGGTAGGGAGAAAATTAATTTTTTTGGTATCGCATTCCCGGTAGTTGCGAAACTAACCCCATGAGTTCCAATTCTAATAATCCACCGGAAACTAACCCAGTATCCAGCCCTGTTTTTTGGACAATCAAATCAAAGGACGAAATATCACCATCAATTGCATCCATGACTTGTTGCAGTTCTGGGGATAAATTCCGCGACTTCATTGCTTCTAGAATTGGTGCAGGGTAAATTGTATCCAGTTTTGGTATTGCTCCCAAGGTTTTGAGCAGTTCGTCTAATTCTTTGAGAACCAGAGAAGCACCTTGATTCAGTAGTTGTAAACACCCTTGAGATGGATAGTCATCTACTCTTCCAGGTAAAGCATAAACATCTCTGCCAAATTCATTGGCATAAGCAGCCGTAATCAAAGCCCCAGACTTCTCAGGCGCTTCCATTACTAAAACAGCACGGCTTAAACCCGCAATAATGCGATTACGCCGGGGAAAGTGAGTACGATCAGGGGGGGTTTTCGCCGGATATTCACTCACCACTAACCCTTGACTAGAAATCTGCTTGTACAAATCTCGATTTTTTTGGGGATAAATCACATCTACACCAGTCCCTAAAACCGCAATTGTTCTTCCCCCTGCTTTCATGGCGGCAAAATGACTTTCTGTGTCAATCCCCTCCGCCATCCCAGAAACAACTGTAAAGCCATTTTTAGCCAAAGCTGTGCTAATGTGACGCGTCCAACGAATACCGTACTCTGAAGGTCGGCGTGTCCCCACAATGGCTACCAATGACTTTTGCCCCAGATTTTCTAATAAGTCCACCTCACCCCGATAGTGCAAAATTGGCGGTGGACTGGTAATTTCTAGCAGTGCTCGGGGATAATCTCCGTCCGCTGGTGTCCAGAAATGGGGGTTTTCCACCAGGTGTTGTTTCAGTAGTTCTTCAGGATGCAAACGCGATCGCTGTTGAACTACTTTCTCTAATGTCTGAACACCAAAACCTTCAACTTTTGCCAATTCAACTTTGGTAGCATTCCAAGCCTCGTGTAATGTGCCAAAATGCTTTTGTAGCCGTTGTATTAACACCGGTCCAACTCCAGAAATTCCCCCCCAAGCTAGCCAATATGCTCTTTCTTCTACCACTGTCCTATCCTCACACCTACTCAATTGTATTCAATTATCTGGCACTCAACTGTGCCATCGCTACCTGTAGAAGTCCCAAACCGTTACCCTAGAAACTGAAAATTCATAACACACCATGACACCAGAACAAATTGCAGATACCCTCACAGAATTATTTAGTACAGCACAAGTAACAGCCATAGCCCCTGGGTCCTGGCAAGTAGACACTTCTAGCTTTCGCCTGTTGGTACTCTTGTCTGAAGATAATACTTGGTTACGAGTGCTACTCCCCATTGCCCCCATCCAAGAAGCCCAACCGTTTTTAGCACAGTTTTTAGAAGCCAACTTTGATGACACCCAAGAAGTCCGCTATGCTTTTTTTGACACTGTAGTTTGGGCAGTTTATCAACACAACAGTGAAACCTTGGTCAATCAAGATTTTGTCAGCGCCATCGCTCGACTTGTATCCTTATTTGAAGCTGGTTTAGATCATGTTTTCCATCGTCTGACTGAAAGTCGCATCCGGCAAATTATCCAGACAGCAAAACAGCAAGGACAAACTCTTCAAGCCACCATGCAAAACCTAGAACGTTTCTATGCAGAAGGATTATTAGGTGAAATTGACCAAACCTCAGCAGCCAGAGAACAAATATTAACAGCTTGGCAGCGTCAGTTAGAGCGTTTATGGAATGAGTTGACACCCCCTTCTAACTAAGGGATACTGATTTCTTACTGGAATTCAATCATTTAATTGCCGCAATAAATCAATTTCAACCCTGTTATGCTTCTGCATGATTTAGCTTCTTTACTACTTGCTTATTCCGGAAAATGACACAATATGGGTAAATGAATTTAAAAAAAATCTTAACCAAGTTCTGAATTCTCTCTCTACCGACGCGATCGCTTTTCTTTGTGGATGGCACTATAAGGATAGTGTGCACTAAAATTTTGCTCTTGCTCTTCAAAACTTCCAATTTCCATAAGGAAATTATCTCCCGTAGTAGATAAAGAAGTGCGTCCAAGATTTCTATGTTTTTCACATATCCAGACTTTTTCCTCTTGGTCATTATCCGTTAGATCATGAATAATAGGAGGCTCAAGCCTACAAAACTCTCCAAGTATTCCCTTGCGAAAGCGATAGCTATGTCGAATTAGAGATCCTGGTTGGAAATTTGAGGCATCTCTAGGATAGGTAACGGATGATTCTAAGGATAGCCCAACATTTCCTTTACACAAACCATTAGTTGGCTGATTCAGATCACATTCTGAACTGGCTTTAATAATCCATCTGGCTTGATTTATTGATGTTAAACAAACAATAGTTAGTTCATTCCTAGCACTAAAAACATTTCCTTGCTCAAAGAGAATTTCATAGGCAATTCCAGAACATTTATAGAGTGTGTTATCACTAATTTTTCTTGCCCCTGCACTTCCTGCTGCTGTAGCCATTTGTGGTTGCACAACAATAGACACTGTTAAATTGGCTGCGGCTAATAAACGCAACCAATATTGGTAAGCCTTACATTTTTTCAATCTAAGCTTTTTAGATTTATACTGATTTTTTTCATACATATTTAGGGTGTTCCAGATTTTTTTTACTCAAACCGTGCCATAAATTTTTAAACTAGAGATATCTTAACTAAGGTTATGTTTAAAAAATAAAGACAATGGGTTTGAAGACTTAACTATTTAAATACTGGTAGATTCTCGCGTGCAAGAGTTTCTTCCAAATTGGGACGATAAACTCGTTTTTACTTTCCTCTTATAACCTCCATGATTGTAGGCAAATTGTATGATTCAACAGGGTAGTTGGTAATGAATAGTTCCTTACCTTTGCCTGCCTTCTGCTGCTTGTAGTTGTTCATGCCGTATTGTAGCTCCCATTCATAAATGTAGGCAAAGGCAAAGTTACGCCGCACTTGTTCACAATTATCGTAAGTGATCAACCATTTATGTGAACACTCCGCCATTAGCTTGGCAAAGCGAGAATGGTCAAAACTCTTATGCAAATCACCTTTCTTACCATAAAGCTTAGATTCACTTTTGCTAAAATAAGGTGGATCTAGAAATATAAATACATCTTCCCCTGGTTCAGTAAGTAGGGTGCTGTAGTCAAAATTAGTCACACGAGTATTAATAAAACAACCATCCAAGGCTGCTAACCGCTCAATGGAAGAATCTGTAAACCGACCTTTGAAAGAAGCACTACTATAACCACCACTTTCAATCGTTCCCGAAAAGGTAATCCGGTTAAGAACAAAAAACCGCACCGCACGATATAGTGGACTCATGGTACTTGTATCTGCGGTGGCGAGAGATTTAAACAATGTACGTCCATCTGTTGTCTGTTTTTTTACTTTCCACACCGACTCAACTAGCTCTGGCAAGTTGGTTTTGACCTGATGCCAAAAGTAATATAATTCTCGGTTCAGATCATTCACCCAGCAATGCATATACTGGTACTTCTGTGACACATGAAAAAATACAGAACCTCCGCCAACAAAAGGTTCGCGGAACTCCTTAAATTTAGGAAGCAGGTAGTGAGCAATTTGAGGAATTGCCTTTTGTTTACCACCGGGATAACGTAATGGACTTTTAAGCATTTGGAACGGGGTGTCATATTTGTGGAACATTATGTTTTCCACAGAGTAACCGAATTGGCATTATATTTTCATGCTTACGCACCAGATTTCGTTCTTATGAAGTACAAATCATAATCATGAAACTTTTGTGGGGTCAGCATCTTGCCCGCCAATACCGTATATCACCACACCGGAAGTTGCTGTATCCACACGTAAATAATATGGGAGGTTGGTAGCCCCGTGTTTTTAAACCGGGGTGGAAAACCGACTCAAGCAGATTTATCTGCATTCAATGTCTATCATGATGTGGATCGTTAATATAATCCATTACTTTAGATGTGCTAACTT
>WGNO01000032.1 GCA_016124525.1 Nostoc sp. RI_552 | reverse complement strand
TTATGTTTTGAACATTTCACGCCAAATATTTCCGGGAAAGGTAGTTACAGCTAGAAGATTAAATTGGTAGATGCACCCTGATAACTAACTCCCCTGACTGGCTAACACCCGTTGGGGGATTTTTTTTATGTTTTGACAATCAGGATGACGGGCTTCTCCGGAGAATAGTAGTTCCATGGTGAATATCGAATTGGTAGATGCAACCTCATAATTATTTCCCCTAACTGACTAACACTCACCAGGGGATTTTTTTGCGACCTTAACAGTAACCATTTTGATGATACTGTTCTCCGGATAATAGTAGTTGCAACGTGAATATTCAATTGGCAGATGCAACCTCATAATTAGTGCCGTTTAAACAATTTGTAGAAAATTGTGAGTGCGTAACGGATCAACCGCTACAGGGCTAAACGGCAAGGCTTTTGTTCCCTGGTGGAAGACTTCAGGAATTACTTTTTTAATCGTGTCCAATAAACCAATTACATCCGAGTTGAGTTTTATTACTTTGGCTGATATGTACGGCTTAAAGGAACTAGTGGTAACCCCTGCCTGACTAACACTCAGTGGGGGATTTTTTTATTCTGGAAACAGAAACCATCATATCACTAATGAGAATTTTGTCCAGAATGAACTCAACTCTTTCATCTAAAAACAGATTCTTGATCAATGCGTCCTGATAATTAACTCCCCTAGACCGCCACCACTGAGGGATTTTTTTATGTTGGGTATAACCAACATTCCCATTTGTGACAATTTTATCCCGAACATCCCATTTAGTCCTAGAAAAGTTTATTGGCAGATACACCCTAAACACTAGCTCCCTTCGCTGGTTGCCACCACAAGGTTTTTTTACTTAAACGAAATAATAACAAATCTTGGGAAAGATTCATCCGGAGGGCTAGACGTAAGCTCAGAACATTTAATTAGTAGATGGACCCTGACAAATAACTCCCCTGACTGACAAAAATTGGATGGAGTTTTTGGAGAAAGTTTTCTGCCGATAGGCTTGGCTTATTTCTAGCGGCTTAGGCCAATATTATAACGCAAGGTTATAAAAATATTCTAGTGTTGATGGTTTTTTATTGTTATTAGTGTCATGATTTGTTAACTAAACCAACGAGTAAACCGTTTCCAAAAATCTGTACAAAACCACCAAGAAGAAGTAGATGTAACTGAACAAATAAAACTTAACAGTTAACGTTGTGCCTGTATAAACCTCTCGAGAGTTTACTGTTTTCGCAGTTTGACCTGATGTTAGCAGTTAGATACTCTTAAAGGATTAACAGAGGACTTAAGTTGTTAGTTTTTTAATAAGTGGTTTACACAAATTTTTTCCAGGCCATCACACCGAGTCAGCTTCTGCATCCCGTAGCAATGAAACTTGAGTTTATAGCACCAGGGTCAGCTATCTCCATAATAATATTTCCAAACAGAAAGGGCCGTCTAGATATATTTCCCAACCATGCTACACTGTTAGACCCTAGTTGGCAACCTCTGCACCCATAAGGTTTTTAAAAGATTTTGAGCATTGATGACAGTTTCTAGCTGGATTCACCCCAATAGTACTACCTTAAAAGGAAGATAGTAGTGCATTGTTGCATTACTTACCGTACTTTCTTAAAGTATTTTCTGGCTGTTAGACAAAACTAGAACTAGTAGATGCTTTTACTGTAGTTTCCTATATCCTATCATAGTTTTTGGCTAAATATTTAGCTAAATATACAGATTTTTATTGGCTAGCTTTGAGGGTAGAAAAAAACCAGGTGATAATTTCGTTATGGGCTTTACAGCACAACCAATGAAGCTAACCCCTGCTTGCATCAGACAAATAAAGCCTGTGTTTGCTGAAACCATTAATTTTTTTTATAATTTTATTGTTCATTTTTTCAAAATGTGATAATCTCCCTAGAGCTTACATAGCACGTAGCCTCATGAGTTTAGCTGTTATTAAATTTTCTTCAGAAGAATGCGGCATCTGCCACAAAATGTCTTTTTATGACAAAAAGGTAGCTGAAGAGCTGGGTTTGGAATTTATTGATGTAAAAATGCAAGATACCGCTACTTACCGTAAGTATCGCAAAATTCTGTTGACTCAATATCCAGATAAATCAGAAATGGGATGGCCTACTTACATAATTTGTGATTCTCCAGAAGGAGAATCACAAATTGTCGGCGAAGTAAAAGGAGGTCATCCCAAAGGTGAGTTTAGAACCCGTCTACAAGAAGTTCTCAATTCGGTAGGTAACAACTAGCAAAAAATCCTAAAGCATCTCAAATGACTGGACTTCCAAGATAGGTCCAATCATGGCCATGGTCATGATATCTTCACGCACCCGTCCTGTAACTTTTGCTGTTTGTCCGGATTTGAGCAAGTTTTTGTCAGCACCTCTAAGGATTTCGTAAGTATTACCATCATCTGTAACTAACGCCCAAGCGCCAGTACCAATATCTCGACGTTGAATAGTACCTGTAACTGTGATGCTCATAATTTAGAAGGTAGGAAGTAGGGAGTAGGGAAACTAAGATATTGCAGCCTAATTCCCCATGTTCCGCTTATGCTATTTGATTGTCAGTTTTTAATGCTAAACGAGCTAGTCCATAACACAGTAAGGCATTGGTGATGAGAAAAATCCGGGCTAGGTTGCTACTTCCTAAACCCCAAACTGCTGGGTCGTAAATGGCACTAACTGTCAAAAATGCCGCGCAGCCCAGGGTAGAACCAATGGCAAACCATTTCCAGCTAGGATGTCCTAAGAATAATGCCATTAGTACTATAGGAATTAGTACGCTGGCAAATATGGGATTTAAGGCGTTTGTTCCTTGTAGAGTGTTGCCTAGTTCCGGAATGGAACTACCTAAAAGCCGGAAAGGCCATTGGGGTAGGTCAAAGATATATATTCCCTTGAGGAAAAATAACCCAGAACTACCAGCAATTAAACCACTGGATAAGGACCAACTCCAAGTAAAGGGGAAGTAAACCCGCAAAAACCAAGCCAGCAGATAGGAACCTAATACCATCAGTAGTTTAGGTAACAGTGCTACCGCACCACCATCAATCCAAAATCGGGGGTTAAGATAACCGTTGTCTCGTAACCACCTGAAGAAATCTTGGAAGCTGATTTGCCCTGTAGTCGCAAGTTTGACTGCGGCTTCGGCATTAAGTTGTCCAGCACCGTAATAGTTTAAGCTATCATCTTGGATAACTCGTGCTGATTGCTTTATAACTTTTAATACTTCGTCTGGTTCTTTGACTCCAACAGCTTTAATTAGTGCGGCTACGCCAGCAACGTGAGGAGAAGCCATGCTTGTACCCTGGAGTCCAAGAAATATTCCTTCGCCGTTGTTTTCAGGGTTGATAGTTTCTTGGATAATTTTACCCATGTCACTACCACCAGGGGCAGAAATATCTACCCCTGCTCCAAAGTTGGAATAAGGGGCTTTTTCTCCGTCTGGGCCGAATGCAGCAACGCCAATAACATGGGGGTAACGTGCGGGATAACTTGCCCCATTGTGATTTTCGTTTCCGGCTGCGGCAACAATTGTCACACCTTTTTTATGAGCGTAGTCAATGGCTTCTTTCATTAATTGGCTTTCGCCATCGCCGCCTAAGCTCATATTAATGACATCAGCACCATTGTCAGCCGCAAATTTAATCGCCTCGGCAATATCGGCAACAGTTCCCCCACCATACTCACTGAGTACCTTTAAAGGCATGAGACTAGCCTCGTAAGCAATGCCGGCTACACCATATTTATTATTGGTAGTTTGGGCAATGGTGCCGGCAACGTGAGTACCATGTCCGTTGTCATCTGTGGCTTCTTCGCCATCCCTTACAAAATCATAGCCTTTGACGAATTTGGTGTCTATCAAGTCGCGCACGGGAGTGATACCAGTGTCAATTACTGCTACTATGACACCACTGCCTTTGGTTTGACTCCATGCCCCTTCCATGCCAATGTTGTGCAGATTCCACTGTTTGCTGTAATATTGGTCATTAGGTCCCACTAATGAAGGATCTGCTGGATGATCTGGAGATGAAAGTACTTCTTCATACCCAGTTGCTTGAGCTGGTAGAGGAATCTTTGTATAGATATAATTTGGCTCGATTAATTCTGTAAATTGGGCGAATGAAGATTTTTTCAGTTTTTTCAATCGCTGGCCATTGCCTTCAATAATATACACATTGTCCTGGTTGGAAAATTGATTGTCTAATCGGGGCGTGACGTTGTATTCTTGAGCGATCGCTTGTAAATTCTGCTGTAATACCTCTTTGGGAAGGTCTTCCCGAAAATCTAGCAAAATTGTCTCAAAATCACCTTGATATGCTAAACCATGAAAATTCAGGAAACCAAAAACAGCAGCCCCTAGCCCGATGACAAATAAGCAAAATAATATAAGTTTTTTCATTTCAACTCATCACAGCTTTTTGCCAGTTTGCTCACTACCATAACCTATCCTCACACCTCATTGGTGTACTTTGTACAATTTTTACGCAATATTTAGGACTGTTAAAACAATGGAACGTGGTCTTTTATGGTTACCTTTATTAGCAGCATTTTTCTGGCTGGCTTGGCAAGGTTCAAGGGAGTACCAAAAACTTGAAGCATACCGTATTTGGGCGGAGCAATTTGAAAAATCAAAGTATGATATTTATGCGGTTTTGGGTCTAAAAGATAACAATGTAACTTGGGGGAAACCCACACCTAAAGCACTGATAGAACTAGAAACTTTTTCTTTACTGGATGTCAGCGAAATACGTCTTGTAGTAGACAAGAAAGTGGTAACAACAGAAAATCACCCCCAAAAAGGTCGAATTATTGAGTTAGAATTTCTCTTTCCTGAATCCAAGTCAGTACACGTTCCCTTTACAGAAGTTCCTCTAGCTGCAAAATGGGCTAAGTATTTACAAAGTCTACTTGATACTCTCCATGGTTAAAAGGCAGGGATTCTTAAAGAATCCACAGTGGTATTTGCATGAATGGGTAATATTGTTGCTTCGTTTGTATTTTTGACTCATGTATTAATGATATAGCTCACCCTCCTATACTGATGATGTGAAGACTTCACAAAGATTATATGAAATGGAGCTATATAATATTCAGTGTGGTTGAAGTCACCATCGGCTTATCCCCATGTTTGAAGCCAGGGGACTGGGTCTCGTTTCTTGGTCAATGTTCTAAGTTGGCTGTACTAAGCCCAGCAAACACCATCTCAACCATAATTTTTATGAATGTATGAATACTGAAATACTTTCTCAAGTACCTGTGGTTTTAACCATTGCTGGTTCAGATAGCGGTGGAGGTGCCGGCATTCAAGCTGATTTACGCACCTTTGCTTTTCATTGTGTCCACGGTACCAGTGCAATTACCTGTGTGACTGCACAAAATACCCTAGGAGTAGCACGGGTTGATGCTATGCCAACAGAAGCCGTCATAGCCCAAATTGAAGCAGTGGTGAAAGATATTGGTGTCCAAGCTGCCAAAACTGGAATGTTGCTCAACCAAGAAATCATCTCTGCTGTTGCCGAGCAAATAGAAACATTACAAATCAATAACTTAGTAGTAGACCCCGTAATGGTGTCACGCACAGGGGCGCAACTAATTGATGATCATGCTGTCAAGACTCTACGTAATGCCCTATTACCTAAAGCTGCCATTGTCACACCAAATCGTTACGAGGCACAAATTTTGAGCGGTTTACCAATCAATACCATAGATGATATGCGCGCAGCCGCTCAAGTCATACACCGAAATCTCAAGGTAAAAGCCGTTTTAGTGAAGGGCGGTGGGATGCAGGGTAAGTGTCATGGTGTTGATATCTGCTTTGATGGGGAAAAACTGGAAACTTTGATGACAAAGCAAGTCGAGACTAAAAATACCCACGGTACTGGTTGTACATTATCAGCTGCCATTGCGGCTAATCTGGCTATGGGTATGGACTTATGGTCAGCGGTACAAAAAGCAAAGACCTATGTCACCACCTCACTCACTTATGCTCTAGATATTGGCAAAGGACAAGGCCCTGTGGGACATTTTTTTCCCCTGTTAAAAAGTTAAGGGTAACTATACTCTGATAGTACCTTTGTGATATATCATAGCCTTAATTTTTGATACCAAGTCCCTGATGCAAACAACCCCAAGTTCTGTTCACCACAATCCAGCAAAACCTCCAATTCCTGAAACCTACCTTCCGTCTGTGCCAGTGTACGTATACCGACAATTGGCAAAAGAGTTACAATTAACACAAGCAAAACTAAATGCACTCACTGAGCAAAAACAGCAACTAGAGCAAGAAAATCAATTACTACGCCAAGAAATTGGCAAGGTTGTAGAGTCTTTTTTACATCTGCAAAAGTTTGTAAATTCTACTCATGAGCGGAATGATCCCCAAGGTACCCTTGTTACTGGTGAAGTTAAAAGTCCTGGACAAAAATCCTCTCCACCTCAGCAGGTTCCTCCTCACCGTCCACCTGTTGTTAAGCCAACCAGGGTGTCTGCACCTGTGGAAACCAATCACCAGAGGATGCCAGAAACATATGTTGTGGAGGAAGAAGTTAACTATTATCCTCCAACGGAGAAAGAAGTTAAAGAATTCAGTGGTTGGTGGTTAGCTATCGTTATCTTGTTAATCATTTTTACTGCTTTTGGTGCTGGGTATTTGATTGTGCGTCCTTTACTGGAACATCAAAATCGTTAGTTGACAATTCCACCGCCAATGTACTGAGACAAACTCAGTTGCTTTCTTGCTGTTTAAGCATTAATATTTGCTGATGCTCCCCATGGCTAGAAGCCAGGGGATTCTTAAAGAGTCCACAAACCAAGTTTCAATGGTGCTATTAAGGACGCCCCACTGATTCCACTAAGGTCTAAACCTAGTTTTATCCCTACCTTAACTAAAAATATCAGCACCACCGTTCCCATGGGCATTCAACAAAATATTTTTTGCTGTCGGGTACAATCCTCGTTTTACCGGGTTTCCTGATGATTACCACCCTTCAGGTTTTTGCCTGAATTTAGGTAGCACATCTCATTTTTTGGTTAAATAATTGTCTGAAGATACAAAAGTTACATACAACTACCTGAGAGGTCTTTTATTAGAGCGCATACAGTTTAAAAAAAGTTGCAAATCTTACATATTCTTTTAGAATAGCTCTCATGGTCAAAGGTCTGACATTATATCTCCATATCTCCTGAGATATTTGACACTGATTCAAGTCAGTGTAACCTTGGGAAACTTGGTGGAAGTGTTACATCTCCAATTTGAAAATATGGAGTTTTACGACTATCGGGTAAATTGATAAACGAACCTATTAGAAGTCAGGAGTCAAGATGATGAAAAAAGTAGAAGCAATTATTCGCCCATTTAAGCTGGATGAAGTAAAAATTGCTTTAGTCAACGCTGGTATTGTCGGCATGACTGTTTCTGAAGTCCGGGGGTTTGGACGGCAAAAAGGTCAAACAGAACGCTATCGGGGTTCCGAATACACTGTTGAGTTTCTGCAAAAACTCAAAGTAGAAATCGTGATTGAAGATAGCCAGGTGGATATGGTGGTAGATAAAATCATTGCTGCTGCTCGCACAGGGGAAATCGGCGATGGCAAAATTTTTATCTCCCCTGTAGAACAAGTTGTGCGTATTCGGACTGGGGAGAAGAATACAGAAGCAGTTTGAGTTTTGGGTGCTGTTAAGTAGCTCAACCTCAGAAAATCTCAGCTGTGGTGGATTGACACGCCTAAAATAGTGCCTGGGATAAACCCGCCATTAATGTGGATTAAAAGTTTTTCTCACAGCATTGTTTTGGCTGTGTCATGCTGATGCTTTGACAATCCCCACAGCTATAAGCTGGAGATTCTTGCTTCAAAGGTATTCCAATGAATTTACCCTTAGCTTAATTAATAAAAAGTGAGCTTTATAAAGCTAGTCCAAAGCAGGGCCAGGTTTTTCGCTTTTATCGGTAATCAAGGTAATGATATAGCTAAGTTTAAGTTTTATGAAGTTTAATTGCTTTTAATAATATTAAATAGCGAAATATTACAAAAAATTGTGCTATATCAGCATTTTTTAACAATTATCATAATTACTAATTACACTGGAAATATAAATAGCTTTTTACATGAGAACGGACTGATTAATTAACAGCCTTGATTTTAAATACACAGCTTTTTATCATCAGGATTATGGAAAATTATGAATTACTGCCCTTGTTGTTCAGGATTACTTTTGCCCCATGTGCGCGCTTCAGGCTTTGCTTGGTTTTGCCGCCATTGTTGGCAAGATATGCCAGTGTATAATCGAGTAAATTCTAGTTTGCTCGAAGAGGTTTTTGTACAAAAAATAGCCGAAAAAATTGAAAATCGCCATCAGCATAGAACTTATGGCAGTAAAGGCAAAACTATCACTGGGTGGGTTGGAATGCAAGATGTACCGGTGTAATAGCAAAGGCTTAATTGATATCCTATTTGCCTGTAGTTAGATAAAAAAAACAGTATAAGCCTTAAAAATAATTTGATTAGCATTCATAAAATATTCGTGAGCAACCAGAATCCCGATATGTTCAATCTACCGGGATTATAATATTTTCAATTCTCAGGAATCATAGAAAAGGCTATGTAATCTTGTATCTGCCAAATTAATGCAAAAAATGGCTCTCATGTCAAAACCCAGAATCAATGTGTGGGTTTTGTCTCAGTGTTTGTTATTTATTTTGCTTGTCAATCTTCTTCCCATGTTTCACTACTCAATAGGTCAATTATCCTATCTCTGAGCAAAAATTCGTTTTTTTCTAGTTCCAACTCAAATAATATCCAATCATGATTAGGAACATATCTACATAGGGAATAAATTGGCTGTTGACGGTCAATAATTCCCTTTTTGACCAGTTGACGCGCCTCTTCCCTAATAACCCCAATATCATATTTAACCGCAGTATCCATACACTGTTCCTCTTTTTTTCATCAAGGAATTGATATTCAACACAATAAGTTTTTTTGCTTGATACTCAACTGATCCGAAAAAATAGAAAAATTGTGAAGAATGAAAACATTTAAATTGTGAGAACCATCTTTTTTTTAATACGAAATTGCAGTTACAGAGGTAAATTTTTGTTATGAGTCTAGCCTAAAGCAACTCTATACCTCTACACCTTGCTCAGAATCGCATATTTAAACAGGAATTGGTATCAGTCTTTAGGTAGACCCCTCCACAGGCCTGGATACTGTTCAGCACAACCATTAAGTAGTTCCCTAGCCACAAATATGGCACAGGTATTTGATTTGATGATTGTGCGTCAAGAAAATCTGAGGGATGGCGTGGTACGATGCACTAGCAGTCAGCCCAAAATCCCCGTGATTGCTAAATTCACCGACCTTGCATAAGTTAACCACCTAACTCCGGCTTTTAAGGGGCTCAAGATATTTGCAGGACTGCTAATTGATTCGCTAGGCTATTAGCAGCCTATTTTTTTTTAGGTGCGCTATGGATTTTAAAGGCAAAGCCACCATTCCCACTACTAGGAAAAATATAGAATTTCCTAAACCGAGTCATACCTATCAGCCATTAGAATTGCTGCGGTCTACCGAGGCTGCACTACGTCGCCCCACTGTAGCGACACTAATATCGATATTACCGCCAAAACTTAGTCATAAATTACAAGTAGCATCAACTGTAGCTGATGAATCCTTGCAGGAACTCGCAGAAATTAACATAGAAGAAATTAGCGACTTTGAACTACGTCCTGTACGGATTTATGTTGGTTTAAGCTTTGTTGGTTTTGGGGGGTTGATGATACTTGTGCTACTGCTTTATTTGAACTCTTTGCATCCTGCACTCAATACCATCGCTCAAATTCGCCAATATTGGTACGAGTATGTTTGGTGTGTTAGCTTGGGTGTAACGGGAATGTTTATTTTAGGTAGAGAAGCAATGCGTCCTAATTTTAGAAGCAAAAAATTTAAAAAACGATAATTAGAAAAGGTTAAAATTTAGTGCTTACCTAGCTTGGTATACAAAGATAAACGGCTTGTGATTTTCTCAGCCAGGGAGTTTGTTTCCTGGATGGTTATGCGACTGAACTGATTTGAGGCACAGGATAATATAGGTTATATTTCATTTGGTTAAGTTCATGATTATGTATACCAAGTAATCTGAAAATCATCTAGAATATTTCAAGCTAACAAAATCTATAAACAGAAGGTCTTGTTGTTGCTTGCAAAATAAAGTATCGGATGATGTAACATATAGAATATATTCATTGGTAGTTCGTAATCTACACTAATAATTTATTCTCCTATGGTCTAATTAAATCGCTATCTTGACCAACTGCATTAGAGCGTTTACTGGCTAGTGCTTACTCGTAAGCTTATCAGGCGTGAGTGTGACAAAGTAGATACTGGCACAAAAAAATTGCCACAGTTGTTTTTATGATTTAGGATTAGGTTTTCTCATCTAAACACTTTTGAAGCAAAAAAAAACCCCATTTTATCAAGCTGAGAGATGAGCTTAGGAGTTTTTTAGTTAATTTCAAGCTGGTTTGGAATTTGGTAATATTTCCGTTAGATGGTGATTGCTGTCAAGATAGCTGTTCCAGGTAGAGTTGATTCTTTCAACCACATCCTGACTATGGATGATTAAATTGCATAAAGTATAAAATATCGCCAACAAGATAGAAAAGGCAGGAATATGGGGGCAAAAACTGTCCCCTTGTTACTGTGTGTGCCATTCCCAACTCTTCATTATTTAGTTATGACTTCCCCAGAAAGTAACCCTGAGTTTGAAAATCTACTCAGTTATCTTAGACAAAGTCGGTGCTTTGATTTCACAGGCTATAAGCGCTCAACTTTGATGCGCCGGGTACGGAAGCGAATGCAATATTTTTCCATAGAAAGCTTTGAGGATTATTTAGACTATTTAGAAGTTTATCCAGAGGAATTCAGTCAATTGTTTAACACCATTTTGATTAATGTGACCAGTTTTTTTCGAGATGTTTCAGCCTGGGAATTTTTAGGACAGGAAGTACTACCCAATATTGTGGCACTGAAAAATAACTTGGAGCCAATCCGGATTTGGAGTGCAGGTTGTGCGTCTGGCGAAGAAGCTTACACTGTAGCCATACTCATGGCTGAAATTTTGGGAGCAGAAGAATTTGGAAAACGGGTAAAAATTTATGCCACAGACTTAGATGAAGAAGCTTTGACTCAAGCCCGTCAAGCTCTATATTCAGTTAAGGATATCCAAGTATTACCACCTGGACTGAAAGATAAATATTTTGAGTTTACAGGAAATAACTATGTCTTTCGCCAAGATTTACGCCGTTCAGTTATTTTTGGTCGTCATGATTTGCTGCAAGATGCCCCAATTTCTCGTTTAGACCTGCTCATATGTCGCAATACACTCATGTATTTTAATTCTGAGACCCAGGGGCGAATTATGGCTCGGTTTCATTTTGCTCTAAATGATACAGGATATCTTTTTTTGGGAAAAGCAGAGATGCTGTTATTACATTCCAATTCATTTAGTTCCGTAAATTTAAAAAATCGCATTTTCAGGAAAGTATCAGTAGGAAACTTGCGGGATCCCTTGCTAGTTATGGCGAATACAGTAGATCCAGGATCTACCAACAGATTATCTCAGCAGATGCGGCTGCGAGAAATGGCTTTTGATTCCCTATCCATCGCCCAAATAGTAGTGGATGCTAATGGTATATTAGCGTTAGTTAACACTCAAGCTCGTACTGTTTTTGGTCTTTCACCTCAGGATTTAGGTCGTCCCTTTCAAGATTTAGAACTTTCCTACCGACCCATAGAACTGCGGGCACCCATTCAACGGGTTTATGCAGAAGGCCATACCATCACTCTGACAAATGTAGAACGCTATTTATCCAATGCAGAAATACAATATTGGGATGTACGAATTATACCTTTGAAAGATTTGGATAACTCTGTATTAGGTGTAAGTATCACTTTTGAAGATGTTACCCGTGTTTTCCAACTGCAAGAAGAATTGCAACGTTCCCGACAAAATTTGGAAACTACTAACGAAGAACTCCAATCTACTAATGAAGAATTGGAAACTACCAATGAAGAACTCCAATCTACTAATGAAGCATTGGAGACAATGAACGAAGAACTACAATCCTCTAATGAAGAATTACAAACAATTAATAACGAACTCAACGAACGCACTATAGAACTCAACCGCACTAATCTTTTTTTGGTTTGTATTCTCAAAAGTCTGCAAACCGGAATAGTAGTAATTGATAAAAGTTTTAATATTTTAGTTTGGAATTATATGGTAGAAGATTTGTGGGGATTAAGAACAGAAGAAGTATTAGGAAAATCTTTATTTAGTCTAGATATTGGTTTGCCAATTGAGCAATTGCGATCGCCTATCCGAGATTGCCTATTTGGGAAACAGCAGTTCCAAGAAATGATTTTAGATGCTACCAATCGCCGGGGTAGATTGATAAAATGTTATCTCGCTATTACTCCTTTATTTAGTACAGAAATAGAAGGAGCAGTATTGATTATGACAGATGTACAGCGAATCGAAAGTATGATAAACAGCACATAAATTCTATAAAGACAACAGCAACAACAATCTAATTCTTTAGATTAGATGAAAAAATCCATACCCAGCTTACCCCAAGAGTCCAAGGGAAAGAACTGCCACAGTCTTTTGTTCTACGAGAGAGGTTTTCGAGACAGAAACAACTATAGGAGAAATCACAGGAGAAGAAGGTAAATGATCAAGGATAATTTAGAGGAAGCTATTGCCAAAGCTCATAAGCGATTAGAAAACTTATCTCAGCGTGCTAGTCAAGCAGAAAAACCTTGTACTTCTACACAACTCTTGCAAGAAGCCATCGCCCAAACTTCAATTTCTTTAGAAGAACTACATGTTTTGGCAGAAGAGCTGACGGAACAAAACCAGGAATTAGCCGCTATCCGCCATCTTGTAGAAGCAGAACGTCAGTCTTACGAAGATTTATTCAATTTTGCCCCGGATGGATATTTAGTTACTGATATAACTGGGATAATTCAAGAAGCTAACTATGCGGCGGCCAAGTTACTTAATGTCAGTCAGTCTTACCTCATGGGCAAACCGCTTTCTGTATTTATCCATCAGACAGAATTGCTAAAATTTCGCTCCTTGCTCCTGGAATTACGGCAGAAAAAACAGCAACGCACAGAACAATTACGGATATTCCACAACAAAGGGGAAATAGACTTTCCGGCGGAAGTAACCATTGTCGCCAGTGACAGTAATTATCAACACAAAAAACAAGGCTTGAGATGGTTATTCCGGGATATTAGCGATCGCCTCCAAGCACAGCAAAAAATCAGCGAACAGGCGGCGCTGCTAGATATTACAACAGATGCAATTTTAGTGAGAGACCTACAAAATCAAATTTTATATTGGAACAAAGGAGCAGAAAATATTTATGGCTGGCGGGCTGAGGAAGCGATAGGAAGAAATACTTGGGAGCTGTTGTGTCCAGAACTTTCGCCTCAACTCACAGTGGCGCTGAAAACTGTTTTAGAGCATGGTTCATGGTTTGGAGAGTTGAGACAACTAACCAGAAACGGTAAGTCCATTATCGTTAACAGCCGTTGGACACTAATGTATGATGCCGCAGGTTTGCCCAAATCCATTATGAGTGTTGACACCGACATCACCGAGAAAAAACAACTAGAAATACAACTTCAGCGCGCCAAGCAATTAGAAAGCCTCGGTACTCTGACTAGTGCCATCGCTCAAGACCTTAACAATATCTTTTATCCGATGATCACCGTGGCGCAACTGTTACCCATTAAACATCCCCACCTAAGCGAAAGTTCAGTACAAATGCTTAAGTTATTAGAAACTAATACCAAACGGGGAATTGATTTAGTCGAGCAAATTTTGTCATTTACTAGCAACTTTCACACAAAAGGCTCAACTGTATCACTATCAAATCTGATGAAAGACATTGAGCAGACAATTCAACAACTATTACCTCAATCTATCCAAACAGATATAAGCATACCTGCAAATATAGAGATAGTTTCGGGAGAGCAAACCCAACTGTATGAAGTATTGATGAACTTGTTAGTGAATGCTCGTGACGCCATGCCTCAAGGTGGCAAACTAGGAATCTCTGCCAAGAAAGCCTTCATTGATGAAAGCTTGACAAAAAAACATATCGGTGCGAAAGTAGGTTCCTACGTAGTGATTACAGTTGCTGATACCGGAGTTGGTATTGATCCAACAATCATCAATAAGATTTTCACACCCTTTTTCACTACCAAGGAAAAGAATAAAAATCCTGGTTTAGGTTTATCTAAAGTAATTGGTATCGTCAAAAGCTACGACGGTTTCGTAGAAGTATCCAGTCAAGTAGGAATTGGTAGCCAATTTCACATTTACCTGCCCAGTAGTGAAAATAGCACTTTGTCCACAGGAGACGAGAGCAAAATGCCCACAGGAAACGGAGAATTAATTTTAGTTGTAGATGAAGAAGCAGCAATCACTCAAATTACCAAAACCACATTAGAGATTCACAACTACAAAGTATTAATTGCTGAGAAAGGAATTGACGCTCTTGTTCTTTATAGTGAACACCAGCAAGACATTCAACTAGTGTTGATAGATATGATGACACCATCCACATCTGGGACAACAGCCATTCGCACCTTGCAAGTCATCAACCCAGAAGTAAAAATTATTGCCATGAGTGCTATTTCTGGTGCTGAAGCTTTAGTACAGGCCAGTGTGACAGGGATTCAAGGATTTTTAGCAAAACCTTTTACAGCGGAGGAGTTGTTGAACTCTATACATAACGTATTGATTGCTAAAATTGCATCAGATGAATAGAGAAATTGCCGCTTTGTGTTCTTTAATGGCGGCTCTATGCCATTACTGCCATTAGTCATGGGTGTTTGTCCATAGCCAGTTGGTTTTTTAGCACCGCGATTGCGCTTTGTGCAATCGCGGAGGCAATCGCCAGTGGGTGTAGTTGTTAAACATTGCCCACTCCAACCTGTATCACCAAGGGAAAGTAACTGTAGAATTGGAAGTCTGCAATCAGACCCCCCAGACCATGGGCTTATTGCAAAAAATATACTCTTCCCAATGATTAATGACCAATGAGGTACAATGCAAACAAATATTTAAATTATCAGCGCCGATCCACATGATCTCATCAGAAAATAACAAAACATCCACTGATAAAAGCTTAGAAGCAATGCGGCATTTTTCCGAGCAGTATGCTAAACGTACTGGAACATTCTTTTGTTCGGAACCTTCTGTCACCGCAGTGGTAATTGAGGGACTAGCAAAACATAAAGATGACTTAGGTTCGCCTTTGTGTCCCTGTCGCCACTACGAAGACAAAGAAGCTGAAGTGAATGCTGCATATTGGAACTGTCCCTGTGTGCCCATGAGAGAACGCAAAGAGTGCCACTGTATGCTATTTCTCACCTCAGACAATGAGTTTGCTGGAGACAAACAAGAAATTAGTCTAGAAACCATTAAAGAAGTGCGAAACAGCATGGCATGAGCGAAATTATCCCCCAAGAGTTTTGGCAAGGAGTAGAACAGTTTAACTCTGGGCACTTCTACGCCTGTCATGACACCTTAGAAGCTTTGTGGATAGAAGCAAAGGAACCAGAAAAAACCTTTTATCAAGGCATTTTACAAATTGCTGTAGCACAGTACCATTTGGCTAATGGCAACTGGCGAGGTGCAGTAATTTTACTGGGAGAAGGCAGCAACCGCCTGGGACGTTACCCATCTGTTTATAGCAACATTGATGTGGACGAGTTATTAAGTCAGAGTGCAGCATTGTTATCAGCACTACAACAAATCGGAGCAGAAAAGTTTAGTGCTGGTAACTCGGATAATAGTCATGGTTTGCCTAGACCAAAAATTGTGCTAGGGAATAAGTAAACTGTAGCCGATTTAAAAAAGCTGACAAATGCCAACAAATGCCAGCTTTTTGTCGGCACTCTCCAGTTGAAAAGCTAACATCTCAAGATTTCCGTCCAGTTCAGCGAAACCTTCAGGAGTGACACAGCGTCGATATTGCAGATAATAGTTATCCCAATTTACTCCAAAATGTAGATTTTATATCTGGATAAACAAATTGAGATGATTAATATGCAAGCTGATATCATAAATTTGTAATTAAAATATCATGTCCTTCCATCAATTACCAATATCACAAATGCGTCGCCTGGGATTAGCCTTAATGCTACCAGCTGCACTCTTGGGTTCCTTGACATTTGCCACTGACACCCAAACTGCCACTGCACAAAAATCTCGGGAAAATAGTCCCTTGACCATCAGCGCTGATGTGCAAGAATATAACGCCAACACTCAAGTAGCCACAGCTCGCGGTAATGTGCAAATGTTGTATCCCGCTCGCCAGATTAAAGCCACAGCCGCTCAAGCACAATTTTTTAGCAGGGAACGTCGCATTGATTTGACTGGAAATGTTTATATTTTGCAACAGGGAGTCAATAGCATCCGTGCGGAGAAAGTAACATATCTTATTGACGAAGGACGTTTTGTAGCTTTACCTCCATCCAACCGTCAAGTTGAGTCCACCTACATGGTCAATGATCCTGAAATTGGCGGACAATCTAATTAGCATTGATTAATAAACCGGGCGCGAATAGTGAAAATTGTTTTAGAGAATATTCACAAATCTTACGGTAAGCGAAATATCGTCAATCGCGTCAACCTTTCCATTTCTCAGGGTGAAGTCGTAGGCTTACTGGGCCCCAATGGTGCCGGTAAAACGACGACTTTTTACATTGCTACAGGTCTAGAAAAACCTAACCACGGCAAAGTCTGGCTGGATAGTCTGGAAATCACTGCTATGCCAATGCATAAAAGAGCGCAATTAGGCATTGGCTATTTAGCTCAAGAACCAAGTATTTTTCGCCAACTCACAGTACAAGATAATATTCTCTTGGTGCTAGAACAAACTCATGTGCCTCGATGGGAATGGTCAAAACGAATGCAAACTTTACTGCGGGAGTTTCGCTTAGAAAAAGTCGCTAAAAGCAAAGGAATTCAACTTTCAGGAGGAGAAAGACGGCGGACAGAATTAGCGCGGGCTTTAGCGGCTGGGAGAGAAGGCCCGAAATTTCTATTTTTAGATGAACCATTTGCCGGAGTTGACCCCATTGCAGTTGCGGAAATTCAGCACATTGTCGCACAATTAAGCCATCGCGGTATGGGGATCTTAATTACAGACCACAATGTCCGGGAAACCTTAGCCATTACAGACCGGGCCTATATTATGCGTGAGGGACAAATTCTGGCTTTTGGTAATCCTGAAGAACTCTATAATAATCCCCTTGTCCGCCAACACTATTTGGGAGATAACTTTCAAGCGTGAACTGGGATGTCCATACTTAGTTTTGATAGTTCCTTATGATATCAAAGAAGCTTTATTCTTTATCCAGTCTCTATTCGCTGTTGCCTTTTACTCTCATGGATCGCTACCTGACCAAAGAATTGGTAGGACCTTTTTTGTTTGGTGTGGGAGCATTTTCATCACTAGGTGTGACTATTGATGCTGTGTTTGAGTTAGTGAGGAAAATTGTCGAATCTGGATTGCCGATAAATATTGCAATTCAGGTTTTTTTGCTAAAATTCCCCAATTTTATTGTGTTAGCCTTCCCCATGTCCACGCTGTTAGCTACTTTGATGACTTATAGTCGTCTTTCCAGCGAAAGCGAGCTCATTGCTATGCGTGGCTGTGGAGTCAGTGTCTATCGCATGGTACTAACGGCTGTGGTGTTGAGCATGGTGGTAACAGTCATGACATTTGTTTTTAATGAACAAATAGCGCCAGCAGCAAATTACCAAGCAACTGTGACTTTGGAAAAAGCTCTCAAGTCAAATAAACCCACTTTGCAGCAGACAAATATCTTCTACCCCGAATACCGAGAAAGCATAGAGGAAGATGGTAGCAAGACTAGAATATTGTCACGTTTATTTTATGCTGACCGATTTAATGGTAAACAAATGAATGGTTTAACCATCATAGACCGCAGCACAAAAGGTTTAAATCAAATTGTTGTATCAGAATCTGCTGAGTGGAATTCTGCTGACAATGTTTGGGATTTTTACAACGGTACAGTTTATTTAGTAGCTCCTGACAGATCCTATCGCAATATCTTACGCTTTGAACACCAACAACTGCAACTACCTCGCACACCATTAAACTTAGTAGAAAGAAGCCGAGATTCTGGGGAAATGAATATTGCTCAGTCTTTAGAACAATTAGAAATAGAACGTATTGGTGGCGATAGGCAAAAAATTCGTAAACTTGAAGTACGCATCCAACAAAAAATTTCTTTGCCATTTGTCTGTGTAGTCTTTGGCTTGGTGGGTGCGGCTATGGGAACAAGACGTCAGCGTAGCGGACGAGGCACAAGTTTTGGTGTGAGTGTCATAGTAATTTTTACTTATTATTTAATTTTCTTTATTAGTGGCGCAATGGGACAAGCTGGTGTTTTTTCTCCATTGATAGGAGCTTGGCTACCTAATTTCTTGTTTTTAGGAGTAGGTATATTATTATTGATGCGGGTAGCTCAACGCTGATGGATGGAAATTAAACCCCCACTAACATTGTGTAACTACTCACTGTTCCGCAACCTCAGCTGTTACCAAGGAAAATTCGTCGTTTGCAGATTTGACATTAGCGATTACTTTGGCAACTGCGCCGGAGGTTAGTCATTGTTGTTATTCAAACTCAATACTAATTGTAAGCACTGAAATATCCATATTTGGGAGGTTCTTTTGGTTTATTCAGTTAATTTTTAACTGTTCCTCAGAAACCCAAGCAGCGTGGAAGCCATAGGGTACTCTTTGGGGAATTGGTATCCGCGCCACAGGTTCCGCCGTGACGTCTTGGGCGTTGATAACTACAAGTTCAGAAGTTTGTGAAGCTTGATCGTAAACAAAAGTAACTAACCAGCCGTCGTCTTCTGCTGTTGCACCAATACTAGGTGCAAACACAGCCTCGCCGCCATAACGTCCTGGACCGAATTGATGAATTTGGGATTTTCTATTACTCAGGTTGTATTTAATTAATCCATCAAACAATGGTAGCGGATCCTTGGCCACCTTGCCAGCATAACCGTATTGTATTGATTGCCCTAAGAAGTTTTCATTAATGCGGGGAAATTCTGCTGGTACATCGTCTAGCATTTCGTCACGCACTTTACCTGTGGTGAGGTTAAATCGCCAGCAATGTAGGCGGGGAATATTTGCTTCTGGGTCGGTTGAGGAATTATCAACCTCCAGAACTGTACTCCCACTCATGCGACAGGCAATTAGTACTACTTCATCATCTTCTTCATAGGCGTTGAGGACATGGAAGATGTAGCAAGAATAACTTTCAAACCAGCGGATATTACTATTATCGCCATAACGAGGGATAATACCAAAGCGACTGGGGCGATGGCCCTCAAATCTAATCAGAGGTTCCCCCCGTTTGATTCTTTCCAAATTGAAAGTCAAGGGTAAATCCATGAATATGGTGTAGTTTTCAGTGATGGCAAAATCATGCATCATCACCGGCATTGGCAGGTCAATTGGTACTGTCTGGATGATTTCCCCTGCTGGTGAAACTATGCCATATTGCAAGTATGGTGGTGTAAGCCCGTAACCAAAAAACATCATTTCACCCGTGTTTGGGTCTACCTTGGGATGAGCTGTGAAGGAAGAAACCAGTTTCCCCTTGTAAGTATGTTCACCAATTGTCTGTAAATCAGGAAGCTTGATCCCATGGGGCGCCCCTCCTTCATACAACGCCAACATTTGACCACCATGCCAAACCAAGGCTGTGTTGGCTGTGTTTTTGGACATACCATCAGGAGTATCCATTTGTTTTGGTTCAAATAACCCAGACCACAGAGCTTTGCCTGCTTGTTGTTCTATTTTCCATCCTTGTGTTTGCACGTAACGATTGCGATAAGTTGCTTGACCCTTGGTGATCCTGACACCGTGTAACATTCCATCGCCATCAAACCAGTGATACTTGCCAATGGGTGACCACTGAGGATTAGGCCCATTGCGGACAAACATCCCCGATAAGTTAGCCGGTAGCTCACCTATGACTTTGAGTGTATCAGTTGTAATTTCTTCCCTGACTGGTGCAAAGTTACCATGGAGATAGGGATTGATTTCTGTGGTTGTCATTGTTTTGAGGATGTAAGCAAGTAATTCAATAATATGAGGGATGGCTTTGATTGTTCTTCACAGTTTCGGTATAGTTTTTCAGTGGAAATTAACATTAATTATTTTTGATAATGTTGAATTTACCACACTTTAGCAAAGGCGCGAAGGCTCTACTAGGCTAAGGGAGTGGCTTTAGTGTTCATAGGGTAGCAATAGTTTATTATCTTCTCGCCTTGGCTCCAGGGGAGAGGTGAGTTATGTTAGGTCATGATTAGATTAAACTTATATAAAGGCAGTCCCTCAAAATGCCAGGGTTAAATTATGTTTGTTGCGGACCTGAGAACAGAATCAACTTATCTAACCTGTAATATATAACGTTGGAGCTTAAGGTGACTAGTATTGATAATCACAACTTCTCTTTTTCAGGAGAAGTATCCATCCCCCAGGCTCCTCCTGAATTTAAATCGGGTTTCATCGGCATTATTGGTCGTCCCAATGTCGGTAAGTCTACTTTGATGAATCAATTAGTAGGGCAAAAAATAGCTATTACCTCACCAGTAGCACAAACTACACGCAATCGTTTGCGAGGGATTTTAACTACTCCAGTGGCACAGTTAATTTTTGTGGATACACCGGGTATTCATAAACCCCATCATCAATTGGGGGAAGTGCTGGTGAAAAATGCCAAAAATGCTATTGACTCTGTGGATGTGGTGCTGTTTGTGGTAGATGGTTCAGTGGTTTGTGGTGCGGGCGATCGCTTTATTGCCGATTTGCTATTACCTAATGAAACTCCCGTAATTTTGGGTTTGAATAAAATTGACCAACAACCCCTAAACTCTGAGTTGATTGATAATAGTTACCAAGGTTTAGCCCGACCCCAACAATGGCCGATGGTCAAATTTTCCGCCCAAACTGGTGCAGAATTACCAGAATTACAACAATTGTTAGTTGAACATTTAGACACTGGGCCGTTTTACTATCCCCCTGACTTGGTAACTGACCAACCAGAGCGCTTTATTATGGGGGAATTGATTCGGGAACAGATTTTACTGTTGACTCGTGAAGAAATTCCTCATTCAGTGGCTATCGCTGTTGATAAAGTAGAAGAAACACCCAGCATCACCCGTGTGCTTGCAACTATACACGTTGAGCGGGATTCCCAAAAGGGTATTCTTATTGGTAAGGGAGGCTCAATGCTTAAAGCTATTGGTAGTGAGTCCCGGGAACAAATTCAAAAGCTCATTGCTGGTAAGGTCTACCTAGAGCTATTTGTTAAAGTACAACCAAAATGGCGACAATCGTCTATGAGTTTAGCGGAGTTGGGCTACCGTGTGGAAGACTAAATTGTTTTTAAGGAAGGGGGGAAATAGGGAAGGTGGGGTAAAGTAATGTTTGATGTATTAATTATAAGTTTTCAAACACTTTATTAAATAGTTTAAATAAAATCGAAGCGTGTTTCTAAGAACCAAGAATCTCCTGCTACACTGCTTTGCAGTTACCTGGGGGTGTCAAACCCAAATTTTCACAACACGGCCTTTGAGTTCTTGTCCTAGCCAGGGTGTGTTAGTAGAAAGTGTGTGAAGGTTTTTTTGTTCTACTATCCATGTTTTTTGGGGGTCGAATAAGGTCAGTTCTGCTTTTTCCTTGGGAGTAATTGCGCTTGGTTTTTGTTGCAAGCATTTTGCGGGTTCGGTGCTTAAAGCCCGCCACAATTGCAAGGCTGTGAATTTACCGGTTTCAACCAAATGCTGCCATAGTAGGGGTAGTGCTAATTCTAAACCAATGGCTCCTGGAGGAGATTGGGCAAAGGCTTGGACTTTTTCTTCGTAGGTGTAAGGTGCGTGGTCTATGGCGATGGCATCTATTATTCTTTCTTTGACTCCGGTGCGTAAAGCTTCTACGTCACTGGAATTACCTAGGGGTGGGTCTAAATGCAGGCTTGTGTTGTAAGTTTTAATTGCCTTGGTGTCAAGTAATAGGTGCATCCAACTGGTGCTGGCGGTGATGGGTAGGCCGCGGTGTTTCGCTGAGGCGATGAGTTCTACGCTGCGGGCTGTGGAGATTCGCATGATGTGTACGGGGGTGCTGGTGGCCGCCACTAGTTCCAATAAGGAGGCAATGGCGGTGGTTTCAACGCTGGCTGGGATGGGGGGTAAGCCTAGGCGCAGAGCTTCTGGGCTTTCGCGCATTACTCCATTGGGGGATAATGAGCTATGGCTGGCAAAGAATGCCACCGGTTTTTTAGTTGGTTGAAGATATTCTAAGGCTCGTTGCACTATGTCTAGGTTTTCCCAGGGCTGATTGTCTGTGAATCCAATTACCCCGGATGCGGCTAAATCTCCTAGTTCTGTTAGTTGCTTGCCGGCTAGGTTTTGAGTTATTCCACCCCAGATATAAAGATGGGGTGTGTTTGGGTTGGGCTTATTTTTTTGCTGCAATTGTGCAACAATGGCGGGGTGGTCGATAACTGGGCATGTGTCTGGTAGGATGCTAATTCTGGTAAACCCTCCGGCTGCGGCGGCTTGTAGTAGGGATGACAGAGTTTCTCGTTGTTCAAATCCTGGCTCTCTGGAGTGACTATATATGTCGATTAACCCTGTGCCGAGGATTAATCCTCGACAATTTTTGATTTGTGTGTGTGGGGTGATGTTGGTGATTTGTGTGGCTAGGTCTTGAATTTGATTGTCGGCGATTAGTACGTCGGCTATTTGGTCAATTTCTAGGGTTGGGTCAATTACTCTGACTTGTTGTAGTAGTTCTATCATGAAGTTATTTGGGAAGGGTAAATTTTGTTTGGGTTTGGGTTGGTGATGTCTATTTGAATGGGTTTTAAGGGGTTTATTTTAGGGTGGGGATGAATGAGAGTGTATTATTTTATGTTTTGCAACCCTAGGGCAATTTTGCTGTGTTTTTCAATTTGCGCCATTACTTGTTTTGCTCGTTGAATTACTGGGTCTGGTAGGCCTGCTAGTCGTCCGGCTTCAATACCGTAGGATTTGTCGGCTCCGCCGGGTTGGACTTGGTGGAGAAAAATGATTTTGTCGGGTAATTCTTTTACGGTGACTTGATAGTTGGCTACGTTGGGTAAAATACTGGCTAGTTCGTTTAATTCGTGGTAGTGGGTGGCGAAAATTGTCCGGGCTTGAATGTCTGTTGCTATATGTTCTGCTACAGCCCAGGCGATGGAGAGACCATCAAAGGTTGCGGTTCCCCGGCCAATTTCATCTAGTAATATTAGCGATCGCGCGGTGGCGTGGTTGAGGATGTTTGCGGTTTCGTTCATTTCTACCATGAATGTAGATTGACCTGTGGCTAGGTCGTCTACGGCTCCTACACGGGTGAAGATGCGATCGCACAATGCTAATCGCGCCGATTTGGCGGGGACGAAACTACCTATTTGCGCCATTAGCTGAATTAACCCTACTT
This sequence comes from Nostoc sp. RI_552, assembly GCA_016124525.1. Classification (GTDB taxonomy): domain Bacteria; phylum Cyanobacteriota; class Cyanobacteriia; order Cyanobacteriales; family Nostocaceae; genus Umezakia; species Umezakia ovalisporum. Next base: position 38,075 of record WGNO01000032.1, on the reverse strand, counting down.
GACGTAGGTAACAACTCTTCCCACTGGCGTTGGGTCCGGTGAGGATGATTAAGTCTGGGTTTTCTTCTGTTTTGTCTGGGTGTGGGTGGTTTTTTTCTTGTTTTCCTAATTGGGTGGAGTTTGGTACGAAGAATCCTGTGGGTAAGGTTTGTTCTACTACAGGATGACGACCATGGATGATGGTGATTTCCCGTCCTTCAATTATTTCTGGACGGCAGTAGTCTTGCTGTATGGCTAGTTCTGCTAAACCACATAGCACATCTACGGCGGCTACGGCACGGGAAATGTTACGAATTGTTTCGGATTCTTCTCCTACTTCTTGGCGCAATTCTGTAAAAATCTGATATTCTAGCTGGTTTAAATCTTCCCGGGCTGTGAGAATCCGGGCTTCTCGTTCTTTTAATTCTGGGGTGATGTAACGTTCTTCGTTGGTTAGGGTTTGTTTGCGAATGTAATTGTCGGGTATGTGGGCTGTTTTACGGGAAATGCTGATGTAGTAACCAAAGGTTTTATTAAATCCTACTTTTAATGTGGAATTTCCTGTTTTTGCTCGTTCGTCAATTTCTAGGTTGGCTATCCATTGTTGATCTGATTCTACGGTTGTTTTTCTCTGGTCTAGTTCAGGGTTTATTCCTGGGCGTATTAAGTTGCCTTCTTTGATGTTTATGGGTGGTGATTCCACTAGATGGGCGTGTAATTTTTCTGCTAGTTCTACTATGGTGGGGGGAATTTTTTGTAGGGCTCTGAGGAAGGGGGATGACGCGTCTGCTACTAGGTTGGATAGTTTTGGTAGTTGTGAGAAGGAGTCTGCTAGGGCTACTAGGTCTTTGGCGTTGGCAATTCCTGAACTGGCTCTTCCTGTTAGCCGTTCTAAGTCGTAAATTTGCTTTAGTAGTTGTCGCAAGTCTTGGCGTAGGGGGGTGTTTGCTATTAATTCTGCAATGGTGTCTTGACGGGCTCGAATACCTTTAATGTCTAGTAATGGTTGCAATAACCATCGTCGCAATGCTCGCCCGCCCATGGCTGTGGTGGTTCTGTGTAATGACCACAGTAAGGAACCGTGAAATGTGCTGTCTCGGACTGTTTGTGTGATTTCTAGGTTGCGGCGGCTGTGATTATCAATGATTAGGTAGTCGGTGATGGTGTATGTGCGTAGTTTTTGCAGGGCAACTGGGTTGACTTTCTGCATGTCTTCTACATATTCTAATAAGCCACCAGCTGCTCGTAGGGCTAAGGGTAGATGGTTGCAACCAATTCCTTCTAGCGATCGCAATTTAAATTTTTCTAATAGTTTACATCGAGCTTCGTTTTGGGAGAAGGGGGTTTGGGGGCGTAGGCTATAACAAAATGACGGTGGTAGACAGGGGGGAAGATGGGGGGAGGTTTCTCCAGGACGCAGTAAGGTACCTAGGTCTGGTGCGTTGGTGGGAACTAGTATTTCGGCGGGTTGTAACCGCGTTAACTCTTGGGTGAGGTGTTCTAAGTTGCTGTCTTGAGTGGTGAGGAATTCTCCGGTGGAAATATCTGCATAGGCTAATCCCCAATGATTTGCTGCAATTACTACGGCGGCTAGATAATTGTTGCGACTAGTTTTTAACATTCCTTCTTCTAGTAAGGTTCCTGGGGTGAGGATACGTGTTACTTCTCGCTTTACTAAGCCGACGGCGGTGGATGAGTCTTCTACTTGGTCGCAAATTACTACTGCATAGCCTTTTTCCACTAGTTGGGTGGTGTAGCGTTCCCAGGCGTGGTGGGGTACGCCGGTCATGGCTATGCGACCAATTTCGCCGCCGTGTTTGCTGGTGAGTACGAGTTCTAGTTCTCTGGATACCGTTACAGCGTCTTGGAAAAAGGTTTCAAAAAAATCTCCTACCCTATATAGCAGTACGGCGTGGGGATATTTATCTTTCACTTCTACATAATGCTGGTACATTTTACTGAGCTTAGTGCGGTCTACCAGTTTGGTGTCGATGTGAGGGGTGGCGGAGTTATTGGGTTCCGTTGGTTGGGTTTCAGGATGAGAAGCGGTCATAAATGGTAGGGGTAATGCACGGAGATTCCACAACAGCTGATGATAACGTGATGTGGGGCGGGAAAGGCTATGGCTCAAAGTTTTGTTATGGAATTTTCGCACTATTCAGGTTTTTGATAGATGGGGAGAAAATCCAAAATACCCTGTCAACCACAATATAAAAAAGCCAGCAAGATAGGGTTCTATCTTGCTGGATCTAAAAGAGCTAAAGAAAGACTTAACTTTCCGGTGTTAATTCTTTGGTGTAAATAACTTCCCCAACTAAATTACGCAGAGAGATTGTCATCACTTTGGTATCAGCATCAATCTTGACTGCGCCAAAGAACTGTAAACCTTCGCTGGGGGGGCGATTTGGTCTCATACCCGGGGGATTACTTTGGAACATTAACTGTGGACCGAAGGTATTCTCTAATTGTCCCGGGCCAAATGTACCAGAGTTAAGGGGTCCTGCAACGAATTCCCAAAAAGGCTTAAAGTCAGTAAATTCTGCTTTGCTGGGGTCGTAATAATGGGCTGCTGCATAATGTACGTCAGCAGTTATCCAAACAACATTTTCAATATTCCGACGTTTGATAAATCGCAGTAATTCGGCTAACTCTAATTCTCTTCCCAAGGGGCGGCTATTGTCTGCATTAGCCCAAGCTTCAAAGTTGCTGGGACCGTCTCTAACTATCAGTCCTAAGGGCATATCACTGGAAATTACTTTCCAAGTAGCTTTTGACTCTAGTAGTTGCTTTTTCAACCATTTTAATTGTGGCCTACCCAGCATAACTGTTTCCGCATTTGACTTTGGCTGAACATTCTGAGTATTTGGCCCCCGATAAGTACGTTCATCCAGCATGAATATGTCTAGTAATGGGCCATGTTGGAAGGAACGATAAATTTTTGAGCTATCAGCACCAAATCTTGTGCTGTAGTTCATGGGCATATATTCAAAAAATGCTTGTCTTGCCCTTTCCGCTAGTAAGTTAACATCCTTAACTACATAGCGGCTATCCTGAAGAATTTCTCCGGGATACCAGTTGTTTGTGGTTTCGTGGTCATCCCACTGTGCCAACATGGGTACTTCAGCATTAAAACGCTTGACGTTATCATCCAGCAAGTTATATTGGAAGTTGCCACGAAATTCCTGGAGGGTTTCTGCTACCTTTGATTTTTCTTCGGTGGTGATGTTTCTCCAGATTGTGCCATCTTCAAGTGTTCTTTCTGAAACAATGGGGTTGTCAACATAAACAGTATCCCCACAATGAATGAAAAAGTCGGGATTAAGTTGACGCATGGTTTCGTAAATTTTCATCCCGCCGAAATCGGGATTAATACCCCATCCTTGACCGGCGGTATCTCCACCCCAGACGAACAAAATATCCCTCCCAACTGTGGAAGGAGTGCGGAAAGTACCGCTTACGGGTTCACTTTGAATTCTGGAATTGTCTAAGTCTTGGAAGGTGACTCGATAAAATATTTGCTGGTCTGGAGGTAGGTTCTTCAGCAAAAATCGGCCTGTATAATCATGTTCTTCTGAAGTAATTGGACCGAGAACACGTCCCACCCTGTTAAAAGATTCACTGGTAGAATATTCAATTAACATTCTCGCTGGGCGATCGCTGCGACTCCAAATTACAATGCCATTATTGCCCATGTCCCCAGTGGCAACACCATAGGGTATGCTGGGGCGCATGGCGTTAGAGGTAATTAATGCTGGTGCTTGTGCGAACACTGATGATTTTGAGAGCAGATTGGTGGTAATAATTCCACCCGCTGTCACAGCAGAATTGAGTAGAAACCGGCGGCGGTTGAACCTCAATGGGTTATTGGACCTTGTACTCATGGAAACCTCAACCAAAGTCTTACAAAATAGGTATATACCACATCCTGTAAGGCCAACAGGTAAAGCCTGAGTTATGCCAAGGTTATTAAAAGCAATTGTTTTTCCGTAAATTTATGTAAAAAATTATAAAAACCTCACCCTTCCCCCAAGACCTTCGTCACCTGAGTGAGGTTTTGATTTGACATCTATGTTTTGATATCCAATCTATGAAGGCCTGGGAAATCAAGTCAAATTCCACAGTAGCCCACATAGGCTTTTCATACCAACTTCAAATCAGGATACTCCGCCAGTATATCATCAGATGTGAGGGTGTCACCTTCAGCTTGAGGAGTCCAAAGCACCTCAATAGCTAAAATTTGATCACCGGGAATTCCACCAATGCGCCGCAACCCTTGACGCAAATCATCAGAACTATTAACTTCTGGAATAGAGAACTTACCCAATGTTGCTGCTAATAAGGTAACAATCAGATATTCTCCAGGACCTTCACTCATGAGGCGGGTGGGATTTTCCAGTTGGTCAGCATTGGGTAAAGCATCTTTGTTAAAGGCTGCTTTTAACTGGTTGTTGACATTAGACAAAGTTTCCTCGCTGAACTTGCTACGTTCTGCCAAAGACAAACGGTTAAACTGACTTTCAGCGGAACTTAACTTAAGTTGCTCTGTCCCCCCTCCTGTATATACCCAATATTCTGGATGACGGAGTAAAGCTAAACTGGTTTCTTGTAAAATTGCTGATCTTCCTTCGGGGGTATTGGTATCAGCAGATTCGGCAATTTTGTTAAGTTCCGCTTGCAAACCACGGGCTTGTGCTAACAAACCAACTTGTAACCGAGTTACAGAAACAGGCTGATTGCTGCTGTAGGTAACTTCTTCGCCTTCACCACTGCTAACACGGCGGAAGGTTTGAAGGAGGAAATTAGCGATGGCAAAGAAGATTAAGATGGTAAATAACCCGCCAAATCCTCCTCCGATACCCCAGAAGGGAATCAAAAAAGGAAAGCCGAAGCCACCACCACCGGGGTAGTACCTTCCTCCACCGGGAGGAGCATAAGTGCGAGGTGTGTAGGTGCGGCTAGAAGGAGATCTAAAGGAGCCTCCACCAATGCGACCACCAGTGCGGGCGGCTAAAGCTCCATCAGGGTGGCTAAGTGCTAAAGTTAGTACTAGGCTAAAGACCAAGAAAATTTTTAACAGTGGTTTGACGGTTTTTTGTATTTTGTTACCCATAGTAAGCACGGTTGGAAATTCTATTAATTATTGGTTTATAATTGCTTTGCGAGATGGTAGAAATATTCAATCCCCCAGAATTATATTACATCAGAACAGTAGGGTTTTTGATTGATACCACCTGCTCTTGACTTTTGATGTTTATCTTTTTGGCAACTACATCTCTAATTTAACGCGTCTTATTTAAGTTATGCAGTAAGCTGAAGGGATATTTCTGATTTACGAGAAGTGGTTAAATCACACTTCCCCCCATACACTGATATTATCTGGCGACTTAAGGTGATTCTTTAGAAAAAATTTTATACCCATTATACCCATCGGCTGATGGCAAATCAATGCAGATAAGTTAAGTCAACTACAAAAATTCCATCTACTAACCTGTTAATACTCAAACTGTGCATCAGAGGTTTTTTTTCAAATAGACCTTCCATGGAAAGGTGTCTACAAGAATTTTGATGGCAGATTTTATTTTTATTCCCAATTAACTGGGGATAAGTAATTATAAAAATTGCTTTTTTGGCACTTTGGCAACCTATGTACATTTATTTAAGATAATCTGTTTAAATAAGCAAATTTTAGTAGTTTTTATAGCAGTTTTTTATTTAGTAAATAAGCTATAATCATCCATTTTGTTAAATATTTATTTATGGTTTAATTAAAAAAAACAAATTTGGGCAATTCATCAAACACAAATATAATTAACAAACACTTCACAGAAATAATAAATAATTTGCCATCCTTAATGTCCTAAAATATTGCTGAGATATTTGTCATCCATTCCCTGAAACAAAAATGGAAAATTATGTTTTTAAAAACTATCTTCTCCAAAGTGGTAATCATGTATACAAATATCCATCTCTTGTCTATATTAATTACGGGTTGTAAAAATTTCTGGTAAGAAATGTGTAAATCTCTGGTTTCTCGAGGATAACTGTTAGCTAACATGACAAAATCACGAGAAATTAAATACAGAGCTAATTAAGTATGCCATGAAATCATCACAAAAAATTGCTGCTCAACATATGCTAGACAGAGCATTTATAGTAACTTAATTTCAACAGCCAACATATTACAACAAGATGTTGGAATCACTGACACTACCAATCTCAACTTTCGATGTTCACTTCTGTTGTAGCAGATATCTTCACACAACAAAGTATTATGTTTCTTCTTTAGTTAACTTCTTTGCTTGAGCTACAACAAAGTCAATACTAAAAAATAATTTTAGTGGGGAACAAATATGGAAGAACAAACTAAGTCAATTTCATACAATTTAACTAAGGTAAATGCTATAGCTCAATTTCAATATTACAAATTAAATAATCACTTCAATTTACACAGAAGTGTTGAATCCTGGAATAAAAATTTACAATTTTTGCGTTTTACCCAGATAAAGTTCATTGTCTATTGAGAATAGAGTCATTAATTGCTCAAATTTTTTATCACCGACGCACAACTTGGACAGTTAACAGTCAACAGTCAACATTTCTGCAATTCACATTATCAAAACTAACATGGAACATATCTCTCAACTGCCAACAAAAATCAGAAATCAAACCGGATCTCCTGACATTCTAGTAATATCCCATGTCTTTCTACCAAAAAAGGCAGTAATCGGGGAATATATCTATAATCGCTGTGTTCAAGATCCAGAACGGATAGTTGTTTTGGCTGCTGGTTGTTCTGGCGATAAAGTATTTGACGAAGCCCAACAGTTTCCTATATATCGCTGGCCAAATTTTCCATGTTGGTTAGGTAGTTTGATAGGGAGTTTCTTACAACCTGTTATCGATTTAATTTGCTCGTTTCTCCTGGCTATCAAACTGTATTTTCGTTATCACTACCGTTACATTGAATGGGGACACGCCTATGGATTTCCGGCGCTGTTACTATTGAGCTATATTCTACCCATACGCTTTTTTATTTATTTACATGGTGGTGATATTGTTGACAGTTTACACAATCCTGTATGGCGATGGCTTTTAAAATTCACCTTAACACGGGCTGAAGGAGTTATTTGCAACAGTTACATTACCCAGGATTTCCTCCGTAAGAATTTTCGCTTACAAACTCCTACTCATGTAATTCAACCTGTAATCAGACCGGAAAAATTTGGTGTAGATAAAAGTCAAGGTAATCTTGATGATTTACGTCAAAGCCTACGGAAAGCTTACAACATTCCAGAAACAGCAATAGTGATTCTTTCCGTGGGAGGGTTAGTTAAGGAGAAAAATTTTGACCGCGTGATAGAAAATTTACCGCTACTGCTAACAATGGGAGTTGATGTTCACTACATACTTTGTGGGGAAGGACCATGTGAATCCGCATTAAAAAATTTAGCACAGCGCTTGCGGGTACACCAACGGGTACACTTTATGGGATACGTACCTGAGGGTGAATTAGCTGGCTATTATGCAGCCTGTGATATTTTTGCCATGCTAACTTTATCAGACACCAAAGACTCCATACAGGGGTTTGAAATTGTATACTTAGAAGCAAACTACTTTGGTAAGCCTGTGATTGCTTCCCGTCTAGGCTCTGTCATTGATATGGTTCGTCATGAGGAAAATGGTATTCTGGTGAATTCCAAATCTGGATACGAGGTTTTTCAAGCTTTCAAACGTTTGTGTAGCGATCACCAGCTACGGGAAAAACTTGGTCGTAAAGGCAAAGAATTAGCTAGACGCAAAACCCTTCACCGTTCCCTATACCTCTGTGAACCTCTCCCCAATGGTTTGTTAAATTAACCGCCGCCAACAATGGTCACCACTTCTAGGCGATCTCCTGGCTGTACTTGTGTTTGTGGCCAAAATTGACGGTGCAAAATTTCACCGTTATACTCTACCACCACTAAACGGGGATTAAAACCCAACTGTTGGAGTAAATCTGGTAAACAAGTTTGGGAAAAACAACTGCGAGTTTCCCCATTCACCTGGAGGCTAATTTGATTAGACATCTTAAAAAATGCTGATTTTGAGTCGTAAATTGCTTATAACTTGGTACGATGAAGCTGAGAGACAAAATATTGTGTTACTAAGGTGGGGTGTTCCGCCTGAATGATAGCCCTGACCACCGCCACCCGTTCTGCTCCCGCCTGAATTACATCGTTGATGTTGTTGGCATCTATACCCCCAATGGCAAACCAAGGAATTGAGCTATTTTGGGCTGCGTGGGTTACATATTTTAAGCCCACTGCTGGCTTGTTTGCTTTGGTGGGAGTTTCATAAACTGGGCCGACACCAATATAATCTGCACCTTCAGCAATTGCTTTTTGCATTTCTTCAGCATTTGTAGTTGATTTGCCAATCAAACGCTGGTGACCCAGTAATTGTCTCGCTATGGCAATGGGCATATCTTGCTGTCCCAAGTGTACTCCATCTGCATCCACAGCCAAAGCTAGATCCACTCTGTCATTAATGATCAACAAAGCACCGTAAGAATGACAAAGTTGGCGTAATTTCATCGCCTGTTCCCAACGTAGGTTATCATCAGCATTTTTATCACGGTACTGCACCAAAGTTAGCCCACCTTTGAGGGCAGCTTCAATGGTTGTGAACAAAGTTTCTGATGGGGAAGTCACTAGATATAATTGCGATCGCCACAGCAGTTGATGACGCTGGTAGCCCATTAAACCAGTCTCTAGAGTATAAACACGATAGCGCATCTGCTTAAAAGCCTTACCCATATTGGGATGATAAAGCTTGCCGTATTCTTCTAGCACGCGCATTGCTTCTTGGACTCGGCAAAAATTTGCCTGCAATAGCCCTTTCATGCTAGAGCGTTGTTCCTCCTGGGGATGGCTTAATTCCGTACCTGGGTCTCCCAGTGTATCTCTTGCTGCCCGTATTTCAGCACTATGCCAGTGAGCCAATTCTTGACGCAAGGACTTACATTCTCCAACCAATTGACCATTATTTAAGCCAAAGCGACACCACTCTTCGATAATTCGCAAGCCTTCCCTAGCCCGGTCTAGATTAGCATCTAAAATGCGGTAAACAACTTGTTGCGTTTGTGCTTTTTGGCTGTGTGGTTCCACCATGACAACAACCCTATTATTACTTTCATTAAGGGAGGTAATATCAAGATTTTTAGACATTTTGATTAATAATTTCTGGTAGGGTTTTAGGAAAAATTAGTATATTTGAGCATTTATTTATACATATTTTTAATACGTAGATGAAAAAAAGACATATACATATATTTTTATATATTGTATATATTTAGGCATTATTATGCACGAATCTATAATATATCTGAAACTGGGCAAAAAAACATATATCAGCCCAGGAAATGTCTTTTAATGTCTTTTTCTGCCCTGCCAAAAGTCATCCGAGGTTGAGCCAGTGCAGATTCTAAAGCACATCTATCTCCCATACCCAACGCGCTACCACACTGCTGGATAATCTCACGGTGAAGTTCAACAACTTCAGCCAGTGTCAAGAAGCGAATAATGCTAATCCCTGGTAAAGTTAAGCATTTTTTCCCAGTACATAACTAGCTGAATGGTGTGTAAATCCCAATGTATGGCTAGGGGGTCGTCGCACTGGGACACCAAACCGTGGTAAATAGTTTTGTCCAAATCAGCCTGTTCTAAACCGATGAACTTTGTCAGGGAAGCTTGAAGGGTGATAGCCAATATTTTGGGTGGTGGTTATTTTAGCGACACCAGTTCCTTAATTGAAAAGTGAGATTATCTTAGCTAATTTCACCGCCCGTACATAACACTGGTCAAAATATACCCCATGGACTCTAATTATCAGCAGTTCCCTATTATCAGCCACAGCAGAGGATTTTTTGTCAAAAACAAATTTATTACACCCTCGATGCACCACTCAAGGCGGGACAGGAATGGTTAGGGGATGAACATCAGAGCGGACACGCTTTTGAATCCCACTTGTCAGAGAGATTTAGTGCAAGTGAACTTAAGTTTTACACTTATCAAATCAAATAGGTTTCATCCCAGAAAAGCTTTTTCTCAAAGCCATTTAGCGCACTTTATATATTTCTACGTATAAATATATAAAATTTGACTTAAAGGCGCTGTAACTATACAATCTTTTAAGTACAGCAAAGATGTCAATTAACTTTAATTTAAGTTAGCAAAGTTGAAAATTAAAAAACTGTGGAATCCCATTGGATGCAGTTATTCCAAAGTTAAAGTTTTCCTCAATTCTTAACTCCTACTATGGATAAACTACTCACTAACCGTTATGAAATTGTCAATCCCCTGGGTTCAGGAGGATTTGGAGAAACATTTCTCGCCCGTGATACCCAATTACCTTCTCAGTCACTGGTGGTAGTTAAGCGATTGAAGCCAATTAATTCTGATAATCACACCGCCTATGACTTAATTGAAAAGTTGTTTGAAAAAGAAGCAAAAGTTTTGGAAGACTTGGGTAGGAATAGTTCACAGATTCCCAGCTTACTCAGTTATTTTGTCCATCATGATCAATTTTATTTAGTTCAGGAGTACATTGAAGGCAAAAACCTGGCTCAAGTGGGAATCATTGGCTCCGAGCAAGCAATAATTATCCTCACTTCCCTACTCAATACGTTGAAATACATTCACAACAAAAATATTATTCATCGGGATATTAAACCTGAAAATATTATCCTCCGAAACAGCGATCACCTACCTGTATTAATTGACTTTGGGGCAGTAAAGGAAACCATGGGGGCTGCCACCTTGGGGTCTGGTTCCATAGTTAGTTCAGTGGTAGTAGGAACCAGAGGATTTATGGCTCCAGAGCAGAGTTCAGGGCGAGCAGTGTTTAGCACAGACCTTTATGCCTTGGGGCTAACAATGATTTATGCCATTACAGGAAAATTACCAATTGAAATGTCAATTCATCCTGCTACTGGGGAACTGGAGTGGGAAAGTTATGCCCCTAATGTAGAACCAAGACTCAGGACAGTTTTAAGCAAAGTTGTCAAGATGGAAATTGCTAGTCGGTATGCCACTGCTGAAGAAATGAATCAGGCTCTCCACATATCCAGCACTAGATTTTCTACTAATTTTAGTAACTCCCAAACATTAACCTTTGCTCCAGCATCTCCCACCCCCACAGTCATTATTCCCTCATCCAGTTACTCAACTTCAAATAGTCCCACTGATTCAAAATCTTCTTTTCCTTGGAGTAAGTTAATTCTCATCCTATTAACTGCTGTTGTAGTAGCCCTAGGTGTATCAGCAAGTTTCCTTATTATGCAGCAGATAAAAGAAGCTGAACAAAAACTAGCGGATAGTGAAAAACAAAAAGAAGATGTGCAAAAAGCATTAGCAGAAGAAGAAAAGAAACGGCAAGAAGCTGAGTCTTTAAGAGCAGAAGCTGAAAAAAATCGTCTAGCTGCCGAAAGAATGCGTCGGGAAGCTGAGAAAAAAGCCGCTGCTGCTCCCAAAACTATCGTTAGGAGAATAATAGTCAATCCCAGTAGTGGGTCTAGTGGTGGTACTTATGCAACTATTGGTGGACGGCCGGGAACAAAAAATATTCGCTCTGGTCCAGGCACTGATTATGGTGTTGTTGGAACAGGCTTAACTGGACAGCCTATCGAAATTCTAGGTAGAGACTACGACAGAAGTGGTTACCTTTGGTATCAGGTATATCATCCTTCTTCCGGTATCACAGGCTGGATAGCTGGTCAGTTAGTTGACTTGTAAGTTTTATTTTTGAAAAACCATGAATACCAAGAAACTTCTGCTATTTATTCTTTTATTTACCACTGTTTTTATTGTTTCCTTAATTGTGGGACTTTTCTTTGCTTCGTGGTACTTTCCTAAAGCTGATAATTCTTATACTCCAGAACTCAGCAAAAATTACCAGAAAAGTCCACATACTTTACCCTCAGAATTATCTCAGTTAAATCCCCAAAGGGATACCCAGAGTAATACAAGTTATCCTGCTTCAGTTCCTGTGGTTGTGCCATCTCTTTCTGCTCCTGGTATTCCTGTGGAGGATCAACCAATATCTGTAGATTCTCATCCCCATCCTGGCAATGTACTCCCCCCAGTGCTGTCTGAACCTGCTCCAGAATATCTCGACCCTATGTATCAGGAAAAATCTAATCCCCCCAATCCTAAAAAAACTAGTTTATCCAACATAAATACTTACTTAGGACATTTTGCATTTGCAGAAAACTCCTCTAAACGGCTTGTAACTGTGGGCAAGTATTATCATCGCACTGAATATTTAGACCAAGAAGCGGCTCTAGCTTTTAAGCAGATGAAGGCTAGAGCCCAAACACAAGGCATTCAGTTAATGATTATTTCTGGCTTCCGTTCCATAGCAGATCAAGAAAGGCTTTTTCAACAACAGATCCAAAGAAGAGGCAACAAAGAAGCTGCTGCCAGATTAAGTGCACCTCCCGGTCACAGTGAACATCATACTGGCTATGCCTTAGATATTGGTGATGGTAATTACTCTAATACTGATCTGAAATTTCAGTTTGAATCAACTCCTGCCTATAGCTGGCTTGTCAATAATGCTTATAAATACGGCTTTGAATTATCCTTTCCTCAAAACAATAGTCAAGGAGTCAGTTTTGAGCCTTGGCATTGGCGATATGTTAATTCGGTTCGTGCTAGCCAAATTTTCGCTGCCTCTAAAAGTATAAGATGACAAACTTTCTGCTGAGAACCTAATAAGGTAACACAGAACAATTTTTCCTAGTTCTGCATTGATAATTCTATATCATCATCAGTTAATATGACCCCAACCACCAGACCCTATCTTGTTCTTACCAATCAGGGTCAAATACTACCAGCTTTTGAACTTTCCCATAGTCAACATATATTAGGCAGAGATCCTCAAATAGCAGACTTATTAGTACCCCCAGACTGGTCAGTGATTAGTCGCTGCCAAGCTACTTTACTAGAAGTTGAAGGAAAATACTATATTTACGATGGTGATCGCCGTCAACCAAGCAGCAATAGATTGTTTATCAATAATCATTTGATTAGCCATGATTTAGGATATTGTCTCCAAGATGGAGATGTTATCAAAATTGGTCAAAATTTTAGTATTTTAGTAACACTAGAGTTTCGTTACTCCCATAGTAGTTCTCATAACCTGAAAAGTTTTGCATCTATCTCTCTCAAGGAAAGATCCACTATTTTAGGTAGAGATCCCACAGCCAACTTACAAATAATTGCCCCCACCATTTCCCGTAAACACGCGGTGATTGAATATCTCAACCCAGGGGAATATATTTTGTATGATTGCAGTACCAATGGCATATTTGTGAATGATATAAAAATTAATGGCAAAATTCGTTTAAATTCTGGTGCCATTATTAAAATCCCCCCCTATACCTTGGTTTTACAAGGGGATGAATTAGTAACTTCTGATACAGGCAGTCATATTCGTCTTGATGCTAAAAATATTTTCAAAACTATTAAAACTCGAAACCACACAAAAGTCCTGCTTAATCAAATTTCTTTACCCATAGAACCTGGACAATTGGTTGCTTTTGTTGGGGGTAGCGGAGCAGGTAAATCTACCTTAATGCAAACTTTGTTGGGAATTCAACCCACCACCGAAGGAACCGTTTATATCAATGGAGAAAACCTACGACATAAATTTAATATTTATCGCAATCAAATTGGTTATGTCCCTCAATCAGATATTCTCCACAAAGAATTAAAAGTAGTAGAAGCTTTAAAATACTCTGCCAAACTCAGACTCCCACCAGATGCTGATATTGATTTAATTATTGAACAAACCCTAAGTCAGATTGAAATGTTAGCCAGTCGAGATGTTTTTGTCAAAAACCTCAGTGGTGGACAATTAAAGCGGGTTTCCATCGGAGTAGAGTTATTAGTAGATCCCAAACTATTTTTTTTAGATGAACCCACATCAGGTTTAGATCCAGGGTTAGATAAAAAAATGATGCAGCTTCTGAGGAAGTTGGCTAACCAAGGCAGAACCATAATTTTAGTCACCCATGCTACTGGTAATATTAATCTCTGTGACCGCATCGCATTTTTAGGTCAAGGCGGTAACCTCTGTTACTTTGGGTCTTTTGAAGATGCCTGTATATTCTTTAACTTAGAAAAATGTGATTTTGCTGATGTTTATATTAAATTGGATAACCAAGAAGTTGTGATGACAACTGCTGAACAATTTAAGCGTTCACCTTATCAAACCCAGTATATCGACCAACGCTTAGGTATCAACGCTTCCAAAATCATCAAAGCAAGGCCTAGACAGGTTCAAGCTTCCCTGGGGTATCAAAGCTTGATATTAGCTCAAAGACACCTTCAGTTAATTGTTCGTGACCGAATAAATTTAATTATTTCCCTGATCACTGCACCCATTGCCATTTTACTGATTAATTTGGCCATTGCGGATCAAGAGCCTTTGATTCTTGGCAGTGAGGCTGACCCTGGTGTAGCCCCCTTAGCCCAAACTGTTGTGTTTGTTTTTACTTGTACTGCTATTTGGGTAGGGCTAGCTAGTTCGTTGCAAGAAATTGTCAAAGAAAAAGATATTTATTTAAGAGAAAGATTGGTAAATTTAAGCTTTTTTGCCTATTTAAGCGCAAAGGTTTTGGTTCTTTCTGGAATAGCCTGTTTACAAACTACAATTATGGTCACTGCTATTCTCATGAGTTTTGCAGTGCCAAAGTCGTTGACAATTCCTTGGTTTTGGGGAGTATCCATTACCAGCTTTTTGACTTTACTTTCTTGTTTATGTCTTGGGCTAACGGTTTCTGCAAGCGTTAAAAATAGCACTCAGGCTAATAGTGCTTTAGTAATGTTGCTCTTACCACAAATCATTTTATCTGGAGTATTATTTCAAACTCAAGGAATCAGCAAATACCTGTCCTGGCTAACCATTAGTCGGTGGTCCGTAGGAGCCTACGGGTCTTTAGTTAATATCAATGCTTTAGTACCGGAGCCTACCCTACTGCCCAAAGGTACAACAATAGCACCACCATTTGTTATCACGGATGTCTATGACCCCAGTTGGTATAATCTTAGCCTCAATTGGGGATTACTACTTTTGCATAGCTTTGTTTATGTGATAGTGACGCTAATCATCCAAAAAAGGAAAGATATTATCTGAGAGAGTTGTATTATTTCTGGAGAATTTTGAAGAATTTATGAACAATTGAACACCCTGTCGCGACAAAAAAAACTACTGTTTCAGTTTAGCGTCTGGTGGGAAAGTGTAAGTATCCACCAGATAACTAGTAGAAACCTAGGGTCAAGGTGCTGCAACAAGCAGAGTTACTGTGTAGGGATTGGGCGGTGTGACGGGGCGATGGCTAAAATGTTCCCAGAAAGTGGGAACTTCTTCAATCTCACGAATATTAAGAAAAATCTCGGTAATGGATAGCTTGTAAGGCGAGGGAACTAGATTTAATCAATTAAAGACGGTAAAGATGTGATGAAGATTACGGCTGACAACTTATTAAACAACCTCTCAGAATTGGTAATGTGGAGTTAATTAGTCAAAATAGCGATCGCGCGGTAGTTGATGCTCAACTATGGTATGAAATGAAAAATGGCAAAGTTGCGGAAGATAATAAAGCCAGAATTTCTCTGATGTGGAGTGATGAGCCTAACAGTTTGTTATTCGTCCCTAAGTCATCCCCTAATTATCAAAACCATCTTTGAATCAATATTTACTCATCCAAGACCATGAATAAACTCACTTTGGGATTAACATTATTACTCACCTGGGGCTGTAGTCAACCAATATTAAATTCTTCCTTATCTATCCCACCTGTGGACTCATCCCCCGGTTGTCCAGAGAAACCCATCATCAACCTAGACCAGCAAACCGTAGAAGAGATTAACCTAGATCAGTCATTAGTTAAATCTGGTCGTGTGACTAGTACTAAATCTGTAGGTTATAGATTTGATGCAAAATCCGGTCAAACACTCAGTTACAGCACTAATGATGATGTGTGTATTGTGATTTATACCCCAGATAATCAAATTATTGACAGTGGGGAATTAACCATCAGCGGAAAACATATTCTGGAAGTTTCCGCACCCCAGGGGATAAGAGCATTTAACCTATCAATGTCCTTAACCACTCCTCAACCCATAAGTAATGAACCTATTGCTGTCAATCCTCCCCCCACACCCACACCTACCCCTGTACAAACTGAACAACCAACACCCCAACCCCCCAGGGTTGCACCTCAGAGAGTGAGTCAACCAGTACATAATATTTCTCAAGAGGAAGCATTACCATCTGCAAATAACCAATCTGCTATAGAAGGAGTTGTTAACAGTTTTTATTCAGAATTAAATAGAGGTAATTACCAAAACTCCTGGAACAAATTATCATACAAATTACAAAATAATCAACAAGACCATCCAGATGGTTATAATTCCTATATACAATGGTGGACTAAGGTTTCCCGTGTAGAACCGAGAATAATTAAATCAGAATTTAATGATAATTATGGCACAGTAAATGTGAGATCCAAATTATATTTAAATTCCGGTAAAGTGATTAATGCGGTTGTACAATACAATTTAGTATGGAATCCTGACTATGAAAAATGGGAAATTAATAAAATTAGACTGATTAGCTGATTTTACTCCACATCAACACCAGGTTTTCATGTCAGAAACAACACTCAAAGATGTAGAACAGGTGCAAACGGCCTTGAGTCAAGCTGACTTAGATTACGATGTTGAATTAGAAAACGGAAAAATCTCCCTTGTGGGTCCATCAGATATTTTTTCTAGTGAAATTAGTAGCCGTTTAATTGGGTTTCTATTTGCTTGGGTGAATCCCCAGCCCTGGGGTAGGCTATTTGACTCTCCTGGGGGTTTCATTTTACCAGGTAGCAACCTCACAGCCCCTGATGTATCTTTTGTGCGCCCTGCACGTCCGGGTCAAAATCTCCCTTATTTTGGCGAAATTGTCCCCGATTTAGTATTAGAAATTAAATCCCAAGGTGATAGAGTCAAGGCCTTAGTGGATAAAATCTTCAATTTAATTAAATTAGAGGCGGTTGTTGGTATTTTAATTGACCCTGATACAGCCACAGTCACCGTTTACCATGGTAAAAATCAGCCGATGATTTTTACCACCGGTGACACCCTAACTATACCAGAACTGTTTCCCCGTTGGGAGTTACCCATTGCTGAATTATGTCCCCCGGTTTTTGATCAAGAGGATGAAAATTAATGACATCTCCCCAGTAGGGGCTAAAACCTAGGATTGGGTAAAACTAACCCCAATGCCATCGCGAAGCGCCGCTGCAAGCAGATCGCCTCACCAATAAGGTCTTGAAGGACTGCCCAGCTTTCCATTCAATTAATGTCCCCAGCGAGTGGGAACGGGCAAACCCATTCTAGAGGACAGCATCGTTGCTAATAATGCTGTTTCCATTCAATTAATGTCCCCAGCGAGTGGGAACGGGCCCACTACTGTAGAAGAAGCTAAATCTGTTATGGCAGTTTCCATTCAATTAATGTCCCCAGCGAGTGGGAACTGCATGGAAGAACGTGACGTTAAGATCGCACAATTAGAGTTTCCATTCAATTAATGTCCCCAGCGAGTGGGAACTAAAAAGCACTGTTGACTACTTAGTAAGCAGTATCAATAGTGTTTCCATTCAATTAATGTCCCCAGCGAGTGGGAACTTTACTTCCCAAATCTCATGAAGTTACTAAGCTTCAGATACCTGAGAGTTTCCATTCAATTAATGTCCCCAGCGAGTGGGAACTAAAGCCTTTAGGAGGCATTATGTACCACGAGATTGTGTTTCCATTCAATTAATGTCCCCAGCGAGTGGGAACTTCAGATATTAACGATCTCCTGGAAATGGGGGATTCGTTTCCATTCAATTAATGTCCCCAGCGAGTGGGAACACAGGAACTGATAACTTAGTAAAAATAATGGGGATGGTTTCCATTCAATTAATGTCCCCAGCGAGTGGGAACTTTATCCCACAATTGACACAGTAGAGAGTCTATGCATAAAGGTTTCCATTCAATTAATGTCCCCAGCGAGTGGGAACAGTACCCTCATAGGTACGAGTACTGGGTAAAAGTCATAGTTTCCATTCAATTAATGTCCCCAGCGAGTGGGAACCCCTCTCTGAGTGGGCAGTATGGGAAACCATTTTGTCCCCAGAGTTTCCATTCAATTAATGTCCCCAGCGAGTGGGAACGTGATAGAAGCTGAGAAGGGGTTCGTAGTCTCTTTTGTTTCCATTCAATTAATGTCCCCAGCGAGTGGGAACTTTAATGAAGAAAGATTCTCAAACAATCTTGAAGAACGTTTCCATTCAATTAATGTCCCCAGCGAGTGGGAACACTTCGATTCATGTCAGCGTTCAGGTGGCTCCCTGTTTCCATTCAATTAATGTCCCCAGCGAGTGGGAACTGTAGCATTAAGCGATGCAAAACTAGAACTCTGAAGTTTCCATTCAATTAATGTCCCCAGCGAGTGGGAACCTGGATAGGGTTATTTGGATACCCACGGCAAACGTTTCCATTCAATTAATGTCCCCAGCGAGTGGGAACTAGTATCGCAGGCTCTGTCGACCTCTGTAATAACTGAAGTACCAAGGTTTCCATTCAATTAATGTCCCCAGCGAGTGGGAACTTTTGTTGGCGGCGGAAGAAAAATTCTTAATTCAGGTTTCCATTCAATTAATGTCCCCAGCGAGTGGGAACACTACAGTACCAACATATGTCTTTTTTCAACTCCTTAGTTTCCATTCAATTAATGTCCCCAGCGAGTGGGAACACCTGCACTTGCACTCCCTAGTTTAGTAGTACTAGTTGTTTCCATTCAATTAATGTCCCCAGCGAGTGGGAACAAAACTCAATAGCAAAAAATCCGTACTCCAAGCGGAGTTTCCATTCAATTAATGTCCCCAGCGAGTGGGAACAAAATAGAAAATATCGATAGCATTGCGACTGATTTTTGTTTCCATTCAATTAATGTCCCCAGCGAGTGGGAACTTAACTTCAATTATCTTTCTCCCGAGGAGATAGACGGTTTCCATTCAATTAATGTCCCCAGCGAGTGGGAACTTAGTAAAAATTTTTTAGGGGTAATCCCCTCGCACGTTTCCATTCAATTAATGTCCCCAGCGAGTGGGAACCTAATGTCACTATGCGGTGACAATCTACCAACAGCAGTAGTTTCCATTCAATTAATGTCCCCAGCGAGTGGGAACAACTCACTCAGAGTATCTGAGTCTGACGATGTGCTCTGGTTTCCATTCAATTAATGTCCCCAGCGAGTGGGAACCACTTTGCTGGGTAGAGGAAAAATTAAGTTTAGTTTCCATTCAATTAATGTCCCCAGCGAGTGGGAACTTAGCATTGGGGCCACCATTATAAGGAAGTCTATTAAGTTTCCATTCAATTAATGTCCCCAGCGAGTGGGAACCTGAAAAGGTCAGCTGATGAATATTCCCACATACGTTTCCATTCAATTAATGTCCCCAGCGAGTGGGAACCAAGCCATCCGCATTCCCCTCTCCAGGGGAAATTAGGTTTCCATTCAATTAATGTCCCCAGCGAGTGGGAACTCACCTGTACTGTCGGCTTCAAAAAGCCTAGAAGTGTTTCCATTCAATTAATGTCCCCAGCGAGTGGGAACTCCCCCATTTTAAACCCTTACCTGGCAATAAGTCTAGATAGACTTTCCGAAGTTCAGGAAAGTTAACCGCTGAAATAGACTTTACCATGGAAGTAAAACTCCTGAAACCCTTACCCAGCAAGCGACCGAAGTTCAAAACAGAAAAATAACTATTCCAGGTATTTTATTTGAACCTCGGAAATAATTCACTAATGCATCGTGGGAGCCACAGTACTAACACCTAGGTCATGGCCTAGATAATTAATGAACTTACCAAAAAATCTACCTACCATCCTTCTTGACAGTCTCCATATTTACAGACACCCTCCTGATTTTGTGTAAATCTCCACCGGGGGTTAGGGCTACTTTTTTTAAAATATTTCTAGCCTTGTTAGCATCTCTGTTTATGGACTTATCGACATTTTAGTTTCTAACAGATAAAACTTTGATTAAAGTTCATTCATCCAACTATTTATGTATTCTCAATATCGTCAAGCACAAACCCTGCTGTGGAAGCTAAATCCTTTGATTCAGAGGTCAAATTCTGCTCTAGTTTGTTCTGTTTTGTCTCTCACCCTTGGCTTAGGGGTTACAAGCATAACCTTAGTAAGCATCACCCCCACCAGAGTTGTGGCTCAAATACCATCCATAGGTAATGAGAGATTTTTAACAGAAAACACTAAGTCCGAAGTTAAATTTTTATTTGTTAACCCAAGTACCGGAAACAACACCTTGGGTGATGGTAGTCAAAGCGCTCCTTTGCAAACCATAACTCAAGCTTTGCGGCTAGCCTCTCCTAATACGGTGATTATCCTTTCCCCAGGTACTTATAGCGCTGAAACTGGGGAAATTTTCCCCCTACACCTCAAACCTGGTGTTGCTATTCAAGGAGATATTACCAACAAAGGACAGAGAATTAAAATTCAAGGGGGTGGTGAATTTCTTAGTCGCAGCTTTGGCGGTCAAAACGTCACCATCATCGGCGCAGATAAAGCTGAGTTAAGGGGAGTAACAGTGACAAATTCCCGTCCCCGTGGTTATGGTTTGTGGATTGAACGGGGGAATCCAGTGATTACCCACAATACATTTATTGGCAGTACTCAAGATGGAATTTCCCTAAATGGTAACAGTGCCCCCATGATTAGCCAAAATTATTTTCATCTCAACGGAGCAAACGGCATCACTATTGGGGGTAATTCCCAACCTCAAGTACGGGAAAATATTTTTAATCAAACAGGATTTGGAATCAATATCATCCAAAATGCTGCTCCTGTGGTGGTGGGTAATCAAATTCAAAATAATCGCTGCGGCATTGTGGTGCAAGCCAATGCTCGGCCAACTTTACGCAATAATTTAATTCAGGGTAACAAACAAGATGGTTTAGTAGTCATCGCCCAATCAATGCCCAATTTAGGTACTATTGCTGAACCAGGAGGTAATGAATTTCGCAATAATGGTCATCATGATATCAACGCCGGCGCTAGTGAGCAGATCATTCCTGCTGCCGGTAACAATCTCGCCCAAAATCGCATTATGGGCAAAGTAGATCTCCAGGCTCAAACAGCACCCATAGCTCAAAATCTTCAGCCCAAAAATGTAGCAAATCCCATATCCCCTCCCACACAACCACACCGGGGTAATGACTCACAGATCAATTATGTGAAAATTGATCCGAATGTTGTGGAATTTACCGCTCCTCAGCCACCACTTCCAAAGCCATTGGCCACTGGCTTTGCAGAACCTCCGTTTGCTGAATCACCCTTGTTACCAGTTCCCAATACCAATACTATCCCCAATCAAACCACTGCATATAATAGGGTGCAGTATACAGTGCAGTCAGGTGTACGTTACCGTGTAGTAGTCAATGCAGTAACAGATAAGCAACGAGAGTTAGTGCGAGATTTAGTACCAGGTGCATTTTATACTATCCACCAGGGTCGCAGAGTCATACAAGTGGGAGTTTTTAGCGATCGCAATAACGCCAATGAAATGTTCACATTACTTAACAATCGGGGTTTAAATACCAGAATTGAACAGTTAAATTAATTCTTAACCTTCTCATGTGCTGTGGTGTAAGGCTGACACTCCCCCGTTACAGTGCAAAGCAGTGTAGCGGGACATTTTTGCTTTTTGGAAACACGCTTTTTGGTATAAGTACCAACTAGTTTTACCGTTTCTCCATTCCCTAAAGTCTGACCACTGTAAGGGTAATCCCCTTGCTCCATTCAGATAGAATCTGATGGTTACTAAAAATTTAGTGAGAGCATTAGTGAGGGAAAATTAGCAAATCAACAGCTAGTTAATTTCCTCGTTACCGAACCAAAATCCCCACATATAAAAATGTTAGGTGGGGACTTGCAGCAATGTCGTTGTGGGGTTTCCCAGTGTAATGGAGTACACAAGAATTTATTCCCTCTTCCCTCTTCCCCCATTACCACATTTAAATTTATGAATATGAGTTACGAATACGAGTTATGAATATGAATATTGTAAAACGTTGAATTCTTCGGTATGAATGCATTATTCCTTGCCATCGGACATTGCCTTCAGTTTTGATGTAAATGAATCAGACTCATGGCTGATTGCTGGGCTAAACTGCCCGATGGGTGGATGATTGGCAGAGAATGGTAGTACTTTTGTCTTATGGTGGGATTTTGGTAATGGGGAATCTCTCTGCAAACAGTTTTGAGGGTCTAGCCTCAACTGAATACCAGAAGCCGTAGTCTTGAGAGTGGAAGACCCTAATATGCTTTCCACTTCCTTCCCTTCTTGTTCTGGATTTATGGCTTGTGGGGTTGCAAGTTGATTTTCTCCATAATTATTGCCTACCTCAGCAGGTAAAGAATTGGGTGTAACTGGTTGTTCAATGGTTGCCGGCTCCTCTGGAATTTTTGGTTTGATAGTAGGTAGAATTGGTGGCTCCAGTTCTGTTAGGCTTTGGGGAAATTTGCTACAAATCAAACGTTCAAACTCCATATTGAAATGATAAGTAGCTTGGCCTCGACGCTGCCAAAACGTGAGGATTTGCTGCACTGAAATTGCTTTGTAACGGCCTTGATAAAGAGCCTCAATCACTGCCAAGTGCAGCCAGCTTACAGGGTATTGAGTGTACCAACGGTTAACTAGCTCACTGGCGTTATAGCCACTCAGGTCAAAACTATAATGAGTTAACAAAGCAGTTGCTAATTCAGCAGGGGTTTGTGAGGCTGTGGTCAACATGGGGCTATCAGCTTCAGATGAATTGTATAAATTGTCTACCCATCCCTTATGGCCCATTGCGTTTTGAACTATAGGATTAGTTACCAAGAGTTTTCATTCTGATAAATAATGTCTTTCATTTTACTTGGTCAATTGCTCAATGTCTAAATAATATAGGTTGAATTAATTGTGGGTGTTCGTTGGATAGCAACCAATGCCTGATAAACCATTGCTGCTACTTCCCCACGTGTTGCTTCCCGCATCGGTACAAGTTGCTTGGGGTTTGGATAATTGACAATAATTTTTTTGTGTGTGGCAATTAAAACTGCTTGACGAGCATAATCGGGAATTGTATGACCATCAGTATAAGTGAGTAAAAAACTGTTATTAACTGTTGCCAATTTTAATCCATTTACTAAGGAGACAATTACTTGTAATCTTTGGACATTTTGATCCGGGCGGAAAGTGCCATCGCTAAACCCACTAATAAAACCACCTCTACTGGCGATTTGTAAAGCTGGATAAGCCCAAAAATCTGGAGATACATCTGTAAAATCTATTGCCGGGCGTTTAGGCGTGGGTTTAAACGCCAGCGCTACTAAGGCCGCATATTGGGCTCGAGTCATCAGTTGATTAGGCTGGTAGCTACCATCAGCAAAACCATTAATTAAATTCATACTAGCCAAGGCCCGAATAAAGGGTTCTGCCCAATGTCCGTTAATATCCGTAAACCCCGGTAGATTTACATCGGGGCTAACAATATAGGGGGAAATAATCGCTTTTTCCTCACCAATGGCTATCAATCCTTGATAAATTAATGCTGCCACTTCACCACGGGTAATATATGCTAAAGGTCTTAGTTGTTCCCTGTGGGGATAGTTAACCACTAACAATTCTTGGGTAGCAGTTGCTACAGCATTGGTAGCATAACTGGGAATTTGAGGGCGATCGCGGTACATATTTAACACTTGGGCATTGCCACCAGTTAGTTTTAAGCCATTAACCATAGATACTATGGCCTCTACTTTGGTCAAATTTTGTCCCGGTCTAAAAGTCCCATCGGGAAAACCACGAATAAAACCCATTTCAGTAGTTTGGAAAACTGCTGATGCAGCCCAAAAGCTGGGGTACACATCTGTAAATTTACTATCTAGATTTATTCTCGGTAATTGAAAAGTTTGAGCAATGATTGCCGCATACTGAGCCCGAGTTATAGGGGCATCCGGGGCAAAAGTGCCGTCGGGAAAACCAGTAATTGCACCTCTACCCACCAATGCTTCGACAAAATCCGCCGCCCAATGTCCAGCTAAGTCAGAAAAAATACTGCTGCTACCGGAAATACTACGAAGATTATCTTCTAGGACAGCTATAAAATCTACCCATCCCTTAACTTGGGTGGGATTCAACTGATTACCTGCGGAAATAATTGGCTGTGGTGTGGTGTTCTGTAAATCGAAGGAGCCATTATGATCGAAAGTGTTGCCAGCTATGTCTTGCTTATTACCCAAATCAGGGATGGCATTACCATTAACTAACATCCCGCCGTGGCTATTTTTGCTGATTACGTTATGACGCAGCACAGGTTTAGCATTGCGAGAAAGAGCGATGGCTGAACGGTTATCTGATATTATGTTATCTGCTATCAAAGGAGCAGCATCATCAGTAACAGCTATACCCAAATAATTTTTTTGAAATACATTTTGCAGCACTTCTCCTTTACTATGACGGGCCATCATCAAGCCACTGGCGGCATTTTCTCTAAACACATTATCTACAATGGCGGGTTTAGCAGTCCCAGTAACAAATATACCTTCTCGACCACAGTTGACAAAAGTATTATTAGCCACATTTGCTTCCGCCGATTCTATCCAAACACCAGTACCTTTAGGCACGGGATTAGTGACGGTCACACCTAAGAGATTGGCATTACCTTGTAAAACTAAAGTAATTTGTTGTAAACCAAAGCTAACACTTTGATAATTACCACTTCCGTAAATCACAATTTCAACACCTTTGTTATCTTCATTACCTACCACTGTCACCCCAGCAGCAATAACCAAGGGAAAAACCTCGCCACTGGCAACACTATATTTCCCTGATGTCAACTGAACAATTACGGGTGTTTTGGTAACCTTTAAAGCACGGGTGATACTTTGAAACGGATTTAACCGAGAACCATTATTCTCATCATTCCCCTGGAGAGGATTGACATAAAGTCTAGTAACGAAGGTAGAGTTGACCATTGATGATAAAGATGCAGTTTAAATTGTCACAGTCATGAATAATAACTTATACCAATTTTCTATCAACTTGCACCTACAGCACCTTGGAACAATCTCAAGTACAGATATGAATAATACAACCTTTGTGGAGTGGGTATTTTCCCAGCCCTTGTAACTAAGCACTCTTCTAATATATGCCCATATCCACTTAATCTCAACGAGTTTAGGTGGATTCTTGTATAGCTTTGGCTACATTATCAAGGAGCTTTTTATTTTTGCGACTGCGAGAACCATATAGCCTTGCAGAAAACACTGTGATTAACTCCATCATATCGGTTACCAACTCTTGCTCGAAGGTAATTTCATCAGTTGATTTATTGATAATGACTACCTCGGTTTCAAACTCCTCACACATGGCAAAAACAATTTCAGAACCCAATCTTAACAGTCTGTCTTTATGAGTTAAAACTAATCTTCCCACATCACCTTCCATGATGCGTTTTAGCAGTTTTTGAAGACCTTTTTTTTGGTAATTTAACCCAGAACCTAAATCAAATATGGTTTCAAATTGCCAACCGTTAGCACTGCTAAAAGCTTCTAGTAGCTGTACCTGTCTAGCTAAATCATCTTTTTGGTCGCTGTTAGGCACACGTGCATAATTAATAGTTACCCGGTCTTCTAGATTATTAAAATCTCGTGGTGTTATGGGTTTTATCTCTGCAAGGTAAAACCTTCTGTGACCGCTAGGACTACGTTCATATCTGAGTTTCCCCGCGTCAGCCCACCTTCTTACCGTTTTAACTGATACACCCAGCTCCTTGGCTGCATCACCTATTGAAATAGTCATTCGAGAGCGTTCCACAATTTGATACCCATGAAAACTACTCTCAATATATAAACCTTGCGTTAATTTTGTCCAGTTATGGGTATAAATTACCCAAGGGTTAAAAGCCCCCGGATGTATCCGGGGGATTGTTCAGTTAAGAATTCAATTTTTTCTCCACCAACTCATTAGTTAGCTTGGGATCGGCTCGTTTGTCAGTTTTTTTCAAAACTTGTCCCACAAAAAAGCCTAAAAGCTTTGTATTACCATTACGATACTTTTCTAGTTCTTTAGGGTTAGCAGCCATGGCTTCATCAATGATGGGTTCTAGTAAACTAGGATCTGTAATTAACTCTTGACCTGCAAAAGCTTTTTCCGGAGACATACCATCAAGTAAATCTGGCAATTTTTGTTTAGCTTGAGCATTACTAATTGTGCCAGATTCAATGCGAGTAATTACTTCAGCTAAATTAGCAGGACTGAGAGCAATTTGAGTAATACTGAGCTTTTGCTTGTTGAGATATGCAGCTATGTCTTGAGTAATCCAGTTAGCAGCAGCTTTAGCATTGGCACCAGCTGCAATGGCATTTTCAAAAAAATCAGCTACGGCGGGGTCTTCTGTCAACACTCGTGTATCGTAAACCGACAGCCCCAATTCACTTTCATAACGATGACGTTTTTGGGCGGGTAATTCAGGAAGTTCCCCTTTCCATTGCTCTAATTGCTTCTTAGACACCTCAATGGGTGCTAAATCTGGTTCTGGAAAGTAGCGGTAATCGCTAGAACCTTCTTTAGTCCGCATACTAATTGTACGTTGAGCACCCTCTTCCCATAAACGAGTTTCTTGGATAATGGGCTCCCCTGCTTCTATAGCCGCAATTTGTCGTTCAATTTCATAATCAATAGCCCGGTGAATAGCGCTAAAGGAGTTCATATTTTTAATTTCCACCTTAACGCCAAACTTTTCAGTTCCCACCGGACGCACAGAGATGTTTACATCACACCGTAGAGAACCTTCTTGCATATTGCCATCACTGACACCGAGATAGCGGACAATGCGACGCAATTCTTCCGCATATTCAGCAGCTTCTGCACCAGAACGCAAATCAGGTTCCGAGACAATTTCCACCAAGGGCACCCCTGCCCGATTATAGTCCACTAAAGAATAGCTAGAACCAGAGAGGCGATCGCTTCCTCCGTGTACAAGTTTCCCCGCATCTTCTTCCATGTGCAAACGAGTCACACCAATGGGTTTACGAATCAAGTTCCCCTGTGCATCTGCAAATTCGATTTCTAACCAACCATGTTCCGCAATAGGTAAGTCGTATTGAGAAATTTGGTAATTTTTGGGTAGATCAGGATAAAAATACTGTTTACGGTCAAATTTGCTATATTCAGCTATTTGGCAGTTCAAAGCCAAACCTGTTTTTACAGCATATTCCAGAACTTTTTCATTCAGCACTGGTAAAACCCCAGGTAATCCCATACACACAGGGTCGATATTAGTATTAGGATCAGCACCAAAAGCTGTGGAGCTACTAGAAAAAATCTTAGTGTTGGTACTCAGTTGACAATGGGTTTCTAAACCAATAATCGCTTCGTATTCAGTTTTTACATTCGCAACAGCAGTCATACTATAATATTACTAGTCATACCGTATATTATTAGTTTAGCTATAAATCTCTATTTTCCTCAACTTATGTCCTGGTAAGAAGAGCTTTTTTATTTAATATCTTACAGTTAATGATCATCCTAAAAAATCAGTTTATTTATTAAATAAACATCATGAGAAAATCATTAAAAGTTGTTGATATTTTAGCTGAAACATTTGAGCAAATATTTGCTGAATAATTAATCCCAATCCCAACTTTCTAGATACCATAAAACAAAGACGCAGAAAAAACTCTCTGCGTCCTACTATCTCCGGGTGAAACAACCTAAACCATTTTAGAAGTCTGCACTGTAGATTGAGGCTGGGGTTGAAACATAAACAAGGAGTAAACCACATCCCGGCGGATGTTCACCATCATATCCAAGAACAATTCATAACCCTCACTCTTATACTCAATCAAAGGATCCTTTTGTCCATAACCACGCAAACCCACAGATTCACGTAAAGCATCCATTTGTTGGAGGTGTTCCCGCCACAAAGTATCAATACGCTGCAAAATAAAGAACCTTTCAGCTTGTCGCATCAGTCCTGGTTGAACCTTGTCAATTTGCGCTTCTTTGAGGTCGTAGGCAATTCGTACTTGTTCGTGGAGAAAAACCTTAATTTCCGTAACAGTCATCTCCTCTAATTGACTTGGTTCCATATCTGCTAGGAGATAAACGAACTCCTTGACCTTGTTCACCAGTTTTTCTAACTCCCACTCTTCCGAAGGTAAATCTGGATTGATGTAAAAATCAACGATTTCATCCATGGTTTTTTCGGCGTACTTGATCACCTGTTCTTTCAAGTCCTGACCTTCTAACACCCGGCGACGTTCAGCGTAGATAGCGCGACGTTGATTATTCATTACTTCGTCATACTCAAACACCTGTTTACGGATGTCGTAGTAGTAGGTTTCGACCTTTTTCTGTGCCCCTTCCAAACTGCGAGTCAGCATTCCAGATTCAATAGGCATATCTTCCTCCACCTGAAAAGCATTCATTAACCCAGCGACGCGATCGCCTCCAAAAATTCGCAGCAAGTTATCCTCCAAACTAAGGAAGAACCTTGTGGAACCAGGGTCACCTTGTCGTCCTGCACGTCCCCGCAATTGGTTATCAATCCGCCGTGACTCGTGGCGTTCCGTACCAATTACGTGCAAACCCCCCAATTCAACCACTTCATTGTGTTCTCTTTCCGTGAAGTGTTCGTACTCCTGCTTAACTCGGTTGTAAGCTTCCCGTAACCTTTGAATGACAGCATCGTTAGTAGGAGCCTTTTCAGCTGCAATAGCCACTTTGTCTTCTGCCTCTAACTCCAGTAAGCTACGTTCACCATATTCCCGTACAGCCACTTCCACAGCATCTTTTAATAACTGTTCCGTTGCTTTTGTCAATTGGGTGGGGAAAATTTCTGGTGAAGCCCTCCAAGTTTTCACCTTTTTGCCAGGTACAAAACCTTGACCACCACCGTGTCCAGATGGCAAGCCAGCAGGTCTTTGCACCCCAAAGACATCTTCATCTTCTGGACTGACAATTCGAGGCATAAAGTATTCCCGCAACTTCAGACGTGCCATATATTCAGAGTTACCACCAAGGATAATATCTGTACCCCGTCCAGCCATGTTAGTTGCAATAGTCACAGCCCCTTTGCGTCCTGCCTGAGCAACGATTTCCGCCTCCCGTTCCACATTTTCTGGTCGCGCATTGAGCAGTTCGTGGGGAACCTCCATTTGCTTTAACAATTGGCTGAGATATTCAGATTTTTCTACACTAGTGGTTCCCACCAAGACTGGCCTGCCCAGTTGATGCATTTGGGCACATTCCCCCGCGATAGCCCGCCATTTACCAGCCTCTGTTTTAAACACCATATCTGCTAAATCTTGGCGTTTTCGAGTTTGATTAGTAGGAATTACCGCAACTTCTAATTTGTAGATTTTTTCAAATTCTGGCTCTTCAGTTTTTGCAGTTCCCGTCATCCCACCAAGTTTAGGATAAAGCAAAAACAAATTTTGATAGGTAATTGTGGCTAGAGTTTGAGTTTCCGGCTGAATATCTACGTGTTCTTTGGCTTCAATTGCTTGGTGTAGCCCATCACTCCAACGCCTTCCGGGTAAAACCCGTCCAGTAAATTCATCAACAATTACCACCTCCCCGTTACGGACGATGTAATTTACATCCTTGAGGAAAAGTTCTTTACCTTTAATGGCATTGAACATGAAATGAGCCCAGGGATCTTCCGGGTCAAATAAATCAGTAACTCCCAAAAGATTTTCTGCTTCCGCGAAGCCTTCATCAGTTAACAGCACGTTACGAGCTTTTTCATCCACCTCGTAATGCTCATCTTTTTGTAGTCTAGAAGCAATTTCAGCGGCTCGTAGATATTTTTCCGTAGGTCTTTCCACTTGCCCAGAAATAATCAACGGTGTTCGAGCTTCATCAATTAAAATCGAGTCTACCTCGTCGATCACACAATAGTTAAAAGGACGTTGTACCGCATCAGCCATTGATGTTGCCATATTGTCCCGTAGGTAGTCAAAGCCTACCTCACTATTGGTGACATAGGTAATATCGCACTCATAGTTTTTTTGGCGTTCACTAGGAATCATGCTGGACTGAATCAGCCCCACACTCAGCCCTAGAAAGCGATGCACCTGTCCCATCCATTCAGCATCGCGACGAGCTAAGTAATCGTTAACTGTAACTACGTGTACACCTTTACCACCCAAAGCATTTAAATAACTCGGTAAGGTAGCAACCAAAGTTTTACCTTCCCCGGTTTTCATTTCTGCTATTTGTCCCGAGTGCAGGATCACACCACCCAATAACTGAACATCAAAATGCCGTAACCCCAAGACTCTTCGTCCTGCTTCTCTGACCACGGCAAAGGCTTCTGGCAGAATATCATCCAGCGTTTCGCCCTTGGCGAGTCGCTGCTTAAATTCATCTGTTTTGCCTTTTAACTCCTCATCAGAAAGGGCTTTAATGTCTTCCTCTAAGAGGTTAATTTCACTAATGTAAGGTTGGTATTTTTTAAGCTTACGAGCGTTGGGATCGCCCAACAAGAGTTTTAGCATGGCAGATTATGGAACTAAATCGAGGGTTACGGAGAATAAAGTTTTTGTATTGATTATAAGAATTTAACCCAATGCAGCTATTTAGGCTGTAAATGGGTACAAGATCAGATTTAACTCAAAAACAGCAAAAATTTAGATCCAATCATTTAGTGAAAAGATTGGTTTTACTTCTCAGTTTAAACGTCAAACTAATATAATAGTATCATTTTGCCTTCAACTTAGTCAGAGAACCCCCACCATTCGAGGAACTGGCGAAATCAACTTTGGCTGTTGCAATTACCATTTTCCATTACACGCCAAGGGAAAATTTCCAACCAAAATTTCAAATTTTAATTCCTTCTTCTTTCTGAATCTACCTTACATCCCATTCGCCACTCAGACGGCGGAAATTGCCATCCTTCCCACTGGGGTGACAACTCACACAACTGCTCACCTTAACGGGGCGAGGTAAATCCACTTGGGGATGCAAAGCCTGAAAATAACGTGAAGAATTAACGCGATAGGGTGTAGCCTCGTCTTTTAGCTGTGTCCGTGAAAAATTAGAAAGATACCTCCAAACCAAGGTGCGGGGAGGATCAATTAAAGGTTTAATCTGTACACCATAGTGCTGTGAGTCTTCTAAGAGGTTTCTCCATGTTTGAGAAGGTAAAACTTGTGGCGGCAAAGCTATGTGACAGCTAGAGCAGTTTTCCAAATATAGTTGTTTACCTAACTGATATTGTACAGGTACCACATCAACGGTGCCAATTTCTGATGTAGGTGTGGTACTGTGGGCGCTAGTTGCCAAAGAAAGCAGCCAGCCCATAGCCAGACTCCAAGCCAAAATTACCACCATTAAGCCCAAGGGATGGCCTTTGAGTTGACGTTTTCCAAATTGATGCTTTACAAAATTTGACATTCCTGAGATTCCCGAATAAGTTTATAACGAAAATGCCGAAAACCCCTTGAGAAACAAGCCCATAGTACCCTAATTGCCAAGGGCGGCCAATGCCGAAGTAACCCTCTCCAAGGTCCTAACCTCTACTTTAGATTACAGAATCCCCGTGCCTTTAGGTCGGGGACTATCAATTCAAAAAATTCCCATTCAGTCGCGAAAACTTAGCATTCACTACTCAAAAAGTTTTCTAGCAATATTACAATCAATTTGAATTTGTGTTTTCAGGTGTTCTAGAGAAGCAAATTTTTGTTCCCCTCGCAAAAATGCAACTAGCTGCACAGCCAGTTTTCTGCCATATAAATCACTACACCAATCAAACAGATGTACTTCCACAGATAAGTTGCTACCATTCACTGTGGGGCGTTTACCTATATTCATCACACCCAAGTTTTGATGTGAACTAGTTGCACCTGATGTCTCACTCAAAATAGCAGCCCGGACAGCATAAACACCTTGGCGGGGGATAAATTTGTCCTTTGGTAATTGCAAGTTAGCAGTGGGAAAACCAATGGTTCGCCCCATTTTTTTACCTGGAACTACAGTACCAATGAGGGTATAAGGTCTTCCCAGTAAGAGGTTGGCATTTTTGATGTCGCCGCTTTCTAAATAGTGGCGGATGAGTGAAGTGCTAATGGGAGCCTCCTGGCTGGGAACATTCTCTGTATGAGTTTGTAAACAAACGATGGTAACGGGGATATGGTGCTTGGCTGCCAGTAATTGCAAATCTTTAGCAGTACCACGACGCTGTTTGCCAAAACAAAAATCTTGCCCAACACTAATTTTCCGACATTGGAGCTGTTGCACTAAAATCTTGTCTACAAAATCTTGGGGAGATAAAGCAGATAATTCTCTGTCAAAGGGTAGCAACACAAGTTGTTCCACTCCTAGCGATCGCAATTGTTGGACTTTTTCATCCAGTGGTGTTAGCAAGGGCCGTAGTTGACCAGTAAAAAATTCCAGTGGATGGGGAACAAAGGTGACAACTGTCGAGTATGTATGTTCTTGTAGTTGGGTTGGTGAAGTGGGAGAGTATGTTGGTGATTGCTCCCCGTCTTCTCTTCTGGCCTCATTCAATACTTGGGGCAAAATTGGTTGAATAACCCTGTGATGACCAAGATGTACACCATCAAATTTGCCAAGAGCCACAGCAGTGGGCTTGAGAGTTAATTCCGTCGAAGAAGCAACCCACATAGAACGTCCATTTTTAGACAAATTTAGCACGTGGATTCTGGGATTTTAGGTTTATTTAGCTATCAGCCAGAAGCTACCTTGGGTTCAGCCCCTTGAAAGACAAGGCCTCTCCCCCACCCTACTTTGGTTGGTGGACAGCCCCTAAAGGTGTTTTTGATTGGCTAAGAAACGACATAGCTCATCCTTGATTGTGGTATTGCGCGAAGCACAGTGCCCAAGGCAATGGGACTAATAGCTCTTGATCACCAATCTAATCTAAAATCTACAATTGCTTCGACTGCAACCCTTACCAAGATAACTTGTCAGTGGGAAAAGATTCTAATTAGCCAGTTGATGTGGGAACCTGGAGGACCATTCCTTCTCGTGCCATAATTGAACCAGCAAATTGCCGATATGCTTCTTCCCCGACACGATCCAAAAAATCATCGTTGTGTCTAGGGTCATGGTGGTAAATCACCAGATTTCTCACATTAGCAGCTTTGGCTATTTTCACAGCTTCTTGCCAGGTAGAATGTCCCCAACCAATTTTCGGTGATATTGGTGAGTAGTATTCCTCATCAGTATAAGTAGAATCATAAATTATGATATCCGCATTTTGGGACAGATGGAGAACATTCTCATCCAACCGATCAGGAAGATGTTCAGTATCACTTAAGTAAACAGCAGCACCACCACCCCAGTTAACTCGATATCCAACTGCCTGACCTGGATGGTTGAGCAGTGCTATATCTATGGTAATGTCATTAATATGTAATCTTTGCCCTGGGTTAACATCATGGAATGTCAAATCTGCCTGCATGATTTGCAAGGGCACAGGAAAATTAGGATGCAGCATCTGGTCATTGAGACGCTGTTTTATCGTAGAACCATCAGGAGCGATGGCCCCATAAATATCAAATTTATTCCCCTTGACAAACCCTGGCACAAAGAAGGGAAATCCTTGGATATGATCCCAGTGGGAGTGGCTGAAGAATATATGACCTTCTATTGGCATTTGGCACAATAAAGATTGCCCTAAAACGTGTAGTCCTGTACCACCATCAAAAATCAAGCGTTTACCTCCCACTAGCATCTCAACGCAAGGGGTATTACCACCATAACGAACAGTGTGTAAACCCGGACTGGGGATACTGCCGCGAACGCCCCAAAATTTTACGGTAAATTGGTTCTCTGTCCTAGACATGAGTGTTGCTTGCTGGATTAAGCGGGCGATCAATTAAAATTAGATAGTACTTGTTTTATTGAGTTTATAACGAAAACGCTGAAAACCTTGATAAACAGGCACATAACCCCCTATTTCCTACTTTCACCAGGGTATTCAACGCCCTTGGTGCAAACCTCAAGATGGTAGGCTGATTCATGGCGATGTTAATGCCAGGGTAAATATAGCGGGAAAAGTAGTCCCTGGGGCTTTTAGCTTAGGGACAGAAGGCATTGCAGTTTACCCATTCCGGGTAGCACTGGGGAAACTAACTTGAGGATATTTGCCCGTAAAATTACTAACTGTTAAATCAACAAATCAAGAAAGCTCAAATTCCCACTGAGACAATTTATCTAGTCCTGTAGCATAGGTGAGATTGTATTTTAATGGTGTAATGCTGATGTAATTGTTGCGGATAACATGCACATCAACAGGCACTTTCTCAGGTAGATTTAAACCTGAGGGTGGTTCCACATCTTCTAAAACTTCTCCGGTTAACCAGTAGTAAACTTTACCACGGGGATCCACGCGCTTGTCAAAAACATCAATGTAACGCCGTACTCCTTGACGAGTCAAAGTCACTCCAGCAATTTGTTCCCACTTCACAGCAGGAACGTTGACATTCAGCAACATCAACTCCGGTAGGGGATTTACTGCTAGTTTTTCCACAAGAGTTTGGGCAAACTTAGCAGCACCTTGAAAGTCTTTGCATGTATGGCTGGTGAGACTGAAGGCTATGCTGGGAATCCCCTCAATTACACCTTCCATAGCCGCTGAAACAGTTCCAGAATAGAGAATTTCAGTGCCCAAATTTGCGCCTTGATTAATGCCAGATAGCACCAGGTCAGGGGGAGATTCCAGCAAAGCCCACAATGCCAGTTTTACACAGTCTGAGGGAGTACCATCACAAGCCCAAGCATTAACAGCAGGATGAAAAACAGATTCGATCACTTCCGCGCGAATGGGTTGGTGTATGGTGAGTCCATGTCCAGTCGCTGACCGCTCCCGATCTGGGCAAACTACAGTTACATCATGGCCTGCTTCCGCCAAGTAGTCAGCCAGAGTACGAATCCCTAAGGCAGAAATGCCGTCATCATTACTAATGAGTAATTTCATAAATCAATAGCTAATTGTCATTGGTCATTTTGCTTATTAGTTATTTGTGATTTTTTATTCGTCATTTGTCAATATTTGCACATCCCCAGTATCGGCCAAAAAAACCCCCTCAAACAACCAATCACCTCTAAACTAGTAAGGGGAAGTTGAGTTTTCACCTTTCCCTGTGATTAAAGTGATTGGTTAGCAGTCCAAAGTCGTAGACTAATAACCAATGATTCATGACCAATGACTAATAACCAATGACTACCGATTTAGAGGCTCAACTTTTAGCACTGCGGCAGCAAGGGGAACAAGCGATCATCGCCGCTGATACCCTAGAACGTCTGGAAGAACTCAGAATTAGCTATCTGGGTAAAAAAGGGCAACTGGGAGCGTTATTGCGAAGTATGGGACAAATGAGTGCGGAGGAAAGACCGAAAATTGGGGCGATGGCCAACACAGTCAAGGAATCCCTACAAAATAGTTTAGACAAACAACGTGCTGCCCTGGAATCTGCAAAAATTCAGGCACAGCTAGAGGCGGAAACGCTGGATGTGACTATGCCGGGAATCTACCGACCTCAAGGCCGGATTCATCCACTCAACGGTATTATTGACCGGGCGTTGGATATTTTTGTTGGCATGGGCTACACCGTAGCCGAAGGGCCAGAGATGGAAACAGATTATTATAATTTTGAAGCCCTGAATACTCCACCAGATCACCCCGCCCGTGATATGCAGGATACTTTCTACCTCCCAGACGGAAATCTTCTCCGTACTCATACCTCATCAGTGCAAATTCGCTATATGGAAAAACAGGAACCACCTATCCGGATTGTTGCTCCTGGGCGAGTTTATCGGCGAGATAATGTAGATGCAACTCACTCGGCGGTTTTTCATCAAATAGAACTTTTAGCCATCGATGAAGGTCTAACGTTTAGTGACCTCAAAGGTACTATTAAGGTGTTTTTACAAGCAATATTTGGTGATTTACCAATTCGTTTCCGTGCTAGTTATTTCCCGTTTACAGAACCTTCGGCTGAAGTCGATTTACAGTGGAATGGTCGGTGGTTAGAGGTTATGGGGTGCGGCATGGTAGATCCAAATGTTATGAAATCTGTGGGTTATGACCCAGAAATTTATACTGGGTTTGCTGCTGGTTTTGGTGTAGAACGTTTTGCCATGGTGTTACATCAAATCGACGATATCCGCCGCTTGTACGCTAGTGATTTACGGTTTTTACAACAGTTTTAAAATTTCAAACTGTTAAAATCTCCTGATTTTTTATTTCTGGATGTTGACACTCCCCTATCTAAAGGCTAGGGGATTCTACATTCACTGTCAAAACTTGCTCAACCAGGCTTGCGCCAAGGAAAGTAGAGGCTTCAACTGACTAATGACTATTCTGGCAATTATCACAATGACCACAACGCCAGTTACCAGGTTCTTGGTTAAAACCAAAGGCATTTAATAAAAACTGCCAACGACATTTTTTCGTAGTCAAATATTGATACATTTGTTTAGCACCTTGTGATTGTGTCTCTGGCTGATGTTTCACCTCTGACTCAATGGTGTAATGAAAAGGGTCAAGCCAATTTAATAGACCACTGCTGTGGAGTAAAGCTAAGGCCATAGAAGCATCGCTAAATTGACTTATCACTCCATTGACTTCTCCCTGTTTGGGTAGTTTTTTCAGCAGTTGCTGTGCTGTGCGTTGTTGTCGTCGCATCTGTTGATCAAAGAACTGCTGTCTTTGCTTATCTTCTGGGTCTAACCAACCTGTAGGTTCACTAATCAAAGTTAATGCTATGGCTGGTTTTCCATCCCGTCCAATCCGACCAATTTCTTGCACATATTCAGATATGAGATGTGGCGCGTGAAAATGAACTACCCAACGCACATCTGATTTATTTATCCCCAAACCAAAAGCACAGGTGCTAACAACAAAGGGAATTTCACCACTTAACCATTTAGCTTCTACAGCCCGGCGTTCTGCTCCACCCACTCCCCCATGATAACTAGCTGTGGTGTAACCTTTTTCTGCTAACCATGCAGCTATATTTTCGCTATCTTGTCTAGTGCGAACGTAAATTAATCCCGACTGTTGTGATCGACTTTGAATAAATTTTAATAATTGCTGTTTCCTACTCCTTGGTGTCCAAGCTATGCGGACAGTGGGATGTAAATTTGGGCGGTAGGGATTTAATCGAAAAATTTCTGGTTGCTCTAATTGTAAGATTGTTTGAATAGCTTTTTGGGCTGAAGGGTCAGCAGTAGCAGTAAAAGCAGCGATGCTGATTTTTGTTCCCGGTGGTTTTGATGTCAGTAGTCCAGGTCTGACTGCCCCTAATCTGCTATAAGCTGGACGAAATGTATTTCCCCAGTGCACTAAACAATGGGCTTCATCTACTACCAAACCATTGATTTGTAATTGGGGATGAGATAATTTTTCCCATACTGGGGCACTTAATAAAGTCTCTGGGGATAAATACAGTAATCTAATTTGTTGTCTTTCTAGGGCTCGTAGTGTGCTACGGCGTTGGTGTGAAGGTAATTCACTATGCAACAATGCCACTTTTTGTTGACGCTCAAGTAGTTCTTGGACTTGGTTTTCCATCAGTGCCACCAAGGGTGAAACTACTAAAGTTAATCCTGTTTGTAGTAGTGCCGGCAATTGAAAACAAATTGATTTGCCGCTACCTGTGGGCATAATAATCACAGCATCTTTTTTTGCTAATAAACTCCTGACTATTTCGCCTTGGGGGGGACGGAAATCATCGTGACCCCAAATTTGTTGAAAAGTAGCGCGCACAGCCTGCCAGGATGTGTTTACAGGTTCATTCATCAGTTTGATTCTGTTTATGATTTGACATGGATATTTACAGAAATGTTGAATGTCGTTACAAAACTTTACATAGTTAGATATAGTAGTCCTATCAAAGGTGAAAATGTCAACATCTCATAATATCTTCCATCCAATGAACATAACTGATTTGTTGACACATACAAGCTTGAAGGTGGCG
>WGNO01000046.1 GCA_016124525.1 Nostoc sp. RI_552 | reverse complement strand
AGTTAAAATCTCCCGTGAAGTAATCTCCCACCGTAATTGTGTAAGTCTTCCAACCTTGACCAATGGTGTAATTGTTAAAGTCTCCTAGTCCCCAATTTTGAGTACCACTGAGTTTGAATGTTGTTTGTGGGCTATTTCCAACATTATTATCTGTGTCAAAGCCAATGGCATGAATTTCTCCACCCCTAGTGCTTTGGAATTCAAATTCTAGGATGGTGTCTTTGGTAATGGTGTAATTGTTTATTTCTAGTTTTTTCCAGGTGTTACCCAGTAGGTCTAGTTGAGTTTGGTCGTCGGAAATGGTGAATTGCCCATTCAAATCTTGTTGAGGGTCGTAGGGAGAGATGTCTAAAATCAGGATATCGGTGGGCTTTTGATTAGTCAAATTTAAACCGACAATTACTGGGTCATGGTCTGAAGAACGGAAAGCGTTGGGACTATATAAACTGGTTATGTGGTTTGCTGATTTAAAGTTGGTGTTGTAGTCAAAGACGTTAGGTTCATCGGCGTTGATGTGCCATTTGCTCGCACCAGTAACTTGCTTTGCTAAACTAGCATTAGCTAAGGCGTAATCTAGGGAACCCCACTGACCATTAAAAACATAGGAGTAATTGCTGTTTGATATTAAGTTCTGATATCCAGCTGTTTTTAAAGCTGTGATTGGGTCTTCTTGGGGGTAGGCGTTAATGTCACCCATAATTAAATAATCAGGGTCAGTGGTGCCTGTGGGATTGGTTGCTAACCATGTGGCTAAATCTTGGGCGGCACGAGTTCGAGTGCCGTTGGATAAACCTTGACCATCGCCAATATCTGCGTCACCTGGTCCCCCAGCACTAGAACCCTTAGATTTAAAGTGATTAATAACAACAGTAAATTCTTCCCCAGTAGAGTTTTCTTGGAATGTCTGCGCCAGAGGTTTACGGTTATTATTGTCAAATGCCCCTTGACCAAAGCCATCGGGGATCGTAGCAGCTACACCAACAGGAGTTACCTTACCAGGTTTGTAGATGGAGCCTACGGCAATTTCGTCAGTACCTATTTGGGCAAAGCCAGGGTCATTCACGGCATAAGTACCAGCCCCAGCCACAGCATTCAAGTTATTAACTAAATCTTGAACGGCACTATTGGAACCATAGCCATCGTTTTCTAACTCTATCAATCCCAAAACATCTGCATCTATACCCAATACAGCCGCGACAATTTTATCCCGTTGGCGATTAAACTCAACCAAGCTCTCAGCTCCTCTAGCGGTAGGGAAACCTCCACCCAAACCATCGCCGTTAAAGTAGTTAAGAACATTAAAGCTGGCAACTTTAAGCCTACCAGCGACATCTGGCGCTGTCTCTGGACGCAGATTTGAGGAGATAAAGTTGACGGGATTAACAGGTTGAATCCGATATTCGCCAAAGCGTTCATCCAGGATACCCGATAATCCGCTCACTGTGTCACCACCACGCAACGTATTGTTAGCACTTAAAGGTACACCCCCGCCACCGTGAATAATTGGATCGGGATTTTGAATTGTTTGCCCATCGTCCAAAATAATCCGAACCTTGGCAATTTCCTCTAAATAACTGGAGTAACCAGTAACACTAGGCGCATTAAATTGAGTGTATTGTTCTAATCTGCCATCGGTTCCTGGCTGATTACTGTTACCATCGGCAGATAAAACAATTTGTCCAAATCGCCCTAATTGGAAATGCTCTGTTACTGTGAGGGTTTGTGGAATATTAACACGCATTCCCTCAAAGGCTTCGAGGTCATCAACACTCATTAAGGGAAAACTCAAGGTTGAAGCTGAGGGTAGGAGATTATTTTCACTGAGTACGGTTACATTGGTCAGGTTTCCCAGTTGAGTCAGGCTGCTACCACTGCTGGTGAATTCTCTAACTTCACCAGTAATTCTTACTTGGTCGCCGACTTTGACATCTACTCCAAAGTTGTCATCAAATATAAAGATGCCTTCTGAGGTTAAAGCATTGCCATCAATATCTGTGTCTTCTTCTTGAATGTAGAAGCCACGCAGATTTTGCACACCGCTTGCCACTTGGAAATCGCCAATTACGATGCCTTCGATGGTTCTAAAGCTACCGAGGAAATTCCCTGACTCTCCAGTACCCTGAATTTCATGAATTTTGGTGATTACCACGACCTCATCGTTGTCTGTAATTGTGGCAACAATGTTGGCAATATTCAGCCCGTTGTAAGTCACATCATTACTAGTTACCGTGTGGCTAATGGTAGTAGAGTGAGTTCCTTCTAGTACACCATCATCTACGGCAATTACTGTGACTTCTTGCGGTATGTTCCAGTTAAGAGGGGTAAATACCAGGCTTGCTGGGGTGGTGGTGGACTGGGAATCAGTGTCAATAGTAACCGTGACGTTGGCCGTGGGTTGGGTATTCAGTACCAAAGTATAGGTATCTGTTTGACTTCCTTCTGTAATTTCGGTACTACCATTGGAAGTCTTGAGATCCAAGCCTGGGGATGCTGTGTCTTCTACAGTAAAATTACTTACCCAATTCGATTGATTTATGGGTCCAGTATCAGTCCTTGTCCAATTAGCAGTATTGGCCAGTGCTGCTAGTAATTCTGCCTTTATCCCTGTTGTTGAACCACTGTAGTAGCCATTATCGAAATTCCCTGCATAAAATGCTGTTCCTGCTTCTACAGAAATACCAGGAGGTATATTACTGGTATTGGTGCTATTGCTACCGCTTGTTAGCCAGTTGGTTGCAGAAGCAAAATGTGCGCCGTAAATAAATATGGGACTCGCCACCGTACCAGTAAGAATAAATATCTGATCCCCACCCACTGCTAAAGCCAAAGCAGATCCGCTACCAGTTCCCAGACTCCAGGTATTTGCGGTTGAACCGTTCCAACGAATCACTGTTCCAGCCGTAACAGTTTCAGTGTGAGTCCAGGTTAACGGACCACCACTATCCAGATGTTCAGTGGTGCGAAATCCATTATCTTGCCAAGATGAATCCGTAAAGTTGATCAATGTGTTGGCAGGAATATCAACCAAAGTTACCCAAGCAAAATCATCGTTACCATCAGCGTTATAAGCAGTAATTGCAATATCACCTTGTGTCAAAGTCATAAATTTCTTTCCATGCGGATTTTAGAGAGTATCAGTCATGGGCTAGGAGCAACCTATATTTAAGTTGAAATAATGTATAATTTGTACTTTTGATAATTTGACTACAGGCCATAATTTATACTAAAAAATTTAAGGAATAATTAACACAGGATTAAAATTAAAAATAATATTTGCAGGTGACGGAAACCACTTGGCCTCAGGTAGTGGAGGAATTTCCAGGGAGGGAATTTATTCCCTCCCAATAACTAACCATGATGCGGATCTTCTATATATCTTTTGATAACATCTGCTCAAAGTTGACCAGCAGTAGAGTAAAAATAACTATTAATCCACAAACTAAGAAGTTTAAGTAACTCAGGAAATTCTCACCTAAGCAAACAAGATGACCTACCCTTAACAGCTTTAACTACCTGATTGCTACAAAAAATAAATGTACATCATCCGTAGTAGCCTCAAAAGAAACTATGTCCCAGTCTTTTTCTTTGGCTAGTTCATACATTATTTGTCCAAGGCCTTTAGCTATCTCCCTAGTTAAGACCTTTTTCCTGGCTTTGACAATTCATACCAAATGCACCACCGCATTACCTTTTTAAGGATTACCTATTCTGTATTCTAGTGTTGGCTGCTGACAAAGGTGATGACTCCAAACAAAAATATTGCAAAAATATTGTTGGAGTAAGGGAATATTTCATGGGCTATATCAGTTAAAAGATACAGATAAAACTCACCTGAGGTTGTAATTAATAATGCTGAAATTATCTTTCCTGTGGTTGATGTTAATTATCTCTATATCTTGGAGAATTTATACATAGGTTCCCACAAGGATGGAAAACAATGCGTACAATTAACATTGGTTTGACAGAAGAGCAACGTCAAGGTGTGATTAATCTGTTGAATCAAGACTTAGCAGATTCCTACGTTTTGATCATCAAAACCAAAAAGTACCATTGGGATGTTGTCGGCCCTCAGTTCCGTAGTTTACATGAACTTTGGGAAGAACACTATGAAAAACTCACTGAAAACATTGATGATTTAGCAGAACGTATTCGTGCTTTGGGGGGTTTCCCCGTGGGTACGATGGAAGGATTCCTCAAGATTGCTACCCTCAAAGAACATAGCGGTCAAGTCCCCCTAGCAACAGAAATGGTAGCTCAACTGGGAGAAAATCACGAGCAGTTTATTCGTAATTTGCGCGATCACGTGGATCAGTGTAGTGAGCAGTTTCATGATGAAGGAACTGCTGACTTTTTAACTGGATTGATGGAAGAACATGAAGAGATGGCCTGGATGTTGCGCTCATTCATTGAAGGACAAGCCCTACAACCAGACGGTGTACAACCGCCAATAGAAACTAAAACTCCTGTAGGTGTGTAGCACCAGGCAAAGCCACTGGGGAGGGTTGACTCTTCGAGACAAGGCCTATGAGAATCAATCTTCCTTTATTTAATTGTCAACTTATGTATGACTAAAATCAATTTAAAGGAGTATTCAAGTGCCGGAAGTTTATCGAGCAGAACGTACCATCACAGCCGTATTTAAAGAACAAAGGCAAATTGACCAGGTTATTCGACGTTTACTTGATCGGGGTATCCCTAGGGATTATATTTCTGTCATGGGCAAAGACTTCCAGTCAGAAACGCGAATTTCTGGTTTTATTACTAAAAAAGATGTAATTTTGGGAGGCTTGAGAACGGGAGCTATTTTTGGTTCCTTGTTTGGTTCTTTTCTCAGCTTGCTCACTGGGGTGGGTATACTGTTCGTTCCTTTTGTTGGCCCTATTGTTGCAGCTGGGCCTATTGGTGCATTGTTACTAGGTGCTGCTAGTGGGGCCATTGCTGGTAGCGCTGGGGCGGGACTAGTATCGGTGTTGACGGCTTGGGGAATGCCTGAGGATAAAGCTACAGTTTATCAAACACGTTTGCAAGCTGGACAGTTTATATTAATGGCAGAAGTCCCTAGCCATCGCTTAGGAGAATTTCAATTGCTGTTGGAAAGTGCTGGTGGTGAAGAAATTCACACCAGTGACCAAACATTGAGTCGTCCTTGTTCTGGTCCATGTAATAGTCCAGAAGATTTGTCTCCTGAAGTTCGCGCTCATCTCTCTCAAGAAGCTCAACGCACATTTATGGATCGCTATAATGCGGTACTAGATGACACCAATGATGAGTTCACCGCAGAACAAGCGGCTTGGGAGGCTGTTCATCAGCAGTTTGATGAAGATGAAGGGGGTGTTTGGTCAAAGGCTAAAGTGAATGTTTAGATAATTAGTTAATTGATTCCACGGAAATCCCCACCCTATATCAGGATGGGGATTTCTAATAACTGGGTTTTCACCATGAATAATCCTTTTACACCTAATAACTGGTACGACCAGTTAGCAAACCCCATAAAAAGATGGCAATTGTTGCACCAATGATAGCCACAATTAAACCAGGAATACTGAGAGTAGCAGCAGTGAGTTGTAATCTTCCTGTTTCCAAGAGAGTAACAATAGTTCCCCCAATTAATGCACCGAGAATACCCAAGAGCATGGTTGCAATGATTCCGCCTCCCTGACGACCAGGGTAAATAGCTTTAGCAATAGCTCCGGCAATTAAACCTAGAATTATCCAAGCGATTAGGTTCATAATTTAAATTATCAACAGGTTTATAAATAATTTATGAATTTTATTTTGGTTTTCCTTCTACCACAAGAAATAGCTATTAAGCATTAATAAAATTTAGTTTTTATCAATGTAGATTCCAATTTTAAAATTAATAATTTTACATCAAGGAGTTTAAAGTACCACGGGAACACCAGTTAGGTGTAAACAACGGGGTAGTAAAATCTTTCTTTGGTGATAATTTATCTTGAGTGCTTTCAATACAATTAATTTCAGTATATTATGTAAAAATTAACGCCAATTTCTATGATTGTGAAAAGAGTATTTGCATACTAATTTAGGTTCACATACTCTTATATCTTTTAAATTCACATAACTGTTGAGTTAGTTTGTATTAATTTATTTAAATGAAATCCTTGATA
Source organism: Nostoc sp. RI_552 (assembly GCA_016124525.1). Lineage (GTDB taxonomy): Bacteria > Cyanobacteriota > Cyanobacteriia > Cyanobacteriales > Nostocaceae > Umezakia > Umezakia ovalisporum. Next base: position 106,955 of record WGNO01000046.1, on the reverse strand, counting down.
CTTTTTTATTTGTATACCAGGATTTATGATGTACCACTAGCTCTTGAATAATTTGTGTTATGTGCTGCTAATTTTTTGGCAAAATATGCCCATTGGTATATAATACTAAAACAATGATTAAATTTCTTAAAAGAATGTGGGGATAAATATTATGAATCCAGAAGTTAAAGTTGTTAAACTCAGTGGAATTATCAATATTCCCAACTCACAAGAACTACAACAATATATTACTCAACTTCTAGAAAGTGGTGCAAAAATAATTCTAGTTGATTGTCAAGATGTGTCTTTTATGGATAGTTCTGGCTTGGGGTCTTTGGTTTTAGCGTTCAAAACGTTACGGGAAGCACATACCAGGCTAGTTCTTTGTTCTATTAATGAACAAGTGAGAATATTATTTGAATTAACCAGTATGGATAAAGTGTTTGAGATATTTTTAAATCAAGATGAGTTTAATCAGGTTTTACTCTCTAAAAACTGATTACTCAAAATTAATTTGTAGGATTGATAAATCATCGTCAAAAGTTTCTTTGGAGTTTAAAGCGATGAGATAATTCAATACTTGATCAAGTTGACGATCAATTGTGTGTTGTAGACTAACAAGTATTTCAATGAAATCATTTAAACTCCAAAGTGTACCATCCAATTTCGTGATTTCGTAAGCACCATCACTAAAAATATAGAGACTACTAGATTCGGCAATATTACAACAGGTGTCAACATATTTGGCTTCTGGAAACATACCAACTGGCATTCCAGGCGTTCTGAGTAGTTGAATATCAGTGTTTTTGGGAGATGTGCCTGATACTAATACTGCTGGTGGATGACCCGCACTTGCATAAATTAACTCCCGCTTAATTCGATTATACACTCCATACCAAATAGTAAAATATTTGTCGTTTTGGTAGTTCATTTGAAAAGTTTGATTTAAAGCCTTTAGGACTTCACTTGGTTGATAGTAATTCAAACCTTTTAAAGCACGGGAACGTAATAGATTGAGAACGGAAATTGAAGGAAGAGCAGCTTTAAGTCCATGTCCAGCCGCATCTAGCAAGTATATAGCTAGATACTCGGAATCTAGCCAGTAGTAATCGAAACAGTCGCCGCCTAGTTGTCGGGAAGGAATAAATCGAGAATTAATCTTTAAGGGTTCCGTTGTTGGTAAAGGTAGGAGCGATCGCATGTACTCTGCGGCTTCTGCTAGTTCGGTTTCTAAGAGTAGCTTTTGGGTGTGTAAATCCTGACTTAATTGATGCAAGCGCAATCCGGCTCTAACTCGTGCTTTTAATTCATTTTGCTCAATAGGTTTGGAAATAAAATCATCAGCACCAGCATCTAGTCCCTTGACACGATCAGCGATGGAATCCAAAGATGTTAAAAAAATAAAGAAGGTAGTAGATAAATTAGGGTCTGTCTTCATGCGTTTACAGACTTCTAACCCATTCAATCCTGGCATAATCCAATCACAAATCACCAGTGCTGGTTGGTAAGCCATCGCCCTAGCAATTCCTTCTTCTCCATTATTAGCAGCAACTACCTTATAGCCTTGTTTTTCTAACATCCTTTTCAGGAGTATTTGTATAGAAATATCATCATCAATTACCAAGATTTGAAACATAGAAAATACTAATTTAAAAATAATAAATAAAAATATCTTAGATTTTATAGTCCATCCTTGTCCTGAGTTAGCAATTGTTCATTGCTTTTTCAGCATTAGCAAATATTATGGAGGTGACAACGGATTTATCCATAAAAGAATCGCGCGTTTTAGTTGGTTTAAATCCCGGTACACTTCTTGTCTAAACCATTGTCCTAAAGCATCCAAAGGAGTAAATGATGTGCCTGGTTGCCATTTAATATCTTGACCTAAAGGTGTAGTGTGACTTCCTGGTAAAGTTTGTATCGTCACCATTTCCGGAAATCGTGCTTGTAAGACTTGACTTAAAGATGCTGATTGGTCAATGGTATCGCTATTAAATTTTATTAATAAATTGCGACGGATATTGTAACTTTCCTGTATGATGTTTTCCGTTTCTAGCGGAGACGGTGTAAACTCAACCAAGAAAGTCGAATTTAACTGTTCTACTAAAGGAATAGCCTCCTTAGCTGCGTAGTTGTTGAAGGAAATTAAAATATTCCCTGCACGTTCTACAGGTAGAAGGCTACCTATGAGCAAATGAAGTTTACAACCCATACTATGCCCTAGTCCGTAAGTTGGAAGATACACCAGGCGTAATGCCCGAGAGTCGTGTAATCTCTCTATGGTGCGCTCAAAGTTCAGCAGTGCAGTTTTAGCGATGGCAATATGATCCAAAGTATTAACAAATGGTGTAGCAATAATAACGTATCCTTTGTTTGCTAGTTGCTCCAGTAACCACCGATAAGTGAGATGAGGTGCGGTGGCCACAAATGCACCCCCCAAAAAATGGATGATTCCAATGGGCTTTTGAGGAATCAGTACCCAGTTACCTCTAACTTCTTTCCACTCCATACCTATAGGCGATCGCTTAATTCACACCTCTTTATGTTAGACGGTTGATTGCAATCGTGGGGGGACTTGAGGAAAAAAGCTAAGATGTTAGTTCTAGGTTTGGGTTTGTAGCCTTTTCATTTCGATTTGCACATCTAAGGCAATTTGCAATGCTTCATTGAGTAACCTACCATGTTCTGTTGCTTCTTCTGTAACTTGCATTGCCGTTAAAGTCCCTAAGTTATTTGCAAATAGCTCTGTGTTCTTGAGAATAAAATTTTTGTTTTCTCTTAAAATTCTTTCTGTTTTCAAAGCTCGAATTAAATCAGTCCTGGTGAGTTTTAGAGCAGCAATAACTTTCTCCCTTTCCTTAATAACTACTCCTGGGTTACCAGCAGCTTCTATTTGATCATTGATATCTATCGCTTTAATAACGGCATTATATCTATCAACATCCTTTAAAAGTATTTCTAAAGCATTTGTCATATTATGATTAAGGATTTTCAGTTTTTTCCACCACAATAAATACAAAACAATCTGTGTGATACCTCCACCCCACAAACATAATATTATTAATAAAGACCAGGATGGAACTGTAACCCAAGTAGCAAAAATTCTAATAATAATATCAAAAACCAAGTAACTAAAAACAAATATAGAACAACTAATAAAAACTACAGTGGCTCCCTCAGAGCCTTTTACCTTATTGATTATCCTTCTAGCAATTTTTCCTAAAGGATTGCTAATAATAATTAACTCAGCTTTAACAGGTAAATTAGTCAATTGCCGCAATTCTTTCTGACTAATATCTAAGCCATGTAAGTCATTACGCACAGCCTTCCCCATCCTCACCAGATTACTTAGGAATATGAATTAAATAACGTGCAAATCTAGTTTTTGTCATCACCCCAGCTTTAACCAGGGTCAAAGTTCTCCTTTCCTTGGCCATAAGAGGCTTTGGAAGTGAGGTTCTGTACTTGATTAAATCCACACTCCTTATTTAGTACAATATAGCAATCAAATTTATTGATGGCTCGTTAAATTGTAAATTTTCGTCATTTTTTTTAATTAAACTAATGGCTACAAAGGAGGTTTTGTGTACAACTTGATACTTTTGTTACTTCTTAATTAGTCATATTCTCAGATGAAGGTTGTTTGCAAATGACTACATAAAGCATTTTATTATTTAATATTTATTATTTATTAATTTTTTATTTTAGGAAAATTATTTGTGATTTGATACTCTAGTTAAAGTAGAGGTTACTCAAACATCAACAACGAGAGAAAAAAGTCCATTATAAAAATTAATACCCAAGTAGTGACAACTGCGGTTGTTGCTGATTCTCCAACTTCTTTTGCTCCTCCTTTGGTAGTTAATCCCCAACTACAGCCATTGATAGCAACTATAGCTCCAAAAATTATTCCTTTTACTAAAACCATAAATAAATCCGATAACTTCAATAAACTTCTCACAGACTCTAAAAATGCTTCAGGCTGAATATGGTAAAATTGTGCCGCCGCAAAAACTCCGCCCATGATGCCCAAAACTAAAGCAAAAACCATCATAATTGGCATCATTAAAATGCAAGCAATTACTCGAGGAAGCACTAAGTAGTCAATGGGATTTGTTTTCAGCATATAAAGTGCATCAATTTGTTCTGTAACTCCCATAGCACCTATTTCTGCTGCGAAAGCAGAACCTACCTGTCCTGCAATAATACTAGCTGTCAAAAGAGGGGCTAATTCTCTGCAAAAAGCCAACCCAAAAGCACCACCTACAGCACTTACCGCACCAAATTTTATTAATTCTCTAGCAGTTTGAATGGTAAAAATCATACCCGCAAACCCACTAACAAGCAGAACTGGAGATACGGAAGCAGGCCCGGCTGTCACCATATGTTGCAAAATTTTCCGGTAGTAAGTTTTTCCTTGGAGAAAATGCAGCAGAGTTTGACCAAGGAGTAAGACCACAGCAAAATAGCGTACAATCCATAATTGCTCCAATTTTTTTTTTCTTGGCAATTCTACCGATTTTAAAACTGAATTTTTTGTCTCCATATGATCATGTTTTGATATAAACTTGGCAGTATTTGCTGCTGGAATTCAGAGTTTAGTTAGTATAAACTAAGCCTCTTCATTAGATTACAGGAAATTCTGTGTTATCTGAAAATAAATATTGTGGCACTACGAAAATAACAAATTTGTGTAATTTATGACATCAGAAAATTGGTCAATTTACTATATAGCAATCTTAAATAATTTGTGAACACTCAGGCTTTAGTTGATGGCAGAACCAGGGATTTTTGCAATTTGGCAATTTATCCAAATCAAATCCCATAGCTATGGCTATCCTTGAAGGATAAAAAATTAAGAAAATTATATTAAAACTTAATACTAACCAACAAGCCAAATACCCAAGACATCCACTATCACAAAATAGAAATAAATAAAAATACCTTAATTAATTGCTAAACCCTTGAAAATAATATTTTTGTTGAATGATAGTCAACTATCTAGAGGAAGAGAAAAAATAACATTTCGATATTCACCTAGTTATGTAATTGAGTTAAATTTGAAACTATTTACTGTATCTTTATGAAAAATATTTTTTTTAAATCCTATTTAAATGCCATACTGTATAAGTTTTTTTGAAGGATATTTTTCATGATTAATTTCTGGAGTTTTTCATTAGCAAGTACAACTTTGCTTACCTGGGGAGTGACATTTGCCACAATCAATCCTATGATAGTTTCTGCTCAAACAAGGGTTTCTACTACTCCCTCCTCTACTTTAGCTGTTAACTTGTCTGACATTAGTTCAGATTATTGGGCAAGTCCATTTATTCAGGCTTTAGCTGAAAGAAACATCATATCTGGTTTTCCTGATGGCACATTTAGGCCAAATCAACCCGTGAGTCGGGCTGAATTTGCAGCAATGATTCAAAGGGCTTTTAATCAAGACACCGTTCGGCGAATAAATCCAGAGGGGTTTGCAGATGTTCCTGCTGGCTTTTGGGCTAGTTCTGCAATTGAGGAAGCCTACGAAACTGGATTTATGTCAGGTTATCCAGGAAACTTATTTCTGCCAAATCAACAAATTCGCAAAGTTGAGGCGGTGGTTGCTTTAACAAATGGTTTGCGTTTACAACCTACCGATAATGCATCAGCTATAGTAAACACTTACTATAGAGATGCGTCAGCAATCCCGAAGTATGCATTGGATGATATCGCAGCAGCAACAGAAGCCAATATTGTTGTCAATTATCCCAATGTCAACCGTATCAACCCCCTAGATCCTTTAACTCGTGCGGAAGCATCGGCTATTTTATATCAAGCTTTAGTAAAACAAGGACAAATGCAAGCTTTGTCCAGCAATGTTGCAGCGACTAACTACATAATTGGGGCTAGTGAAAAAGCTCAAACTGCTCAAGATATTGTTTCTATTGCTGCATCGAGTGAATTTTTTACCAACTTCACCTCTTTATTGCAAACAGCAAGTTTAGCAGGTATCTTACAACAACCTGGCCCTTATACAGTATTTGCTCCCACCGATGAGGCGTTTGCAGCTTTACCACCTGGGACTTTACAGGAGTTGCAGCAACCGGAGAACAGACAATTATTGATTCAGATTTTGAGATATCATGTAGTCCCTGGGAAATTAACTGCTAATCAACTCTCATCTGGAAAATTGAGAACTTTTGACGATGTACCTGTGGATATTAAGGTGGACAGAGCCACCAATGAAATTGCGGTCAATGATGCCAATGTAATTCAGCCCAACATACAAGCCAGCAATGGTGTCATCCATGTAATTAACGAAGTCCTCATACCACCTAACCTGGGAGTAAGTCAGCAGCCACCAACAGTACCTGCTCCTGAGATAGAGCCGGTTACGACTACTCGTCGTCGGGCTAGTTATATTGGAGTTGCTGGTAATATTGGCATAGGTGGCAATTCTGCCCTCAGTGAAAGTAACTATGGAGTCATCAGCAAAATTGGGCTGGCAAATACTATCTCAGTAAGACCATCCGTGATATTTGGGGATGATACACTGTTCTTGCTTCCTGTAAGTTTAGATTTTTCTCCGCGTTTAGCAAGTGATCCTTTGACTGGACAACAGATATCAATATCTCCTTTCTTGGGTGTTGGTGTAGCTATTGAAACTGGGGGCGATTCTGATGTTGGTTTCTTGTTAACTGGCGGCGTGGATCTGCCTCTAGGTGGTCGCTTTACCGCCGCAGGTACTGTCAATGCAGCATTTTTGAATAGTACAGATTTTGGTTTGTTATTGGGGATTGGCTATAACTTCTAATGCTAACTTCTCTTTTCAGGCTTTTGAGCAGGGTATTTTCAGTTAGCGATTAATCAGGATAAAGAGGGAATAGCCGCAGATCAAAAAAATGAAGGCGATCGCTGCAGAAAAAATAACAACATCCCGCACAATAAATAAAATCCAATCTTTTCTCAGTTCTTGTCTAAACTTAAGTTCCCGTAGCTTCAGTTCCAGTTCGGCCTCTGCTTGTGATTGCAAGTTTACTGGTAATATAACTGCTGGTTTATCTACTTCCATATTTGTTCTTTAAATAAGGCTTCCTGTTATATTTTGCACTTGAAAACAACCCACAAAATGTAAAACATCCTAGACCTTTGTAATTGCCGCGTTCCACTCGCTAATAACAATTTTTATTACATAGGGATGGCTCATTGCTTTCTGATACCACTAGTGTTAAATCCATAAAACTAATGGAAAGTTATAATATCAACCGTTTCATTTTTGAGGAACTATGAGCAATTATATTAGTGTTATTGTGAGTAATAAGACGTGCAATTTTTTGTACAAATTCCTGATTTTTTAAACTACGTATTTTAACAATTTAAATCTTAATGTCTCAAAAACACCTCATATACACGTATAAAAACGCCTACTTACCTGGATTTATTTACGTGCATATGGGGTTAAAAACTGTACTTTATTATACTGAATAAAGTACATTTTAATGTACTAGCTCCATCCCTCTTTTAGTCAACGTCTGAGCAGTCAACCCGTTGAACGCCATTAACTCACCTGCACTGGCGGTGGTTTCCCCGCGCTTCCAGGCGAAAGTGTCACGTTTACAATTACTACGTAACATAATTGGTTCTAGCATCGCCGCAGCACCACCAGTTACACCAATTAAGGCATCACCATCAAACAATTCAGCAAACTTAGTATCATCCATAAAACCGCCATCGGCTTCTGAACAACTTTCCCAAGCTGTATCATGAGGACGATATAAACGGCGGGGATTGATAATAGAAATTATCTTCACACCAATACCTTCTGTTTCTAAGAAAGCAGCCGCTTCAAATACGGGAATTAGTGTCATATCGCCAACGACTGCAAATACAACTTGTTTATCACCTGCAACTTCTCGTAATAAGATTGCACCATCGGCTAAACCTTGACGAGTTTGTTCTAAAGTGGTGCGAATTGGTAAGGGTGATTTACTCGCTGTAATGACAATTCCCTTATTTTTGGTGGTTAATGCCCAGTCATAACAAACTTGAATACTGTTAGCATCAGGGGGAAATAATGGGAAGACATTACCATTTCGCATCAATGAGGCAAAGTAAGCTTCAATTTCTGGGCGTTGGTGCGTCCAACCGTTGCGCCCTTGCTCTAATGCACCGGCGGTAAATAATGTAATAGTTGAAGGACTGGGACGGCGTAATTCTGCCATTGCTTGGGTGACTGTTTGCCAAATTGGTAAACCGTTGATGGCAAAAGATTCATAAGAACACCACAAACTTCTTGCACCCATTAAAGCTAAACCAGCTGCTAAACCTGCACAAGCATCTTCACTTAAGGGTTCATAAACTTGTCCGTTTGGTGCTTGGTTATATAAATCATCCACCGTGGGGTGAATAACCTTCAGGGCTTGGTTGATGTTACCAATTCCCGATGCTTCGTTACCGTCGGCGTTGGTGACCAGAAAGTTACTATCTTGTTTACCGATAATTCCCACTAAGCGCCCCATCGCAGTTGTAGAAACTTTGGGATCCCCACCTACTGTATATTCTTCTAAAGGTAATGTACCTAAATCTGCTAATGGTAATTCAAATTCTGTGACTACTGTTTTAGCTGCTGGGCCTCCACCTGCTCGTTCTGCGTTGGTTCTGACGACTTCCCAAGCTTCTACAGGTAAAGCACGAGCTTGTAATGCACTAACAATGTGAGGAGCATCTAAAGTATCTTTGGGATAGAGGTTATGAGATTTGGAACCCCGGGCGTGAACTCCTGCTCCTTTGAGTTGCTTAATGATAAACACGGTCAGTTTACCACTGAGGGCAGAATGGGAGGCTTTATCCATACCCAAAAGTACAGCTTTGGTAAAGGCTAGGCGCTGTTCGAAGGAAAATGCGGTGCTATCAACATAATCTCCTAGTTGATTTTGGTCATCGAATTCTTTAGCATCGATTAATATCACTTCCTCAAAACCGTTACCCTGCCAGTATGCTTTCATTTCTGCATTGGTTTTGAGGGAAACCATACTATGATGTTCTTGGCTGTAACCGTTCCACACCAGCACAGGTAAGAAATTGGTAACACTGGGATAAGCAGTGTTGAAGTGTGCCATTGAACTCATAATATATGGTTCACCTAAGCCACCATCCCCAAGGGTGAAGGGGAATAATTTATCTTTATGCAGCAGTGCAGCGGCCATGGCAAAGTGTTGTCCTTGTCCCAAAGGGCCAGCCGGTGCAAGAATACCGGGGATATAACCGGAAAGGTGTCCTAACAGTCCGTGTTTTTCGCGGAAGCGATCGCGCAATTGCTGTACTGTGGCAATTCCCATGTCTTCTAAGGAGCGATCCAAAAACATGGCACTATAAAATCCGGGGGCATGGTGTCCCACTTCGGTGATAATATTCTTATGACCTAGCATTACCAGCGCTGCATAAGCTTCTGCCTGACTCGCAAAACCACCTGGATGCCCAGAAGCTTTACTGGCTGTGATTTGCAGGGTTAGATAGCGGAGGGCATCAGCAGCCAGCAAAGTTTGATACACTGCTGTGGTATCTGTGGGATCTGCGATCGCTTTTTTGCCTGAATCTATCGCAGGTTTTGTACCATAAGTTTCAAAATTTGGTAGCGCCTCACCAAAATATTGAATTCCTTCACAAAAATTAGGCAGCGTTGAAAATGCTTTTAATGTCATACTGAGTACCTTATAAAAAAATGGCAAACTGTAAATGCCTGAAGAATTTAACAAGAATTTTACATCTTTGAGGTTGTCAGAGTTTATTTCTTTTTCACAGGATAAGGATAAGTAATTTAAATAGTTATTTTACCCACCTGAATTTATTTAATTTCTCTAAATAATCTTACTGCGATGCTCCTGAAATACTTTATACTCACAATCTTCCAGGTTAAGATAACACTTAACAGTTAACAAATACCGCTGTTAAGTGCAGGATTTACCCAACCCATTGCCTAACATCCCATTCATTTAAACAGGCTCTTGGGAATAAATACTCCTGACTTTTTCTATATAGACCCAACAGAAAATTGCAAAGTTATTTGTATTTATTTAGACATAAACACTGAGGAATTACACGTTGATGCACACAGGCAACAACGCAATCGCATAATTCGAGAATAATTACCCAGCCGGGGCTTTGAGGTATTCATCATTCCTGTAGGTTCTTTAGGCGATCATCAAGCAACCGCTAGTTATTTTTTCCGCATAGCGGGAGTTTTATTAGGTAAAGAAAAAGCAAGAAAAATTAGGGATAAACCCAAATGGTTTGATTAAATTGTCTTAATTTTATGCCATAAAAGAGGGTATGCTTGCACAGCAGTTTATACCTAGATAAAATACGGAGATGAATTGTAAAACCATTGTGGGCTCGGCATCATGCCCGCCCTTGTACTTACTTAGATGAAATCTGGGAAAATCCTAGTAAAGTCGAGATTTAGTCCAGCAGAAATAGATGTATTATCAGTAGCAATCCTCTGAAAAAAACAATTTAGTTGCTAATTTTGTTTGTTAGTTTGCATTTGTCCTTCGTTTGTTGTAACACCGTGTTAAATAGTTCCACTAATCGATAAACTCTAGTCAAAGCAATGGCTGATCCACTTGCTTTTTATCAAGGAATTACGTTAGAATGTGATCCACGGTTAGTTTGAGCACATCTGCTGGCAACTATACCTTCAATAATTAATGAACTCATCACAACAAACTTTGATTTTTTTGCCATCGTAGTTACAATCAATAATTAAGTTCTGATAATTATCAAAAATGTTTTTTCCTGAGAATTTATAATAATAATCTATTAGTGTGTTCCTCAACTAAAAATATGCAAGAGTATGATGTTGTTATTATTGGCGCAGGACATAATGGGCTAGTGTGTGCTGCTTATTTGCTCAAAGCTGGTTATAGCGTCCTGATACTAGAAAAACGCCCAGTTCCAGGTGGTGCAGCCACAACAGAAGAATCCTTACCGAAACATGCTCCTGGATTTAAATTTAACTTGTGTGCAATTGATCACGAATTTATTCACTTGGGACCAGTTGTTGAAGAATTAGAATTAGAAAAATATGGTTTAGAATATTTAGATTGCGATCCAGCAGTTTTTTGTCCGCATCCTGATGGCAAGTATTTTTTAGCTCACAAATCAGTAGAAAAAACTTGTGCAGAAATTGCTCGTTATAGTGAACGCGATGCTAAGAAATACGCAGAGTTTACAGACTACTGGCAAAGGGCAATCAGTGCGATGGTTCCCATGTTTAACGCGCCTCCAAAATCATTTATAGATATTTTTAGTAACTACAATATTAAAAAATTTAAAGATTTATTTTCAGTAGTCGGTTCACCATCTAAAAGTTTGGACTTTGTTCGCACTATGTTGAACAGTGCTGAGGATATTTTAGAGGAATGGTTTGATGAGGAATTCTTAAAAGCACCACTTTCTAGACTGGCTTCGGAACTTGGTGCCCCGCCTTCACAAAAAAACTTGGCCATTGGTGTCATGATGATGGCTATGCGTCATAACCCCGGCATGACAAGACCTCGTGGCGGAACAGGGGCACTAGTTCAAGCATTAGTTAAATTAGTGACCAGTAAAGGAGGCGTAATTTTGACTGACCAACAGGTTGAGAAAGTATTAATTGATAATGGTAAGGCTGTTGGTGTCAGGGTTGCAGGTGGCCAAGAATATCGCACTAAATATGGCATTGTTTCTAACATTGATGCCAAACGTCTATTTTTACAACTAATAGATGCCAGTGAAGTTGATCATGCTGATCCTAATTTACGAGAAAGACTAAAACGGCGCATCATTAATAACAATGAAACAATCCTGAAAATAGACTTGGCTCTAGACGAACCTTTGTATTTTCCTTACCACGATCACAAAGATAGTTATCTGATTGGATCTATCTTAATTGCCGATTCAATGGCTCATGTAGAACAGGCTCATAGTAAATGTACTTTAGGAGAAATTCCTGATAGCAACCCTTCAATGTATGCGGTAATGCCTAGCGCCCTTGACCCGACATTAGCACCACCAGGTAAGCATACTTTGTGGATTGAGTTTTTTGCTCCTTATCAGATAGCAGGTGCAGAAGGTACTGGTTTAAAAGGTACTGGTTGGACAGATGAACTGAAAAACCAAGTTGCAGACAAAGTAATTGATAAGTTGGCTAACTATGCACCAAATGTCAAAAAAGCAACTATTGCCCGCCGGGTGGAAAGTCCAGCCGAATTAGGTGAAAGGTTAGGTGCTTACAAAGGTAATTATTACCATATTGATATGACATTAGATCAGATGGTGTTTTTCCGTCCTTTGCCAGAAATAGCTAACTACAAAACACCCATTGATAATTTATTTTTGACTGGTGCGGGGACTCATCCAGGAGGGTCAATTTCCGGAATGCCAGGGCGTAATTGTGCGCGGGTATTTTTGCAAGCAAAACATCCTTTGGCTAAAACTTTGAGAGATGCTACGGAGTCATTGAAATCAACTGTAGGTTCAATATTTGGAATCAGTTAAGGATAATTTAAATTATCCCGCTTTTGAGAAATCATAGTTATATCATCTCGGCTAAATTACTTAGCATTCCTCAGCACTCCAATCTGTACAACTAATTTCTGGGATACAGGTAATTTATCTGTTATTCCTATATCCAAAGAAGTAAATTTGGTGATACAAACTATTACTTAAGATTCAGATAAAACACTATCAAAGCATGAGGTTTTTCTGGACTAGCGTATAGATAATAAGAATATACTAAGGATGATTTATAAATTTTCATAGTTCCATCTTATTATGTTTATGTTTAATGTAGGTAGGTGATTATGTTATGAATAAACAAACAGGACATCTAGGGCAAGTTATTGGTCACGTATACCAATTAATTAATAATATACAAATTATAACTTTAAAAGTTATAGTACCTGAGACTGGTAACTCTCAAAACCATGAGTTGGTGGTGGAAGATAAAATGCCGGCATGGAATCGCTGATATGCTGCACATTTATATACACTGTGAATTATCAAGGAAATAGATTTCAGCTTCTCGTCTTTATGGTGCAAGATATTCTTTTTTGTTTACAAGAAGCCACTCTTTACTATATATTAAAAAAGTATTCCATACCCAAAAGCCCTGCTGATTGTTTTGTCAATCCTCCTTGTGGGTGCGAAAATCCTGGCAAGGAACTAAAGTGTGAAGACTGTAGCTATTTAGAAGGTTGTTTATCTAACTTCAAACCGCGTTATAAACCATCTAAGCAAATGCCAGCCACCACAAACTTTTTTCGCGTTGATGATTTATTGGTGCAGATTTACAACTCTGAAGTAGAAATGGCAGAAAAAGTTGCAGAAATAGCCCAAAACTATTTAAAGCAAGTTCTATGCCAACAGGAAACAGCAGCTGTCCTCTTAGCAACGGGAAACTCCCAACTCAAATTTCTCGACGCTTTGATCACTTTCGGGGATGTAGATTGGTCTCGCATTACCTTATTTCATTTAGATGAATATTTGGGAATTACAGCTGATCATTCCGCAAGTTTCCGCCGCTATATGCAAGAACATGTAGAGAAGCGGGTTTGTCCCCAGCAATTTCATTATATAGAAGGTGATGCCTTGCAACCTCTAGCAGAGTGCGATCGCTATACAAAACTATTACAAGCACAGCCAATTGATTTATGTTGTCTTGGTATTGGTGAAAACGGACACTTAGCTTTTAACGATCCATCTGTAGCGAATTTTCAAGATCCTTACAGTGTTAAACTGGTCAAACTAGATACAGTCAATCGTCAGCAACAAGTTAACACAGGTTATTTTCCCAATATTGATAGTGTTCCTCAGTACGCTTTTACTGTGACTCTACCTTTGATTTGTTCAGCCAAAAAAATTCTTTGTTTAGCGCCAGAAAAACGTAAAGCACAGATAGTTAAACAGATACTCACAGGGTCAATTAACATCAATTCCCCTGCTTCAATTTTGCGTCAACAATCCCAGGCGACATTATTTTTGGATGCGAATTCCGCCAGTTTACTGTAAACACACAGACAAGTTTTGATTTTTAATAGAGGGAACTAAAAACTTTGTTTTTGACATACCCCCAAAACCACAGCATGAAAATACTTGGCTTGTTGGTTGTCGATAAAACCATTGTGGGGTGGCCATCTCCCCCGCCCCATCCCTGCAAACCAATCACCCCAGATAATCTACAGTTTTTAACCATTCCTGATACATTGGAGGACAAAAACCATGTACACTATGTAAATTAAATTAACAATTATTGACACTTACCCCAAAATCATGCTGGCTGCAATTCTCTTTGACTTAGACGGCACCATCGTCAATACTGATCCCATACACTACCAAGCTTGGCAAAAAATGCTGCTGAGTTATGGTGTTAAAATTGACGAAAAACTCTATAAATCTCGCATTAGTGGGCGGTTAAACCCAGAAATACTCAGAGATATTCTGCCACAATTATCAGCAGCGGAGGGTCAAAAATTGGCAGAGGAAAAAGAGGCGCTTTTCCGGCAACTCGCCCCGCATCTCAAACCATTGAGTGGATTTGCTGAATTAATAGCATGGACAGAAAGACATCAGCTAAAACGTGCTTTGGTAACCAATGCCCCTAGATTAAATGCACAATTTATGCTGGAAGTTTTGGGCATCAAAGATGCTTTCCACACAATTGTTTTAGCTGATGATTGCAGAGCAGGTAAACCTGATCCTGAGCCCTATAAAGTTGCATTGCACAAGTTGGGAATTCCCTCAGAACAAGCGGTCGCATTAGAAGACTCTCCCTCTGGTATTCGTGCCGCCGTCGGTGCTGGTATTCGTACCGTTGGCATAGCTTCCACCCATGCTCCGCAAGTCTTGCAACAGGTTGGCACATTAATGGCAATTGTAGACTTTACTGATTTGCAGTTGTGGAAATTTCTTAACTCTTTGATAGAGCAAGATTTAAGCCTCGTCAAATGATCGCTAACTCTTAAAAAATTTCTGGCGGGGCAATGTCTGAACCAACACTACCAGAGTTTAGCCCTGGTTTAACATTTACTTCCGACATCTGAGAGGATTTGAAAACAGACAAAGATGGAGAAGTTAGTATATTTGGATTCACATCCCTGTCAGTCTTTGCTTGCTGAGAAATCAAAGATAATCCTCCCACAGCCCCAGCAACAAGGGCTGTATAGCCTACATACAGGTGTATAGGACGAATATCCATTACCAATCCCCCAGGGGATTTTATGGAATTATACCAAGAAGGTAAAATTGACTGCATGACATCCCCTGGTGGCAAGGAAGCAGCTAAGTTTTTGCCATTTAGTCCTAAAGCATTCCCCATAGCTCCAATAAATCCGCGTACCAAAGTATCTTCTGGTAACACATCGAACTTGCTATTTTCTATTGCTTCCATATAGTGAATTGGCACATGAGTGTAAATATTCATTTGTTGCAGAGAAAGCCCTTGAAACTCACGAGCTTGTTTGAGTTGTTGACCGATTCTGCACATGATTTCTTGACGTTGCTCTGCTGCTGCTTGCTTGGTTAGTTGAGTCGGGTTTGATTTTTTATACAAATTTAACCCGTTGTTTAGTGTTGAACCTGAAGAGTTTGTTTCCGAACATTTTTTTAACTTAATGGTCGATTCCGCTAATAGATTACTTTTCCTACTATCTGTATTAGTGGTTTGGAGTTCTGGTTTACTAGTTGAAGAATCACTGACTGTTTCTGGTTTAACAGTTGGTGAAACTTGAATAGACTCTCTCAATTTTTCTGGTTGTGCGAATTGCTGGAATGCCAAACTAATAGCCTCTCTACCCACAGCTTTTAACAAAATCTTGACTTGTTCTCCTGTAGGTCCCAGCAATTTTTTTAATTTAGCCACAGCACGAAGATAAACTTTACTGCTGTGAAGTTCAGCTTCAATTTCACCCAAGAGCGAACGTAATTCATCTTGAGAGATTTTGACACTAGGATTTCCAGGAATTGTGAACAAATATACAGGTGTCATGGTCATGATCAGAGTTGCTCCTGATATTGAGGCAAAAGTGGTTATGTCTGTATATTTATCGTTTTTTTTCCTTGACCATCCGGAATCTTTTGTATCAAATATCAATCTTTAACGAAAAATCAGTAAAAATACTGTATTAGAGTTGAATTGATTAGTTCTCTCAAACCCTGCTTTTGCCAGTAGTTGAGCCATCCCCTTGATGCAATTTTGAAATATATGCTTAACACCTATAAAGAATATCTTCAAAAATTAATATCTTAATTGTTACTTATAACTCCGTAGCTTTTCACTTCTTGTACAAAAGAGCTGACTGATTGCACATATTCGTCACCAGCAACAATAGCTGTATTATTATGCTCTGCTGTTGGCACTAAGAGTAGTTTTTTTGGTTCGGGAGCGGCATGATAAAGTTCTTGGCTCATGAAAGATGGTACAGTTGTATCAGCAGTACCATGAATGAATAGTACTGGTACTTTTAACTGCGGTACTTTTTTAATCGATTCAAACCGCTGGGTCAAAATTAAATTCACCGGAAAAGTCCGAAAGACGTTTCTATAAACCACCATATCCCGGATAGAAGTAAAGGAACTTTCTACAATCAATCCGGCTGCTTGCGGGTGTTTAACTGCTAAGTCAATGGCGATCGCCCCCCCCATAGAATGCCCATAAATAAAAATTTGCTCCGGCGGAATTTGTTTCTCTTGTAGGAGGTAATTCCAAGCTACGGTTGCATCTTGATAGACCCGCTTTTCGTTAGGAAAGTAACCTTCACTGCGACCATACCCGCGATAATCAATCAAAAGCACGGAAAATCCTAGTTCATGAAACCGATAAGCATGGCCAACGTTAGCACTGATATTGAAGCCGTTACCATGCAGATACAGCAACACATCCGCATCTGCTTGGACGGATTGAATCCACCAACCGTGAATAAGTTTTGGCTGACCATTGCTAACACTTACAGGTAGCCATACATCCTCGTATGGAAGATGAAAAAATTCTGGTGTTCTTTCAACCACACTAGAGGGAAAGAAAATGAACCGAGGCTGCTTGACAAACAAAAGTATACAGATGCCAAGGTAGGCAATGAGAATAATTATTTCTACCATCAGTAGCAAATGGAAACTCAATTGCATTGAAAATTGCGCTTTGTTTAAATTTAACTACTAGGATTTATACTTTATCAGATATTTATAAATGGCATAAATATTTATTAACAAAACCAAGTTGGTTAGTTTCCATTAAAATCAAACTAAACCATAAGTCGATCCAAAAACAGAAATTCTGTTAATCAAGTTGGCTAGACATAGCTAGCTAGGTATGGAACAGTCCTTGCCAGACAGTTGTCACCATCGGTCGCCACAATCTGCAAGCAGTGCAACTAGTTCAAAGTCCCCTATTGTTACCACCAATAGGATAGAGTGGATGTGCAGTGATCCAATAGCTCGTCAGAAGTCGCAACCTGTGGGGGTAAAGGAAACTTACCTAGTCAGTTGCAACCCCTCGGATAAATCCGAGGGGTAGTTCACAATAAAGAACTTGGGACTGGGGATGAGGGAATCCACTAGTTACAATTACGCACTAGCTAACGCTCCATCCGCCAACGGTAATTACAATTCTGGCTGATTCACAAGCCAACTAGTTGATTGCTCATAAGCATAAGCCACCTCAAATAGTTGGTCTTCTCGAAGCACCTGACCAATCAGCTGCAATCCAATGGGTAATCCCTTGTCATCAAAACCACAAGGTATACTTAATCCCGGTAAACCTGCAAGATTTACGGGAATAGTCATCAAATCGTTTAAATACATACTCAGGGGATCACTAACTTTTTCTCCTGTTTTAAATGCTGTGCTGGGAGTAGTAGGACAAACTAATATATCAACCTTCTTAAAAGCAGTTTCAAAGTCTTGTTTAATCAAAGTCCGAACTTTTTGCGCTTTCAGATAATATGCGTCATAATAACCAGCCGAAAGAGCGTAAGTCCCAATCATAATCCGGCGTTTAACTTCTGTACCAAAACCAGTGGAACGGGTACGAGTGTACATAGACAGCAGATTATCTGCATCATCAGCACGGAAACCGTATTTCACACCATCGTAACGAGCCAGATTGGCTGATGCTTCTGATGGTGCAATGATGTAGTAACTGGGTACGCCATAGGGAAAATTGCGACAGGAAACCTCGTGAACCTCGGCTCCCAAGCTTTGCAATTGTGCTATGGCTTTAGTCACAACTTCTTTGACAACAGAATCTAACCCATTACCAAAAGTTTCTTTAATCACCCCAATTCGCAGCTTTCCTCTGTCCCTGAACTCGGGTCTTAAGCTGGCAACGTAGTTGGGGATTTCAACTTTCAGGCTGGTAGAATCCTTGGCATCGTAACCTGCGATCGCATTCAATAGTATTGCAGTATCTTCTACTGTGCGTCCAAGAGGCCCCACTTGATCCAAAGATGAAGCGTAAGCTATCAAACCATAGCGAGAAACCAAACCGTAAGTTGGTTTTATACCCACAACACCACAAAAAGCCGCAGGTTGACGAATAGAACCCCCAGTATCAGTACCAAGGGAAACGACACATTCTTCAGCCGCCACCGCCGCCGCCGAACCCCCGGAAGAACCACCTGGAACCCTTGATACATCCCAAGGATTAGCCGTAGTTTGATAGGCGGAATTTTCCGTAGAACTACCCATACCAAATTCATCTAAATTCGTTTTGCCGATGATCACTGCTCCGGCATCAATCAATTTTTGTGTCACTGTTGATTCATACGGCGGCACAAAATTTTCTAAAATTCGAGAAGCGCAAGTAGTAGGAATTCCCCTAGTACACAAATTATCTTTAATGCCAATAGGAATCCCCGCCAGCAGCCCAATTTCTTCGCCAGCAGCTATTTTGGCATCCACAGCACGAGCCTGTTCTAACGCCTTTTCTGTCGTTACGTGTAAGAAACTGTGTAATTTCGGTTCTAATGCTTGAATACGCTCTAAAGCGTTTTGGGTAATTTCAACAGCAGAACATTCTTTTTTAATCAGCTGTTCATGCAGATCGCGGATGGATGCCATGATTGCTCTCTTTTTGACTCAAGTCTCTCATCTTAGTACATTTTTCAGGGTACTTAATATTTGGTATGAGGTGTTGAAAGTAATTGAGTGCCACAGTCTACCTTGCCTCGGATCCTGACCATTGCCCCGACTATATAGGTAAACACCCTACATTTTGACAGTCCCACCGCTAGAAGATGTTTTACCTGGCAAGTGAGCAATTACACTTATGGTAAAAAACTTTTTGAATTCTCCGGAATTGTCTTTGCTGTTGTGGTATTACTTGTTAGTAGGACGATTTATACAGAAATTCTATAACTTTTAGGGGAACATATCCCCACTTCTTGATAGAAAAACCCGGTTATCATGACCGGGTTTTTCTATGCGATCGCTTTCTCTAGGGAGAAACATTACACTCAAAGTATTAGCTAAATTAACATAAACTATCTCAAGGTCAGTTTATGACTTCTGTAACACCCTCAATTGAAGATTTAGTGTTAGTTGCTGGTGCCACTGCTGGCGTAGGTCAACTTGTCACCGCCAACCTGCTGTCCAAGGCTATGAAAGTTCGTGCCCTGGCACGCAACGGTGCAAAAGCGACAAAAATGTTTAACGAAAAAGTCGAAATTGCTGTGGGTGACATCCGTGATATTACTACCCTCGCCCCAGCCATGCGAGATGTCAATTACATTATCTGTTGTACTGGGACTACCGCATTTCCCTCGGAGAAATGGGAATTTGACTCACAACCTAACTTGCTGGAATGGGGAAGAATTTTGATTGACTCGGAATATCGCAACAGCAAAGCCAAAAATAACCCACAAAAAGTAGATGCTGAAGGTGTCAGCAACTTAGTCTCAGCAGCACCATCTGATTTGAAGCGATTCGTTTTCATTTCTTCTGTCGGAGTTGAGCGCAAAAATCAACCACCTTTTAATATTCTCAATACCTTTGGTGTCCTTGATGCAAAACAAAAGGGAGAACAAGCCATTGTCAACTCTGGATTGCCCTACACCATTATCCGTCCCGGACGCTTGATTGACGGCCCTTACACTTCATACGACCTCAACACCTTGCTACAGGCAAAGACAAGAGGAAAGCTAGGTGTAATAGTGGAGAATGGCGACCAACTTTTAGGTGATGCGAGCCGCATTGACGTAGCTGGTGCTTGTGTAGAATCTATTTTTCACCCATCGACAGAAAATCAAGCTTTTAATTTAGTCAACAAAGGAACAAGACCACCGATAATTGATTGGGAAACAATCTTTTCTCCACTCAGTAAAAAAATTTTCTGAACAACAGTTAGATTTTGTGGATTCTATTGTCTATTTGACTGTTTATACCGGGAAAGATTTATCTGCTGATTACAGGCAAAAATGTAGTATTTTTGGTGCAAGGCTGTCTTACAGAGCTCATCCGATGAAACAGATACTTAACAGAATATTTAGTGTTAAAAGATACCTACTTCGGCTAATTGTACCTTTAGTGATGGTGATTTTCGGTAATTCAGTGTTGACTACACCAGCATTAGCTACGGGTGTATATCAAATACCAAATCTCACCGCTAACGGAAGCAACTGGATTGTAGATCAAGGTGAAATTATTAGTCGCGCTAGTGAAGGTAAAATGAGCAGCGCCTTTGATAATTTGGCTAAGAAAACAGGTAATGAAGTTAGATTTGTGACTATTCGTCGCCTGGATTACGGAGAAACCCCTGAAAGTTTTAGTCAAGCACTGTTTAAAAAGTGGTTTCCGACACCAGCAGAACAAGCTAATCAAACATTGTTGGTGTTAGATACCGTGACTAACGGTACTGCTATTATCACTGGTGAACAAGTTAAGTCATTATTGACTGATGCTATTGCCGAGAGTGTAGTTTCAGAAACTTTGGGTGTACCGTTACGAGAAGGTAATAAATACAACCAGGCATTTGTCGATGCAAGTGATCGCTTAGTTGCCGTCCTCTCTGGGGAACCAGATCCGGGCCCACCGGAAGTTACTGAAACTGTACAGGTGGAGGGTACTTTTACAAAAGCGGAAGATACTGATAAAGGTAACGCTACTGCTTGGGTAGTAGGACTTTTAATTGCCGCCACCATCATCCCGATGGCCACTTACTTTGTGTACCAGGTGAGACAACCATCATCTGATGGCTAATAGGAAAGTTATTCCTCAGTTCAATCTTGAACATACTCTTGCCCTGTGACTAAAGCCACCTCAGCACGAACAAATTCGCGACCTAAATAAGACGCGTGGTCTAACTGAGTGACTGGACAGGGCTGAGTTTCTTCAAAAATCTTGACACAAAGTTCCTTCGCCGTCCTCCCAGCAAAAACATTTGTGTGAGTTCGTTCCACTTTGCCTCTAGCAGGAATTACCCTCCCAGTTTTTGGATCCACTGCCAAACCTTGATCATTAATCACATTTGTGAAATGCTTGGCATAAATTAACCCAGCTGCTCGATCTAAATAGACAATGAAATATCCACCAGGGTCAAGATCAATATGACGTTGAGAAAGTTTAGCATCAATTGCCGCCAAATCTTCAAGTATTAAATCCATAAACATTCAAAAAAGCAAAATTTTTTCTATAGGTTCTTTACACCCATATCAAGTGTAATTCCTATCTTCCATTTATCTGATTTAAATCGGCAAGCGATTAATATCTTTGTTGTGGCCAATTACTACCATTGCTGTACCGCGTTCCAAGCGCTTGGTGGGTTCTGGATTGATTTTAAATTTGCCATCCTGACTCACAGCCAGTAAATTCAAGCCATAGCGGTTACGCAGTTGCAGCTCGGAGATGGTTCTACCGTGGAATTCTTCAGGCACAATCATTTCTACAATACTATTTTCTGGATCGAGATCAAATCGGTCTAATATAGATGGTTTAGTCAGTGAGCGTGCCAGGGCACAACCTGCTTCATATTCAGGGAACACTACATGGTCTGCACCCACTCGTTTTAATAGCTTACGGTGAACTTCACTGGAAGCTTTGGCCACTACATGAGGTACACCACCCTCTTTAACATTCAAAGTAGTGATAATACTTTCTTGAATGTAGTTACCAATAGCTATGATTACCGTATCAAACTCAAATATTCCTGCTTCTTTAAGGGCAGCTGGTTCAGTTGAGTCTAGCTGCAAAGCATGACCAACTATCTCTTCATTTAATACTTCCGATACTAGCCTTTCATCAACATCTGTTGCCAGTACTTGGTAACCCAGTTTGTGTAATGTTAAACACACTGACCTACCAAAACGACCTAACCCAATTACAGCAAACTGATGGTTATCTCTACGCAAACTGCGAAAAAAGCCTATTGATGACAGATTCACATTTGTTATCCTTATTTTCGCTACTTGGAGCCAGGGTAAAGAGAATTACACTAAAATTGGTTAAAAGTTTTAGTTTTTTGCCTACTCATTCATATTTTATCAGTTGATGTTACTAACGTTGATTGATGAATTAGTCATTAATGAACATTAGATAACCCTATTTACATGATCATCTATCCCACAAGTAAATTTTCCTCAGGATAGTGGATTCTACTGGGGCGGGGGTCTCCCAGCACAGCAGCCATCAGCAGTAAAACACCCACTCTTCCCGCATACATGGTGACAATTAAAATCAGCTTTGCTGCCACTGAGATGCTACTAGTGATACCTGTAGAAAGTCCTACTGTAGCAAATGCTGATACAACTTCAAACAGAAGTTGAATAAAATTTAGTGTTGGATCTGTGAGAGAAATTAAAATTGTAGACAACAGCACCA
Source organism: Nostoc sp. RI_552 (assembly GCA_016124525.1). Taxonomy (GTDB): domain Bacteria; phylum Cyanobacteriota; class Cyanobacteriia; order Cyanobacteriales; family Nostocaceae; genus Umezakia; species Umezakia ovalisporum. Next base: position 84,146 of record WGNO01000046.1, on the reverse strand, counting down.
TAGCTACGGAACCAACTAAAACAGCAACAGCTTTTAAAATTAAAGATATTGCTATTTTCCGTTCATATAATAAAACTTCTTCTTTACCTTGGAGAATTGCTTTCGTGCAACTGGTAAGAACTCTTAGTGTTGTGGTTTTTATACCTCCTCCTGTGCCACCCGGACTGGCACCAACAAACATTAATGCAATAGTAATAAATAGCCCAGCAGGTGTCATTTTACTAATATCAATGCTATTAAAACCAGCAGTTCTAGTAGTAACTGATTGAAACCAAGCTGCAAGTAACTGGGTATTTAAGTTCATTGAACCAAATGTTTCCTGGTTTTTGATATCGATGACAAAAAATGCGATTGCTCCCATGAATAAAAGTATTAAGGTGGTGCTACATGCCACCTTAAAATCCAAAGAAAATAATAAGTTAGTGTTTTTTTTCAGCAGGCGATCGCGCAACCAAAGATACATTTCTAATATTACCTGATAGCCAATGCCACCAAAAATTATCAACATTGTAATAGTGAATACTACTAACAAAGATGACTGATATGCCACTAAGCTATCTGAGAATAAGCTAAAGCCAGCATTATTCCAAGCGGAAATACTATGAAAAATAGCCAGCCAAATTCCTTGATTCCAGCCATAATCAGGAACAAATGCAGGTATAAGTAAAAAGATACCTGTAAGTTCAAAAACCATAGTTGTGGCAATAATTGACTGGATAACTTGGGTGCTACCATGCATTCCCGGTCGGTCTAAAGCTTGTTGAATAGCGATTTTTTGTCGAAGGTTAAACTTACGTCCAACCAGCAGAATTAGAAAAGTAGTGGTTGTCATATACCCTAATCCGCCAATTTGAGCTAAAAGCAGAATGCACAACTGACCCCAAAAAGAAAAATCAGTCCCAGTATCAACCACAGCTAACCCAGTGACACAAACAGCGGAAGTTGCTGTAAATAGTGCCACAATTGGGTCATTCCAAGTACCAGTGGTAGTAGAGAAAGGCATCATTAGCAAGATGGTTCCCACTGTGATGACAGCTAAAAATCCCAAGCAAACTGTGCGAGAAACAGTCATAACAAAATAGACACTTACAAATCCTTCTAGGGAATATACATCAGTTAACAGCCCTGGAAGCAAAAACATTATTATTCAATTAAAAACACACATGGTAGCCTACCAGTATGTTTATTTAAATTTGCCATTGTTTAAACATGGCCTTGTCTATGAGCAGATCACTTTACCAGCAAATACAGCAATTTTACGATGCTTCCTCCGGTCTGTGGGAACAGATTTGGGGTGAGCACATGCACCACGGCTACTACGGGGCGGATGGTAACCAAAAAAAAGACCGCCGACAGGCTCAAATTGATTTAATCGAAGAATTACTCAAGTGGGCAGGGGTGGAAACAGCAGAAAACATTCTGGATGTGGGTTGTGGTATTGGCGGCAGTTCTCTCTATTTAGCAGGTAAGTTTAATGCTAAAGCAACAGGGATTACTTTAAGTCCAGTACAAGCCCGTAGGGCGAAAGAACGCGCTATGGATGCTGGTTTGAGTGGTAGGACTCAGTTTCAAGTCGCAAACGCCCAAGCAATGCCTTTTGCTGACGATTCCTTTGACTTGGTGTGGTCACTAGAAAGTGGTGAACATATGCCAGATAAAACTAAATTTTTGCAAGAGTGCTATCGAGTGTTGAAACCTGGTGGAAGGCTGATTTTGGTAACTTGGTGTCATCGTACGACTAATGACTCACCATTGACAACAGATGAACAAAAGCATTTGCAAAATATTTATCGGGTGTATTGTCTACCCTACGTCATTTCCTTAGCAGAATATGAAGCCATTGCTCGTCAACTTCCATTAAACCATCTCCGCACTGCTGATTGGTCAACCGCTGTTGCGCCATTTTGGAATATTGTCATTGATTCCGCTTTAACCCCCCAAGGGATTTTCGGGTTACTTACTTCCGGTTGGACAACTATTCAAGGCGCATTATCACTGGGATTAATGCGTGACGGTTATCAACGTGGGTTAATTCGCTTTGGGTTGTTGTGTGGAAATAAATAAGGGTCGTGATTAATCAGGGTTTAAGGGGCGTTCACTTTTCACAACAAACATAGTTGGGTTTATTCCTGCTGACCTGCTTGTGAATGACCATTCCCCAGTCCACAGTCATTGATTGAAAGTTTTTATGAGTCAAATTTCTGGTGGTTCTTCTAATTTCAAAAATACTTGGCTTTATGCTTTCTGGAAATTCTCCCGTCCACACACAATTATTGGCACGAGTTTAAGTGTGTGGGGCTTGTATTTAATTGCCATTGCTATCACTGCAACTGCTTTTTCTCTTGGGCAATTAATTTCACTTCTGGGCGCTTGGGTGGCCTGTTTGTGTGGGAATATTTATATTGTCGGGTTGAATCAACTAGAAGATGTTGAGATTGACAAAATTAATAAACCTCACTTACCCCTGGCGTCAGGGGAATTTTCTGAGAAGCAAGGGCAATTAATTGTCATTACTATGGGAATTCTCTCCCTAGTTGTGGCCTGGCTAACTGGGCCTTTTTTGTTAGGTATGGTGATTGTGAGTTTGGCAATTGGTACTGCTTATTCTTTACCACCCATTCGCTTGAAGCAATTTCCCTTTTGGGCAGCACTATGTATTTTTTCAGTGCGGGGAACTATTGTGAATTTGGGGCTATTTTTGCATTTCAATTGGCTATTGGGACAAGCTCCCACAATTCCGCCCGCAGTTTGGGTACTGACAATATTTATCTTGGTGTTTACCTTTGCCATCGCCATCTTCAAAGATATACCTGATATAGAAGGCGATCGCCTTTACAATATCACTACTTTAACTATCCAGCTGGGCCCACAAGCAGTATTTAATTTGGCGCTTTGGGTGCTAACTCTTTCCTATTTGGCAATAATTATAGTGGGTGTGCTGCGTTTTCCCGCCATGAACCCAGAATTTGTGGTGATGAGTCATCTGGTAGTGATGGCTGGGATGTGGATGCGAAGTTTAGCAGTGGACTTGGAAGATAAAACTGCGATTGCCCAATTCTACCAATTTATTTGGAAACTCTTTTACCTGGAATATATTATGTTCCCTATCGCTTGTCTTTTAGCTTAAAACTATAGTAATCCCCTTTGATTGCTGAAATTACTTGTACAGAGAGGGAGCAGGTAAAATGAGTAAAAATATACCCAGTTGTGTTGAAAAATCAAATAGGAGTTCTATATGTTAGAAAATTTTAAACCCACTGATATTTTTGCCATAACCTCAGTTATTATTGCTTTGGCGATTCTCGCTTATTTTTCTTGGAAAACTTTGATTACCTCTAACTTTTTCCAAAAAGGGGTAAATCTTTATCAACAAAAAGACTATGAAGGCGCAGAAGTAGCTTTTCGGCAGGTGATTGCTATCAACTCTACTAATGACGTGGTAAGGTTGCTATTGGGAGATATTTTAAAAGAGCAAGGCAAGGTCAAAGAGGCAACAGAATTATACCAAGAAGTGATTCGCAGCAGTCCTAAAAATCCTGATGCCTACTTGCGTCTAGCTAATGTTTTAATACAGGAAAATCAGCCAGTAAAAGCAAAAGCTAATCTACAACAAGCTCAAGATTTATTGCAAAAACAGCGCCAGCCCCAACGGGCAGAAAAAATCAGTCATTTGTTAGAGAAAATTAACACTAAATCTGAGAATCAATTCTAGATTTATCTAGCAGCAAAAAAATCCTTTATTGCTCCCTCTCCTGATTAACGAGAGGTTTAGAGTAAGACTTGATCAGCGGTATGAAAAAAGAAACGCTCTTTATCCGTACCCAGTCTAATAGAGATATCAATAAATCAAATCTGCGTTTTCCATAACCATCATAGAAATAATTCATGAATTTTTCCTACATTTTTTTTCGTAGATATCCAGTAGTGGGAATGAGTCACAAAAGTATGTAATAATAAGCCGATTGCATACACTAGTTAGCTATCAATTGTGCAAGATACCGAATCTATTAACGACCTTGCTGCGGCTTTGCAACAACCAGCCGACCTCAGCTTTGAACTGCCCGATCCAGAAGATGAAGAGATTTTAGACTCAGACTTTCAACAACAGTTGAATGTAGCTTGGCAGGTATGCGACCGCTTCGACCTGCAAACCGAAATCTGGCGGGGACGAATTTTACGGGCCATCCGCGATCGAGAGAAAAAAGGTGGTGACGGACGTGGCACAGGATTTCTCAGATGGCTGAAAGAACGGGAAATTAGTAAAAGTCAAGCCTACGCTTGGATTCAATTAGCTAATAGCGCTGATACTCTCCTAGAAGAAGGAAAACTTGACCCAAGCTCGGTTAATAACTTTAGCAAAAGGGCATTTGTCGAAACCTCAAAAGCAGTCCCTGAAGTTCAACAGATGGTCAGTGAAGCGGCACAAAAAGGCGACCAAATCACGAGGCGAGAAGTCCGCCAACTCACCGACGAATGGACAGCCATGTCCTCGGAGTTATTACCTGAATCAGTGAAGGTAAAAGCAGCAGAAAACTCCCTTCCCTCGCGCTACATTGCTCCTTTGGTAAAGGAAATGGAAAAACTGCCAGAACCACACCAAAAGTTTATTCAAAAAGAAATTACTATTAGTCCTGATATTGATACCATCAAACAGATAACTTCAGAAGCCCGTCACCTAGCTAAATATCTCAAATCTGCCGCCCAAGTCCAAGCACTGACACAGGCAGATATTGACATTGAAACAGCACTAGAAGAAGCGCAAAGAATTGGCTGTTTGAGTATAGCCGCCGATTTGGTCAATCAAGCATCACAGATAGAACAAACAATTGCCAAGTTGTACATGACTTGGAAACGCATTGGGAATTTAGCAGATCGCCTATATGTAGATACTGGTGCTAGTACACCCCACCTGCGAGAGCTCCTCAGTAGCATCGAACCTCTCGGTGGTGAAGTCATGGAACTACGACTGAGTGGCAGTACTGAACACGCAATCCGTTTACAAATCCAGGAAACGAGTTAGTCACTGGTCATTGGTAAAAGAATACTTTTTTCACCTTAATTCTTAATTCCTGTGGCAGCTATACCGCGAATAAATTGACGCTGACCGATAAGGAATAGCACCATGATAGGAACAGTTGCTATGGTCACTGCAGCCATCATCAGGGGCCAATTATTGGTAAATTGCTCTTGAAACTCTGCTAAAGCCATCTGTACCGTTCTCAATTCTGGTCTGGTGGTAAATACCAACGGCTTAAACAAATCGTTCCATTCAGCAATGAAGGTAAACAGAAACAGTGTCACCAGAGCTGGACGGGCTAAAGGCAACATGACTCGCCACAAAATTTCCAATCGGTTCGCTCCATCTATGGTTGCTGCTTCTTCCAACTCTACGGGAATTGTTTGGAAATACTGACGTAACAAGAAAATTCCAAAGCCATTGACCGCAGTCGGTAAAATCAGCGCCCCATAAGTATTTATCAGGTGTCCCCACTTTAAAACTAAGAAGATGGGAATCACCAATAATTGAAAGGGAATTACTAAAGTAGCCAAGACAACCAGTAAAAGAACTTGTTGACCGCGAAACTTCAATCTGGCCAGAGCATAACCCGCCAATGCAGAAGTGACCATCTGAAAACCCGTCACAGCGATCGCGACTAAGGTAGAATTAGCAAACGCTAGTAAAAACCTTCCCCGTTGCCATGCATCGTGGTAATTAACTAAAGACCAGTTACTTTTGGTTAAAACTTCTAAGGTATCGCCTGGAGGTACAAAAGAGGTAAGAAAGACTACGAGCAAGGGTAATAGGACAATAAATGCCCCTAATAGCAATACTCCTAACCTGAAAAAATTGGTAGATTTTAGATTGCAGTTGTTTTTGGGCATGAGTTGAGCGTTAAAGCATTTGTGTTCTCTTACTAGAGCATCGCCCCCAGTAAAGGCTAATCTATAACATAGTGACTTGTTAAGTTAAATTAAACCATAGTGATCATTACCCTCAATAAACAGGGAAAATCAAATTTTTGTAGCAAATGATTCAAGTTTACAGGAGTAAACACACCATGCAACAACTTGCAACCGAGTTAGAAATTGATTTCCACAGCGAAAAATACAAAGATGCTTACAGTCGGATTAATGCCATTGTCATTGAAGGAGAACAAGAAGCTTCTGAAAATTACATCTCACTAGGAGAAATGCTCCCAGATTGTAAAGATGAACTAATTCGTTTGTCTAAAATGGAAAATCGCCACAAAAAGGGTTTTGAAGCTTGTGGGCGTAATCTAGCAGTAACACCAGATATGCAGTTTGCTCGACAGTTTTTTGCTGGACTACACGGAAATTTCCAAACAGCGGCAGCTGAAGGTAAAGTAGTTACTTGCTTGCTGATTCAGTCTTTGATTATTGAATGCTTTGCCATCGCAGCATATAACATCTACATTCCCGTTGCAGATGATTTTGCCCGTAAAATAACTGAAGGAGTAGTAAAAGATGAGTATAGTCACCTCAACTTCGGAGAAGCTTGGTTGAAAGAACACTTTGCTGAATCCAAAGCTGAATTAGAAGCAGCCAATCGCCAAAACCTACCCATTGTTTGGAGAATGCTAAATCAAGTAGAAGACGATGCCCACATCTTAGCAATGGAAAAAGAAGCTTTAGTAGAAGACTTCATGATTCAGTATGGTGAAGCTTTAAGTAACATTGGTTTTACTACCAAAGATATTATGCGCATGTCAGCCTATGGACTCACAGCCGCTTAATTGAAGGCCTCGTTACTGAGTGCTGAGTAGCTGAGTTAAAACCACTGGCAAGAAAATTCTCAGTACTCAAAAGATGAGACTGCAATTGACTGTGTTTTCTTCAATACATTTTACCCTTTGTTGCTTCTGGATCAAAATTGTATCAATTTACAATAAAAATCCGAGAGGTAGCAAAAGGAAAACTAGGATAAAGTCAAAACTTCGTAATTGCGAGTTACGAATTAGCATTTAGTTCTTGCCCACTTATTCAACGCTTTCGACAAAGCACACGCCTAATAAATCAATACATGTTTGGTCTAATTGGACATTTGACTAGTTTAGAACACGCACAAGCGGTAGCCAAAGAACTTGGTTACCCAGAATATGCCGACCAAGGGCTAGATTTTTGGTGCAGCGCCCCGCCGCAAATTGTTGACGAAATCTCAGTGACCAGTGTCACGGGACAGACAATAGAAGGACGGTATGTAGAATCTTGTTTTTTGCCGGAAATGCTAGCTAATCGCCGCATCAAGGCCGCAACACGCAAAATTCTCAACGCTATGGCTCATGCTCAAAAGCATGGCATCAATATCACTGCTCTGGGTGGATTTTCCTCAATTATTTTTGAAAATTTTCAATTAGAGCAGTTTAGGCAAGTCCGCAACATCAAACTCGAGTTTGAACGCTTCACCACGGGGAATACTCACACTGCCTACATTATTTGTCAACAGGTGGAAAAAGCGTCGAAACAAATAGGAATTGATTTGTCGAAAGCCACTGTTGCTATATGTGGCGCAACTGGAGATATTGGCAGTGCGGTTACACGCTGGCTCAATCTGAAAACAGATGTTAAAGAACTTTTGCTCATCGCCCGGAACTATGAACGTCTCACAGATTTACAAAGCGAACTGGGGCGTGGAAAAATTATGGCATTGGATGAAGCGCTACCCCAAGCCGATATTATAGTTTGGGTTGCTAGCATGCCTAAAGGCGTAGAAATTGATTTTACAGTTTTAAAGCGGCCTTGTTTGCTAATTGATGGTGGCTATCCTAAAAACTTAGCTACTAAAATTCAGCATCCTGGCGTGTATGTTCTCAGTGGTGGGATTGTTGAACATTCTCTGGATATTGACTGGAAAATTATGAAAATAGTCAATATGGATGTGCCGGCACGCCAGTTGTTTGCTTGTTTTGCCGAATCAATGCTGCTGGAATTTGAGAAGTTATACACGAACTTTTCTTGGGGACGTAATCAGATTACCGTAGACAAAATGGAGCAGATTGGTCAAGCATCAATCAAACACGGATTTAGACCACTGTTAGTTGAGTCGTTAGTCATGAACTAATTACTGCTAAGTCAATCACAGCCCCTTGTCCATACCCTACATCCCCACCTTTCATAACTCCACACTCAACACTCTTAACTTGTACGATGGCAACTACCGAGCGCAAACCACTACTGTTAGATTTTGAAAAGCCACTAGCAGAACTGGCAAACCGAATTGATCAGATTCGGCAACTTGCAGAAGAAAATGGCGTTGATGTTTCCGGTGAAATTCGCAAATTAGAAACACGGGCTATGCAGCTACGGGAGGAAATTTTTAGTAATTTATCACCGTCTCAGCGCCTACAAGTAGCTCGTCATCCCCGTCGACCGAGTACTCTTGATTACATTCAATCCATTAGTGATGAATGGATGGAGTTGCATGGCGATCGCTGCGGTGGTGACGATCCAGCTTTAGTTGGTGGTGTAGGTCGTTTGGGCGGGCAGCCAGTGGTAATGTTGGGTCATCAAAAAGGCCGCGACACCAAAGATAATGTAGCCCGTAATTTTGGGATGGCTTCTCCTGGGGGTTACCGAAAAGCCCTACGCTTAATGGAACACGCTAACAAGTTTGGGATGCCGATTTTAACTTTTATCGACACCCCAGGCGCTTGGGCAGGTATCGAAGCCGAACATCAAGGTCAAGGGGAAGCCATCGCCTACAATTTACGGGAAATGTTTTCCTTTGATGTACCAATTATCTGCACAGTTATTGGCGAAGGTGGTTCTGGCGGCGCTTTAGGTATCGGCGTAGGCGATCGTCTGATGATGTTTGAACACGCCGTTTATACTGTTGCCACTCCCGAAGCCTGTGCCGCTATTCTATGGAAAGATGCCAGCAAGTCTCCACAAGCAGCCGTAGCCCTGAAAATCGTTTCCCACGACCTGAAAAACTTAGGCATCATCGATGAGATATTATCTGAACCCACTGGTGGCGCTCATACAGACCCGCTCAAAGCCGCTACAACTCTCAAGCAGAGCTTATTAGACAACTTGGACGAACTCAATCGCTTAACATCTCAACAACGCCGACAACTGCGCTATGAAAAATTCCGTAAGATTGGTGTTTTTACTGAATCTCTACACTGATACTGGGAGAAAATAACTTCCCTGCTCATCAGCAATGCTATAATGCCTGTGGCTATTTAAAGATTGTTAACAATCTTTAAATAGCCGTAGGTTCTTCTGTTTTAAGCAAATCAACTTGATTTGATCAGTAATTTCCGTGTTATTTAGTCATCACGTTGGAAAATATGACATAATTTCCCAGTTAAACGTTTGCTATCCTCACTGGGAAAATACCTGACGGGAAAAAATACCCATGCTGACGGAAAAAATTAGCAGTTAGTTATCAACGAGGAATCATCGGAAATTCAGGTTAGTTAAATTTAACTAATTTAACCAATCCGCAAGATTTGGATAATTGGCTGGTGGAAAAAAGCTTTCAGAACTGCCAAAAAATTGGGAAAGAGCATGAGTCTTGAGAAACGACGTGCCCTCATTACCGGGGCTAGCAGTGGAATTGGCAAAGCAACGGCTTTAGCATTCGCCAAGGCGGGAATTGATGTCGCCCTAGTGAGCCGTTCTTTAGATAAGTTAGAAACAATAGCAGAAGCAGCCAGGCATACAGGAGTATCAGCCAAAGCCTACGCTGTAGATCTTGCTAATGTATCTCAAGTAAAAACAAAAATCCAAGCCATCGCCCTTGATTTTGGGGGGATAGATATCTTAGTAAACAATGCGGGCATAGGATACACAGCCAACTTAAGTGAAACCCCCTTAGAAGATTGGCAGCAAGTCATCAACCTCAACCTCACCAGCTTGTTCCAGTGCATGATGGGAATTTTGCCGGGAATGCGGGATCGCCGCACAGGCACAATTCTCAATGTAGCCTCTATTGCCGCCAAGCAACCTTTTCCTGGTTGGGGAGCATACAGTGTCAGTAAAGCTGGTGTCATGGCACTTTCGCAAACTTTGGCACAAGAAGAACGCCCCCACGGCATTCGTGTAACTGCCATTTGTCCTGGTGCTGTTAACACAGAACTGTGGGACACAGAAACAGTCCATGGGGATTTTGAACGTGGAAAAATGTTAACGCCAGAAATTGTTGCCCAATCAATTCTCCACACCGCGTTACTACCACAACAAGCCGTCATCGACGAATTGATCCTCATGCCTAGTGCTGGCGCTCTTTAAATTGCTGAGTATGATTTGACTCTGTACACCTGTGGGTGAGCAAAATTCCAAGTTGAAATCAGCAAGACAAATAATTCAAACCATAACGAAGTAATCAAATCATGACTATTGCTAGTTCCAACGGTGCCAACGGCTCAAAATCTCCTCTCATCCCCGACTTAGTGGAAGCTATCAGCCCTAAACCAGACCGCAACACCCATAATGGACGACAGCCGAATCTACACCCACCGTCAGAAGAAGAAGTGGAGTTAATGATGGATGGCGTTAGAGCGCTCATAGTGGGTGTGGGAGAAGACCCCGAACGAGAAGGACTGCTGAAAACACCCAAGCGGGTAGCAGAAGCCATGCGGTTTCTTACCAGTGGCTACAACCAATCCTTAGAAGAACTGATTAACGATGCCATCTTTGATGAAGGACATAACGAGATGGTATTAGTTCGGGATATTAACTTCTTCAGCCTCTGTGAACACCATATGCTGCCTTTTATGGGTAGAGCACACGTTGCTTATATCCCCAACCAAAAAGTTGTAGGTTTAAGTAAACTTGCCCGCATTGTGGAAATGTATTCCCGCCGCTTGCAAGTCCAAGAAAGATTAACTCGTCAAATAGCTGAAGCCATTCAAACTATTCTCGAACCTCAAGGTGTAGCAGTAGTGATGGAAGCTACGCATATGTGCATGGTCATGCGGGGTGTTCAAAAACCAGGTTCTTGGACTGTTACCAGTGCAATGGTTGGTGCATTTGAAGAAGAACAAAAAACCCGTGAAGAATTCTTTAACTTGATTCGTCATCAACCGGCATTCTTTTAGGGACTGGAAATTGGGGAGTGAGGATTGGGAAGTGACAATCTTCCTCCCTGGTTTCGGGTTGCTAATTTCTCAAACAGCAGAGCTACCTGATCCAAATCTTTGTCTCCTGGCTTCAGTTCTACACCACTGGATAAATCTATCCCGTCGGGTTTAACTTGATTCAAGGCTGCTAGTACATTATCTGGACTTAGTCCCCCAGCTAATAACCAAGGACAACTGGGTTGGAACTGTTGTAGCATTTGCCAGTCGAGAGTGTGACCTGTACCTCCCAACTGTTGGGGATGATAAGCATCCAGTAGTAATGTGTCTATATGTTCGGTGTAATTAGAGGCTTGAGCAAGATGCTCAAGACTACGAACTCGAAAAGCCTTAATAATTTCTACATTTGCTAGATTTTGACGTAACAGTGAGCAAAATTCTGGGGGTTCCTCTCCGTGTAACTGCACACCAGTCAATTCAGAATCCATAACTATCTGCCTAATTTCAGCAATAGTCCTATTGGCAAATACTCCGATTCTGTCAATATTTGGCGGTAATTGTGCCACTGCTGCCCGAATTTGCTGTGTAGTAACATAGCGAGGCGAGGTGGATACACAAATGAATCCTAGTGCCGTTGCACCAAGATTGGCGATCGCTACAGATTGTTGTGGCTGAGTAATGCCGCAAATTTTCACCCGCATATGAATTTTAGATGTTGGTAACTGAAAAAAGTCGAAAATTTACTAATTATTATTTTGGGTTGTTCTATGGAACTTTATAATTTTGGAGGACTAGATTAATTTTCTGATTTAGGAGATACCAGTTTGATTTCATCATTACTAGCCGCCGCATCTGTTCCCGTGACGCCCGAATGGAGTCCCACAGTAGCCATTATTATCAGTGCCAGCAGCTTGGTAGTTCTGTTGCTAACTTTGAAAATTCAGTACCCTCAAGTAGGCCCGAAGTTTCCTATCCTGCCAATCAGTATTCCCGCATTTATTGGTGCAATGGCTTTTGGTCATGTTATCGGCATTGGCATTGTGTTAGGTCTGACTAATATCGGTCGTCTGTAGGTTTAAGAAGCTAGGGAGTGGGCAGAGCTCAGGGCTGCTGTTTCAGGGTACAAGAGAAAAAACCTTCGGACTTTACCATAATTTCTGTCCCTCATCCCCATTTCCCACTCCCTGGCAATGGGACTATTGACTTTAGCATGATCAGCTTTTCTTGTAATCACTCCAAAAGTAGAGACACATCATAACCTAACCTTTGAGGGAGGATTCGATAACTTCATCAAGTAGAGTATTTACATAGCTGAGAACTGACAACGAAATCAGTCTGTCCATGCAGGAGGAAGAACCATGATCTCATCAATGTTATTAGCAGTTCAAGTGACTGTTCCCAACACTGGCACTACATGGAATTGGGTTGGCACTCCGATTATTATTGGCAGTTGCGTATTATGTCTTTTGATTATTCCTCGAACAATTAGTTACCCTCACGTTGGCAATAAAATGCCTTTACCTTTTCCAGGGCTATTCAACAATCCCAGCGTTGGTTCCTTTCTGGCCGCGATGAGTGCTGGGCATCTAATTGGTATTGGTACGGTTTTGGGATTGACGAATCTCGGCATTATTTAGCCCTGTTTTGTCTCTTTCCACATCATCTGAACATACCCAAAATCTCTATAAATCTGAGATGACAGGCGGAAATCCCCACCCTCAGCTACTCGTCCCGAGGGTAGGTAATGTGTCAATGTAGATCTTAGGGGATTCCTAATTCGTAATTTGTTGCGGTAGGGGGTTTCTCACTTACATATAGCTCATTTTTATATAATAAATGTAATTTTTCTAAAATCATTGTATAGAATTATACTTTATTTTGTAGCATGAAGTTTTGAAAATATCTAGCCTGAACAAATATCTAGTTTGAGGACAATAAAATGCAAACAAGTTGGAGAATCGGGTCTTTATTTGGTATTCCTCTGTTGTTAGACCCGCTATGGTTTATAATCTTAGCCCTGGCCACGCTTAACTTTGGCATAGCCTACCAGGAATGGGGTACTGCTACAGCTTGGAGTGCTGGGATTGTGATGGCACTGTTACTGTTTGCTTCGGTGTTGTTACATGAATTAGGTCATAGTTTGGCAGCGCGATGGCAGGGGATTAGAGTTAACTCAATTACTCTATTTATGTTTGGTGGCATTGCTGCTATTGAAGAAGAATCAAAAACTCCAGGAAAAGCTTTTCAAGTAGCGATCGCAGGTCCTCTAGTAAGTATAGCTCTATTTTTGCTTTTGAGTCTGGCTACTAATATCACACCTGAAACTAGCCCCTTCAGGGCAATGGTTACAGATTTGGCGAGAATTAATTTAGTCGTGGCACTATTTAACCTGATTCCCGGCTTACCTTTAGATGGGGGACAAGTTTTAAAAGCCGCACTTTGGCAAATCACAGGTAACCGCTTTGAAGCAGTACACTGGGCAGCACGGGCGGGGCAAATTTTAGGTTACAGTGCCATCGCTCTAGGATTAGCCGTAGATTTCTTGACCACGGAATTAGTAACTGGTTTGTGGATTGCTTTGCTAGGTTGGTTTGCTGTTCGTAATGCTAACAGCTACCACCGTCTTACCACATTACAAGAAACCTTACTAAAGATAATAGCCAGCGATGCTATGACCAGGGATTTTCGCGTAGTCGATGCTGATCAAACTTTGCGTGCTTTTGCTGATTCCTATCTATTGGACAGCAGTGCCCCAAACATCTACTTTGCCGTGTCTGATGGGCGTTACCGGGGTATGGTAGCTATTGATGACTTACGCTTAGTAGAAAGAAGTGAGTGGGAAAACCGAACTCTGCAAAGCATTCTCCATCCTTTGACAGAAATTCCCACCGTAGCTGAATCAACCTCCATGGCTGAGGTAATTAACAAATTAGAAAATCAACAATTACCTCGAATCACCGTGCTGTCACCTGCTGGTACAGTAGCGGGTGTCATTGATCGCGGAGATATTGTGCGAGAATTAGCAGACAAGTTGAAATTACGCATTACCCATGAGGAAATTAAGCTTATTAAACAAAAAGATAGCTATCCGCCAGGGTTGCAATTGGGGGCTATTGCCAAATCAGCTACAAATTAATTAACAACTTGGTAGTGAGGACTAAAGTCCTCTCGCCAAAACAAGAGCAAAATATATAATTAATCAGCGCACTTTAACCATGAAAAATACCCCGTTCATATCATGGTTGAACGAGGTATGGATAGGAGTAAATCAACAAGGACTTATGATTCTACTTGTCCCTTTTGCGAGAAGAAGGGATTCTGGAGATCACTACAATAAATCTAGTAGCAATCTTCAATTCATAGAGCAGAATTAGCAGTACTAATTCGATTAGTTCTACAGTCAATGCTCTTGAGGTGTAGTAAACCTTGGACTATTAAGCCCACAAGTCTTTTACAATCAATACTTTAACAAAGATAATTTCATAAATCTCGCCAAATTGGCGTTTTTTTATTCATGACATGATACAAGTAATATCAACAAGAATGAGGACGAGCCAAAAAGCGGTATCCGCAGTGATTGATCGTTGTTCATCCAAAATCTCTTGAATTTGCCATGGGGGAAGGTGCAACGCTACAGCAAGGGCTTCTCCACCCATCCCCATGGGGGTGATAAAATCCTCCCGGAAAATTTCACCGGAATGCACGGGTCGCATTTTATTAATCAGTTGATCCATCTCTTGTAATTCTGGATCTTCCTTCATCATTCTTTCAATGATTTTCAGTGCATCATTAGTTTTCTTCTTAGAATCTCCTCGCCTTTAGGCAGGGGAGAGGTCAATTGTTGTCCATGTTGGACATAGAGGCTAGAACTTTGGGTCACTTTGATTTCTTGAACCTCGCCGGGTATGTTGGTGATGGCTAGACCTGCGGCAGTTGTGAGAAGGTAGAGGTGAATTAAGCCATTGGCTTCGACGTATAATTAGGCAATAAGTATTCAGTGAACATTTGAGGACTAACTTTTGATTGGTAAAATGAGTATAAGTGCATGGTACAACATACCCATAGCAAACTCTACTGATGTAATTTCCTCCATTTAGGCGGAACAATGGAACTGTAATTAGCTCCCTTTGAATCGCAGTAACACAAACACCAATTTATACCATCTCCTAGTCCTTAGTAATTACCCAGAAAATTAAAAATGTCTCCACTCGGTATCGCTACCAGTCACTCAACGCATATCCTAGAAATGGGAGAAGCAAAACTTTGGCTGTTGTTGGTAGGAGTCAATAAATACCAGGACAAGGCATTACCGTCACTACGCTACTCAACTGTTGATTGTCAGGGTTTAGCAGCAGCTTTAGAGGATGCAACCCAGGAATTTCCTCAAACCGAAACAAGGGTTCACCATGATTTGAGTTCCGGGCTACCTACCCGCTCCACAGTTTACGCTAGCTTGAACGAAATTACTGCAGCTGCTCAACCACAAGACACGATTTTATTTTATTTCTCTGGACATGGAATTCTAGACTCAAATACCCAACAAGCATTTTTGTGTCTAACAGATACTCAAACAGATGATTTACTCAACACAGGTTTAAGTTTACAAGAAATTTTGCAGGTCTTGGGAAATAGTCATGCCCAGACTCAGTTAGTGTGGCTAGATGCTTGTCATAGTGGTAGCTTGACATTCCTAGGTGCTAGAAGTGATATAACCCAACCATCTTTTGCTAACCCTACATCTCAGATGGTGGAATTGTTACGCCAACGGGCAAAACAAAGTAAAGGATTCTACGCTTTACTGTCCTGTGATACTAATCAACAATCTTGGGAATTTCCCGAATTGGGACATGGCGTATTTACTTATTACCTCATGCGTGGGTTGCGTGGTGAAGCTGCTGACCCCCAGGGTTTGATTGATGCCGATGGACTCTACAGATATGTTTATCATCAAACGCGCCAATACATTGAGCAAACTAATCAGCAATTACGACTGATTAATCAGCAAAATAAAAGTAGAGGCGATACCAATCTATATTCTGAATATCCGCAACAAACCCCCAAACGAATAGTAGAAGGAGTAGGGGAAGTTATTCTGGGATTAACATCAGTCTTGGCAGAATCCTCTTGTTTCCGAAAAGCGTTAATATTAGAGGGACTGGGGACTAATCAGACTACCTTGGGTGTGAGTAAATTACTCCGGGGTGTAGGTGGTTTTGAATTAGAGTATTGGCACAGATCCTCAGAGGCTACCACTAAAGATTTACACTCAATAATTCAAACTTGTTTACAAATTACAGAATCCCCACCGCAAAACCACCCAAGAATTTTTGCCACAGTACTTCTATATCTACGTGGACGAATTGAAGAAACTGAAGCTCATGAACCTGCCCTAATTTTAGGAGAAAATATCCGCCTCAGTCGTTCCTGGTTAAGACAACAACTCAGGCGTTCAAATTATGCCCAACAAATTATCATTTTAGATTGTCCGGCAGCAACAAATGACTATGCACATCTACAAGATTGGGTAGAAGATTTACAACTGGGATTTGAGCAAGGACAATGTATCATTGCTGCGGCTTCACCGAAAAATAATCCTGAACAATTTGCCCAAGCCTTACATTCTACTTTAGCAGCAGTCCCCCCACAACGTAGCCTCTCATCTGCGGCTTGGATTACTGAATTGCAACTATTCTGTAACCAGCAATTGCCGTTAAATATCTGGCTATCAGGAACACAAGGCGTAATTGAAGTTATACCCACCAGTTCTGGTAATAGAAGCATTCACTCAACAGCAACTATTGATTTAGGGCTTTGTCCTTACCGCGGATTGCGAGCTTTTGAGGAAGAAGATGCTCAATATTTTTACGGTAGAGAAATTGTTGTTCAGCAACTAATTAATGACTTAGAACAAAAGTCATTTATTGCGGTGGTGGGAGCCTCTGGTAGTGGTAAATCTTCTGTAGTACAAGCGGGATTAATCGCTCAACTGCGACGAGGAAAATTATTACCAGGTAGCGAAGGCTGGTGGATGAGAAGCTTACGTCCTGGTGCAAATCCTCTGCAAGCTTTATCACGCCGTTTAGTAGATAACGGGACTGAAAGAGAAAAAACTTACCAGCAACTGCAAATAGAAGGAATGTTATACCAAGGGGTGGAAGGTTTTACTCACTGGATACGTCATCGCCCAGAAGCAATGGTAGTTTTGGTAGTAGATCAGTTTGAAGAACTGTTTACCATTGCACAGAGTGAAGATGCACAGCGTTTTTTAGCAATTGTTTTGGGAGCGCTAGAAAAAATACCGGAAAAGTTTAAATTAATCATCACTTTGCGGGCAGACTTTATCGCTCCTTGTTTAGAAGTACCAACATTGGTGAAGTTGTTGCAGCACTCGAGTGTCCTGTTACCTCCCTGTTTAACTGAACAAGAGTATCGCCGCATGATTATTAACCCATCTGAACAAGTTGGTTTAACAGTAGAGGCCGAATTGGTGGAAGTGTTGATGCAAGAGTTACAGCACTCTGCTGGCGATTTACCACTTTTAGAATTTGTTTTAGAACAACTGTGGGAATACCGCGAAAATGGGACAATTACCTTACAAGCTTATCAGCAGCATTTGCGCGGAATTAAAGGAGCACTGGAAAATAAAGCCCAAAAGGTTTACAAAACTTTAGATCCAGAAGCTCAAGAATGCGCGCGGTGGATTTTTCTGTCGTTGACACAGTTGGGTGAGGGTACAGAAGATACTAGACGACGGGTACTCAAATCTGAGTTAATTGTTAAAAAATATCCGGTGGCTTTGGTAGAAAGAACATTACAAGTGTTAATTGCTGCAAAGCTGGTAGTTGTGAATTTAGAAGAAGATACAGGTGTGTTTACAGAAGTACGAGGAGTGGGAGAAATAGAAAAAACTTCTCTCCCATTTCCTACATCTTCACCCGCAACTGTAGAAGTAGCCCACGAAGTTCTGATTCGCTACTGGTCAACGTTGCGTTGGTGGTTGGAGGAAAATCGCGCGAGGTTGCGATCGCAACGTCAAATTGCCCAAGCAGCAGCTTTGTGGATCAATAACAATGAACAACCAGATTTTCTCTTACAAGGTGTTCGCCTGGCGGAAGCTGAAGAAATTTATATGAATTACATTGATGAAGTGTCTGTTGATGTTCAGCGCTTTATTCAAGCCTGTTTACTAGAAAGAAAACGTCAACAGCAAAAAGAAAAAAATAGACTCAGAAAAGCTCAAAGAACTGTGGGGATCATTAGTATTCTGGGACTGACTGCTTTCGGTTTAGCTGTTTTAGCTTACCAACAAACTCAAAAAGCTCAGTTAGGAGAGATACAGGCTTTAAATTCCTTGTCAGAAAACTTTCTCGTCTCCAATAAGCAGTTAGAAGCATTACTCACTGGACTCAAGGCAGGAAAGGAAGTACAAAAAAATACTCCTTTAATTCCCCAAAATATCCAATCTAAAACTGCGTTTATCCTACAACAGGCAGTGTATGGCACTCAAGAACTTAACCGTTTGACTCATAATTCTTGGGTAACCAGCGTCACTTTTGCACCGGATGGTAAAATATTGGCTGCTGGTTATGCCGATAACAGCATCCTAATTTGGGGTAGCAATGGCAGTTTATTAGCAACTCTGACAGAGCATCAAGATAGTGTCAATAGCGTGAGTTTTTCGCCGGATGGTAAAACAATAGCTTCTGCCAGTGCTGATAACACCATCAAAATCTGGAGTCGTGACGGTAAGTTACTCAAAACTATCACAGGACATCTTCATGGTGTGAATACTGTCAGTTTCTCACCAGATGGTCAATTTTTAGTCAGTGGTAGCCATGACAACACGGCTAAACTTTGGAATAGCGATGGCAAGTTACTAGCAAATTTCATTGGGCATAACCGCAGTATAAATGAAGTTAGTTTCTCACCGGACGGTGATACTATTGCCTCAGCCAGTGATGATGGCACAGTTAAACTTTGGAGTTTAGACGGTCGTTTGTTATCAACTTTGCCAGGAAGTACCAGAGAAGTTTTAGATGTGAGTTTTAGCCCGGACGGTCAAACAATTGCTTCAGCCAGTGCTGACCATTCAATCAAACTCTGGAGTCGTGATGGTAATTTACTGAGAATCATAGAAGGCCACAATGGTGGTGTCTGGAAAGTGCGGTTTTCTGCTGATGGTAAAATGATCGCTTCCGCCAGCGCTGATAAAACTATAAAGCTTTGGACTCGTGCGGGTAACTTGCTAGATACTTTACCAGGTCACACCCATGAAGTTAATAGTTTGAGTTTTAGCCCAGATAGTGATAGACTCGCCTCGGCTAGTGACGACAATACTGTTCGATTATGGAAACTAGAAAAAACATTGCCAAAAACTTTTTACGGGCACAAGAGCAGTGTAAACAATGTCAGCTTCACAGCCGATGGCAGTACTATTACCTCCTTTAGTGCTGACAAAACCATGAAAGTATGGAGTTTGAATGGTCGATTACTAAAAATACTGGCTTCTCCCATTGAAGATATTACCACCATCACCTTTACCAGTGATGGCAATACTGTGGCGCTAGCAACTGAAGATCAGACTATTGAGATTCGCCAACGAGATGCTACTTTGTTGCATACCTTGAAGGGACACAAACACTCGATCACAAATATGATTTTTAGCCCTGACGATCAAATTCTGGCTTCTGGTAGTGCAGACAAAACTATCAAACTTTGGAACCGAGACGGTAAGCTGTTGAGAACTCTTTCAGGTCATCATGGTTGGGTAACTAATATCCAATTCAGCCCCGATGGCAAAATTATCGCTTCAGCCAGTGCAGACAAAACTATCAAACTCTGGAACCGAGACGGTCGCTTGCTGAGAACTTTCCCTGGTCATAGCGCTAGTATATGGAGCATTAACTTTGCTCCCGATGGCAAAAGTATCGCTTCAGGTAGTGATGATAAAACTGTTAAACTCTGGAACTTAGACGGTTCACTGCTCCACACTTTCCAAGGACATACTGATTTGGTGAATCATGTTAGTTTCTCACCCGATGGCAAAATGATCGCTTCAGGTAGTGATGATAAAACTGTTAAACTCTGGAATGTTAGCAGTGGTATTTTGCTGAAAACCTTCTCCGGGCATAATGACGGGGTAAAAAGTGTTCATTTCAGTCCTGACGGTAAAATGCTAGCTTCTGCGAGTGAGGATACCACAGTTAAACTGTGGAACCTAGAGGAAATAGAACTGCAAACATTAAAGCTAGACCAGCTGTTGAACTATGCTTGTGATCGCTTGGGTGATTATCTGAAAACACACCCTGATGTTACTACAGAAGAGTATGAACTGTGTTTTGGTGATTAAAAGTCATCTCAGAAATTAAATATGTCTTGTGGATCTTTGTCAGAGATGGCTAGTGAATTTTAAATGGTTCTGTTGCCCAAATTGCTTAAGGTAAAATAGGAATCATGGACAAACGTTATTTTTTAGAGGCCAGTGCCGTATTTATTGGCACAGCAATTTTATCACGCAATATCAATTGGGGTTCGGAGAACATGACTACTTCTAAAAGCCAATTTGCAATTACCAAATCTGAACAAGAGTGGCGCTCAATTTTAACGCCAGAACAGTTTCGGGTGTTAAGAAAACATGGTACTGAACCCGCTTTCAGCAGCCCACTCGACAAGCAATATGACAAGGGTACTTTTGTGTGTGCTGGCTGTGGACAACCATTATTCATATCAGACACTAAGTTTAACAGTGGCACTGGCTGGCCAAGCTTTTATCAACCAATTGAAGGAGCCATCGCTACCAGTGTAGATCGGTCATTTTTTATGACTAGAACAGAAGTGCATTGCAGCAATTGTGGTGGACATCTAGGCCATGTGTTTAATGATGGCCCTGTACCTACTGGTTTGCGTTACTGCATGAACGGTGTCGCGCTGAGATTTGAACCTGCTTAAAGATGAGGGTGGGAATTAATCAATCCCGCCTTCTTCATACACTTTTTTTTTATTACTGGTAGAGACGTTCCGGCGGAACATCTCTACAACAGTTCAAAAACCGCATATTTGAATTCGGTCGATGTCAATCTTACGAATTACGAATTACAAATTTTAACTTTCTAAATCTTCCTGAGAAAATTTCTTACGGATAGTTGTACTTTGTTCCCCATTAGCTGCAATTGCTGTCATCATATAGTCAATTAAGTTTTTTGAGCAAGGAAGACGCAGGTGGAAAGTACCATCTGATCTAATTTTGATGGGTTTACCAGAAATATTTACTGTTGCACTTGGTTCTGTGGAACCGTGGATAATTAATTCAGTATCTGTAATAAACCAAAAATCTGGTTGGGGACGACCGAACACGCGAATCCTTTCTGAACGGACAATCATCTCCCAGTGATTGCCTTCGGAAGTGGGCTCGGCGCAATCGCCTTTTGTCACATAACCTATTTCAGCAATGTAGTCATGATCAACTGCAGGAATTCCCACGTAGCGATCACTTGTGATCTCATCGCATTCGTATTGCCGTACCAACTTCGGTGTCTGATAACTCAAATCTAAATCCGTGACATCATACAACCGCAGATATAATTGGGAGATGTTTTTATTTTCCAGTGTTTGCTGATCATTTGTGGAAATGTACCAAATTGCATAAGCCCACTTGGGAGTTCGGGGTTTGAGCAGAATTTTACTTTCATTATTTGTACTGGGCAAATCCACGGATGTTATCTCTGTTGTGGGTATATTTTCATCTCTGGTATCTGTCAAGGGTATACCAAAGACGCGAATTCTTTCGGAACGGCTGATACTTACCCAAATATCCCCCCGAATCACATAACCTATTTCGGCGATATAATCGCGATCGCTTTGGGGAATAGCAATATATTTTTCTTTTCTGGCTAATTCTAGTTCATACTGCTGTACTAACTCAGGCCTTTGATAACTCAAGTCTAGATCTGTGACATCATACAACCGCAAGGCCAATTGAGAGATACCGTTAGTTTCTAATGCTTCCTGACCAGTTTGGTCAATGTACCAACTCGCATAAGCCCATTGGGAATTACGAGACTTGAGGGTAATACTTTGTTCCCCATCAAGATTAAATAATGGCTCTTCTATGGTATCTTGCAGGAGTGTATAAAAAGCGCGCACTCTTGCAGAACGGGCAATTGTTACCCAGGAATTGCCTCCCGCACTGCGCCCCGGGCAATGGCCTTGAGTTACATAGCCTATTTCGGCGATATAATCGCTATTACTTTGGGGAATGGGGATATATTTCTCTACTTCTTTTGACTCTAGTTCATACTGCTGTACTAACTCAGGCCTTTGATAACTCAAGTCTAAATCCGTGACATCATACAACCGCAAGGCTAATTGAGAGATACCGTTAGTTTCTAATGCTTCCTGACATGTTCTGTCAATATACCAACTCACATAAGCCCATTGGGAATTACGGGGCTTGATGGTAATACCTCGTTCCCCATCAAGATTAAATAATGGCTCTTCTATGGTATCTTGCAGGACTGTATCAAAGACGCGCACTCTTGGAGAACGGGCAATTGTTACCCAGGCATTGCCTCCTGCACTGCGTCCCGAGCAATGGCCTTGAGTTACATAGCCTATTTCGGCGATATAATCGCTATTACTTTGGGGAATGGGGATATATTTCTCTACTTCTTTTGACTCTAGTTCATACTGCTGTACTAACTCCGGCCTTTGATAACTCAAGTCTAAATCCGTGACATCATACAACCGCAAGGCTAATTGAAGGATGCCGTTAGTTTCTAATGCTTCCTGACATGTTCTATCAATATACCAACTCACATAAGCCCATTGGAAACTACGGGGCTTGAGGGTAATACTTCGTTCTCCATCAAGACTAAATAATGGCTCTTCTGTGGTATCTTGCAGGGGTGTATAAAAAACGCGCACCCTTTCGGAACGAGCAATTCTTACCCAGCAATCGTCTTGAGTTAAATAACCTATTTCGCTGATATAGTCGCTACTACTGCGGGGAATGGGAATATATTTCTCTACTTCTCCTGACTCTAGTTCATATTGATGTACTAACTCCGGTGTTTGATAACTCAAGTCCAAATCCGTGACATCATACAACCGCAAGGCTAATTGAGAGATGCCGTTAGTTTCTAATGCTTGCTGACACCTTTTATCAAGGTACCAACTCACATAAGCCCATTGGGAATTACGGGGCTTGAGGGCAATACTTCGTTCTCCGTCGAAATTAAATACTGCACCTTCTATGGTATCACTCAGCATTTCTCCTTCACACTCAAGATGACTTTGATTCCCAACAGATGATCCCATATCGGTTTCTACAAAAGTTGCACCATCTGCAAAAATATCTGTCTCACAGTTCGTGGGTTCAGCTGCATCCGCTACTACATTCAATATGTCTTCGGTAATATCTGAGAGTGTGGGATCTGAACTAATAACTTCTTCAATCGATAAGGTTAATATGGTTTCGTTATCATTATTTAGCTGGCTTGTATTATCAATATCACCAGCTAAGTTCGTATTTTGATTTAATTCTATCTGGGGTTGTTCTGCGGTTTCCTCGCTGAAGTCTTTGCTCTTGTAATTTTCCGCTTCAGAATCCAATAACACTTCTGCAGCTTTGGACTCTTCAGATATTGGTTGAGATAAATCTGGTAATTGAGGGTATGGAATATTGACCACATCTGCGGGTGCTTCCATATCCCAGGGTGATTGATCATCAAACGATTCTAAGCTTGTAACATTACTTAAATTATTGGTTTCAAGGGATTTCTGATTATTGATATTGTCCCTGACAACGGAGCTAATAGCGGCTTTGGCTTCTGGTGCCAAATCAGCATCGTGGTCAGCCGTTCCTGCTAGAGGTTCATCAGCACTGGAAGTAAGATTTGTGTCATTTATTGCCACTTCATTCTCAGAAGAAGCATTGGCGTTTGGATCTGGGGTGGAATTTTTAGCCTCAATGACCCATAGGCGTGACTGGAAAACCCACATTAGTAATCCAAATATAGCAGCCGTAGGTAACAAAAACCACCACCGAGGTAGTTCTTCAAGATTAAAGATAGTTTCTAAAGGCTGCTGTTGATTTGATTCCGATGTTGCTTCGGTATTTGGGATAGTTTCTAAAGGCTGCTGTTGATTTGATTCCGATGTTGCTTCGGTATTTGATGGTGCTTCTCCCTGAGCTATGGCCGTGCCTCTAGCCACTTTGATAGCTTGCTGTGATGCAAGGGCAAAGCCAAGAAAATTTGCTTTTAGGTTAGGGTTTTGTCTGTAAGTATGAACCAAAGAACGGGAATCGAGATAGTTAGGCTCATCTGACAAGGTTTCATTTTCAGTGGCAGACCGTGCCAGCACAGGTGTCGACACGAATAAAAATGCTGCCATAGGGGTTGTAGCCAGGGACAGGAATAAGGCAAGGCTGACGATTGCCTCTGGCACTGCGCTCCGCACAATCGCACTCTCTTTTTTTTCTTGTTGCCACATAATGCTCTTTATCTAGGTACAGAAAGCTGGACAGTCTTGACATTTTCCCCGCCTGGAAGAATGGGGATTCCAAGAATCACTTCTTGGTTTTCCTGCTTGTTCCTGTTCGATTAAGGCTCAGGGCGGAAGCCTGACAGGCTTTAGGCACTTCACGCTTACGTTGGAGTCACCGTTAGTTCCCCTGCACAGGTAATTTCCATTCCCCGACTGTCCACGGGTACTACGTTTATACCACGCAATAACACCATCTCTGCCGTCTTATGATCACAATGATGCGATGGAAATAGCGAATTTGCGAGGGTGATGTATCCTGAAGACTCCGTTACAAACAGGTCTCACATGGCAATAGCAGCAGTCGCCTTTGTTGATTAATGATTCTACTAGGGCGTTAAAGGCTGTGGCTTCTAGTAAGCCTTCGCCTAAGGGTTCTTCTATGGTTATATAGGGACAATACCTCAGCTTGCACAATTTGACAATGGCAATCCCGCCGTAGTAAGTTCTCTAATGCTGATGCTGTTTGTCGCAGTTGGGATATTTGCTGCATCACAGCCCTATATTGCTGCTCGAGTTGTGCCACGAGGTTGACTGTGGTATCTGCCTGTGGTTCTATTTCTGGAATGTGACGAATGTGGTTCAGTTGAAAGCCTTGGTTTTTTACAGCGACGATGCGCTCCAATCGGACGATATCTTTTTCCGTGTACAAAGGGGTAATTTCTGGGCGATTGCGCCGGGGGCAGTGCCGGAGGCAATCCCTTGGGTTGTAGTACTAGTCCTAATCGATGGTGGTGTCCTACCATAGGTGGAGTAATCCCGACGCCTACAGCCTATGTCAACTCTTTGATAGTGAACAAATCAGTATTCATTGCTTTTTCACTTTAAGCTTTACTTACCCAATAAAGATAATATTTTTCATCATCTACCCAAGCATTCTCGAAATTTTTGATGCCAATAATGTTTAAATCTTGGTGATTTACATTCAGTTTTTTATTTAAAATCAGCAAAATTTTACTTTTGTCTGGTTCCTTGGTTAAAAGAGTGTTAATTTGTTCTAATATTTGAGCTTCTTCCACAGATTTACGACCTGCTTTAAAGAGGGTAAAACTTCCCATTTCTTGCCGTTCAGGATAGTAAAACTTTTGGTTGAGGTAACCCGATAATGCAGCCATATTGGCATCTCGACTGGCAACAATAAATTCATTATTTAAATGAGATTTTTGCAGATAATCAGCAGTTTCACGACTAGCTGAATATGGTATGATTAAGTCTTTAGCAAAACTTCCAATTCCCGCGATGAACTGCACGTACAAAATCAGCATAAAGCCTATATTATGCCATTTTTTAATTAATTGCATTGTTTTTAATTTCAAAGCATACTTAAACTTATTGATTAAAAGCGGAGATTTCTGATAGTGATTACCCAGCCATAATCCTGCTATCATAATTAAATAAAAATGCCCAAAATGTCGAGGTGCACCTGCAAATCTCAAATATGTAAATGCCAGGATAACTGAGTTAGCTGTGATGTAGAAAAATAAGGCTAATGGCTTTTTAGATAAATTTATTATAGATAAAGCTACAATAAATAAAATAATTAAACCACAGACAGTTAAATCCAACCATCTTTTGTGGGTGGGAATTATTAAAAAATAGCCACCAAATAACCTACCTAAACTTCTCAATAAATGACGCAAATCAAATTCTTTTACCCAACCGTCATTTAATCCACCATGAAGATAACTATCTGCTGGAGGAGTAATAATATAGACAGATAAAAGCAAAGCAAATATAATAATTACCAAACTTAAAAATAAATCATACTTGTTACTTTGACTAAAATAATGGTGACGATGTTCAATATCAAAACAAAGTTCTACTAGCAAAGTTAACAGCAAAGCCAATGAAATAAATAAGGCATAAGCACTACTGTTAGCCAAGAGACTTAATAAAATTGCTAAGTAAAGATAAGTTTTTTTTCTATGCGGAAAAAATGTACAAAAAGCAAAAATAAATAGCATACTAAAAGCATAATTTCGAGATATGATAAGATATTCATAAAAAGGAAAAAAACCAAAAGAAAATAGAAATTTCTGTTTATAATTAAAGGGACTATATAAGCAAAAAAGAGCAACAGCAGCAATAGTAATAGCTAAATGAAAAATTTGCATAATCACGGGATTATCAGTAATTATTCTGAGTAATGCTAGACAAAAATACCACAATACAGGGTGTCCTTCATAATTAATGTTGACAATTAAATCTGCAAAAGACTTACTATCTCTGACAATTAGCCAGGGATTTACTTCGTCTCGCCACATGGCATGATTAAGAATACCTATTAAACCGAGACTGGAAAAAATAATTATAATCAGCCAAGGTGATGGAAAAGAGAACTTGGAAATCTGATTGATTGCTTTTTTTATTAACATTTTTATGGGAGAGTATGGGAATAAGTCAATTATCCAGCACAAACCCTGGCTTTTTTGTAAATATTTGAGGGTTGACATTGACGGTGATGTTAAGGTTTAGAGTAAGAGAGTTCTGACTGATGAAATTCTCATGCTTTACTCTCAGGCTTTGAGGCGCTTTACTCAAGAACATTCGGATACTTTGGCGGCGTTGTTTTGTGGCTTACTGTTGTTTTTAGGCTGGTGTGCTTTGCATATTGGCTGGTTGGGTTGGGCGCTGCTGTTGTTACCTGCTGCTTATGTGATTGGTGGTTATGACAGTGCATGTAAAGGTTTAACTACTCTAATTCGTGAAAAGGAGCTGGATGTAGATTTACTGATGATTGTAGCGGCTCTCGGTGCTGCTAGTCTGGGTTTATGGCGCAGGGAATATTATCTGATTATTGATGGGGCTATTTTGATTCTTATCTTTGCGATTAGTGGTGCTTTGGAAGGTTACGCTATGGGGCGCACTGAACGCAGCATCCGTGCTTTGATGAGTTTAACTTTGGATACAGCTAGAGTTTTAGTTGATGGACAGGAAAAAATGCTTTCTATTACTCATCTGAAGGTGGGTGATGAAATTATTGTTAAACCAGGGGAGTTAATTCCTACTGATGGCATTATTATTTCTGGTTATAGTACTTTGAATCAAGCAGCCATTACAGGTGAGTCTTTACCTGTTGAGAAGTCAGTAGGGGCTGAAGTTTTTGCAGGAACATTGAACGGTTATGGTGCTTTGAAGCTCCAGGTACACAAACCCGCATCTAGCAGTTTGATTCAGCGCGTGATTCGTTTGGTTGAACAAGCACAGACGGAAGCACCTCCTTCTCAACAGTTTATTGAGAGATTTGAACGGATATATGCGCGGGTAATTGTGGTAGTTGGAACACTCTTGGTATTTTTACCGCCGTTGCTTTGGAATTGGAGTTGGGAAATTACAATTTATCGCGCCTTGACTTTTTTGGTGGTGGCTTCTCCCTGTGCGCTAATGGCAGCAATTATGCCTACTTTGTTGTCGGGAATTGCTAACGGTGCAAGACAAGGTATTTTATTCAAGAATGGAGCGCAGTTGGAAAAAATTGGTAAAGTTAGAGCGATCGCTTTTGATAAAACTGGTACTTTGACCAGAGGAAACCTACAAGTATCTCAGGTGATTGTCAGTAGTGAACATTCCGAAACTGATGTATTAAAAGCCGCGGCTGCTTTAGAATCTTGTTCGGAACATCCCATTGGTAAGGCTATTGTTGAGGCGGCTGCTGCAGATTGGGTGCGTGGCGTTGATGTCCAAGCCATACCCGGACAGGGAATTATGGGCTTTGTTAACTATGAAAAAGTGTTTGTAGGAAATGCAGCCTTCATACAGCAGTATGTAAACTTTTTTCCCGAGGAATTACAGAAATCGGCACAAATTCCAGCAAATGAAGGTAAAACCATAGTTTGGGTAGCACAAAACAAACAGGTCATGGGCGCGATTGCTATTGCTGATATAGTCAGAACAGAAGCAGCAGCCATGATTACCCAATTGCGAAAATTAGGAATTGAGCAAATTGTCATGATTACCGGAGACAATCAACCCACAGCTGAGAGTATCGCCAAGGCTGTAGGTATTGATCTAGTCTATGCAGAACTACTCCCCGAAGATAAATTGGATGTGATTCGTCAACTTCAGCAACAATATAAAACCGTCGCCATGGTAGGGGATGGTATTAACGATGCTCCCGCTTTAGCTCAGGCTTCTGTAGGTATTGCCATGGGGATAGCAGGTAGCGATGTAGCCCTAGAAAACGCAGATATAGTATTAATGGCAGATAACTTAGATAAATTAGCGACAGCCATCAAACTGGGTAGGCGATCGCACTCAGTTGTGAAACAAAATATAGTTGTAGCTCTGGGGTTTATTATGTTGCTGTTAATTGGTAACTTTTTGGGCAACATTAACCTACCCATCGGTGTAATAGGTCATGAAGGTTCCACGGTGTTAGTTACACTTAGTGGTTTAAGATTACTGAAAAATTGAATTAAATAAGGTTCCGGGTTTGATCTGCAATTTCGCGGACATGATATAAGCTACTAAAGCTAGCTAAAAATTTTATTTGCTAGGACGATTAATTGCATTGATATCCAGGAGGAAGAAAATGGGATTGAGTGATCAGCTGTTGAATCCAAACAAAAAGGCCATGGTTATAGATGATTGTTGCAAGATGATCGACCAGCAGCTAGCTTCCAAGTCAGGGATAAGTGGTATGGCTTTGAAAACAGCCTTCACAGCCTTAAAAGGAGTTAAACCCGGATACATCCCCTACATTGTTGAACAGCTACTACCTCAGTTTTTGACAGCCCTTGACCCTCTGTGGCATGAGGGTGCACAAAAAGGTAATCCAGCTGATTATCTCATTGCCAGTCGTTCTGAAACGGCTGAGGCTATGCTGGGCATTACCGATGCTAGAATTAAGCACACTAAGAGCCAAATCATCAAAGGAACTTATGAAAAATTCCGTAGTTCTGCTAAAAAACATGTAGAAGAAGCAGTACCAGACTTGGCCAACATAGTCGATAAACATACTAAAGTCTAATCACAAAATCCCATAACTTATCAATCAAAATTACGTTGTTTAGGGTGTGTTGTGGCTAAGGTCCATAAACCACCCCACAACCAACACAGTTGTGTTTATGCACCACTTTGGTTTTGTCGGGCCTATCATGGAACTAAAAACTGCCGTATAACCACTCTTGTTTTGAGTTAGTAACTTGTTCCCTACTCCCTGTTCACTGTTGGGCTGCTGACGGTAAACTGTGAGAATTGACCAAGTTACATGATTTTCCTATGGCTGCATTTTTATTAGAAATTGGTACAGAAGAACTACCCGCCAGCTTTCTCGGTGATGCCATATTACAATGGCGATCGCGCATTCCCCAAAGTCTAGAAGCTAATAGTCTCATCGGCGCATCTACAGAAGTTTATGGTACTCCCCGGCGGTTGGCGGTACTCATTACAGATCTACCATCCCAGCAACCAGACCGGGAGGAAGAAATTAAAGGTCCTCCTGTTCAAGCTGCTTTTAAAGATGGTCAGCCTACACCGGCTGCTACAGGTTTTGCCAAAAAGCAAAGTGTGGATATAGCCGCTTTGGAAATTCGCTCCACAGACAAAGGCGATTTTGTCTTTGTCAAGAAAAGCATTCCCGGTCGTCCCGTAGCGGAAATTTTAACCGAACTGGTGAATCAATGGATTTGTGGTTTAGAAGGTAAGCGGTTAATGCGCTGGGGTGATGGCGATATGAGGTTTTCTCGCCCCATTCGCTGGCTAGTGGCTTTGTTAGATAATTCCGTCTTGCCTATTGAATTGGTGAATGGATCTGAGATAATCAAAAGTCATGGCTTTTCCTATGGTCATCGTGTCTTACATCCCCAGCCTGTGACCGTACCTCAAGCCACAGATTACGTCAAGACTTTAGGCGATGCTTTTGTAATTGTTGACCCACAAGAACGGGCTAATATTATTCAACAGCAAGTACAAACAGCAGCAGAAAAAGCAGGCGGATTTACAGTATTTTACCCGGACTTGTTAGCAGAGGTAA
Organism: Nostoc sp. RI_552; assembly: GCA_016124525.1. Taxonomy (GTDB): domain Bacteria; phylum Cyanobacteriota; class Cyanobacteriia; order Cyanobacteriales; family Nostocaceae; genus Umezakia; species Umezakia ovalisporum. The sequence goes on along the minus strand of WGNO01000046.1, from coordinate 53,588 downwards.
CAAACTTAGTTGAATTTCCTTCCGCAGTAGTGGGTAAATTTGAACCAGAATTTTTGCAGTTACCCACTGAGGTAATCACAGAAGTGATGGTCACTCACCAGCGTTATTTTCCTGTATTTAAAGGAACTGACGGTAAAGAATTATTAGCTAACTTTATCACTGTTGCTAATGGTGATCCCAATAAATCAGATATTATCGCCCTGGGGAATGAACGGGTAATTCGTGCAAGGTTAGCTGATGGCAAGTTTTTCTACAAATCTGATTTAGCTAAATCTTTAGAAAGTTATTTACCTCAATTAGAAACAGTTACTTTCCAAGAAGAACTAGGTTCAGTACGTGCTAAGGTAAGTAGAATAGTCACAATTGCTGATTACATTAGCAGCCAACTACAATTAGAAGAAGGTCAACGCCAAAAAATCCAACGGGCAGCTTTATTATGTAAAGCTGACTTAGTTTCACAAATGGTGTATGAATTCCCAGAACTGCAAGGGGTTATGGGGGAGAAATATGCCCTGGCTAGTGGAGAAGATCCAGAAGTAGCTAGGGCAATTGTTGAGCATTATTTACCCACAGGCGCAGGTGATATTTTCCCCCGAACCCTCGTAGGACAAGTTGTGGGTTTGGCAGACAGATTAGATACTTTAGTCAGTATCTTTGGCTTAGGATTAATTCCCACTGGTTCCTCGGACCCCTTTGCATTGCGCCGCGCTGCTAATGGGATAATTAACATTACTTGGGCTGCTAATTTGCCCATTAACTTAGAGAATTTGTTAACGCGAATAGCCACAGATTTTGCTGCACAGTACCACAAAGAACAAGACAAATTGATTGCAAATTTGCAAGAATTTTTCTTACAACGTATTCGCACCTTGCTACAAGATGAAAAGCAAATTGACTACGATCTAGTAAACGCAGTCTTAGGAGAAAATGACCGAGAATATATAGAACGCGCGTTAAAAGATTTACTCGATGTCCGCGATCGCGCATCATATCTGCACGCAATCCGGGCAGATGGTACTCTAGATAACATCTACGAAACCATCAACCGTTCCACGAGGCTAGCAGCCCAAGGTGACCTAGACTTCCAGCAGCTAGAACCCACAAACGTAATTCAGCCAGAACTCTTTCAAAAATCCTCTGAGCTAGCATTTTACAACGCCCTAGTAGAATGCACCAGAATAACTCAACAGGCGCAGCAATCGCGTAATTATAAATTGTTGATAGCAGCATTACAAAAAATCGCTCCCACCGTCGCCAACTTCTTTGATGGCGAAGACAGCGTTTTAGTCATGGACCCCAACCCCGAAATCAAGCGCAATCGGCTACACTTACTAGGATTACTGCGAAATCATGGGCGTGTACTGGCTGATTTTGGTGCTATTGTCAAAAATCTGTAGTTTAAGGTCACAAAAAAGAAGTGTAATTTTTGCCAAGAAGCGTTATGATGGTCAGTGCTTAACCAGGGAACTCTGCTACAGTCTATGCCTAGAGCTTCGGTAATTGGATTGGGAAAGTCCGGTGTTGCTACAGCGAGATTGTTGAAACAGAAAGGTTGGGAGGTAGTGCTCAGTGACAGTAACACCTCCCCCAACCTCCTGAAACAACAAGAAAAACTCGCTGCCGAGGAAATCACTGTTAAATTAGGACATTCTCTTGATTTAAATGGCAGTGATTTATGTGATTTAATAGTTGTTAGTCCTGGCGTACCTTGGGATGTTCCAGTGTTAGTCAAAGCGCGAGAATTAGGTATTGAAACTATCGGTGAAATGGAACTCGCTTGGCGACACTTGCAGGCTTCTCCTTGGGTAGGCATTACTGGCACTAATGGCAAAACCACCACCACAGCCTTAATTGCGGCAATCTTTCAAACAGCTGGATTCAATGCTCCCGCCTGTGGTAACATAGGCCGTGCAGCTTGTGAAGTTGCCTTATCAGAAGAACCTCCGGACTGGGTAATAGCAGAAATTAGCAGCTATCAAATAGAATCTTCCGTTGGTCTTGCCCCTCGCATTGGCATTTGGACAACCTTCACCCCAGACCATTTAGCACGGCATAAAACCTTAGAAAATTACTACAACATCAAGGCGAAATTATTACATCATTCCCGTCTAAAAGTATTTAATGGTGATGACCCTTATTTGCGTAAAAATGGTAGAAGTCATTGGCCTGATGCCTATTGGACAAGTGTCAAAGGTAAGGAATTTTTAGTTGGTGAACAGGGGTTTTATATTGAAAACGGTTGGGTTATTGAACACTTAAAAGCAACTTTTAAACCAGAAAAAATTCTTCCTACCTCGGCTTTGCAAATGGTAGGAGAACATAACCTCCAAAATCTGTTAATGGCTGTTGCTGCTGCGCGATTAGCAGGAATCGAACACAATGCTATTGAGACTGCAATTAGGAATTTTTCTGGCGTTCCCCACCGTTTAGAACACATTTGTACTTGGCAAGGTATTGACTTTATTAACGACAGCAAAGCCACTAATTATGATGCGGCGGAAGTTGGATTAGCATCGGTAAATAGTCCAGCGATTTTGATAGCCGGTGGCGAAGCTAAACCCGGTAATGACACAGCCTGGTTAGCCAAAATTCAAGTCAAAGCTGCGGCGGTATTATTAATTGGTAGTGCAGCACCAGCATTTGCTCAACGCCTGGAAGAAGTAGGTTACACCAACTACGAAATCGTCGCCACCATGGCTAGAGCAGTTCCTCGGTCAGCAGAACTAGCTAAACAGCATCAAGCTTCTGTGGTTTTGTTGTCTCCTGCTTGTGCAAGTTTCGACCAGTACCCCAACTTTGAAATGCGGGGGGAAGATTTTCGCCATTCATGTCTTGCTTTAATGGGGTGAAACACAAAAAGCTCATACCAAGGAGTACAGAGTTATTATAGTTTTAATCTCCACTTTGCGAAATGTAAACAGCAACAAATTCCTTGTTATGACTGTAGAACCCCGGATTGAACAAGATCAATTACACCCCAGCAGGAGCATGAAAATAAATCAAGCAACAGAACAGGAAAAAGTTCTTTGCCCTCATTGTCAGCGCACTGCTACCAATGGTATTAAATGTAAAGGCATTTGTGTGGGTGATAGCGATTATTAAGACAGTAGGAGAAAAAAATTAGTATATCCCTGCTAATTGTATTTCCACGCGATGGCCAGTAGCTGTGTCTATCACCTGTGTTGTCAAATTATTTTGCTTGAGCAACGAACGAAACTCCTCAATGGAGCCTTGGGCTTTTTGTAATTTGCCCAGGAAACCTTCAAATTCCACATCTCCACCAGCAGTTGTGGGTAGCATCACTTGGGGTTGTAACCACTGTGCTACTTCTAAAGCTTTATTTGTACCTTTGATAAAGGGCCCGATCATAGGCAGTGTGAGATCAATAATTGGCACAATTAACACATCAACCGGTGAAAACTGTTTGATTTCTGGGGAATGTTGACCATGAGGTTCGTAGTAAAGTTTAAACCCACTTGCTAATTCTGTAATCAGATAACCATTTTCTACAACGTTGTATCCCACCACTGAGCCACGCACAGCTTTGATTTCTACTTCGTTGTTTAAAGTGAAACGTTCACCAAAAGCTAGGGATGTGATAGCAGCATAACCCAATTCCTGTACTACTGTTGCCCCACGAGGAGAAGCTACAACTGGAATTTGGTGGTCAAGCTGCTGGAGAGTTGGTTTGTGAGCATGGTCTGGTAAGCCCTGAGACAGCAGTATCAAATCAATATTCTCTGGAATGGCAGGTTCTTGTGAACGGAAACCTTTAAAGAACCATTCTGCATTGCCAAAAACCAAGGAACCAATCAGCCAAGGGTCAAGGAGTATGCGTTGATTACCAATTTCTATTAGCCAACTATTAGCGCCGAACCAAGTTAAGTACATAGCCCAATTAAAATAATACCTAGGTTTATTATGGATGGGTTTAACTTTTATTTCCAGCTGCTCAAGAGTTGATAATCTATGGGATCACGATTGCGCGGGGCCCGGTGCTGGAGGAAATGGCAATTGGGTCACCATCTTAGCAGGATTCCAGTAAGCGCGAGTTGTTTGAATCTTCCCACCTGGGTTAATTGCAAAAATCGTAATTCCTTCAAAGACAACTGGTTTACCTGTCTTACTCACACCGTGCATTGTCCACTTTACCGCCGCTTCATTGCCAGTAACGAAGATATGCTCAGTTTGAGGTTCTAGTTTGTCAAAAAATGCTTGTAACTGCCCAATAAAGTCACGATATCGCTCATGTACTTTTGCAGGTGGTTCACCTACCGGGTCATAGCTAACAGCATCTTCAGCAAAATTTTCTGTCCAGCCTTCTGGATTCATCGCTGCAATGTTAGCAAAGTAGGCAGATACTATTGTTTCTATGGATTCTTGTAACATAATGCGATTTTAATTTGATAGTTGTTAATTACATAGCTAATTAACGCATTTACACGAATTTTCTTTTTCATATCATCTTTTTTATATTTTTTGTCACCACATCTCTATTTGTGTTCATTAAAGCTACTCACAGACGAAAAGTTTACCTCACAGTTACAATGTGACAATGTGACAGGTTGTGTAGGATAAAAACGTGAAAAAAGCCCTTATTGCCCAAATATTAATTTCATCACTAAGTTGCTTAACTATATTTCTCCCTAGTCAAGCTTCTGCTCAGTTTTTACCCCAACCTTGGGTTTCTGTCGGTGAAAAAGAGGGCGAAGTTACTTATGCTGTAGGAGTTAGAGCCTTAGATTTTGGCGTTGAAATAGGAACAGGCCCCGACAGTGCCACAGGAGCAGATGTTTTGAAATTTTTGAGTTTGCCAGTTATTTCACCTTATGTAGGAGTAGGCTGGTATTCAGAAGATAAAGGAGTGGCTTTTTCTGGTGGTGTTCAGGTAGGTGCTACGGATAACATTTTTATAGGTGCTGGTTACAATTCTGTGCGAGGATTCAACGGACAACTGGGAATCAAATTTTAATTCTTTTGAGTTATTAATTTAACAATCAACTAATACCTCAGTGTGTGTTTATAAGCTCAGTGAGGTATTTTTTATTGTGGTATAAATAATTTTAAATCAGTCAAAGATGAAAACCGGAAATAGAATTTTGTTTGTTTTGAAAAAAATGTTTCTTAAGATAGTAGTATGGGCAGTGTGTACTAAATTGCTGAGTCAACAAAAAAGCGAAAATTATATACTTCGCTTTTCACCACCAGCTACTAGGCATCTTTGCAGCAGATTAAGAATTTTATTTATTGAACAGGAATATCCTCATGGAGCAAGGATTAAGATTACTGACTCAATTAGTGATAGAGTTCACACCTGTGATTGTCACTCTCATTCAAAAGCGAACTGAAGAAACTCTCTCTAGTAACAATTCTCAATTTCCACAGGTAATTAAAGACTTGATCCAAACGGTAAATTTACCTCTTCACGGAGATGGAGTGAATACAGTATTTGAACAGCAAAAAATTCTGCAACAACAATTAGCTACTTACCAACGTGAAACCCAATTTCAAATAGCAAACCAACAACGAGAAACATCACTCAAATTGCCAGAAGTTGCTAAAATTTTTGATAGTTGGCCTTTGAGACTGTATCCTTCACAAATTTTAGATGGCCGTACTAATTATAAACGTATCCCGTTGAAAATTTTTCTTGCTCCTCCACAAATTAAGTTTGACCAATTTGAGCAGAAAAATCGTGAAAATTCGGACATGGAGCTAATATTGGCTGAAGGTTTAAGAACGTTTATTCACAAATATTACTCACTCCACAGTACCATTAGACCAACAGAACTTTTAGCAGGAGCTTGGGATAGTAAACGCTTTCATAGTGAATCTAGCATCAAAGCTTTGTTTGGGATGTTAAAAACAGAGCCAATTTTGATTTTAGAATCAGAGCATGATGGGGACTATATCAATTTTCGCATTGCTTATTGGGGATTGGGTCAGGAAAGCTATTACTACAAAACAATTTTCCGTCTCCCTTATCGCGAAATTCTCCATGAGTCCGCCAAAAGCCGGGCTTGGGAATGGAAGAAGGTAAGAGATGAATTATTATTAATGGGCGAAGACGCTGAAGATATTAATCATTTAGGTGGAGATAATGTCTTCAATCTGGCAATTTTAGAAAAAGTGGAAAAATGGCAGCAAAATGGTATTGATATTAGTCACTTATCTTTAAAGTATCAAGTTAATCATCAAGACTTAAAAAAACTTTACCAGGTGTTAATTAACTGTCATTGTTTAGTTGCTGCTTGGGTGGCGGATGCTTATCATTTAGTTGATTATGATGTTCCACCCTTATTACCACGGGTACTACCCAGTTTACTTCAAGACACCTGTAACTTACAATCTGTGGAAGAGTTTTTGCATGTATATGCCACAGGTTATCAAGAACTATACCAAGCTCTAGAAAATAACCGTTGTTATTGGGTTCCAGAGTTAGCTTTGGAATTAGCCCAAAGTTTATCTTATTTACCCAACCGCTCTTGGTCTCAGTCCCAGGTTGATCACTCAATCAACACATGGTTGAAATTGCGTCAAGTGCCACAAGAAGAATTTATCAATCCTTTAGAGGCGATGCAATCAGCAATCAAAATAGACGATAAACCATATCTGGAAAAGTTAAAAGAGTATTTTACAGCCCTAGGCGATGGCCAGCGCATTTCGGATGTGGACAAGCTTTTACATACCCTAGCTCAACTTCAGCAGCAATGCACCTTACCATCCTCCGGTCCAAGCCATACCTTAACTGGACATTCTGGCAAAGTTACATCTGTAGCTATTAGTTCAGATAGTGTGGTTTTAGTGAGTGGGTCCGTTGACAAAACTATCAACGTCTGGGATTTGGAGACTGGTAAACAAATTCGCACCCTGACGGGTCATGAAGGAGAAATTTCATCTATTGCAATTAGTCCTGACAGTCAATTATTGGCCGTTGGTAGTTGTGAACATCCCAGAAGTAATGTCAAAGTTTGGAACTTAAAAACGGGTAAACTACTGCATACGCTTTTAGGACATCAAAAACCAGTTAACGTGGTAGCAATTAGCCCAGATGGGCAGATTTTGGCCAGTGGGAGTCATAAAATCAAAATCTGGCATCTTTATACAGGCCATGGCCACCCCCACTGCGCTCTGGGGAATCGCATTTGTACACTATGGCATTCCTTCGCTGTTTATGCTGTAGCTATGAACCAGGATGGTACAATCCTCGCCAGTGGTAGTGCTGATACCAAAATCAGACTGTGGAACCCACGCACGGGGGATCCTTTACGCACCTTGATTGGTCACTCAGGTGAAGTAAAATCAATTGCCATCAGTCGTGATGGACAACTTCTCATTAGTGGTAGTACGGACAAAACTATTAAAATTTGGCAACTTTATACAGGTAAACTACTGCAAACATTAACTGGCCACTCAAATGAGGTGAAATCATTAGCCATAAGTCCAGACGGTAAAACCCTTTTTAGTAGTAGTGCTGATGCAACTATCAAAATTTGGCAACTTACTACAGGCGAACTATTGCAAACCCTGAGTGGACATTCAGGGACTGTAAATGCTATTTCTTTATGTCCAGATGGTAAGTTACTCGCCAGTGCTGGTGCTGACAAAACAATCAAAATTTGGCAAGTAGCTGTTGATTAGATCATATCCCTCCGTTCCGAATAATCATCAGAAGACATGGGATCTAATTCCCAGCGAGAATGATCACGGCGCTCCAAAATATCGTGGGTGTGGAGGAAAGTCTTGTCATCCATAGGTAATCCCACGGCTTCTCCTATTTCATCAGTCACATTTTGGTCAGGAGTAGGAGCTGCACCACCCACAGCTTCATCCCCTACCGTATCCTCCACTGGCCATTTAGCATTAACATCACCACCAGTAATTTCGGAACTGGTATGTCGATATTCGCGTTTTCTTCGTCTTAACGTTCGCCCACCAATATTGTACCCTGGTAAATTCTTAACACCAGTGTCGTAGGATTCGGTAATTTCAGGCGCTGAATCATCAGGATTAATTTCTTCATTATTACGATTATTTTGTACCATAAACAATACAATAGTAACTAATTTTATTTACCCATCGATCATAACCTTTGCACATCCCACATCTGTATCACCAAAGATGTATTACTTTAGGGACAAAAAATATATCCCTTGGGAACGAAGATAAAAGAGTTTTAAAGTCATACTCTGGAAAGTAGGTATAAATTAAAGGTCAAGCAAGTTGTAGTAGCTTAATCTATATAGTTATGAGTTTACAAGTAAAGTAAATCGTAATTAATCACAGACGAGACTATCAGCCCCGCTAGAAAAAAGGCTGTAATTAGTTGATATTTGCTAACCCTCACATATGATAGCCACCTAATTACGAATTAAATTACCAGAGGTCGAAAATGGAATATAAGGAGTTTATTACACATGTACAAAGCGTAGCTCAATCAAATTCTCGCGAAGAGGCAGAACGTGCTACCCGTGCTACTTTAGAAACTCTCACAGAGCGCATTCCTAGAGAGGAAACAAACGAGATAGCAGCAGAATTACCACAGGAACTTGGGCAATATTTACAGGGACGAGAAGGAGAACCAAGTGAATCTTTTAACCTACAAGAATTTATCTCTCGTGTCAGTCAAAGAGAAAATATAGAACCCACAACCACCGCTATTCATGTTCGGGCCGTGTTTGCAGTGTTACAAAATGCCATCAAGCCTGAGAAATTTGCCAAGTTTCATGATTATTTTCCTCATGATTACGAAGAACTATTTACAACAGCACCAACGAGTGAAATTCCAGCAATGTAACCAGTAATTAAAAACAGCAATTCTTCTATTTCACTAAGGTCTAACAATAGGTAAAATTCATGACAAACTATAACAATCATGCAGGCAATAAAAAAGTTGCTATCCTCATTGAAAATGGAGTGGAGGATATAGAATTTGCTATGCCTTGTAATGGATTAAAACAAGCTGGGATGGAGGTAGTTGTCCTCGGTTCACGTATGAATGAAAGATATAAAGGGAAACGAGGCAAACTTGCAGTACAACCCGACGCTACCACCACAGAAACCACTGTTGACAATTTTGATGCGGTGGTAATTCCTGGTGGTCTGGCTCCGGACAAAATGCGGCGTAACCCGAATACAGTCCGCTTTGTACAAGAGGCGATGCAACAGGGAAAATGGGTAGCTGCAATTTGTCACGGTCCACAACTTTTAATTGAAGGTGATTTGCTCAAAGGTAGAAAAGCCACTGGCTTTAATGCTATCCGCAAAGACATCAGCAATGCAGGTGCAAATTATCTCGATGAGCCCTTAGTGGTAGACGGGAATTTAATTACCTCTCGCGAACCAGGAGATTTACCGATTTTCACCACAGCACTGCTGAGTCGTTTGGGTTACGGTGGTAAAGATGCTGCACTTCCAGACGAGAAAGACACTGGCGCTGAGTGGTGGAAATTGGCTGATGCTTGGGGCGGTTCTACCAAAGGTGAAATCACTAGAGGCTTGAATACAGCATTGAGTGGTGAGCGTTATTCTATGGAAGCCTTGGAACAGTACGCAGAAAAAGAATCAGATACCCAAGTGCGATCGCGCTTTCAAGAGATGATTGGTAATAAAAAGCGTCATATTCAAATGTTGGAAAACTATCTTAACAGACTGGGTGAAAGGCCTTCCGTCATAGCAAATATTGCTAATCAATATGCCAAAGTCAAAAGTGCCTTCACTGGGAGCGACGACATATATCAGTTACGTTGCGCTTTGGGGGATGTGCAAACAGGTATTGGGGATATTAGTAATTTGTCTGCTATGTACACTGACCCGGTAGCAACAGCAATTTTTAAAGAAATTCACCACGATTTGCTCAAATACGAGCAGCAATTAGCGGAGGTATATCGAGAAGGAATAGGAACTCAAATTCAACCTCCCAAACCGACTACAGGGGCTGCTGTGTAGATAAAGTAAGTTGCATTTTCAAGCAATGTATTGACACGTCGCTCAACAATGCTTAACCACAGTTGCAGAGTATTTCAAGTCATACATTACTTCTTCCTTCCTTATTTCTTCATCAAATCATTTCAATAACAACCAAATCAGCAAAGACGTAAACGGGCAAAATTCCCATCAATCAAGGACAGCCCATAGATTAAAAATAGTCATACAATCACCATTGAGAATGCTTATGAAAAGTCTATTTTCTCGCTTAAAAAATATCCTTCTGCGCCAGATTATTTTAATTTTTGTCATAGGTTTTGTCTTTTTCTCATTTCAGATTTTTAACTATAGTCATGAAATGTTGTTGGCGCAAGCTTACACTGTTACAACCCCTGAAGGCACTTATTACAAAGGTGCGCCTAATAATAACCCACCTATTAGAAACGAGCAACAAGTTAAAAATGCTCAGAAGAATCTACAGGAAACTGCTGACAATATCCGAGAAAACCTCAACATTGATCAACCAATACCCGAAGCCACAAAAGATTTCTTAGATACAGCACAACAGCAAGTTGAAGAAACCCTTGAGCCAATTACCGGCACTCCACATGGATACTATCAAGAACATAGACCAGAAGTTAACAACAGATAAACCAAAATCTTTTTTCTCTGTGTTATCTGCATCTTATGTGGTTGAAAGAAATGAAAAATAAATATTTTATTGACTTGTAAAGATAAATCACCATGAAAGCAGTTTTTTGGCACAGAGCAAATAATCCCCGGGTAGAGACAGATGATTTATCATTACCCACATTGTACCTCTACTAGAACAAGCATCCTACGCTTAGGAAATTTTCAAGCACAAAAAAATAACTGCATCAAAGTCATACTTAAACCATAGGACAATTAATTCAAGATGACTGACACAAGTATTAAGAAAATCGACTCCACCTATTCCCCCAAGGGTAAACTCGGTCAGAAGTATCTAGCCTCTGGCAAATCTGTTTCTATGCGTCTTTGGGAAGAGGAACAACCAACGGTAGATAAACAACCTACTTCCCGCGACTATGAAACAGTTGGTTATGTAATTAACGGCCGCGCAGAATTACACATGGAAGGACAAATGATTTTATTGGAACCTGGAAGTTCTTGGGTAGTACCAAAAGGTGCAAACCACAGATACAAAATTCTCGAACCATTTACCGCAGTTGAAGCCACAAGTCCACCGGCTCAAATTTATGGGCGAGATCAAAGTTAAAATATAGATCAATCAAATATTTGAACATATTTCAACTGCGGCTTTTACACAAGTGCCCAACTTAAATATTACTACAAGTATTAGAGCAGGAAGCCTACCAATAACACCCTCTCAGAGTGTTATGTCCTTTAGGGTATGACAAAATTTTTGTGGGTTGAGCATCTTGTGGGTTTTTTTGTACCTAACTCAGATGAAGGGCGCTGTATTTACTGATAAAAGTCACTATGCCCACTAAAATTAACCAACCTTTTTGCTGATGGTGTTTCCGCTGAGTATATTTATGATTTTTCAACTCGTATATGTCGTTTAAAACTTCAGTCACAGACTGATAGCGCTTGCAATAGTCAAAGCGTACCATTTTGTCAATAATTTTTGCTAATTCTTTACTGATTTTTTGATTTTTATTACGCCAAATAATTTCTCCTGTTAGTAGACTTTTCTGATTTTGTAGTCTAGAGATTTCATTAGCTGTTAAACCTATCAGTGCAGCGATCGCAACTATCCCTAAAGCGTAGATATCGCTATTATATTGGGGATCACCCCGCAATTGTTCCAGTGGTACATATTCAAGACTGCCAATAATCGTAGTCACAACTTCCTGAACAGAACCAAAATCAACTAAAACTAACTTCTGATCTGACTCTCGACGAATAATATTTGTTGGTTTAATATTCTGGTGAATTATTCCCTGGTCATGTACAAACACCAAAATTTCTAATACTTCTGATAAGATATCAATTACCTGTTCTTCCGCCAGGGGCGTTCCCAATAAAATTTCTGAGCTTAAGTTATTACCAACAATGTATTCTTGAACTAAGTAAAAATCTGGATGATCTTCAAAATAATTAACTAAATTTTGAATTTGGTCATATTCGCGACCTAGCTGCTTTAACTTTTTTGCCTCATCTGCAAATGACTCTCGCAGAATTGCTGACTCTTGGAGATGATCCCCGCTGGGATGTAGATGTTTGATTACAAATTCGCTACCCGGAAGCATTGCATCTTGGACTAAATACGTTTGTACCACCTCCTGCACATTCAGAACTCTGAGGATTTGATAACGTGCATCCAAAATTTGAATATTCATAAATTCATCAGTCATTCTGTTTGTAAGATTTTATTGGACATCGAAGAAATTGACAGTAAATTCATCCAATTCATGTACACAAGGGCGGGCAAGACTGGTAGAGTATGCCCACCCCACAAGAGTTATATGATGGCTAATTAAGCTGGCATGACGAATTTTTCGCTACCAGCTAACCCAAAGGCGGCGTGAATAACTTGCAAAGCTTGTACACCTTGTTCTTGTGCGACAACACAACTAATTTTGATTTCTGAGGTAGCGATCATTTGAATATTGATTTGGTGCTGGGCTAAAGCCTCAAACATTCTAGCCGCAATCCCCGGTTGTCCAACCATCCCCGCACCCACAATACTTACCTTAGCGATCGCATTATCTAAGACAACTTCACCCCATCCCAATTCTCCCGCCACTTGAGTCAGCATTTGCTGTGTAGTTTCCCCATCTATCCGCGACACTGTAAAGGCTATATCTCGTTTAGGAATACCATCAACTACTCGGCAGCGCTGTGATTGAATAATCATGTCAACACTGATGTTGTGCCGTGCTAATAGTCCAAACAATTTTGCCGCCATCCCCGGTCGATCTGGGACTTGACGAATTGCCAGTCGTGCTTGGTTTATATCTAAAGCGACACCACGGACAGGGGGAGTGGGGGAAGATGAGGGAACAATTTGTCCTTTGTCCTTTTGTCCTTCGTCTTCTTCAATTTCAAAAGCCTTACGAAGTGCCACCACGGCGCGATCGCATTCTGCTGCATCTACTACACAACTAACTTTGACTTCACTGGTGGAAATCATCTGGATGTTCACTTCGGCTTCAGCTAAGGTGGCGAACATTTTGGCTGCTACCCCGGGACGGCCAATCATTCCTGCCCCAGCGATGCTGACCTTGGCAATATTTTCTTCTACAATCACTTCAGCTTCATCACTGTTGGGCTGAGATTGATTCCTCAATGCTGGGGCAATGGCAGAGGCTACTGCTTCGGCGCGCTTTAATATGGGCGTTGTGACAGTAAAGGCAATATCGTTACTATTAGCTTCGTGTATTGACTGAATAATCAAATCTACGTCCACACTTTGTCGGGATATTTCCCCAAATAATCTAGCTGCCACCCCTGGTTTATCGGGTACACGTAACAATGCCACCTTGGCTTGGTCTGTGTCAAATTCTACATTATCTACAGGACGGGCAATTTCTAAGTTGACAAGGGATCGCCCTTGGGGTTTGGGTGATGTAACCCAAGTACCAGGTTCATTAGTCCAACTTGACCTTACTACTAGAGGAACGCCATAATTACGGGCAATTTCCACGGCGCGGGGATGTAACACTTTTGCCCCCAGACTTGCCAGTTCCAGCATTTCATTGCAGGTAATTTCGTCCATTAACTTGGCTTCAGCAACTAAGCGGGGATCTGTAGTCAAAATCCCTGGGACATCTGTATAAATTTCACAAAAATTTGCTCCTGTTGCCGCTGCTATAGCCACTGCTGAAGTATCGGAACCCCCACGCCCCAAAGTAGTAATTTCCATATCTCTGATGCTAGATATGCCTTGAAATCCAGCCACTACAACGACTTTACCTTGAGAAATATGATGATTCAGCCGTTCTGTTTCAATATGTAAAATCCGAGCGCGGGTGTGTTCAGCTTCTGTCAAAATACCTACTTGAGCGCCAGTCATGGAAATTGCTGGCTGTCCGATTTCTTGCAAGGCCATACTGACTAAAGCAATGGTAACTTGCTCCCCAGTGGAAAGAAGCATATCCATTTCCCGGCAGTTAGGATTTCGAGAAATTTCCTTAGCTATTTTTACGAGTCCATCAGTGGTTTTTCCCATGGCTGAAACCACTACGATTACGGAATTTCCCGCATTAACAGTTTTGTAAACACGCTGTGCAACAGCTTGAATACGTTCTACTGTACCAACAGATGTACCACCGTATTTTTGAACTATGAGCGCCATAAGTCTATCTTAAATCTATGCTGCCTACTTTCATCAATGTCAATTTGGGGAAGCCTGGAATCTATTTTCAGGTGTTTATTTTACTAACTTATCAGAACCATCCGAGACAAAAAACCTATATTGAGGTTTTGTTGTTGATGTTTTGCTTGCTGTATCTAATTTCAGGAAATCTCAGTAAGTTTGCTGGTAGTAGGGAAGATAAGAGATAGTATACTCCTCCCTAGGGGAGCATTGACTACAAAACCCACCACAGAAACTGATAACAGCAAAAAAATCAGTAAAATTTAATTTTTTGTATATTTAGTTTTAGATAACTTAAGTAAAAATATTTAGTCATGGATTTTCTGGATAATATCAAAAAATCACCAACATTTTTGTTGATTATTCCTTGTGTTTATCATCTTAATATTAGATACTTAATAAGTAAATGAATAATTTAATTGGTCTTATTACTGCACTAATTCGGTTGTAAACTAATTCAAACTGCTAATTAATCTCACCATTAAAATAACTCTTTGCCCGGTAAATTGCAGATTACAATTAGAGAATACATATAAAAATAGCAAATGTTAATCAAATTAATGATATAGTTTATCATTTTTGTGAACATGATGCAAGTGTATTACTTGTGGTTTCACATCTAATGGTCAATAGTTCGATTATTTCAGAATAAACTTTGATATTACTTTGGCTAACATCGTGAAAATACAAGAGAAATTAAGGATATCAAATTTTGGGTATATGTTGTTTTAGATGATACAAGTCTCACAAAATTTTTAAACAGTTCTTACCAGCTAGGGACTGAAAATGCGCTGATAATACTATATGTTACTACGGTATATGTGATTTAGATAATATTAATACATTAAGAAATTAAGCCCTTGTTAAATTTATATTTTCCCCTAAATTTACCTGATGTTGTTAGAAATATAATTTGTCTATTGTTTTTTATTACTTCAGGGCAGACAAAACTCTAATAATTCATAGTTATTTAATATCAATATCTGCCTTTTATCGAGATAAATTTAATTTTAAACTCACACTTTAACCAGTGCTTTTT
The DNA here is from genome assembly GCA_016124525.1 of Nostoc sp. RI_552. Taxonomy (GTDB): domain Bacteria; phylum Cyanobacteriota; class Cyanobacteriia; order Cyanobacteriales; family Nostocaceae; genus Umezakia; species Umezakia ovalisporum. The sequence continues at coordinate 38,298 of WGNO01000046.1, read as the reverse complement.
TTACCTACAATTATGTCTTTAACATAGCTATCATCAACGGTTTCCCTGGAAGAAATATCAAAAATTGACACATTTGTTTTATAATATTCAAATATCAAGCATAATTTTTTTACTAATCCGTAGCGGTGAACAGCCATGTGTGTTAGAAGCTGTTCCTGGGCTGTAATACAGTGAAATTGAGGAATGCAAAATGTCAAATAGCCCTGGGTTGTACATTCTACTAGTAAGTGTTCACGGCTTAATTCGTGGTAAAAGTTTAGAATTAGGGCGAGATGCTGACACGGGTGGACAGATTAAATATGTTTTAGAACTCGCTCAAGCCTTAGCGGCAAATCCACAAGTAGAACGGGTAGATCTGGTAACTCGTTTAGTCAATGATCCAAAAGTTAGTTCCGATTATGCTCAACCTTTAGAAATTCTCAATCATAAAGCTCAAATTATTCGTGTTAATTGTGGGCCACGTCGTTATCTTCGCAAAGAAGTTCTTTGGCCACATTTAGATAATTTCGCAGATGAGTTACTCAAGCACTTACGCCAAGTGGGAAGATTACCTCATCTAATTCACAGTCATTACGCCGATGCTGGATATGTGGGTTGTCGGGTTGCTGGTTGGTTAGGTGTACCACTTGTGCATACTGGTCATTCCCTCGGACGTGTGAAACAACAACGACTTTTAGAGCAGGGAACTAAAAGGGAAACCATTGAAAGCACTTATCACATTAGTACAAGAATTGAAGCAGAAGAAACGACTTTGGCGAGTGCAGCATTAGTCATCGCTAGTACCCATCAAGAGGTGACCCAGCAGTACGGGATTTACGACCACTATCAACCAAATAGAATGGTTGTAATTCCTCCTGGGGTAGCGCTCAAAGAGTTTTACCCGGCTCCAGAAAATTGGCAGGAACCACCTATTTATGAGGATTTAAAAATATTTCTCAGAAATCCTGAAAAGCCTATGATTATGGCGCTTTCCCGCCCAGCTGTTCGGAAAAATGTCGCTACTCTTGTCAAGGCCTATGGCGAAGACCCACAGCTGCGTCACTTAGCGAATTTAGTCCTGATTTTAGGGAATCGAGATGACATCACCACAATGGAATCAGGACCACGTCAGGTATTTACAGAAATTTTCCAGTTAATCGACCGCTATGACCTTTACGGATACGTCGCCTATCCCAAACATCACTTATCCGATGAAGTACCAGAACTATATCGATTATTAGCAAAAACAAGGGGAGTATTTATCAATCCGGCTTTAACTGAGCCATTTGGTCTGACGTTAATTGAAGCTACAGCCTGCGGTGTGCCAATTATCGCTACCTCAGATGGTGGGCCGCGAGATATCCTGGCGGTTTGCGAAAATGGAATGTTAATTGACCCTTTAGATATTAAACAAATCCAGGATGCCTTGCGAATAGCGCTCACAGATACAGAACAATGGAAAACTTGGTCTAAAAATGGATTAGATAGAGTTCGAGCCAATTTCTCTTGGCATAGTCACGTAGAACGTTATATTGAACAGATACAGAAGTTACCACAACGACCAGTCCAATCCCTGCTGAGTCCCCTACCCAAAGCTTTAGCAACTCAGCTATATGATCCTGATTCAAACATTCCTGACCAGAACCGCTTACCAACGGCAGATCGTTTTCTGGTCTGCGAAATTGATAACACTCTGTTAGGCGACCAAGAAGCTTTACACAAACTTATTGACCGACTGCGTAACGAAGGGCACTCCACTGGGGTGGGAATTGCCACTGGGCGCAACCTCAAAAGTTCTTTAGAGATGTTAGAAGAGTGGAATTTCCCCAGACCAGACTTGCTGATTGTATCAACAGGCAGTGAAATTTATTATGGCCCACAGGTAGTCCCAGATACGAACTGGCAAAGACACATTAGCTACCATTGGAATGGTGAGGCTGTTCGTGAAGCAATGGCAGAAATACCCGGAGTGATTTTACAGCCGGAGGAAGCTCAAGGTAAGTTTAAACTCAGTTACTTTGTTGATGAAGCTACATCCTTAAGTTTTAAGGAAATTATGCGTCATCTGCGACGGTGTAGGCTCCATGTCAAAGGAATTTACAGCCATAATATGTATCTTGACTTGTTACCTATTCGCGCCTCTAAAGGTGATGCCATTCGTTATTGTGCCTTGAAGTGGGGACTACCGATTAAACGATTCTTAGTAGCAGGTGCATCTGGTAATGATGAATCAATGCTGTCTGGGAACACGCTAGCTGTGGTTGTGGGTAACTACAGCGCGGAACTAGAAAAGTTGCATGGCTACCCGCAAATTTACTTTGCCCAAGGACATTATGCTTGGGGAATTTTAGAAGCATTAGACCGCTACGACTTTTTTGGTAATCTGTGTCAGACAGAACCGGAAATGATGGCAGTCTATTGAATTTTAAGGACAACTAATGTCATATCATCGGTGTTTTGCTTTTCAGCACCGATAAATTGCAAAACTTGGTCAAACAGATAATCCACAATTTCTTGTGGCCCATTACAATACCTGCAAGCTGTATTAAAAGCTGCAATGAAATTTTCTTCGTCGAAGCGATCGCCGCTAGCAGCAGCAGCGTCCGTTAAACCATCTGTATAATAAATTACTGTATCCCCCGGTTCTAACTGTACCTGGGCATCTTCGTATTGGCTATTGGCATCTAAACCAATCAGCATTCCCAAAGTATCCAAGCGGGTAATAGTTTTGGTTGCTGCGTGCCACCACAGAGGGGGATTGTGTGCTGCATTACTATAAGATAAAACTCGATTTAACGGATTATATTCTGAGTAAAACAGCGTCACAAAGCGGTGGGAATTTTCTAAATCCGCATACATAACGCGATTCAAATTTTGCAGAATTACACATGGAGAATGACCATGCAATACTTCTCCGCGCAGCATTCCCCGCATCATGGTCATAATGAGTCCAGCTGGAACACCCTTACCCATGACATCGCCAATTACCAAACCCCAGCGCGCGTTTTCCTGGGCGGTTTTGCTATTGGGCTGTAGCTGATTGCCATTGGTAGGGATAAAATCATAGTAGTCTCCACCAACACGATTAGCAGGTTTACAACGTGCAGCCAGAGCTGCACCAGGAATAATCGGGCATTGACGGGGTAGGAGTCGGCGTTGAATTTCTGCGCCAATTTCTAGTTCTTGATCTAGGCGCTCTTTTTTCCTCAACTCTACGGCTAGTTCTTCGTTGGCAATGGCTACGGCCGTTTGATCTGCCACCAGTCTAACTAACTTTTGTCTGGTTTCTGTCCAGCTATATTCAGGGTCACGGCTGAGGACGTAGAGCCAGCCCCGTTCTGTGTGCTTGACCAGAATTGCCGTGCCAAAGATTTGCACATCTGGACCCAAGTAGCGATGCATTTGGTCATCTAAAATCCCGGTAGCTGTTGCTAAAGGGGCTGTATTACACAACAGTGTAATTTGACTACTAGCAGTTTCTAGGGCTTTGCGGATGTTCTTGCGCTGACGGCTATCTTGCCAGTGTAGTTGCTCTAACCTAATTTGACCGTTGGGTTTATGCAGGAACAAAGCACTACCATCTGCATCTGTTACTCTTGTTGCCATGAGCGGGATCAGCTCTAGAAACTGGTTCAAATTGTTGAAGCTTCTCAGAGCAAATCCCAAAGAACTGAGTAAATCTGGGATTTTATTCTGTTCTCGGTGCAGCCGGGCCACGAGTTCTTTGAGTGCCACGACTGGGGTGACATCCGTTGCGGCACTACTATTACTATCAGTGGGTTGAGAGGGCGGTTGAGACACAGGCAAAGGTATTATTGCACTTGATATAGATAGAGTTTAGATTACTTATAAATTAAATAAGTTTCTGAGGAATTGCTAAATTATATTGGGACAAGGTTTATTACTTTAGCAAGAGTAAAAAGACGTAAGACATTGCTGGAGATAAGTATTCTATTTGCTTATTACATCTATCACTGGATATTGATGTATGTTCAATCGAAAATCAGTAAGTAAAAATCAGGAAATTCTCTCATAACCGATAAAGCCTTTCATTTTTCCATAACTCAATTAGCAAATCATACATCTTTAGACCCAAAAAAATCCCATATCAACAAAATAATTTTTCCCAGTTTCTGATTTTCTCCTGGAACTGTTCAGCCTCAAGTGAGTGTTATTTGTGTTTTGCCTCTTGGTGCTCAAAAAGTCAGCAGCCTCCGGGTTTACCAGTCCCTTAGGTTGGGAAGCTCCCAATCTGAATCCGCCTGACTATAGAGCTTAAGGAAGACAGCAAGCAAATCAGGGGAATTGAAATCCTAGCTGAAACACAAGCTAGGTCAGGACTTACGCCCTTGGCTTTCCCCTGGACTGGGAGTATCAGACTTGGGAATTCCTGAGCAAGGGAAATTTTCCATCTACTTTGACAGGGATGAAAAGGCCAACGCACACCCAGAAAAAATCTTAACTAAAAAAATCGCAACTAGCCACTTAATAGAGCTTCGACAAACTCGTAGCTGGAAAAAGGACGCAAATCTTCGATACCTTCGCCAGCACCAATAAAGCGAATAGGCAAACCTAGCTGCTGGACAACGGCTAGGGCAACACCACCCTTAGCTGTACCATCTAGCTTTGTTAATACTACGCCACTGATCTGGGCGGCTTGGGAAAAAATTTCAGCTTGCCGCAATCCATTTTGACCTAAAGTGGCATCTAAAACCAATAGGGATTCTATTTTGGCATTGGGGGCTTTTTTGTCAATAATGCGCCTGATTTTGGCGAGTTCGTCCATTAAGTTTTTCTTGTTTTGCAGTCGCCCGGCGGTATCTACCAACAATAATTCAGTGTCTCGTGCTTGGGCAGCAGCGATCGCATCAAATACCACGGCTGCGGGGTCTGTATTCTTTCCCGGATTGGCAATTACTTCTACGCCGCTACGATTGCCCCAAACTTTCACCTGTTCCACAGCCGCAGCTCGGAAAGTATCTGCTGCACCAATTAAGCATTTATAACCTGATTTTTGGGCTAGGTGGGATATTTTGCCGATGGTGGTGGTTTTACCTGCCCCATTTACTCCAGTAATTAACCAAATATTTAAGGTTTCTTTTTCTGGGGCCAAGCTGGGACTGTGGGATTTTTGCAGGGGGGCTTCTAACATATCCCGCAAGATTTTTTTGAGGTAGGCGATGGCTTCTTCTGGCGGGGTAGCTTCCGCTAACAGTTTTTTCTGTAGGGCACTGATAATGTAATCGGTGGCTTCTACACCCACATCAGCTTGTAGCAATGCGGCTTCTATTTCTGCCACAGCTGCTTGATTGAGTGGCCCTTGGCCGACAATTGCTTTGAGTTGGTTGAGGATGTTACGACGGGTTTTGTCTAGTCCTTTGCGGAGCTTTTTCAGCCAGGTAATTTCCTCAATAGAAACATCTTCTGGTCGCCTACCTTGGGCAGCTAATACTTCTGCTGACCACACAAAACCTTCATCAAAAGCTAATCCGCCCACCCCTTCCGTTGTTTCTGAGGTGGTGGCTACTGGTTGTAATCCTTGCGGTTCTGGAACTTCAATAGCCCTGGCTATGAGCCGTTCTTGCTTGGCTTGTCTTTCTGCCGCAGCCCGTTCTAAAAAGGATAAATTACTTGCTGGTGTTGGTTCTGGTGTAGTTAGTGGTTCGGTGGGTGCATTTTCTGGCTCTTCAGTTGCTGCTACTGCCTCTGATGCTGCTGTTGGGGTGACTTCACTGACCCTAAGTACCTCCGTTTCTGGTTGTTCGGGTGGTGCTTCAACATCTGCGGCTTCAGGAGCAGTTACTACTTCTAAAGCTTCTTGTTTTTGCTGGATATTCTTATAGGCAGATTTAGCAAAGGCTAATAAATCCGCCGTTGGGGTTGAAGTTACCGCTGGCTCGGATTGGGTTTCTATGACTGGAGAGGTCTCTTCCTGTTGTTGTTCAGATGGGGTATCAGACGAATCGTTATATTGACGACGGAACCAATTAAAAACCATTGCAATAGGTATTAGTTGTGAGATGAGTTTTTAGTTATTAGTTATGAGTTTAATGGAACCAGTAACTCTTGACTGGGGTGAAAACCTCCCCCATACCCTCATTTCTCAAAGCCAGTTTCCCCAACAGGGGGGGAACTTCCGTCAACAACTGGCTCCTCCTCACAACAATTAGAAAAATTAGAAAGTCAGGATGATTTACTAAACGGCTGTTTTTTGTTCTGTAACTCGCCGCAAAACGCCATTAATAAACCGATGCCCTTCGTCTCCACTATAGCGTTTGGCTAGTTCCACAGCTTCGTTGATAGCTACTCTGTCTGGCAGATTTAAAAACCTCATTTCTCCCACGGCGATTCGCAAAATATCTCGGTCTATTTGGGCTAGGCGAGTGACTTGCCAATCTACTAAGGCAGAGGAAATTTGTTCATCAATGATTGCTCGATGTTCGTTGACTATTTTGACAAGTTGGATGGCATATCTGCCTACTTCCTTGTCTTGGTTGGCTAGTTGAATCAATTCTGGAAATTCAACTGCGGCTCCGAGTTGATTGATTGCAGTTTGGGTGTAGTCAATAGCTTCTTTGAGGAGATTTCTAGCGGTATCGAGGTCTGAGGCACGAGTTTGGCTAGTTAAGAGACGCTCATTACTGCGTTGCAGTTCTGCTGTGGCGTTATCTAGTGTATCTTGCACTTCTGATCTCAGGGTACGGACTGTGGCTAGCACTAATTTTGGCAGATGTTCTTCTGTCAATTTTTTGGGGTTAATTGGCAACTGGCTGAGACTTAAAAGTGCTAATTCACGAGCAATTTGCTGGGGTTTTCGTTCTTGCATGGAAGTGAGTGCCTAAGCACTGATGATTAGAGTTTAGTAATCGAGCAGTTATGGCCAAGTCAGATAATCATACTATCTGTTTACTGGTGACTTTGCCGGATTGATTTTCAGCTTGGTTTTTTAGGGTGGTGCTTCTAAATTTCGCTCTTGGGACAAAACTAGGGGAGGTAGAGGTGTATTCTGAGCGACGATCCCACCAGAAATTAATACTTTAAAGGCATCTTCTATGGGCATAGATAAATTTATGACTTCATTCTCTGGAACGATGGCATACCATCCTGTGGTGGGATTTGGGGTACTGGGAATAAAAACACTGAGCATGGGACTGGGCATGTGAGCTTGAATGTCCTGACTCATGCTGCCTGTGACGAAGGCCATGGACCAGATTCCTTTTCTGGGATACTCTACTAAAACAACACGGCGAAACTTGTTGTTAGAATCTTTGATTAGGGTTGCTAGCAGCTGTTTCAGGGTTTTGTATACCTGTCCAGCTAAGGGAATTGCTTGCAGTAATCGCTCACCTAAATCCAATAACCAACGTCCAGCAATATTCCGAGCCATCAACCCTATTAACAGGATGCTGAATAGAGGCACTGCAAGTCCTACAGCTAGATTCAGTATATTTACTAGTATAGGATGGAGACCGTCAAAGGGATTGAGTTGTTTGGGAATTTTGGTGAGAAAGTTGATTACCCAATTCGCGATAGTAATGGTTAGCCAAATAGTTGTTGCTAAAGGAATTACTACCAACAAACCAGCAATCAGGTCATTCTTTAAGTTCTGTTTGAGATGATTAATTCCCAAGTCCCTATTCTCCTGTTTTAGGCTACTGGAACTTTTGTTATTGGTATTCATATCAGCATACTTTTCAAATTACCAACAGATTGGTCCTAAGATTTCATCCTTAAAGCAATGCCACAATATTTTCAGTGTCTGACGCGCTGATGGCTAGAAAAACAGTTTTTTCCCAGACAGGTGCATGTGGACACTTACTCATCAAGATAATGCCTGATTTGACTTTGATGATGTCAGTTTCGTTGTCAGAGTTTTGACTTCTCCCCTCGCCTTTAGGCGAGGGGATTCTAAACTGTTGCTACAGCGAGTGGCTTTAGACCTCCCCTCCGCTTTCTTGTTCTAGTTTCCCAGATGTGAAATCCGGTAGGCACGGTCAATAATGCCCTACACACCTTGACTAGGCATAAACCTAATTGTGTCTCTACTTTTGTTGCAAGTTTCTGATATCTTAATTATAAGAAAATCGAGCGAGACAAAACCACCGAGATAAAGTATCTTCGCCATGCTCCGATACTTTGTTATACTTTAGTCGGTGGATGTAGGCGAGGGCAAATCTTCTTTAGGGGAAGTCCATCAGGCATTGTCATGATGTTTTTGGTCTTCAATATATTTTTTAACAGTCTCAGTCCTAACATTGGCAGCGGTAAATGTACGTGGTCTGGCATAATTTCTATTTCTATAATTTTCCATTCTTTTTCTTCCCATACTTCCCCAATAATAGTCCTTAACCTTTTCTCTACATCAACTACTAAAATCTTCTTGCGTCTCTTTGGTATCCATACAAGATGATAGTTTATCAAAGAAACAGGGTGTTTTTTTATTCTATATTATCGCATTTTACTAAAAATTATTGTATGATTTCCTGTGGCACCTACCTTTAGGAGGTGATACAAGTAGTGCTGGTATTAGAGTAGAAATCTAAATGGAACCAAAGCCAAAAAAAGCTATTGAGGTTGGGTCGGTGATCGCCTAAAAATACAATACACTTGATCTAATGTTTGGAGTTAAACATCATGACTATAGTAGTATAGTTAGTTTATAAATTCATCACTTTGTTTGCCAAAATTAAGGAGGATTTAAAAATGATAAATACTTTAAATATTAAAAAACCTTTTAAAATACTTATCCCGCCAGACTGAAGTAAAAAGCAAAAAGGTGATTTTTTTGAGGATTTAATGGCTCCTGTATTCCAGCGTCAACGCTGGGATGTTACTAAGAATGTTGTATTTGAAGGAATGGAAGTTGATATTTATTTAGATAATTTAGATACTTCTGAAAAGGGATTAGTAGAATGTAAGTTTCAAGAAAATTTGATTGATGCTCCAATAGTATACAAATTATTAGGCCAAGTTTTAGTTAAGAAATTTCAATATGCTTACTTGCTTTCCACTTCAGAACTTGCTGGAACCAGTAAAGGCATTATAAAAGGTTTTGATAATAAAGATATTAAATTAATTGTTTGGTCAGGTGAAAAGTTAACAGAGATATTTATGGGTACATATAATATTATATTGCCTAACCTAAATGATATGGGAGTCAATGAAGTTAATACAGTCACATTGTTAGTAAATCATAAAAAACATTTTATTTGGGTAGCAGAAGAAATAGGAGAAGATGGCGAACCTTGCCGCGCAATTATGATTCCCATCTCAGAAAATACTTGTTCTGAAGAAGAATGGAAGAATTATTTTTCTAGGTATGGAGTTTGGACAGGTCTTGATGTTATGGTTGTAAGTAAAGAACAAACGGATTTTAAAAATAAATTTATTCAAACTTCCAAAACAAATATTGAAAAAATTCCCCTATCAAGAATCAATCAAGCTGATAGCTTTGATGATTACCATCGTCCATGTCGTCCAGAAAATTTTGTTGGACGTTCTCAAGCCCAAAATAAATTTTGGGACTTTATTAAAAATGTTAAAGATAATAAAACAGACCTAAGATTAGTTTGCTTTACAGGCAGTACGGGTGTTGGTAAATCATCTTTAGTTTTAAAATTAAAGCATGAGTGTTGTCAACAGTATAAAGACAATTTTTATATATATGATATTGATGTTACTAGCGTTAATACAGAAAAGTCCAATTATTTTGTTGCAAGTGCAATTAAACAAGCATTACAACAAGCTGTTAATGATAGATTTATCCCATTACAAAACCATAAAATAATTATTGAAAGTATTGAGCAGCCTTTTTTTAATAGTCGTTCAATTAAAATAGTAATAGATAAACTAAAAGAAACAAATAAAGTTATAATCTTATTTTTTGACCAATTTGAAGAAATTTTAACTAAAGATTCTTTATCTAATCTCTATGATTTATTTAAAAAGTCTGCTTTTGATATTGATGCTTTAAAAGAAAATATAGTTTTAGGTTTTTGTTGGAGGACAGATATTAGTTTACCAGCTAAAAATCAGGCATATTTTTCTTGGCATGAATTAGAACGAATTAGAAAGAATATTGATTTAAATGAATGCCCATTTTCTGAACAGGATTCTAATGCACTCATAAGTAGATTTGATGAATACTTAGCACAACAAGGCAGACGTTTTATTTTGCAGCCAAAAATGAGAAGTTGGATAATAGATAATTGCCAAAATATACCTTGGTTGTTCAAGAAAATTTGTGGTGACATATATAACCAGCATTTAAATCAAGAAGATTTTAATAATAAAAAAATTATTACAAAATTTGATATTCAACAAATTTTTGATAGAGATATTAATAGATATATTAAAACCGCAGATCAAGAGAAATGTCTTAAGTTTATTGCGAATAATTCTCCTATCTCTAAAATAGAAGTATGTAATAAATTTAATTATGAGACAATCAACCAGCTTCTATCAAGCAAGTTTGTCCAAGAAACAGGAAACAATTACAAAATATATTGGGACATATTTCGTGAATATTTAGTAGATGAAAAATTACCTGTTATCACTATAGACTATAGACCTAGAACAAAGATATCAACATTAATAAAAGTATTTCGGATGTTAAGAAATGATTCAACAACTAAAGGTTTAGCAGAAAAGTTACAGCTTAGACAAGGTACAATCGAGAATGCTATTGTAGATTTACAAAATTTTTTCCAAGTTTCTATAGATAGAAAAAATCATTATATTACAGCAGGTACAGATCTTATAAATTTAACAGATAATGAACTGGCTGAAAACTTAGCCGAACAGATAGAATCTCACTTAATTATCAGAGAAATGTTTAATAAAGTTAAACCAGACCAGTGCATTTGGCATGAAGAATTTAAGCAATTATTGAATCAGCTATCTTCCAAAAAAAACCTAAAGCCTGAAACTCTAAAAGACTATACTAGCAGAATGCTCTCATGGTTTTGTTTTGCTGGTCTACTTGAAATAAGACAGAATTGGTTAATAGCACGACCAATTCATCCGAGACAAGGTAAACAAAAAGGCAAACCTTCAGAGTGTGAATTTAACATAGGAAAAATTTCCAAATCTAGTGTAAATCTTGGACAATTAACATTGTTCGATTACTAGATGCAGCTAGCTTATATCTTTTTAACAACCATTGCTAACAATCCTGGCTGTTAAGTATTGGGAATATTTGAAGATTCCACATATTCAGCGACTCTTAAGACATAGGGCATAGGCCAAGATATGCTGCTGCTCCCTTGTGGTTATGGGTTACAAAGAGATGTGAATGCAGCAGTAAATATTCTCAATCTAGGAAAAAATGGGGGAGGGCATCCCCATTCGCGTAGAGTGCCGTCAGGCATATTAAGGCTATAGGAGTTGAGGCCTCTACTTTCCTTGGCGCAGGCCTGGTTGACCAAGTTTTGACTGTGAATGTAGAATCCCCTCGTCTAAAGGCAGGGGAGTGTTAACCTACCGCGCTCAATTAAAAGCTGCTGATAATTCTGTCAGTGTGAATTTCTAGATTTCAGCTTGAGATAAGTCTACTTCTAAACTGGGTGTAGGGATATTTTTCATTTCCCAAATTTTGAGCAAAATCAGGTATTCGTAAAATGCCTGCAATATACACCAAGCTATGCCTGGGCGTCCGTCTAGCCAACCCCCCAAAATCAAATACATATAGAGAAAGCGCAGGAGTGGTCTGGCGGGTAAACGTAAAGATAAATCTTTTAAGGCGCGTCTTCTTTGGATTTCTGTTTTGCCGAGGAATAAATCTTGCCAGTTTACCTTGTTTTGTCGTATTTGATACAATGTTTCTTTAGCTTCATCTGTAGAATAACGGTTATGTTTTTCAATCCAACGGCTTAAACCTTTGCTACAAGTGTAGTGTGGATATGTTTCTTTGAGAAAACTGGTAGCACCGTTACATACTTCGCGTTCAGTATGACCATAATCTGTAAACCAGACTTGACCGTGGCGGAACAAACGCATTTGATACCGGGGATATTGGGTGCTGTAGCGAATCCAATGATTCATGAACATGACACGTTCAGCAACGTAGTAGCCAATATAGTCGGGATTTTTAGTGGCATCTTGGCATTCGGCAAATAGTTCTGGTGTCATGCGTTCATCGGCTTCGAGAATATATACCCACTCATATTTGGGAGGTATAGATTCTAGCATCCAGGTGCGTTGCCGTCCGTGGCTTTCAAAAGCGTGTTGGACTGTACGAACAGGATAACGATTGGCAATTTCTAAAGTGCGATCGCTACTGTATGAGTCTACAACAATAATGTCATCAGATAACATTCCTGACTCGATACAAGCGGCAATATCTAACTCTTCGTTACATGTAAGGATGTAAATTGAAAACATTTCTTTGTTTTTCCAGGAGTTTGTTAATTGCTCAGTAGTAATGAGGGCTAAAGCCCTCACTAAGTAATGCCCAAATTTAGGAAAAAACAGGGCTAGAGCCACTGACTCCGAACCCATGTAATTCAGATTTAGTTAATGCGTTCTGCTGCGCCATTGAGGGTGAACTACCGTGCTGCTGCTTTACGTTTAGTACCTTGTACAACGCTCATACTTCGTAAACCTGTCCAGCCAATGATGATATAACCGATGGATAACAGCAAACTACTCATACCAATTCGTAAGCCAGACTTCCAAGCGTTATCTTTGGCTTGTTTTTCAGCTTCTTCTCGACGTTGGCGAATTTGGGTTAATCTTTGAGTTGCCAGTGCTTGAGGGTCTGTTTGCTGGGCGATAAAGGTATCCAGTTCTTGAGGATTTTCTTTAAATTTTTTGAGTAATTCTTTTTGCGCTGGGGGAATTTGAGGGTTATTCAGCGCTTGTTGGTATGTTTGCTCATTTTTGAGTAGCTCGGTAAACTGATTTTTGGCTTGGTTTCGTAGCTGTTCTAGTTGAGCCTTTCCTTGTTCGTTGTTGATTTGGGCTTGGAATTGGGATAACTGATTTTGCAGTTGGTTTTCTGCTTGTTCGGCATCTTGACGGATTTGAGCGACGTTTTGAGCGCTAGCTTGTCGCACATTATTTAAGTGCAAAGGAAAAATGAGCAGGAAAATCAACCCGAGGATACTGGAGAGTATGAGGACGGGAAATCTGATATCCAAGGATTTTGGGAGATTCCCTCCGATACTGCTCTTTGTGGAATCGCTATCACTCACAGCATCAATCCAATAACCGACAAATAGCATTCCCATGCCAACTAAAGGCACAATGCCTCTGTCAACTAATGCGCTGGCTAGGTTGATTTGCCATCCGCGATCAGTTGGTTGGAAAGGTAACATTAGAATTAAAAAGTCGAGTAAAAAGGACAAAACTAAAATTATGCCCACTACCCTGAGGGTAAGAGGAGCGTTACCAGCAGCAAAACGATTAGTCATAGTTTTTCAAATTTGTGTGTTTCCGAGTGATTATCTTATTTAAAGTAACTTGAATATAGTTCCTATAACTGTTGTATGAAACTTATTTTATAAACCTACCTGTTACATAAAAACATCAGCCAAGTATATACTTCTTTGAGCCTGTCACTGCTAATCATTTGTTATGGAAACTGTCTTCTAAAAACACCAGGTAATTGAAGATACGAGGGTGAATGGAATGAAGGAATGAAGGAATATGAAGAGAAGATAAAGGAACAAATTGCATTTGTTTTCTTGATATTTACATTTCACTTTTTTATACTTTGTTCCCAAATCGGTAAATCCTCTGGAATATCTACATCAGCTAAAGGAGGTAAGTAGCTCAGTGATATTTTGAGCTTTTCGGCAATGTTCAGGGTTTGTTGTAATACTTGAGAGCTTCCCCAATTGATATTAACGAATAATTCCGGGATGAGGCGACACAAACCAATTAAGTAATAACCACCATCAATGGCTGGACCTAGTGTGAGATCATGTGTGTGCAGCTGCTTAAAAGCTTGGTTAAGAATGTAACAATTTATACTAGGGCAATCTATGCCAATGATTATTACTTGTGCTGCACCAGATTGAAAGGCATGAGCAAGCGATCGCGCCATGCGGGAACCTAAGTCACCGTCACCTTGACATTGGTAAGTTAAATCATATCCCAGCCAATCTTGCATGAGTTGCGAGTTACCACCGGCAAACCGTACTTCCCAAGAAATATCAGTGGTTTTTTGGAGTTCTCGAACCTGAAATATCGTATGTTCTGTCATCTTGCGTTGTAAATTGGCAGCACCAACAGCACCCAAGGCGGGTATGAGTCGGGTTTTGGTCTTTCCTGGTTCTGGGTAGCGAGTGAAAATAATTAAGTGCTGTTTGGCAATAGCTAATAATGATGTCAGCACGGGATACCTGAAGTAAGTAACTTAAGTTATGTTAATAGCAATATTGGCCATTATTCATAAGATATAGTAGTCTCAGGCAATGAAAAACCTCCCGGATATAGGGAGGTTACTGGGGTAATTACTCTTTTACAGGTAAATACTGAAAAATTTTTGGCAGTGTATACCTTATGCAGAAGCTTAGTAATGATTCAAATTAATTCCAGCTTCTTTGGCCATTGCTTCCAAGCCTTTGGTTTCTAGACTTTTGATGGCTTTGGTGGAAAGCTTCAATCTTACCCAACGATTTCCACCAGCCCACCAAACACGTTTGTCTTGCAGATTTGCGTGTTGAAGGCGTTTTGTACGACGGTGAGAGTGAGAAACGGCAAAGGCGTTATTGGCTTTTTTACCAGTTAGTTGGCAGCGACGAGACATAACAACTATCTCCAAGTTACTATCTTAATACAACCTTTCTATTCTAGTCTGCATCAGGCTTTAGTACACCTCTGTGGGAACCTTTAGGTTCCCACAGAGTTTTTTCGGGTTTTTATTTGCTGGCTTGTTCCGTCAACTTAGTAAGCACTTCGTTGGAACGCTCGACAAAAGATTTCATTCCTTGAGCGTCAAATCCTTTTTGAGTCATGAGTGCTAAATCATAGACGTGTTGGCAAATCATATTTACTAATGGATTTGTAGATGATTCACCATCAGTTTGAATGATACTACCTTGGTTGAGATTTACCAGATTTTGAATCAAGGGATGAGCTGTGTTTACCAACAAAATGTGCTCTTCAGGAAATTCTGCATTTTGCTGTTGCATGATGGCGTTCATTTCCCGCAGGCGACGCATAATTTCTGGTAATAGTACCATTGCTGGCGGTGTACCTTGGGGGTCATCTGATTTTAAGGCTTCGGTACGGATGTTAAGTTTCGGTTTGTTAAGGGATTTTTCAAATAATTCTTTGATTACCTCACTCTTGGTTTTGCTGGTTTTGGGGTCAATGATTTCGCTGGTTTTGTCTTGATCTAGTAGGGTGTTATCTAAATCTGAATCTACCCGGGTAAATTTGACATTGGAGTATTCCCGTTCTAGGAAGTTGATAAAGTGGGTGTCGATGAAGGAGTCCATAAAAAGGACTTCTAAGCCTTGATTTTTGTGGAGTTCTATGTATGTGGCTTGGGTTGCTTCATCTGTGCTGTAGAATACTCGGTTTTCGTGACGTTCTTTGTTACGTTCTAAGTAATCTTTGATAGTTGTGTATGGAAAAGTCGATGAGTTTGCAGAAACATCTTGCCATACATCGCCTTCGGCAGACTGAACTTCTACTGCTGGGGTTGCGGTTTTTTCACTGAGTTTGGCCGTAGTGCGAAAGATGATGATGTCTTGGATTTGTTTTTTAAATTTCTCGTCGTTGAGAACACCAAATTTGACGAATGTACCCAGATCCTTCCAAGCACTGATGTATTGTTCTAGGTGATCGCGGTATAGTTCTTTGAGGCGATCGCCTACTTTTTTGGCAATGTAATCTCCGATTTTCCGTACGGTGCGATCACCTTGCAATGCACTTCGGGAAACGTTCAAGGGAATATCAGTGCTATCAATTACACCCCGCATGGGCATCAGAAATTGCGGGATAATTTCCTCGCAGTTGTCGCTAACAAAAACTTGGTTGCAAAACAGTTTGATTTGCCCTTTAGTCACATCCACATCGGGGCGCATTTTGGGGAAATACAAAATCCCGTTGATGATGAAGGGGTAATCAGTATTTAAATGCACCCACAATAAAGGTTCTTCTTGAAATGGGTGCAGGTAGCGGTAAAATTCTAAATAATCTTCTTCAGTGAGGTTACTAGCAGATTCCCGCCAAGGGGCTTTTTGCTTGTTGATAACTTCACCTTCCAGTTTAATTGGCACTGGCATGAAGTCACAGTATGTCTTGACAAGATTCTTAATTCGTGCAGGTTCTAAAAATTCTTCTTCGTCTTCTTGCAGGGTCAGAGTAACAGTGGTACCGCGAGTGGTGCGGCTTGATTCATCTAAGGTGAAAGCTGGGGAACCGTCGCAAGTCCAGTGAACAGCTTGCCCTCCCTCTTTGTAGGAAAGAGTATCAATTTCTACTTTCTTCGCTACCATGAAGGAGGAGTAGAAACCTAAACCAAAGTGACCAATAATTGGCTGGTCTGATTTGCCTTCATACTTGTGAATAAACTCTTCAGCACTAGAAAAAGCTACTTGATTGATGTACTTTTTCACTTCCTCCGCTGTCATACCAATGCCGTTATCGCTAATGGAAAGACTTTTTTTATCTTTGTCGATAGCAATTAAGATTTCTGGTTCACTGGTATCTCCGGTAAATTCCCCGGCGCGGGATACCATATTTAGCTTTTGAATGGCATCTACAGCGTTGGATACCAATTCCCGCAAAAAGATTTGATGATCCGAGTACAGAGACTTCTTGATGATGGGGAAAATATTCTCAGTATGAATACTGATAGTGCCTTGTTCTAGCATAACCTTAGACTAATAAAATTTGCCTATTGTGAATTTTAAGGGCATAATGACGGCAATGGCTTGCCTGATCTGGGTTTGTTTACACCCTAATGCTGATGCGGATTTCCCTACTTAACCCATTTTAAGAACTACCTTTGATTTGTATTTTTCAAATAGTTAGGTTTTTTGATCCCATCTTTCAACTATTTTCTGCCAATTTTTCAACTTTGCTCTTTTTGCAGTGAGGACTTCACTCCCCACTACAAACCTTTTTACTCCAACACCTTGACAATGGATGATGAGAGAGTAACTTTCATGGACATTGTTTTACTAAAAGTTAAACCCTGCTCTCCTTTATCAATGAAAATCGTGTCCCCAGAAATAAAAGTATTTTCTAACAACTTGGTGGCTAGAGGGTTTTCTACTTCTCGCTGAATTGCCCGCTTCAGTGGACGTGCGCCGTAAACGGGATCATAGCCAGCTTCTACTAAATAATCACAGGCACCAGCTGATATTTCAAAAGATATTTTTTGCTCACGCAGTAGTTTTTCTACCCGTTTTAGTTGTATGCGGATGATATGGCGCATTTCTGAACGGGTGAGGGCATGGAATATGATGATATCATCTACCCGATTAAGAAATTCCGGGCGGAAGTGCGATCGCAGGGCATTTGTTACTCGCGTCTGCATCATTTCATACTTACTATCATCACCAGAAACATCTAAAATATATTCACTGCCGATGTTACTTGTCATTACTATGACGGTGTTACGAAAATCTACGGCTCTGCCCTGTGAGTCGGTAATTCTTCCATCATCTAACACCTGTAATAGAATATTAAACACATCAGGGTGTGCTTTTTCCACTTCATCCAGCAGCACCACCGAATAGGGATGACGGCGAACAGTCTCGGAAAGTTGACCGCCTTCTTCGTAACCCACATATCCGGGAGGCGCACCCACTAGCCGGGATACTGAGTGTTTTTCCATATACTCCGACATATCCAAACGTACCAAAGCGTCATCAGAATCAAAGAGAAACTGGGCTAAAGCACGGGCTAATTCGGTTTTACCTACCCCTGTAGGCCCCAGGAACAAAAATGAACCAATGGGACGACCCGGGTCTTTCATCCCCGCACGGGCGCGACGAATTGCAGCAGATACTGCGGCCACTGCTTCCTGTTGTCCAATTACTCTTTGGTGCAAATGATTTTCTAGTTGCAGTAATTTTTGCCGTTCTGACGCTAACAAGCGATTAACAGGTATACCAGTCCATTTAGCCACAATTTCGGCAATATCAGCTTCTGTCACTTGTTCTCGCAGCAGAGTAGAACCTTGATTTTGAATTTCTAACAGTTGCGCTTCTTTGGCTTCGCGATCGCGCTGCACGCCTTCTAATTTGCCATACTTTAATTGAGCCGCTTTATTCAAATCATAAGCCCGTTCTGCTTGCTCAATTTGTACTCGAAGGGCATCTTCTTCTTTCTTGAGGATGCTGATGGCCTCTAGTAGCTGTTTTTCACCTTGCCATTGCTCATTAAATTTTTGCTGTTTAATAGTTAAAGAAGCAATTTCTTGCTCAATGCGCTGAAAACGCTCTCTAGCTGGGCCTGTTTCCTTTTCTTCTCCAGCCAATGATAGCTTTTCCATTTCTAGCTGCATCAGGCGGCGGTCGATGGCTTCTAGTTCCGCGGGTTTGGAGGTAATCTCCATTTTCAACTGGGCGGCCGCTTCATCTACCAAGTCTATGGCTTTATCTGGCAAGAAGCGATCGCTGATGTAACGTGCTGATAAAGTTGCAGCTGCAACTAAAGCCGAGTCAGAAATTTTGACATTGTGGTGAACTTCGTAGCGTTCTTTTAATCCCCGGAGAATGGAAATAGTATTTTCAACACTAGGCTGGTCTACAAATACCTGCTGAAAACGCCGTTCTAGAGCAGCATCTTTTTCAATGTGTTTACGGTATTCATCCAATGTAGTTGCGCCAATACAGCGCAGTTCTCCCCGGGCTAACATCGGTTTAAGTAAATTCCCTGCATCCATAGCCCCTTGTTGATTAGAACCAGTACCAACAACGGTGTGCAGTTCATCAATAAATAAGACAATTTGACCGTTAGATTCCGTCACTTCCCTGAGCACAGCTTTGAGGCGTTCTTCAAACTCCCCGCGCAATTTAGCCCCAGCAATTAAGCTACCGATATCTAAAGAAATCAACTGGCGGTTTTTCAGAGATTCTGGCACATCACCATTCACCATCCGCTGTGCTAAAGCTTCAGCTATGGCGGTTTTACCCACACCTGGTTCACCAATTAGCACTGGGTTATTCTTACTTCGGCGAGATAACACCTGAATTACCCGGCGAATTTCGTCATCCCGTCCAATTACTGGGTCTAATTTTCCTGCTTTGGCTTGTTCTGTTAAATCTCTGCCAAATTTTTGCAAGGCTTCATAGCGAGATTCTGGGTTTTGGTCTGTGACTTTTTGGCTACCACGAACACTTTTAATCTGTGCTTCTAACTTGGCGGTATCCACGTTAAAACCTTTAAGTATCCGCCGTCCGATCCGTTCATCATCAGCAAAAGCCAGAATGAGATGCTCTACAGAAATGTAGGCATCCTGCATTTTCAGTTTAATTTCTGAAGCTCGGTCGAGTAAAGTATCTAAGTGACGGCCAAGATAAAGCTGATCACTTTTACCGACTTTTGGTTGACGCTGAGTAAAAGCTTCTAATTGCTGTTGCAAGCGCATGGGGTCAACCTCAGCGCGAGCAAAAATGCGGATAGCTAAACTGGTGGGTTCTTGTAAAAGGGCAATTATTAAATGTTCAACATCTAGTTGCTGTTGTTGATATGCACGGACTATATCCTGAGATTTAACAATTGCTTCCCAGGCTGTATCAGTAAATTTATTGGGATCTGTAGGCTGCATCTTTAAAGATTTTAGATTTAGGATTTTTGGGAAAGTTGCTGGGGGGTTTCTCTTTTTAGCCAGCTTTCCCAGATAGATGTTTGATCTGGGAATGGACTAGAAGTCTCCAACGCCATCGCCTCCGGGACTGCGATCCCCGCAATGGCGGGTTTCCTTGTCAGTGGCTGCTAATGAGAATAGTGTTATCTCATGTTCATATTTTTCCAGTACCCACCCCCAAAACATTATCTAAACATTAACAATGTATACTAGTGTGTATCTGCGGTGGCAAATCTGGGATTCTTAATTGATAAGAGTTTGACCCTTGACTTATATTTCTAATTTAAACGAAACTATGGTTAAGTACTAAGAAATTAAATCCTAAGTCCATGCCAGTATTACCTGACTCTAGCATAGTTGAGCTTTTATCTTTACGAACAAGTCAACTGATGGTAGAGTCAGCGTTTATGATTGTTATAACTTTCTGCTGGGAAGGTATCGCCATGCATCTCCACAATATTAGCGACAATTGACACCCCCACCCATAATTCCCTCAACTTTTATCACAGCACTGCTATCTACCTGTGGGAAATAATCAAAGACATAAGGCAAAAACTCTCGATTAATTTCCTTACCCGTATCACTGACTCTGACTTGACCTTAACCGTCAACCTACTCGAGTTCAACTGTTATTTTTTTATTTTCTCTTCTTAAATTATTACCCACGCCACAAAAATAATTGCTCATTTACTCATGTCTTGCTGACTAAACAGTAACAATTCAACTTGAAGTTGAGAAAAATATTCCATAAATTACTTGACTAAGACAGAAAAAATATTTAATAAATAAACCACTAGTCCACTGAGAATTAACCGCCATAAACAAGTCAAAAGCATCCTATTTTACAACTGCGACAGATGTAAATTAAGTCAAACAAGCAGCCCAGCTAAGTATTAATTTTTCCCAAAACTTTTGATTAACCAGGGAATTATAACTAATTAGCTGGACTTGAAATAACTACCAACCTTGATCCGCTTGTTCTAATACGTAAGCAGCTACATTTTCTATCTGCGCTGTTTTTAAACGACCTCGAAAGGCAGGCATAGCATTTTTACCATTGGTAACTTGACTAATAATCGCTTGTTCTGAGTTCAATCCGTACTTTTCTAAGTCACTCTTTTTCAAAGTTTTATTAGCTTTAACTAGATTTTTACCACCCATATGACAACTAGCACAATTAGCACTAAATATTTTGGCTCCACTAGCAGTATCTGCCGCTAAAGCTGGACTACCAAAAGTAAAGGTAAAGACAGTTATGCCTAAAAGTACCAGGCAAATAATTTTTTTCATCTCTTGTTCTCTCTGCAAAACGGCTAACTTTGTAAAAGACTTTCCATAATTTTCAATTGAATTAGTTGCCAAGGTCAAAAGACAAGCCGTCAAACTTAAGAAAAGCCCAGGGAAAACGGAACAAGCAAAAATAAATAACACACCAAAATCTGGCAATAAAAAAGTTTGTAAATGTTCTTACTTGGGCTTCAGCCTTATCTTAATAATCAATCTTCAAGTTTTATTTGCTAATTGTTGCATGGCCTTTTCTGTGACACGACAGATTCGCCAATCATTTAAAATATTAGCGCCCATACTGCGATAGAATGCTTGTGCTGACTCGTTCCAATCCAGCACACTCCATTCTAAACGTCCACAATTCCTTTCTATAGCTATTTGCGCTAGTTTAGACAAAAGAGCCTTACCAATACCTTGACGGCGGTATTGTGGTAAAACAAACAAATCTTCCAAATAAATTCCTGGCTTAGTCAAAAAGGTGGAATAATTATAAAAAAACAGGGCAAAACCAACAACTTGCCCTGGATATTCTGCTAATACTGCCTCAACATACTTTGGGGATCCAAACAAATGCTCTTTCAGAGCCAAAGCATCCCCAGTTACCGCCTGAGATAATTGCTCGTACTCAGCAAGCCCCTTAATTAAATCAAACAGTACGTTGCTATCAGCTGGTTGAGCAAAGCGCAAAATCAAATCACTAGAAGAACTCATGAGTCCATAATCCATAATCCATAGTCCATATTCTATAGTCAATTCTGTAAGTTTTTTGACTAATAATTCATGGCTACAGACATCATTAAGGACTTACCATGAACTAGCCCCCGGATAAGTCCGGGGGTTTCAACTTAATTGTTAAATTAACCATCCTTTTAAGCGCTTGGCGATGTGGGGACGGCGTAACTTTCGCATAGCTTTACTTTGAATTTGTCGCACTCGTTCACGGGATAAATTAAACATATTGCCCACTTCTTCTAAGGTACAAGGTTCGCTGGTTGTCAAACCGTAGCGCAAAGAAATCACGTCTTTCTCCCTTGGAGTTAGCACATCACCCAAAACATCCCAAATCTCCTGACGCATCATGTTTTCATTCATTTTTGCTTCTGGAGACAGGTTATCTTCGTCTTCTAGCAAATCCATTAATTCTGTGTCTTCCTCTTTACCGACACGGTGATTAAGAGAAAGTGCTTGTCGTCTGAGCTGTTGTAATTGCCGCAGTTGTTGGACAGTAACTTCCAAAGCTTCTGCCATTTCCCCTTCGTTGGGATTACGACAGAGTTTTTGCTTGAGTTCTCGTTGCGCTTTTTTGAGTTTGTTAAGTTTTTCAACAATGTGGATTGGTAAACGAATGGTTCGGGCATCATTGGCTATCGCCCGCGTAATTGCTTGTCTAATCCACCAATAGGCGTAAGTAGAAAACTTGTATCCTTTATCTGGATCAAATTTTTCTGTAGCCCGATTTAAACCCATAGCGCCTTCCTGAATTAAATCCAGAAAAGGTACACCCCGATTCAGGTAGCGCTTGGCAATGGACACCACTAATCTCAGGTTTGAGCGAATCATTTTTCGTTTCGCCACTCTGCCTTGATATAAGCGATTTTCTAGTTGCTTTTCTGTCATTTCTAGCTGGGAGGCTACTTGTAACTTACTGGTTTGCTGTCCCATCTCTAATTCCAAAGCAGCTTGTAATTCCCTAACTTCCTCGAGAAACCGGACTCGCCGTGCTAACTCTACCTCTTCGTCGGGTTTTAACAACGGATAGCGCGCCATTTCTTTAAAAAACGCGCCGACAGCATCATCATGCTCAGTTTTGTTGTATCCTGAAGGCCGAGCTGCCGCCATATCATCCCCATCTCGTTCCTCTGTTTCCAGATTTTCCATGATTGAGTTTTCTGACTCCATCACTGGTTCTAGAAGTTCGAGTGGGTGTTCCTCATGTTCGGCAGTAGTTTCCAGTATTTCCATTGTTCCCAATTCAGCAATGTTCATAGTTTCCTTTAGGGATTTTTGCTTTGTTTGGTACATCATTTAGTGACAGCCGCTTGCTTGAAGGTTAGTAGTTTTCCCTAACAAACAAATGCACCCCTTTGTCAGAAAAATACATCTTCTTGCTAATTGCTTATTCATTAGTGAAAACCAGTCCCTGGCTGTCATTTTTTGGTTCCTGTTAGATAGAACCTCTAACAAATACTGGTTTTTGCACCCAAAAACTATCTTCTCAGGTTCCAACAGAGATATTCCTTATTTTTTTCTTAATACCCAAATCTGTCAAATACCTTCAACCTTTATCCACCTTAACAAATAAAAAAAACTTAGGCTTTATACCCCCCTAGCTTAATCTTTTATATAGTTACATAAATTTTTAAGCTTGACAGGTGAGAAATTATTACAGAAATTATAGTCTGGCTTTAGTTTCCGTGCTGATTTAATCAAACTTCCTCAATGACGCGGGTTGACTAGTTTAATTTTCTGGAATAATTTATTTGTATAAAAGCATCTCACATACACAAAGAGTTGAATATCTATCAAGGGGCTGAAAAACCATATGTCCTATTTAGTAGTTAGTCAGTCCATTTGCAGCAATCTCAGGAAAGATAATTATATGTTTTATAGTGAAGTTTAAATATTTATGCCACCTATTGTTAAGACAAAATTGTCTGGTAAATTACATATAATTAAAATTATCAAGTATTATAGGGAACAAAAGTATTAAGAAATACAGTTTACCTCGAAAAATAAAGACTTTTTATAAAGTTAAGTAAACTTGAAAGAACTAAGTAAAAGTAATAAAAACATTTGTTGATAAAAAGAGAAAAATATGTATAAAAATAGCATTAATTTAGTCAAATTCGTAGTTGCTGAACCTGGGGAAACTTACCAGTCGGAAAATTTGAATCATTGGATTGAAGTTCTGGTAGACTGTCCAGGCACTACGGGACTATTTACTTATCGGTTACCGAATCATTTAAAAATAAAACCCGGTGATATTTTAAGTGTACCATTTGGTACACAAAAAGTGGGAGCGATCGCCATTCGTTTATTGATAAAACCCAATATTGACTTACCGGCAGAAAAAATCCGAGAAGTAGAAGATATAGTCAGCGAAGGATTCTTCCCCAATAACTATTGGGAATTATTAAATCGAGTCGCTGCATATTACTATACGCCTTTAATTCAGGTAATCAGGGTAGCATTACCACCAGGATTGCTGGGGCGCTCCCAACGTCGCATCCGCTTGCTCCCAGGCACAGAAATAAAAAGACAAATTTCCTCATCTCTGGCTTTCCTTAGTCCTGCAGCCCAGCAAGTTTTAAACCTTTTGCAAAGTCAAGCAGCAGGAGATTATAGTTTCGTCTACTTACAACAAAAAATAAAAACAGCCTATAAAGGTGTAGGAGAATTGTTGCGATTTGGGTTAGTGGAAAGTTATTTAGAGCCACCGCGATTAAATCGACCAAAACGACAAAAAGCCGTCACATTGATTGGTGCTATTGATGATGATTTAAGTAGTCGCCAACGAGAAATTTTAGAGGTATTACGGCGTAGTGGCGGAGAATTATGGCAAAGTGAATTATTGCAAATTTCTCATACTAGTTCCACTACTCTAAAGACAATGGCAGAAAAAGGCTACATCGTCATCGAAGAGAAAGAAGTGTTGCGAACAGAACAGGGACTAGCATTAGCTCAAGATAGCCCGAAAACTTTAAATACTTACCAAGCAAATGCCTTAACCACCATACAAGCCTTAAATGGATTTGCCCAAGTGTTGTTGCACGGGATCACAGGTTCAGGCAAAACAGAAGTATATTTACAAGCGATCAACCCTCTGCTCAATCAAGGAAAATCGGCCTTGATCTTAGTTCCAGAAATTGGACTCACGCCCCAGCTAACAGACCGTTTCCGGGCTCGTTTCCGGGGTAAGGTAAGGGTTTATCATAGCGCCCTTTCCGAAGGAGAACGTTATGACACTTGGCGACAAATGCTCACCGGAGAACCGCAAATTGTGATTGGAACTCGCAGCGCTATTTTCGCCCCATTACCCAACTTAGGTTTAATCATATTGGACGAAGAACACGACAGCAGCTTTAAACAAGATTCTCCTATTCCCACCTACCACGCCCGCACCGTCGCCCAATGGCGAGCCGAATTAGAAAACTGTCCTTTAGTGTTAGGTTCCGCCACCCCTTCATTAGAAAGTTGGGTAAGTCTAACAAACACCTCAATTCCCACTCCCCATTCTTATTACCTGTCCCTCCCGGAACGCATTTACTCCCGCCCATTACCGCCAGTGCAATTAGTAGATATGCGGCTAGAGTTACAGCAGGGAAATCGCTCTATATTTAGCAGGCCTCTACAAGCAGCTTTACATGAATTACAAGAAAAGCAACAACAGGGAATTTTATTTATCCATCGTCGGGGACACAGTACTTTTGTCTCTTGTCGCAGTTGTGGATATGTGATTGAATGTCCCCACTGTGATGTCTCACTATCCTATCACCACAGCGAAGAAGGAGCACCGCAGTTACTACGTTGCCATTATTGTAACTATACGCGTTTACATCCCCAGCACTGTCCCGAATGCAGTTCCCCTTACCTGAAATTCTTTGGTAGCGGTACTCAGCGCGTAGCTCAAGAATTAGCAAAACAGTTCCCACAGTTGAGTTTTATCCGTTTTGACAGCGATACCACTCGCAACAAAGGCGCACACCGTACCCTACTGACTCGATTTGCTAACGGTGAAGCTCATTTATTAGTGGGGACACAAATGATCACTAAAGGTTTAGACTTACACCAGGTAACATTTGTTGGTGTTGTTTCTGCGGATGGTTTGCTGCATTTATCAGACTATCGCGCCAGTGAACGCGCTTTTCAAACCCTGACTCAGGTAGCTGGCCGTGCCGGTAGAGGCGATGACCCTGGCAAAGTGATTGTGCAAACTTACACACCAGAACATCCGGTAATTGCGGCAATGCAACAACATGATTATCAGTCTTTTTGCCAAACCGAATTAGAACAACGTCAGGCACTGAATTATCCCCCCTATGGACGGTTAATTTTATTGCGCTTAACTAGTTTAGATCCTATTCAAGTACAGAACACGGCTCAAATCATTGCCACAGCTTTAAGTTCTAGCCAGGAATTTGAAATCCTCGGCCCAGCTCCAGCTAATGTAATGCGGGTAGCTAACCGTTATCGCTGGCAAATATTACTCAAGTTTCCTCCCGATGCTTTGCCACAGTTACCTGATTGGGACTCAGTGCGATCGCTTTGTAGTGATTCTGTGAGTTTAACTATAGATATAGATCCGTTAAATATACTGTGATAAGTACAACTTTAACAGAGAATGCTCAAGGCGGAGGGTTCACCCGTCTCTCCTGTGAGCACATAAGCTCCAACCATAGCGTCAGCTTAGTTGGACTAGTTCACTCCCCAAGCTAACAGTATATGAAGCGGTTTGACGCTTATTGACCAGTGACTATTGAAGTTTATTCTTCCAAAATAATTATTTCTACCCAAAAAGCTAAATATGCAATATAATTCTTTGCTAACTTTAATTTTAGTTTAACTTAATGAATAATTAGTGTAAATACATACATTTTTTACGGCTTATGTAATAAATTACTCTTGGTCTATCATGTATTTTAAATTGGCAACCATAACCAAGTCATCTTCACAAGTCATATCACAGTATATTAAAAGTATTTTTTACGGAAAGTTGCAAAAAAAACTGATAAGTATTCATAACGGCAAAAAAACAATTGAACTGAGGTTAAATATAAGAGACATTACCCAAATGGACATGATTTAATTGCCAAGTAATTCATGGGATATATCTAAATAATTAGTTTTCATCATTAAAATTTAATTGAGTACAAAATAAATGGGACAAGGTTTTTTGCAAATCAGCTTAACGCTGTGTATTGTTGTAGCAATAGTTCCAGTTTTGGGAAGATATATGGCGCTTGTTTTTTCGGGAGAAAGAACACTACTTGACCCCTTAATGAACCCCATAGACCGTAGCTTCTTTGTTTTAACGGGTGTGGCGAACAAAGATGATATGACGGGTTGGGAGTATATTCGGGCAGTAATGTATAGCAACATATGTATGAGTATTTTAGTATATACATTAATATTTTTTCAAAGATTACTACCCTGGAATCCCAATGGTTTTGATGCCCCCACCTGGGATATATTACTACATACAGTAGTTTCATTTGTAACTAATACTGGACAGGAACACTATACAGGCGAAATAACCTTAAGCTATTTTAGCCAAGTAGCAGCTTTAGGCTTTTTAATGTTCACCTCAGCAGCCACAGGTTTAGCGGTAGGAATTGCCTTTATTCGTGGCTTAACAGGCAAAAAACTGGGCAACTTTTACGTTGATCTGACTCGTGCCATTACTAGGATATTACTACCAATCTCAGTAATTGGAGCCATGGCTTTAGTTTTTTGTGGTGTGCCGCAAACATTAGATGGAACCCTAGTTGTGCAAACCTTGGAGGGGAGGACTCAATATATTGCTAGAGGGCCAGTAGCCTCCTTTGAGATGATTAAAATGTTGGGTGACAACGGCGGTGGTTTTTTTGGCGTTAACTCAGCCCACCCTTTTGAAAATCCCAATGGGGCTGCTAATTTAATGGAAATCATCGCGATGATTGCCATTCCAGCATCGTTAATTTACACCTACGGCATTTTTGTTAAAAATATCAAACAGGCTTGGTTGATATTCTGGATGATATTTGTAGTGTTTGTCATCCTCACTTGGTTAGCAATCAGCGCAGAACAACAAGGTAATCCCCTTGTCAATAGCATATTGGAATCACAAGAACCTAATTTAGAGGGTAAAGAAATTCGATTGGGTGTGATACAAACAGCACTCTGGGCAGTGATCACCACCGCCACCATGTGCGGTGCAGTGAACGGGATGCAGGATTCCTTAATGCCACAAGGACTATTTTCAACTTTATTCAACTTATTCCTACGTATTATCTGGGGAGATCAAGGAACTGGGACAGCTTACCTATTTATTTACCTAATTCTCGGTGTGTTCTTAACAGGGTTAATGGTGGGACGCACGCCAGAATTTTTAGGACGCAAAATTGAACGCCCAGAAATTATCCTTACCAGTGTAGTATTGCTGATTCATCCAATTGTGGTTTTAATTCCCACTGCCATTGCATTGGCTTATCCTAATTCCCTATCTGGGATTACTAACCCCGGATTTCACGGCATTTCCCAAGTAGTTTATGAATATGCTTCAGCTAGTGCCAATAATGCCTCGAGCCTACAGGGATTGGACAACAATACCCTGTGGTGGAATTTAAGTACTTGTTTCAGTATGCTTGCAGGACGCTACATTCCGGTCACTGGCATTTTGCTACTAGCCCACAGTATGTCTCGTAAACCAACAATCCCTCAAACCCCCAGTAATCTGAAAACAGATTCGTTGTTATTCACGATTGCTACAGCTGGATTAGTGGTGATTTTGGGAATGTTGGCTTTCTTTCCTGTATTGGCTTTAGGTCCCATTGCCGAGGGTTTTAAACTAGCTTCCGGTAGTTAGAAGGGCGTGGGACAAACTTGGGGACAGAGAAGCCAAGGGGAAGAAACTACGAAATCCCATTCCTCAGTCCCCAGTCCCTATTCCCCATTTTCTATTCCCCATTCCCCACTCCCCAGATAAAATGAACCTCGCACCTGCTTCTAAAGCTAAATCATCACGTTTTCGTTCTGGCGATCGCCGCCAAGCCGTCAAAAAACCGAAGATAAATACCAAAAAACTGTATCTCAGAGCTGTTAGAGATGCTTTTGTCAAACTTAATCCCGGGTATGCAATTAAAAATCCAGTGATGTTTTTGGTATGGCTGGGGACAATTCTCACCCTAGTATTCACTATTGATCCGAACTTATTTACCCCAGCCCAAGAAAATAACCCACAACTTTTGTACGGCTTATTAACAGTAATTTTGTTGCTGACTGTTTGGCTGGCTAATTTTGCAGAAGCATTGGCTGAAGGAATGGGTAAAGCCCAAGCCGACGGCTTACGATCCAGGAACTTACAGACAACAGCCAAAAAACTGGCTCCCGATGGTACCATTTTCGCAGTTCCTTCCACTAGCCTCAGACAAAATGACACCGTTTATTTAGTAGCAGGGGATATCATTCCTGCTGATGGTAAAATCATCATGGGTGTAGCTTCGGTGGATGAATCAGCGATTACTGGCCAAACAATACCGATCCTCAAAGAATCAGGCTCGGATGTCACCGACTCGGTGATTGGTGGCACGCGTATTATTTCCGATGAACTAATTGTTCGCATCACATCTGACCCAGGTAAAGGGTTTATTGACCAGATGATTGCTTTGTTAGAAGGAAAAAAACGCAGCAAAACACCCAATGAAACGACCTTAACAATCTTCTTAGCAGTTTTGGGCTTAGTTTGTTTGTTGTCGGTGGCCACCTTACCCGTATTTGCTTACTATGTGGAAAATCCCATCACTGTACCAATTTTGATCGCTCTTTTGGTAGCAGTGATGCCCACTACTATCAGCGGATTATTAAGTGCAGTTGGTATTGCTGGGATGAATCGAGTTGTCCAGTGTAATGTCATTGCCACTTCTGGACAGGCCGTGGAAATTTGTAGCGATGTCAATACCTTAATTCTCGACAAAACAGGCACCATCACCCTTGGCAATCGTTTGGCAGAAGAGTTTATCCCCATCAATGGCCATTCATTAGAGGAAATGGCTCATATAGCTTTGGCCGCAAGTATCTTTGATGACACACCTGAAGGAAAATCAATTATCCGACTCGCACAAAGACATGGCGCAAAATTTGATTATGATGCCAACCAATCAGTAAAAGTAGAATTTACCGAGGAAAACCAAATCAGTGGCACCAACTTGCCAGGGGGGCGTGAAGCCCGTAAGGGAGCAGTAGGAGCAATTAAAGAATTTATCCGTCTTTGCAATGGACAAGCACCCCCAGAACTGAATGCTGTCTACGAAAGAATTTCCCACCAAGGAGGTACACCCTTAGCAGTTTGTCTAGATCAAGAAATTTATGGTGTGATTTATCTGAAAGACATTATTAAACCCGGTATCCAAGAGCGTTTTCAGCAGTTACACCGGATGGGGATCAATACTATTATGCTCACTGGCGATAACTTAATTACTGCATCTGTCATTGCCCAAGAAATAGGAGTAAATGACTTTATTGCTGAAGCTACACCAGAGGATAAAGTTAATGTGATTCACAGACAACAAGCCGCAGGTGCAGTAGTCGCTATGACAGGAGACGGCACTAACGATGCTCCTGCACTGACAAAGGCTAATGTTGGTATTGTCATGAATACGGGTACTCAAGCGGCTAAAGAAGCAGCCGATATTATAGATTTGGACTCTGATCCCACAAAATTGATTGATATCATCAGTATTACTAAACAATTACTCGCTACCCGTGGGGTTTTGACTGCGTTTTCCCTTGCTAATGATATTGCTAAATACTTTGCAATTATCCCACTCATTATTACCAGCGCTAATCTGCAAAGTTTGAATTTTATGAATTTGTCAAGCGCTAATTCCGCTGTATTATCAACACTAATTTATAATGCTTTAATTATTCCGGCTTTAATTCCCTTAGCTCTCAGAGGTGTGCAGTTAAAATACCTGAAATCTAATCAACTGCTACAACGCCATATTTTGATTTATGCTTTGGGTGGGTTAATTGTACCGTTTATCGCAATTAGGTTAATAGATATGCTAATTGCGGCAACAGAGTGGGTATAAAAATTAGACAATAGAAATTTTTATGACTTTTATTGAAGAATTTATCAAAGCTATTCGCATGACTTTTTTGCTGTGGTTACTAACGGCAATTATCTATCCCTTGGCAATTTTGATCACGGGTCAAGCCTTGTTTCCATTTCAAGCTAATGGCAGCATTATGGTGAATGTAGAAGCACAACCAATTGGTTCGACTTTGATTGGGCAAAGATTTACATCGGATCGTTATTTTCACAGTCGTCCCAGTAGTGTGAAATATAGCCAAGGAGAACAGGCAAGCCCCACTGGTATATCAGGGGGTAGTAATCTTGCTCCTAGCAATCCAGCACTGCTAGATCGAATTGTCAAACAGACAAATAAATTTCGAGAAGAAAATATTCAACCCACTGCTGACTTAATTTATACTTCTGGTTCTGGCTTAGACCCACATATTTCTTTGCAAGCAGCAAGGGAGCAGTTGGGGCGAGTTGCTAGCGCCCGTGGTATACAAGACGATGAAATATTACCTTTAATTAATAGATATACTGATGGTAGATTTCTGTGGATTTTTGGTGAGCCGGGAGTCAATGTGCTGCGATTGAATTATGCTCTTGACCTACAAGAAATTAACCGTCAGTAAACAAGACAGGGTTTATTTTCTAAATGTAGGATAGAAAATAAACACTCAACTATGAACCAGGTAGATTATCTCCGAATTAGCCTTATTGATCGCTGTAACTTTAGTTGTCAGTATTGTATGCCAGAGGAGGCAGAACTAGATTATCTCCTGAAGGAACAATTATTAACTGATGAGGAACTACTGACGCTGATTCAAGAGGTATTTATTCCTGTGGGTTTTACCCGGTTTCGGTTGACGGGTGGGGAACCATTGCTACGCCCCCGTGTAACAAGGTTGGTCAGGGCCATCGCTTCATTACCTCAAACCCAAGACCTTTCTATGACTACTAATGGATTTTTATTAGCCCAGCAAGCACAAAACCTCTACGATGCTGGTTTACGTCGTATAAATATTAGCCTGGATTCCTTGGATTCAGACACCTTTGACCAAATCATCGGTCATCGTGGTCGTTCTCGTTGGCAACAAGTTTGGCAGGGTATTCAAGCTGCCCATAGAGTGGGATTTGACCCTTTGAAGCTGAATGTAGTGGTAATTCCCGGTGTTAATGATGACGAAATTCTCGATTTAGCTGCCTTAACTATTGATCAGCAGTGGCACGTCAGGTTTATTGAATTTATGCCCATTGGTAATGGAGATTTATTTGCTGATCGCGGTTGGGTATCTTCAGAAGACCTGCGCCAACGCATCCGCCATCGTTGGGGCTTGACAAAATCTCAAATTCGTGGATGTGGTCCTGCCGATGTATTTCAAATTCCAGGCGCGAAGGGAACCCTGGGATTTATTAGTCAAATGTCAGAATGTTTTTGCGATCGCTGTAACCGGATGCGTTTTTCCGCTGATGGTTGGTTACGTCCCTGTTTATTAAATGAAACTGGGCAAATTGATTTAAAAACGGCCCTGCGTGCTGGTGTTAGCACCGTTGAACTAGAAAAGCAAGTCAGAGAGTTATTGGCAATAAAGCCAGAAATTAACTACAAAGGCCGCGACTCTGGTACTGCGGGTGTTTATAGCCGTACCATGTCGCAAATTGGTGGTTAGTCATTGGTTAATCCCTCTCCTTTCTCAGGAAAGGGATGGAGTGAGGTTCTGTACTTGATTAAATCCGCAATCCAATGACCAAATACCAACAACTAGGCTTGACGTGAGTAGTATTCCACCACGAGCAGTTCATTGACTTGTAATGCCACCCATTCTCGCTCAATGACACTGTTAACTTTGCCTGTCAACTTAGCTTTATCAAATTCTAGATGACTAGGCAGATTGGCTAAACCGGGATATTGCAAATTGTTTTCTACCAACTTGCGGGAAGCTTCACTGTCTCTGACTGCAATTACTTCACCCGGACGGCACTGATAGCTGGGAATATTTACTCTTCGACCATTAATTGTTACATGGCCGTGACTTACCAGCTGGCGAGCAGCTGGAATCGTTGGAGCCATACCCAAGCGAAAAACGGTATTATCCAAGCGCATTTCTAGCAGTTGTAGCAGCACTTGTCCGGTAGAACCGGTCACACGTCTAGCTTTACGCACATAGCGCAGCAGTTGTTTTTCGGTTAAACCGTAGTTCATCCGAATTTTTTGCTTTTCTTCTAGACGGACTGCATATTCAGTGCGTTTTTTGCGGTTCTGACCATGTTGGCCTGGTGGATAGGCCCTTCTAGGACTTTTGCGACTTAATCCTGGCAATTCGCCTAGGCGACGTACAATTCTGAGGCGTGGCCCTCTATATCGGGACATGAGTTTCCTTAATCTAATCCTGTTAAATTTTACCCAGACATTCAGTTTTGACACTTTCCCGATTATAAATCAGGAAATTCTTGGTTCTCAGAAACTGCTGACTTTGACACGACTTATCAAAGTGGAAACATTTTCTCCCCAAGCATAAAATCCGGATTGTCCTGCCGTACTCTCTCAAATTGGTTTTTTTCGTTTACTGACATCTTGCACCCAGCCCTGGAGACTAGAAAACGCGGGCTAACAAACTAAGTCCGCCTGCGCTGACTAATACAGAATCAAGGTTGTGAACTCACTTAGGCAGGGTTGATTCCGGGATGGTTCCGTGACTGACCCTTGCCTGGTGCAAGATATGAGTTTATTTAATCGCGTAGATTACGCAATCACGCAGTATTCCAACTCGGAAATACCCTTTACGTTGTCTACTTATCTCACATTCTGACTATTCTACCACCATTAGCCTCACCATCAATCCCTTGACATCAATTTTGGGTTTTGTTTCACGGACAAGGAGGGTAGCTGGAACAAGAAAAACTTGCAATACTCGCACTCGCTGTGTACGCTTTGCAAACGGCAATCTAAAATTTAAAATTAGCACGGTCAGGGGTTATAGTCTTCTTTACCTAAATTTACATATTTTATTTTTCAGGTTGGTAAAAATGGTGAAAATAACTGCGCGTAAATTTGTGGGTCGAGAAAATGTTTATGATATTGGGGTTGAGCACCACCATAATTTTGCGATTAAAAATGGTTTGATAGCCTCGAATTGTTTCAATAAGTCCCATTCAACTGCCTATGGATATGTCACTTATCAAACAGCATATTTAAAAGCTAATTATCCGTTAGAGTATATGGCGGCACTGTTGACAGCTAACAGTGGTGATACAGATAAAGTGCAGAAATATATTAATAACTGCGCGAATATGGGTATCACAATAGATCCCCCAGATATTAATCGTTCTGGACTAGATTTTACACCAGCGGGCGGAAAAATTTTATTTGGATTGTCAGCCGTGCGAAATGTCGGACAAAATGCGATCGCTTGTATTTTGTCAGCGAGAAACGAGGGTGGAGATTTTCAATCACTGGCTGATTTTTGTGATGGTGTGGATCTGCGTGTTGTAAACCGCCGGACTGTGGAATCATTGATTCACTGTGGAGCCTTTGACAAAATTGAAGCAAACCGTAAACAATTAATTCATGATTTAGAATTAGTTTACGATTGGGCTCAGTCCCGTGCTAAAGATAGGGCTAGTGGTCAAGGAAATTTGTTTGATTTATTAGGTGGTAGTTCTGCTAATACTAATCATCAAATAGCAAGTAGTACTTTTGAAGCTGTTCCCAAAGCTCAACCTGTGCCAGATTTTCACCCACAGGAAAAGTTACGCATGGAAAAAGAATTGCTGGGATTTTATGTGTCAGATCATCCATTAAAATCTTTAGGGCAAGCAGCATCACTGCTAACTGCTATTAACCTTGCACAACTTAATGAACAAAAAGACGACACAAAAATCTGTGCGGTCATCATGCTGAATAATGTGAAAAAAGTGATGACAAAAAAAGGCGAGCAAATGGCAATTTTACAAATAGAAGATTTAACCACACAATCTGAAGCAATTGTTTTTCCAAAAATTTATGAGCGCATTAGCGAACAACTCAAAGTTGATGAAAGATTAATTATGTGGGGTAAAGTGGATCGGCGCGATGACCAAACTCAACTGATTGTTGAAGATGTAGAAAAAGTAGAAGAAGTGAAAATGGTGATGGTTGAACTAAATCCGCAACAAGCAAGAGACATTGAAAAACTCCATGATTTAAAAACAATTTTACAAGAATATTCAGGTGATAAAGAAAAAGCCAAGGCTCCCGTAATTGGAATTATACAATCAGAAACTTCTCGCAAATTAGTTCGTTTAGGTTGGCAATTTTGCGTACAAAATCCCACAACAACAGTTCAAGTTTTGCAAAATGCCAGATTTAATGCTCATTTAAAACCACTGACTGGCAATTAAAATCTCACAAATTACGAATTACGAATTACGAATTATATTTTCTCTTGAGGTGGCTTGGCTATGGCCTGCTTGACTAAACCCGCTTCAAGTTCCCTGATAAATTGCATATCTTCCTCCGAGAGAGGCTGATTTGTAGTTGCAGATGAGTCCTGACCAAAAGCGGGTTGCTTTTCCAGAAAGTGGAATGCTTGGCGGAATTCATCGGGACTTGTCTGAATAGGAGAATCAAAATGACAGGGGATAATTTGGCGAAAATCCCAGCCAGCAATTTGATCAGCCCAAGTAAGTACTTGTCTTGGTGCTTGGGGGAAAATGAGGATTTGTAGGATCGGCGCTACAAACACACGTCCATTACTTCTTAGGGTATGGAATGATTGCTGCCAATTCTGTCGCCAGCGAAACGGATATAAACCAAAATAAGCCTTTGGTGAATGGTCTGGTGCTTTGAAAGCATCGCCCAACATTTGCTGTAATCCCGTCATTTCCAAAGCATGAGGACGAAAATAAACTGCAAACAGTGAAATACGTTGCCATCCCTTGCGGCGATTTTCTGGATGATCTGCCATCAGTTCCCCACCATGATCCCTGGCATGAAACAGTAGAGGATAGGGGTCTAATTGAGTGATAGCAGGTGGTTCTTCTGGTACCGAGATGATAGAGTCAGTCAGCAGCAGAGTGTGCGATCGCTTGTGAAAAAATGCCACTTCTGCAAAGCAACCCCGTCCCAAATCAATATCCAGCACGTGATAATCGAATTCATCAGCAAACGGGCTTTGGCTACTTTCTTGTGGTAGCACCTGAGTGCGTTTTGGGGGAAAACCAAGCCAACTCAGGGGTAAATTGAAAGGAAAACTCCATTGATGGGGAGCAACAAAAACCTGTGCCCGTGGGAAGCATCTAGCAAAAGGTCCGACAAAAACTTTATGCTCTAGACCAGAACTAGTGGGCAGAATAATGTACTTAACATCACCGTGTTTTTTAAC
The DNA here is from genome assembly GCA_016124525.1 of Nostoc sp. RI_552. Lineage (GTDB taxonomy): Bacteria > Cyanobacteriota > Cyanobacteriia > Cyanobacteriales > Nostocaceae > Umezakia > Umezakia ovalisporum. The sequence goes on along the minus strand of WGNO01000046.1, from coordinate 2,123 downwards.
TAACTCATTCACCAGACCGACGCACTCCCCAGTGGGGGCGACTGGGGCATAAACCAAAAGACCTCCGGCTGCGAGTTTAACCACAGTCATCCGAATCGGCACAACAGTGTAGAGAATGCCTTGAAGTTGATCAAATGTCCAGATAGTATCTTTGACAATTTCCGCGCAAATTGTCCGCCGCTTACCGTAGGGATAGAGTGGTACAGCAGGCCAGAAATGCCATGACCAATGTTTTGGATGATTACTCGGTTGCATCCATTCACGTCCCTCTAGGTTCATTTTTTATACATTTCATTACGATCATCAAAACCAGGGCAATTGCCGAAACTAATGCCAAGTTCCTAAGTAAAGAGCTATTCGACTGCTTGAGTGCTATGGCCACCAATGCCCAAACGGTTACTCCTGTGTAAGCAAAGTCTCGACCCTGGATGACCATGACTGCTGCAATAGTAAAAGCCACCAATAACATCATAGCAGTCCATAATTCAGCCGAAAGGCCCCACCGGTTCCATCCCTGGAAATACAAGGCAGAAGCTACATTAACAATAGTTGCCACGCTAATCCAGCCCAGATAAATACTGATGGGAAAATGAACGCACCACTTCTTGTCATGAGAGACACGCTTTTTACCAATTCTTAACCGCAAATAGGCAGCAATCAGTGGTAATAGAATGAACAGTATTGCGATTACAGAAAGAGTAAAAAGTCTGGAGAGGAAAAGATAGACCCAGATAATTTGAGCGATTGAGGCAATTACCAAGAAATATCCTGTGTTACGCAAATCTACATCATGGCCCTGATTGGGTAGAAATTGGTAAATTGCGAATGCGAATAATCCCAAATAAATCAGTCCCCAAATAGCAAAGGCATAGTTAGCAGGGATAATTAGCACATTAGCGAACAAAGTGTTAGAAATTTCTCCTATACTCATGCCATTGAGCGGAAAAATATTTGAGTATACGTTGACAACAAAAGTGCCAATAATAGCCGTCAATGTAGCAACTTGCCGGATAAAATCCCCGTTATTTCGAGATGTAGACTTATGCATAGGATAATCAGATAACTTATATCTTTGTGTGCTTTTAGTTTATATCTTTATGAAGTGGGAAATTGTTCTCAGATACTCCCTAATAGGAGTGGTATGAGCATTTATTTAGCATTAGCATACTAACTAGAAAGATTAAAAAATATTAAATAGAAAAAAAGACAACAACTACTGACATCTGACGACCCATAAATCAATCACCCGCAGCTAAATCTTGACGGAGGATAGTGGGTTTACCCTTTTTGCATTGGAGATGGAGATTTTATCAGTGGATAAAACATCAATACAGAACTATCATGAACATCTAGTATCAGTCGCAGTAGGAGAGGTGAAGCTAGAAGGCAATTTGGTGATTCCACATGGTGCTACAGCCATAGTAGTATTTGCTCATGGCAGTGGTAGCGATCGCCATAGTCCCCGCAATCGATTTGTTGCTGGAGTTTTACAACAGGCTGGACTAGCAACCCTGCTAATTGACTTACTAACTGAACAAGAAGAAGCAATTGACCTGATAACAAGACATTTACGCTTTGATATTGAACTATTGGCATCGCGATTAGTAGATACTACAGATTGGCTAGCACAGAACCCAGAAACTCGTGACCTCCAAGTAGGTTACTTTGGAGCTAGCACGGGAGGTGGTGCAGCCCTCCTAGCGGCAGCAAAACGCCCTCAAGCTCTAAAAGCTGTAGTTTGTCGCGGTGGACGGCCTGACCTAGCTGGTGCAGCGTTGCCTCATGTGCAAGCACCAACACTGTTGATTGTAGGTGCATATGATACACCAGTAATAGCGATGAATGAGGATGCACTCAAACAGTTAACTACAGAAAAACAATTAGAAATTATTCCGAAAGCGACCCATTTGTTTGAAGAACCGGGGGCATTGGAAGCAGTAGCGCAATTGGCGAGTGAGTGGTTTACGCGTTACCTGATTTGACACACGTAAATAATATGGGAGGTTGGTAGCCCCGTGTTTTTAAACCGGGGTGGAAAACCGACTCAAGCAGATTTATCTGCATTCAATGTCTATCATGATGTGGATCGTTAATATAATCCATTACTTTAGATGTGCTAACTT
>WGNO01000025.1 GCA_016124525.1 Nostoc sp. RI_552 | reverse complement strand
ATATTCAACTTGGCTAGCTCTCAGGGATGATGATTAGTAAATAAATTCATCCCTGGAAAGCTATCTAGTCAAGCACAGCATTTATAGCAATAGCTTTATTGGCAAATACTGTGCTGAAATACTAATGAAATGAAGTGATGAGATTCATTAGTATTTATAACTAAATGACTTAGCTAAGAAGGTCACATGACCAATGGAATAAGTCATGACAAAGGCTTCTGCTAATTTAGTCAGTGAGGAAATATCGCTGACATGATACCCATAATAGGTATCGCTGGCGCTGGCGCTGGCGCTGGCGCTATCACTGCTACCACCGACAATGGCATCTACATCTTTGAGTTCATTGAGAAAACTTTCAGAATCTTGAAATAATTCTGCACCGGCATTGTTGAGTTGAGAAAGAGTAATGTTAGCCATGTTATTTGCTCCTCGATTACTTTTTGCTTTGGTGTTAAATCCATTAACAATTAAGCTCGGTTTGCTTAACTGTTATTGCTATTTTTATTCAAACAATTTCCTAAAGTCAAGGACAAAACCTGATTTAAAAAGACATTTAATCATGATTATTGTCTGAGTTTCATTAATATTTAAGTCTGGTAAATCATTGATTTTGTATATACAAAATGCCTATTTTAGAGTATGGAGAAAAAACAAAATTTATCTATTTATCTGACCAGGAATAAAATTCTACTTTTTGTTGACCAAAAATCATCACCTCATAGCCCACATCAGCTTTTGGGATGATGACCACTGTTAGAGAGGATATGTGATGGCGGGTGTACGCAACTAGAACCCAGCCATGGCAAAGATGATGGGATAATAGGAACCGTTCTACCTCACCCGCAGTTATTTTGGCATCATGTTAGTTACCCTTGCTACAGAATGAAAATTAAATTCATGTGTAAATCAAAACCAGGCCCTTGTTAACAGGCTGGACAATTTATTTACACAGGAAAAATAAAAATATGAATAAAGAACGGATGTTTGGTTGGATGACTATGGCAATTATTACCTGTTTCCTAGCCGTAGTCGTACCTTTAATCACTCCTATTTTTTCCATAGCAGAGTCAAATGTCAGCTTACTTGTGTCTGCAGCTGCAAGTATGAAAGATGCACTGGAAGAAATCAAGCCGATATATGAACAAAGTAAACCAAATATCAATATTAAATTTAACTTTGGGGCTTCTGGAGCATTACAGCAACAAATTGAACAAGGTGCGCCAGCAGATATTTTTATTTCTGCGGCGAGAAAACAAATAGATGCACTAGAACAAAAAGGACTTTTAGTTCCTGGTACTCGTACTAATCTAGCAAGTAACCGCTTGGTGTTGATAGTGGGGAATAATACTACTGCTATTAATAACTTTTTTGATTTAACAGATACCAAAATTAAGAAAATTGCTGTAGGAGAACCCAGGAGTGTACCCGCAGGACAATATGCTGACCAAGTATTAAAGAAACTGGGTATTTTTGAGGGACTCAAACCTAAATTGGTTTTGGCGAACAATGTGCGTCAAGTTTTAGCATCTGTAGAAAGTGGTAACGCCGATGCAGGTTTAGTTTATGCCACAGATGCCAAAATTTCTCACAAGGTTAAAGTTGTTGTTACTGCTGATGAGAAATATCACTCCCCGATTATTTACCCTATGGCGATTATTAAAAGCAGTAAAAATATCCCGCAATCCCGGCAGTTTGTCACGTTTTTATCCGGCAGTCAAGCTCAAATTGTACTCAAAAAATACGGTTTTATTGTCAAGTAACATCAGCACATTACATCTAAGTATATATCACTTAGGCAGCCCGGCCATGACATTGCTCATGTCCAGATGTGTAACTTATTAGACATCTGTGACCAAAAATCTAGACACTGATTTTCAACTCTGTTCCCTATTCTCTGCTATATGGATTTATCACCCCTGTGGATATCACTCAAAACTTCCTTACTTGCTACATTCATTACCTTTTTTTTGGGGATTGGCTCTGCTTACTGGATGCTGGGATATAGAGGTAAAGGCAAGTCACTGATTGAAGGAATTTTTGTAGCTCCTTTGATTTTACCACCCACTGTTGTGGGCTTTTTATTACTGCTATTTTTTGGCAAGAATGGCCCTGGAGGTCAACTAATGCAGCATTGGAATTTTAGCATTGTTTTCACTTGGTACGGTGCAGCCATCGCCGCCATGGTGGTGGCTTTTCCGATTATGTATAAAACAGCCCTGGGAGCCTTTGAACAAATAGATGGTAATTTGTTACGAGTAGCGAGAACTTTGGGCGCTTCTGAATCAGCAATTTTTTGGCGCATCAGTTTACCTCTCGCATTTCCAGGAATTGTTGCAGCTACAAGTTTAACTTTTGCACGGGCTTTGGGGGAGTTTGGGGCTACGTTAATGTTAGCTGGTAATATTCCGGGAGAAACCCAAACCATCCCCATGGCAATTTATTTTGCTGTGGAAGCTGGGGCGATGAATGAAGCTTGGTTTTGGGCTGTGGCTATTATGAGTATTTCTTTATTTGTAATAATAGCAGTTAATTTCTGGCAAGAAAAGCGAGGGAACCGGAAAAAAAACAGTTCCCCATTCCCCCAAGGGCAAACAAGTCAGGCAGACTACACATCTGTAATTCAAAAGAAAACAGATGTATCAGGATTATTTGTAGACATTGAAAAAAAACTTCCTGATTTTAGATTGCAAGTATGTTTTACTAGCGATGGTCATACCCTCGGATGTTTAGGAGGATCCGGGGCTGGTAAGAGTATGGTTTTGCGTTGTATTGCCGGTATAGAAACACCGACAAAAGGACGTATTAGTTTAAATGGGCGGGTGCTGTTTGATTCTGAACAAAAGATTAATTTGCCAGCACGCGATCGCCGCGTTGGGTTTTTAATGCAGAATTATGCTTTATTCCCGCACATGACTGTTATGCAAAATATCGCTTTTGGCTTACCTGAAGAATTATCGAACAGAGCTATTAAGCAGCAAGTAGAGGCGCAACTGTTAGCAATGCAGTTACAAGGTTTAGAAAATCGTTATCCTCATCAACTGTCTGGAGGACAGCAACAACGAGTAGCTTTAGCTAGAGCTTTAGCAATTCAACCGGAAGCATTACTATTAGATGAACCATTTTCGGCGTTGGATACATATCTCCGTCACCAATTGCAAGAACAATTAACTGCAACTCTCCGCAATTATTCTGGGGTGACGTTATTTGTTACCCATAATTTAGAAGAAGCTTATGAGATATGTGAGCAGTTGTTGGTGATGTCTCAAGGACGGGTTATTGCCCATGATGATAAACAAAATATTTTTCAGCGTCCCAATAGTTATACTGTTGCTCAGTTAACAGGGTGTAAAAACTTTTCGTTAGCTAGGGTAGTGTCCGAGAATGAAGTGGTAGCCTTAGATTGGGACTGTAGTTTAAAAGTGATGAAACCTTTGCCGCAGTCATTAACTTATGTAGGTATTCGCGCCCATCATCTCAGTTTTACAAATGACCCTAATGCAGAGAATACTTTTCCCTGTTGGTTAGTGAGGACACGAGAAACACCACACCGAATGACCCTGTATTTAAGATTGCACAATTCTTTACATCACGGCAATGATTACCATTTGCAGGCGGAGGTGTTTAAGGAAAAGTGGGTAAGTATTAAGGATCAGCCTTTTCCTTGGTATGTGCGTTTGGATATAGGAAAGTTATTTTTAACGCAGGATTAGAAACTCCTCTCAGTAAGCAGGCTGGATGAACCAACAATCCCACGTCCTTCTAGCCGTTGCAGTGCCAACTCAATTAAGATGGGTATCAGCGCAAAAACTCAATAGCTCAGACGTGGTAAAACAGGACGAACTTCGCAATAAGTTAAAACAAACTCGCATCCGCTTGGGTATGAGTCAGCAAGATTTAGCTAACTTGGCTGGCGTAACTCGTCAAACTATTAGTGGTGTGGAGTCGGGACAATATGCACCTTCTACCACCATAGCTCTACGTTTGGCAAAAGCTCTAGGTTGTCAAGTAGAAGATTTATTTTGGTTGGAGCAAGATTTACCAATAATAGAAGCTGTACCAGCATCTAATATGCCATTGGGTCAACGTCTGCGGTTGATTTTGGCTCAAGTTGGTCATCAATGGATTGCTCATCCTTTAGTTGGACAAGATGCTTTTCGTACAGAAATGATACCAGCTGATGGCGAAGGCCATTGCCGGGCGGATAAAAATACAATGGTTGTGCAGTTACTAGATGATCCTCAACATCTCCATCACACCGTGATTTTAGCTGGTTGTGCCCCAGCTTTATCTTTATGGGCCCGTGCTGCTGAACGTTGGCACCCCAATCTCAGGGTACATTGGATTTTAGATAATAGTATGACAGCACTACACCGACTGGGCCGGGGAGAAGTTCACTTTGCAGGTATGCATATGTACGATGCCCAAACGAGAGAATATAATGCTTCGTTTGTGCGTTCAGTAATTAAACATAGGACAGTTGTATTAATTAACCTTGGTGTTTGGGAGGAGGGTATGCTAACTCAACCAAATAATCCTCTGGGATTAAAAACTGTTGCAGATTTAGCCCAAGTTGGCGTAACTATTGCTAACCGAGAACCTGGATCTGGTAGTCGTCAAGTATTAGAGCGATCGCTTCAAGAAGCAAGCATACCATTTACAGCCGTAAAAGGATTTGATGATATTGTTCACGGACATTTGCAAGTAGCGCAAGCAGTAGCCACGGGCAAAGTTACCTCTGGTATCAGCACTGCATCTGTTGCAGCTGCTTTTGGGTTAGGGTTTATTCCCTTGCAACAATCACGATACGATTTAGCAGTTCTCAAGCCATACTTGGATGAAGCACCTGTACAAAAATTGCTGGGTACTTTAGGACATCGGCGGGTACTTTCACAGTTGGAGGCTATAGGTGGTTATAACACCAGTCAAACTGGGGAAGTGGTGGCTACTATTGAGCCTAGTATTTGTAATTCACTAGATGAGTTAGGTAAATAGTTCTGCTAGTAATTCTTCGCTGGCTTGTTCAAGAGAGTTTAATACTCGATAAGCTAAACCTTTTATTTCATCTGATGGTTTTTGGATGTCGGGAACCATAATCGGACACATCCCCGCCTGAAATGCTGCTTGAACTCCCACAAATGAATCTTCAAAAACCACACACTGCACAGGAGAGATGTTCATACGACAACTGGCCTCTAAAAAAATATCTGGTGCAGGTTTACCTTCCCTCACGTCTTCACTGGTAACAATGGTGGTGAAATATTGATTAATACCAGCATTTGTTAAACGTCGCATGGCTCTAGTTCGAGCAGTCCCGGTGGCTAATGCCATCACTACACCCAGTTTACTTAGTTTTTGCAGCAAAGCTAAAACTCCTGGTTTCATAGGTAGACCTTCTCGCAATTCTCGCTCATCACCTATTTCGATGCGTTGAATAATCACAGACTCAAATTGAAGACTGTCGCCATAGATTTGTTTGAATAATTTTTCCCGCCATGATAGATCTCGCCCGACAATCTCAATATATAAATCATCTGTCATCACATAACCATGAGCTTTTAAAGCCTGCTTCCAAGCCCATCGAGCAATACTTTCCGTATCGAACAACAGACCGTCCATATCAAAAATTACACCTCGGTAACTTGATAACACATTAAATACCTTAATAATTGTTAACATCCAAATATTTAACTATCTTTTCTCTCAAGATTAAACCGGGTATTTGCTTAATTTGACACTTCCCACAGCTAGAAGCCGAGGGATTCTTGCTTCAAAAGGATTCCAATGAATTTACCCCAGGAAGCATCTTCACTGTCTACCCCACCGCTGCAACATCCCTATCAGTTGTATAGCCACAATTTTCACAAGAGAGAATTTTTGATGGTATTACACTACCTAAATATGTCATCGCTATTGGTTAAAAATGCTAGCCTGTTGGTTTGGATATCACCTTTTATGACAGGATTGATTGAGTCATGTGAGAGAGTATATAAAACATCGGTAAGGATAAAACAATCGGGGATTTAAACCCCGATTGCAACACCAAATTATGTGTAGTTGATTAAGGGGGAGTTAAAGACATAGAAGAATTTGCTATGTGTTGCTTCCAAACTGGGATATCCCCACTCAATTTTTCAATTATGTAATTTGCTACAATGCCTTCTGAACATTTGTATTTCCACCAATTCAAGGATTTTTGGTGTAATTCTTGCATAAGTTGCTGATTATCTAGCAGGGTTTCTAATATCTTTCCTAAATCATGCCAATTCTTGATTTGAATAACAGGCGCTCCATCTAAATACCACCTTGAAGGCAAAGTTTCTGTGACTAGAATGCAACCATATTTCATTGCTTCAAACAAACGAGTTGTTTCAAAAGATGTACCCCTAGGTATCAAACATACTTTAGTATCCATCATGATTTCGCAGTAACTACGCTCATCTTCACTAGTTCTATTACGGAAGCCACCAGTAATTGATAACTCAATTTTTAAATCAGGATTTTTTTTCTGAAAGTTTTTTAAACTCGATATCATTAGTTTTCGAGCCAGGATTTTTGGCGTTCCTAGCCAGTATTTTAAAGACCACACAGGATACGGTATATGTATGACACTACCAGAAAAATAAGTTTCATAGAGACGGTCTTCAATATTCTTTATTGGCAAATCCTTTGAGTTATTGTAGCCTAGGGGAATATCATAAATTCTGCCAAGTGTATTTTTGCCTGATAAAAAGTTTTTGAATTTATGAAAGTAATAATTAATAAAACCAGGAGAAGATACAAGCAAAACTCTCAGAAATTGAATTAGGGTCAGAAAATTTAACAAAGAAGGTTGACGGAAGACATTACATCCGAGCATTGGACGTGTACCTATGCACTTAAATACCGCCCTAACCTTGTGAGTATATTTGGGTATGCGATACCATTCATCCCCTATAACTAAGACAACTACATCTTTCCCATAGGAGGGTAATTCATCTATTTCATCCCAAGTTATATAAAATGTTAAACCAGTAACTAAAAAACTGTCTTCTATAGTCTGCAATACCTTAGTAAAATATGTAGCCGAGCCAAAGTTAATCGGTGGATTAACATCATATATATTCCAAGGAATTGGTTTTTGTCCTCGTCGAATATAGATATAGTACTGATTAGCAAGTGTATTAATTACAGACATTGCAGTTTGTTTCCTTGCTTGTAAGTTAAGGATAGCTCATGTATGTTTACAACCTCAATAGCTTCTATTGAGGTTGCTAATAAAGAAAAAACATTTATACATTTATTCTTTCTCTAAAAAAATTAAACTACATTTTTTTAGTCTAAATATTAAGAATATGTATATTTTTAACTTTTATATTTGAAAATATGATAAATTATTGTATATTTTGTAACAAAATAATGCTTCAATTAAAGTTAATTTTAAAAGTTTTTGTTTGTTAGTAATATTATTTTTCACTTGTTGTATACTTTAGTTTTGTACCTTATGGAGTCATGGCAAATTAATCTTAGAGGTTCTTTTAAAAGTTACTCATAATGTATCAAAAATTTTAAATCTCACATAAATTAACATTATTTAAATATAACGTTTTCACACCAGTCTCGCCATTCATCTCCTCGTAAATCCTTGGAGATATGACGAAATTACTCTGGCGATATTGCAGGTAGAAAAATATAAAACTAATCTAAATAAACTCATGAGGTGGTTTGTCCGTAACATTGTTTACGGTATTTTTCAGCTTTTATAAAGTATGAGTAAATTAACTGGCAAGAACTAATATTTAGGAGATTATTTTGAGTAAAGATTTATTAGCTTTTCTGGCTAGTATAATTTTTAGTTTCGGTACAGTGGTTTTCATTAAAAGGCTTAATTTACCGACTTTTGTTACTTTCAGTGGGGCGATTTTTGCTAGTTATACTTTGATGTTTTTTGTCATGTTACATAATTATTTCTCTAAACATAAAAAAAATAAATAAACTAGTGAGAAGTTTTTGTCGTAGCACAATATAGTTGTAAAGACAATAATTACGCGCCGATAAATGCTGATAAATGAAGCGTATGGGGTTATGGCATTTTATAATCTGTGAGGGAGAATTATTTGTGTTAACCTGTGTAGTCTATGCTACATCTGTAGTGAATGGATTCTTTGCCCGAAAGGAAAATGACGGAGCCAGGGAAAAAATTAAGAGTCTCATAGCTCAAGTCAGTTAAAGAACTACTTTCTTCTCGCTAAAAGATGACTTATGTTTTTTGTCTGTGTCCTCTGTGTGTCTGTGGTTCGTTATGACAATGTTTCACCACAAAATTATAATGAATATTTTTAGGTTGTCATTCCACCAGGGCAAAAAAGTGCTATAAACCTGTAATTGTTTTATGATTATGCCTTTACGTCAAACTTTATCAAAACATGATATTGAACTTTCTTATTTGGAGTGGAAGGAAGGTAAAAAACCTTTATTACTGTTACACGGTTTAGCGGATAATGCCGTGGTTTGGTTACGTTTGGGAGATGAGTTAGCCCCGGATTATCACATAGTTGCGCCAGATATGCGCGGTCATGGTCAAAGCAGCAAGCCAGAAAATGATTATACCTTTGCTAGTGCCATCGCTGACCTGGAAGCGCTAATGGATCATTTGGGATGGTCTTGTGCACAGGTTGTCAGTCATTCGTGGACGGGGAAATTAGCGGCTATCTGGGCGAGAGAAAATCCACAGCGTTTACGCAGCATGGTTTTGGTTGACCCGATTTTTATCTGGAAAATGCCTAGCATATTGCGGTTAACTTTTCCTCTGTTGTACCGTTACTTATCTTTTCTTAAAGGTATGGGCCCTTTTGCTAGTTACCTAGAAGCAGAAGCACAAGCTCGTCAGTTAAATCAATATCAAGGATGGAGTAGCTTACAACAGCAAGTATTTCAAGCGGGAATTGAAGAAAAAGTTGATGGAAATTGGGGTAGTAAATTTACTATTGCTGCCCGTGATGGTATTTTTGCAGATGTGATGTGCGTACCTGGTTTCATTTACCCTATTGACACTCCCACGCTGTTTATACAGCCAGAAAAAGGTCTTAATCGTCAAGAGTGGCAAATCAAACCTTATAAAACTCATTTGCAAAATTTCCGCCTCTGTGAAGTTCCCGGTAATCATTGGCCATTTTTGACTGCACCTGAAGCATTTAACCGGACTGTAGCAGCATTTCTCGCAGAATGTCAGTAAAACAACTCTGACTGAACAAATTGAAGTCTTAATTTAATCATGAGCCTTTGTATTAATCCAGATTGTCCTCAACCTCATTACCCTAATCATCATCAAGACAATTTTTGTAAAAGCTGTGGTTCCCCCTTGGAATTAGCGGGACGTTATCGGGTAGTAAGTCTGTTGAGTGACAAAAACGGTTATAGCAAAGTCTATGTAGCAGATAAACAAAATACACCAAAAATCTTGAAGGTACTGAATGAAGATTTATCAAATGACCCCGGAGCAGTAGAACTGTTTTGCCAAGAAGCATCACTTTTAAAACCACTGAATTATTCAGGTATTCCTCAATTTGAGTGTTATTTCCAGTATCAAACGAGAAATGGTTTGGTTCTGCACTGCATTGTCATGGACAAAATTGACCAGCCTGATTTGGATAGGTGGTTAGAGCAGCAAAATCATTTGATTTCTCCAGCAGCAGCCGTGGAATGGTTAAAACAATTGGTACCTGTAAATGTGGTGAATAATTCTGCGACTCATGTAACTGTACCAAGATTAACAAAAGATTCAGAAGCGGTACCTTTAAAGGCTTTATTTGCAGCGCTGTTAGTTTCTTTCGTTTTACTCAGTTTTACAGCTTTAGCGACCATTTCGCCGAGGTTTGGGACTTTGGCAACAACAGCACAATTCCGGCAAAAAAAAGGTACAGTTGATTACTTTGCTTATGAAAAAGGACGGGATAGTAAAGGTAAAATTGCTCAGTTTAATATAGCTGTTTTATCCAATGAATATAAATGGCTAGCTGGGAGTAATTTTCAAGTTCAATCAGATGACGAAGTTATTAGTGTTGAGCTTTTAAAGTTGAACCTAGAACAAGAAGGTATACAGCAAATAATGGAAGAACCTACAGAAATTATTTCTGTAGGTGTGGCTAGTTGTGGCGGTAATCCAGTAGTTGAAGAACGCCAAGCTTTAGAACGTTCTCAGCAAATTCAACGTTTAGTAACTAGTTTATTTAGCAATAATTCTAGTGTCCAAGGCTATCGTTTATTAAATCTCGGTCAATTTCAAGGCCGGAATTGTCAGAAAAATCAGGATGTAACTGCATACGCAAGAAGTGTGATGATTATTGGTGTGAAACCAGAATCAGAAGATGTAATTTTAGATGAAGCTTTACGGGATAGGCTGGAAAATAAACCTTTTGCTGATTTTAGGTTAAAGGATTATTCTTTGGGAGCAAGGGCAAGTTTTAAAACTATACCTAGTAATTGATGATGGCAGTTTGAGAAGGTAACTTGATGGTGAAACTAGCTCCTAGCCCTTCGCCTTTACTATGTGCTTCAATTGTACCTTTGTGTAATTCTACCAAATGACGGGCGATGGCTAATCCCAGCCCTAAACCATTTTCCTTGCAAGCAAAATTTGCCTGACGATATCTTTCAAAGACATAGGGCAAAAATTCCGCCTGGATACCAACACCTGTGTCACTTACCTGAAGAACTATTGAGGATTCATCACTTTTTCCCAGTCGCACCTCCACCCGTCCACCAGGAGGAGTGAATTTAATGGCGTTGGAGAGTAAATTATTTAAAATCTGTAGCAGGCGGTTAGCATCACCGAGAATCAGGGGAATAGATTCATCAATTATGGATTCTAAATGAATGCCTTTAGCATTAGCAGGAGGATAAGCAGTTTCCATGGATGCTTTGACTATGTTCACTAGTTGCACTGGGGCGACTTCTAGCTGCAACTGACCCCGGAGAATGCGGGACATATTCAATAAATCTTCTAGGAGTTTTGCTTGAGATTGAGCATTGCGTTCGATGGTTTCTAAAGCATTGTTCACAGTGTTTGCAGGTAGTTGGCGAGTCCGCAGTAATTTTGCCCAACCGAGAATAGCATTAAGTGGCGATCGCAGGTCATGAGATACCATAGCCACGAACTCATCTTTAGTTTGGTTGGCTTTTTCCGCTGCATTGCGGGCCGCTTGTTCCATTTGCAACAGGCGGTTCCGTTCAGCCTCTAATTGCTTGCGCTGGTCTATATCAGTGCTGGTTCCAAACCACTTGACAATTTCTCCTTGGTCATTTTTGATGGGTACACTCCTGACTAAATGCCAACAATAGCTACCATCACGTTTTTGATAGCGTATTTCTTGTTCGTACCCCCGGCCTGTCTCCAAGGCTTGTGTCCATTGCTGCATGACTGAGGACACATCATCTGGATGTATAACTTTTGTCCAGCCAAACCCTTGGGCTGATGCGATGGTTTCCCCAGTTAATTCATACCATTTTTCATTAACATACTCACATTCTCCTTGAGAATTGCACATCCAGACAAGTTGGGGTATGGAGTCTGACAAATAACGGTATTGTTCCTTACTTTCCCGCAAAGCTATTTCCACAAGTTTGCGTTGGCTAATGTCTGTTGTACTACCTACTGTTCGTACTACCTGCCCATTAGTATCTCTAATAATTATTCCTTGGTCCAGTACATAGCGATACTGTTGGTCTTTGTGACGCATCCTATACTCAAAACTATAGTATTTTTGAGTCTTAAAAACATCTAAGAATTGCTGGTATAGTCGTTGTCTATCTTCTGGATGAATTTTTTCTATCCACCATTCATGACTGGGATCTACTTCCTCTAAAGAATAGCCCAAAATTCGAGTTAGTCCTTCAGTCATATTCACAGTACTGTTTTTTATATCTCTGTCGTAAATCAAACAATTAACTGCTGCTGCTGCTAATTGAAAACGCTCGTTACTTAAACGTAGCTGTTCTTCTACTCGCTTACGCTCAGTGATATCAAAAGCTGTACCGACAATTTGGCGCGGCGTACCTTCAACATTCCTGTTAAATACAGTATCTCGACTACAAAACCACAGCCATTCACCGTTGGCGTGTTTTATCCGATACTCAAAATCTAGAATATCCCCATCCTCACAGGAGTTAATAAGTTGCCAATGTCCAGCCAATCCTACTTGATCTTCAGGATGTATTAAAGACGAGATAAACTCAGTACCCATATTTTGAATTTGTGAGCAAGTATAACCAAGTAGTTTGCTAACTTGACTATTGGTATAGACATTGCGCCTTGCTATCAAATCATAAACGTACAAAACTCCTGGTATGGTATCAGTAATACCTTCGATGAATTGCTGACTTTTTTGTAACTTTTCTTCTGCTTGTTTTTTTTCCGTCACATCTCGCCAAGCAGCAACAAAGCCATCCCCCATTTTGGTGATACGAATATCAATGACTTTGGCTGATTGCTGTTGCTGATTAAAAGCAGTATAAACGAGTGATTCTTTAACTAATGGCCGACCCGTTTCCACAACTTTGCAACATTCATCAAACAACCCATATTCTGGTATATTCAACAAAAATTGGCTGATATCTTCGCCTTGTGGTTTAGAACTGATTTGGCTGAATTCATAGGCTGCGGGGTTCAGATAATCAACAAGAAAGTGGAGAATTTTGCCCGTTTCATCACGCGCCGCAGAAAAAATGCCGAAACAATCCAGCAGATTTTCAACAGAAGTGCGGAAACGTTCCTCGCTGCGTTGCAATTCTTGACTAAGTTGAGCATTTTTAATTACTGAGTGAATAGTAGAGCGCAAATGCTCACCACTGGTTTGTCCCTTAACTAAATAGTCTTGGACACCACTTTTCATAGCCTGTACAGCCACAGCTTCGTTACCATAACCCGTTAACATAATTACCGGTGGTATGATTTGCGGTGATTGCTGTTTTAATTCCGCCAAAAATTCCAAACCATCCAAGTCTGGTAGTAAAAAGTCTAATAAAATCACATCAGGATGAAACTGCTGATATAGTATCAATCCACCTTCTCCCGATTCTTCTTCGAGAATTGAGTAGTTGTATTCTTGGTCTTGTAGCAGATAGCGACAATAAGCCTGGCGATCTTCAGCACAGTCATCCACAATTAAAATAGTTAGCGGTTGCGTCATAACTACTAGCTAACAGTATCAGGGAGTATTACAATGTTTAACCAATAAGTAATAAAGCTTTGAATAGTTTCCACCAATTTATTGAGATCAATTGGTTTTAACATATAACTAGCAACGCAATATCGGTAACATATTTCAATGTCTTTTGGATTAGATGATGTGGTAAACACAACTACAGGTATACATCTCAAGTTTTCATCTTGTTTGATTTCCTCTAAGATTTCTCGCCCATCAGTTCCCGGTAAATTGAGGTCGAGTAAAATCAGAGCAGGACGAGGAGATTTTTCGCAATCACTGTAAGCTCCTGCGTGGTAAAGGAAGTCTAGCGCCTCATCGCCATCGCTACAGCGAAACACAGGATTGAGAACAGCTTGTTTTTTCATGACTCGACATAAAGCTTCAAAGTCCTCGTCGCTATCTTCAATTACTAACAAAGGCTTGGCAAAATTAGCAATCATGGGTTTTAAGTAAGTGGGCGTAAATAAAGTTAGTTACAAAAGCTGGCCATCAGCCGTTAATCAGAAATTGAGCTGTGTTTAGGTTTAGTAAGATCCTTGGGTTGATTTCTGCTGACTTACTTACTCCACTGGTTGTAATGTGAAATAAAAGGTACTACCTTCACCGTAGGTTGACTCTACCCAGATTTTACCGCCATGTCGTTCTACTATTTTTTTGGCGATGGTTAAACCCGCCCCAGTACCTCCGCCATATTTACTTGGCCCGTGGAGTCGTTTGAAAATGCGGAAAATTGCCTCAAAGTGTTTATCTCGAATACCAATACCATTATCTCGGACGTAAAATGTGATTGGTAATGAAGGCTGATCTATATAACCAATTAAAATCCATTTGTCAGGTTTATCGTTGTATTTGATAGAGTTAGCAATCAAATTATTAAACACTTCACCTACTTGAACGCCATCGCAATACACTTTCGGTAGTGGTCGGGGAATTTGAATGTCTACGTTCATTTCCTCAATGCGAGCGCTCAAGAAGTCTAAACTACGATGTAAAACATCATTGAGGTCTGTTAGCTGCATAGAAAGGTCTACTCTCCCCAGACGAGAAAAATGCAAGAGGGAATCAATTAAGTCTTCCATTCGCTGGGTAAGACGAATCAATGTTTTTAATTTTTGTCGGCCTTCTTCGTTGATGGTGTCACCGTAATCTTCAATCAGGAAATTAGAGTAATTGTGAATACCCCGAAGTGGTTCTTTTAAGTCATGGGAAGCAATGTAAGCAAAAGCATCTAATTCGTGATTACTGCGTTGTAGTTCGACATTGAGCTGTGCTAGTTCATCTGCTTTCCGCAGCACTACAGCAATAATTGCACTTCTCAATTCTAATGCTGCATTCACTTCGCAGGATTTCCAAGGTAGAGATTTTAATAAAACTGTTTCCTTCCATAATTCAAAAGATTTCCGGGGTGATAAACGAATACTGCCATTTTCTTTTATTTCTACAGGTTTATTTGGGTTACCGCCCCAATTTACAGTTCGTACTACTTCTGGACGAAACCATAATATATAGTTTTTTTGAGTTTTGGAAATAGAAAGTACCATTAAACCGCTTGCGACATCCCGCAATTTTTCTGCTTCTGGGTAGACTTCAGCTAAGGAGTCAGTGTAGAAAATATCCTCATGGTGGTTGTGACTTATCCATGCGACTAAATCGTGAATATCTTCTTCTTCCGGGCTGTTACCTACTGTGAAACATTTACCATGAAAACAAACTGCTGCTCCTTGAGCATTGACAAGATTGAGGAGATTTGGCTGTTGGTTAATTAAAGCGTCAATGAAGTTATTTTCTGATGACATATACTCCACTAACTTGGAATGGCAAGATTTAACCTCGATTTTAGATTCCACGTCTTCATTACCTTCTTTAGCAGCCATTTCTAAAGATGTCATTTGCCCTAAAAATTCACAAGCATTACGAATTTCGTAGGGAATATATTTAGGTGATTGATGATGACAAGCAATTAATCCCCAAAGTTTTTCATTTTTGATAATGGAAATTGACATAGATGCCATTACCCCCATGTTGTGCATATACTCCAGGTGTAAAGGCGAAACGCTCCGTAATACTGACCTACTTAAATCTAAAGGTTCATCAGTCAAAGGATTATTTCTGGGCAAAATTGCCGCAGGCTCATAGTAAGTATTAGGTATTAGTCTCAACCAATTTTCGGTATAGAGTTTTCTGGCTTGTGTGGGAATATCAGAAGCAGGATAATGTAACCCTAAATAAGGTGTCAAATATTCTGGCTTTTCTTCAGCAATAACTTTACCATTCCAATTTTCATCAAAGCGATAGAGCATTACTCTATCGAAACCAGTAATTCTCTTAACTTGTTGGACAATAATTTGACTTACTTCTGCTAATGAAGATGCAATTTGTAGCTTTGACATTGCTACTTTTACTAAATGATAAAATTTAAAAAAACCATTGTTTTTTTCTAAAAATGTAGGTTCTAACTCTAAAATTAACAATCCATTGTAACGGTGAATAATTCCATCAAAATGTGTAGGTTTATTATTAATATTGATGGTGAATTCTATGGGATTAATAATTGGTAAATCTTGTTGATTTAAACAATCTTTTAAAAAAATAATTTGTTCTGATTCTAGGAAATAGCTTAAATTTTGATTTAGTAATTTTTCGGGAATCACACCAAATAACTGTAATGTATTATCGCTCACTTGTAGAATAGTTAAATCTGTTTCTTTTAGGACAATAATTACCCCATGTGGCTGAATAAAGCCAGGGATATGAATTGGCTCTTTATTGCAGTTGCTGATGTCAAATTGGCTAGGGATGGGAATATTGTTAATACTCACGTTTTCGTCCTGGGAATTACAAGTAGTCTTGAGACTAGCTCTACTATGATTGTATTTTGATGTACTAGTCTTGTTGGATTTGTCAAATACTCCTAATGGTTAGATTTGCATAGTCCCCAGTTCCAGCATAACGATAATAAAGATATAATTAGTGGGAATACTCCTAATGATTTGTAATTACCTTCACTAGCAGTTGACAATTCATGTAAAATTGTTGTATTTTGGCGCAAATCTATGTTTATCACATTGTAAAGAAAAGTTAAGAAAGTGAATTAATATAACAAACTATCAAAATATTTAGATTTATGTAGCTTTTTTACTTATCTTCTGGTTTATACTTAGTTCAGAGTTTCGCTTTGATTCAGCAACCCCCAATTAAAGTCTGGAAGTTGTCAAGAGCTCAGGTACCATTTTTTGTTTCATTTGTCAATGTATAAATATTATATTATGGAACCCACATACTCGTGGGCTTTCTGCTCTAATATCTGTAACTTCTAGGCATTGGGTCAGAATTTCCAAAATCTGAAAAGCCGACTACCTTCCCTGTGGACTAATTCTTATTTTGTTTTTATTTTGTTTGGACAGTAGGGTAGCACCGCTAGATGTAGTTAAAATATATATTCAAAACCAAAAAGAAACTTCATGGGGAATAAATTCCCCTAGGGCTAGCCCCCATAAATAAAATTCAAGGACTACCTCACCGCAGTTAGTTTGGTGTAGGATCAAAACAACCAGTTGGTCACAAATAGTTATAAATAATTATTACTTTTCCAACAGTAATGGCAGAAATTATACAAGCTACTCTGGTTCTGGCTGGATTAAGGATTCTCGTAGTGGACGATGATGAGGATAGCCGCTTTTATGTTACTACAGTGTTGGCCGCCGATGGGGCGACTGTTTTCACCGCTGACTCAGCAGTAAAAGCACTGGAAATTTTACCTGGGTTGCGGCCTGATGTGTGTATCTGTGATATTGCTATGCCTGGTGAAGATGGTTACAGTTTAATCCGAAAAGTGCGAGGATTAAAGCCAGACAAAGGGGGAGGAGTCCCGGCAGTTGCTTTAACTGCTTATGCAGATACGGAGGATTCTATCCGTGCTTTAAAAGCCGGATTTCAGGTTCATCTGGCTAAACCAGTTTCCCCAGAAAACTTAGTGGCCACCATAGCAAATTTAGTGAACTTTGTCAATGACCATCGCTTTTTTTGACATAATCACCGACCTATAATGTCGGTGATTATTGAGGGTCTTATTCCCTATCCCTTTAAAGTCCCCCAATGAAATTATGGCAACTTGTTGCTATTGTGCCCAAGTATCAGCAAAGTATCCCCAGAAAAACGACAAAATTAAAACCGCTCTTCCTGTAACATAGGTAGTTATCAATTAGTTTTTATTAATCATGTCTTCAACTACTCTGACACTGAACTTGGTTGAAGGTTCCGTCTCCTTCAGTTTTACACCCCAGGCAGCACGGGAATTAAAGACAGCAACAGATGAGTTAATGGAACGTCTAAAAGCTGTGGCCGCTAAACCCACTCCAGGAGGCGGTAAAGTTACTCCTCAGCCTCCTTTAGAGTATCGCTACACTGGCGAGGTATTTTTAGAAGTTTTTTGTAATCCCAATATTTGGCCTACTCCCTTTGCTGCTAAAGTGTTGCTGACTATCCGCGATCTGAACATTCGCTTAACTACAGAAGCTGAACTGACGCGAATGATTGACGATGTTAACCAGTATTTAGAGCAAGTAAGTTAAAAAAAATTACCGGGGCAGTTTTATGATGTTAAACTACCCCAGCTAGCAAATCTACATTCCGATAGTCAAGTTATCAAGGCGGGATTAACGCATTCGTAACTTGAAAAGCTGCATCAGTTCAGATTCTAATGTTTGTACCTCAATGGAAAACCTAAGATTTTGGATGGGGAAATATATATCAAAACTAGAGATTATCCCTCAATTTAGCCGTCGGGTTACTTGCTGTCAAATATAGACATCCAAAATAAACTCCCAATCCAAAATTTAAATCACATACTCATTAGTCGTTTTCCCATTGTTCACGACCAATCAGATCGCCAATGCGATCGCGTAATAAAAAGTCGCATTTTTCTAACTCGCATTCAACGCAAACCCACTCTCTAGCTGGAATGTATTGGCAGAGTGTATATATTGGTTGTTGGCGACTAACCACCCCCTTTTGTACCAGTCGGCGTGCTTCATCTTGGATGACATCCAAAGAATAGTAAGAATTGATAGAAGGCACCGTATTCACACTCATCGTTTTTACTCACAAAGTTTACAAGTAGATAGCATTCCCATTAATTACTGGGAAAAAACATGGCAAGGATTAGACTTGTGGCTAGGGTTTTGTAGTTTGCTATACGGAACTTATTTTATTTTGACGTTATACACATTCAAATTATCTAAAGAAATGTTAAGAATGTCAACAAATGCTGACGAAAAAGAAAGATTTACGTGAATTTGTGAATTTTGGCTGCGAAATTTTGGCTGCGAGTTGATTTTGATTGTGGATTTTGGATTCATCCTACACATCAATCTGGATCTGGAAGATTGGGGATTCCGTAGTTGGCTTTTCCCCGGCTGAAAAGCGCGGGGACTCTCCAATGGTTCGTGTTACCCCAAAATAAATCTGCTGCTATCTGCTTGCTACTACAAACTCTTTACACTTTGTGATGGTTACATTAAATCAGAGGGCATCGACTCGTGTCTGTCAACTGTTTAGCCAATTCCCTAGGGATTAATTGTTCTAAAGAGACATTGTTAATCAGTTACCTCTTCAGAAAATTCATCATCTGCATCGGTGGTATTGTCAGCTACTGTGAAATTTTGAGGCGATCGCTCGTACTCTAGTTTATTTAAAAGCGACAGCACTTTAGTACCCCTTTCTATGGATTTGTCTTCGATAAAAATGACTTCTGGTGTACGACGGAGCCTAACTCGTGAACCAAGTTCGCTACGGATAAAACCGGTTGCTGACCTTAAGCCTGCCATTGTTTCTGATTTGGCTGACTCTGTACCATAAATACTGACATAGACTTTGGCGTGTTGTAAGTCACCGGAAACATCTACATCGGTAACACTGACCATTCCTGTACCCACGCGATCATCTTTAATACCATGGAGTAGCATTTGGCTAACTTCCCGTTTAATCAACTCAGCAACGCGGGAAACGCGGCGATTAGTAGCCATAAGATCCTGCCTCCTCACAGAGGTGATACGACATAATTATAGATAAACTGGAGAAAACAAAGCTGGAATTATTCAATGCCCATAGCTGTTGCTTCTAGAGTAAGACCTTGAGGATTTGAGCTTAAACTGCACTCAAGCCCAGCATAGCCCGGAGGGTGAGACTGACAAAAACTAGGCTACCCACAAAGAAACTTAACAGAGCAATCAAGGTGACAGGGCGTTTTAACAGTGGCATTAACGGCTCAACCGTGTTGAGAATCACCCCTAACAGGATAGTAATGAAGTAGCGTGGGTAGCGAAAGACGTTATCCCAAAATCCGTCAAACATTTGAATATAGGCTGCCTTGTTATACAATTAGATTTGTTCTCATATCCATTTAATTGTAATCTATAGAGCCAAAAAATTACTAATCTCATCAAATCAAATCTGCTTCTTCAGTTATATTTTGTTATTTTAGTAGCTGATTTTTACTTCAACTGCAAATAAATGGTAGGTCGAATCTCCACAGCAACTTGCCCGCGTCCATTTTTAAAGTGGGCAGGGGGGAAAGGTCGGTTAATCCCACAGTACATTACCTATTTTCCCAAGGAATATAAAACATATTACGAGCCATTTTTAGGTGGTGGAGCTATTTTTTTCTATCTACATCCCCTGGAGGCAAGATTAACTGATATTAATACAGAATTAATTACTACTTATCGCTGTGTTAGAGATGATGTTGAAAACTTAATTTGTCTGCTGCGAGAACATCAAAACCAGCATAACCCGGAGTATTATTATGCAATGAGAACCCATGTCGGAGGTAGTGATTTAGAAAAAGCTGCTCGTCTTATCTATCTGAATAAAACTTGTTTTAATGGACTGTATCGGGTTAACTCCCAGGGTAAATTCAATGTCCCTTTAGGAAGATATAAAAATCCGAATGTTTGTCCTGAAGATATCCTTAGATCTGCATCAAGAGCACTTTCCACTACGGAAATTAAACCAGCAGATTTTACAGATGTCCTGAATTATGCCACTAGCAGTGATGATTTTGTTTATTTTGATCCACCATACCATCCTGTAAGTAAAACCAGTTATTTTACAGCTTACAGTAGCTATTGCTTTGGCGAAAGTAAACAATTTGGACTCAGGGATATATTTGCACAATTAGCCGAGCGTGGTGTAAAAGTCATGTTATCTAATTCAGATTGTGAGTTCATTCGCGAAATTTATAACAAGTTCAATATTTACACAATATCAGCAACCAGGTCTATTAATTCTAATGCCAAAAAGCGGGGCAATATCACTGAATTACTAGTTACTTCTTATTAAATCAGAATAACTGTCAATCTCTAAACCGACTTTTTCAGCACCCATGAAACCACTTACTGGTTTAAAAGGGACTAAACTCGCTAATAGCCTACATTTCCATGGTCAAAACCAGGGGCTTTAACTCGTTTTTTGGCAAGGTGATTTCCCCATATTTTTCTCTAATTATCCTCAATGAAGAAAAGTAGTAGAGGGAACTTTTTCTAGTAGTCTATGGGGAAATTGATTGGTAAAAACATCTATAATTCAAGACGTAGAGCTTGGCTGTATTTACTGTTAACACAGTTAAATGTCATTGTTGCCATTACGGATATCCCATGCTACTTCTAGCATCCGAGTCCAACGCTTTTGTACTTGTTTAGGTGTGCATTTTACAGCTTTAGCAATGGACTGATCACTCTTTTGGCTAATTTTCAAGTGCAAAATTTGTTGCTGCTCAGGAGATAAGACACTCAAAAAAGTTTCCCATTGCTGAGAATTTAAACCCAATTTGTGCTCTAAACCAGCACCTAACCATTGATGAACTAATTGCCATTGGTGATTTTTGGCGAATTTTTCCACATGATATTTAAAACGTTGTTGCAGATAGTCACGCTCACGGCTAGTGATACCGAGAATTTCGTCAATTTCTGGTGCTGAGATATCTTGTAGTTTCAGCATCAGGTAGTCCACACAGTCAGCTTGACCTTGAGCTTCTAAGTATTTTGTCAATTCCGTAATCACGCGATCGCGCTCTGAATCTTCAGATGGGTCAAAGTTAGTTTGAGCAATCATTTGTGATCTAATCTGTTGTACCGCCGAGTTACGGTGGTAAATTTCTGCTTCTTCGCTTTTGGCTGATTCTACAGCCATTTCAATGTCAACAGTGGTTTCTTGGGGCTGACGACGGGCAAAAGTTTGGGCACGGAGGATGATTAATTGCTGATTATTCCCACCTGGTAAAGTAATGCGGCGTTTAGCATATTGCTCTGTAAATGCGATGTATTCTGCCAATTCTAACTGAGTACGGGGCTTGTAATCCGATGGTAGTTCACTTTCGCGTCGAAAAGCTTTGATAGCTTCCATGTAAAACCCTTGCAGAAAGTCTTCAATGAGATTGTAACGAGCATTAAACCCCAACTCAGAACCAGAAAGTGTCACATGGCGATAAATCATTGCACCCAGATTACTATGTAGTTCCACTCTTGCGCGTCTGGAACCCAATTGGTAGTAATACAGGCATTTTTGCAGGCGATGTCTGGCTAAATTTACTTGCCATGATTTGATTTGCCCAGACTTTTGGATGCGGGCGCTTTTATGACATATTCGTTCTACTTCTGTAGCGATGCGGTTTGATACAGCTTGTATACACTCAGATGAAGCTTTGACTTGAGCGCGCATTTCTTGATATAGCAATTTTTTCAAGCTATTTTGATTGTCGTCTAACAACTCTGATGGCGAAACATTGCAGAAAAAGGTGGATTGAAAAATTGGTAGATTTGCAAAGTTGGCTTTCATGACTTTTCTGTGAGTGTGGTATGCACCGTAACTACAACGCAGATACAAAAAATAAGGCCAGCTTTAGTTGGAGAACTATTTAACATTCTCAAAACTCAATGCAAGCACTGCTGACGTATATATGTAAGACTTTAGGCAATTCCAAAAGTTACAAAGCAAGCAGTGTGTCGCTTTTTGTAGAAGCAACCACATTGAGTATGCCACAAAGACATTTGCCACGCTGTAAAAGTGGTAAAAAGACTTGCTATATCGACATTGATCGTCATCCTGTTTTACATACTGCCAGATATTATGAGTATGACGATCTCAAAACTGGATCATTTTGATAACAGTTCACTCAAATTGAGGGAGTAGGCTGTGACGTTTGTTTGTTATACCAAAGCAGCTGCTGCTTCCCAACCTAAACCTCGCCTTGTCATCATTGGTTTGTCTCCCGTTAAGTCCAAAATCGTAGACACCTCATAAGTTGGTTCCTCTCCGGTGTCTATAATTAAATCAACTAACCTATCCCAACGGTCAAATAGCTCTACCTGGGATAGTCTAGGTTCTAAATCTAGCTCTAATGATTCATCATTTGGTGGGAGATGTGCTGAAGTTGAAATAATGGGATTTGCTAAGGATGTTAACAATGCCAAACAGACAGGATGGTCTGGTACACGAATCCCGGTAGTTTTTCGCTTGGGGTTTTGTACTAGTCGGGGAACTAACTTGGTGGCCGGCAGTAGAAAGGTGTAAGTCCCTGGTATCAGGCGCTTCATCATCCGATAAGCTGTATCACTTACAAAAGCATAGGTGGCTACATCTGATAATGAAGGACACAAAAATGTCAATGGTTTATCATTAGCTAGCTGTTTAATTTGCCGCACACGTTCCACTGCCGATTTGGCATTTAAATCACAACCGATAGCATAAACTGTGTCTGTAGGGTAGAGCATAATTGCGCCATTAGAGAGCGCTGACTTTATTTCCTCTATACGGCGGGTTTGTGGATTATCAGGATGGACAGAGAAAATTTTTGCCATATTAAGTTCTGAATGAGAGGTGGGGAATTGTGGATTCCAGGCAAAATAGAAGATTCCGTGTTATGCATCTTTTGACCGATGGATGAGTACATGACACAAATACCCAAAGATTGACATCAAAATAGTTGTGCAAGGTTTGAAAATTGAAAATAAAGTTGATTCACTTATCCATATGATTAAAGTTGCCTACCTTCAATGTCCGACGGGAATTTCTGGTGATATGTGCCTGGGTGCTTTAGTAAGTTTGGGTGTTCCCGTGGAGTATTTAAGTGAGACACTTAATAAATTGGGAATTGCCCAGGAGTATAAGCTCAGAGTAGAACTGGTGCAACGCAATGGTCAACAGGCAACTAAAGTTAATGTTGATTTGGTACACAATCATTACCACCACCACGAACATAGTCACCATCACGGGCGCCATTTGCCAGAAATAGAGAAGATCATCCTCAAAGCCCAATTGCCATCACGGGCAGAAGCTTGGAGTTTATCGGTGTTCCGCCAGCTGGCAGTGGCAGAAGGGGCTGTGCACGGCATTGCCCCAGAGAAGGTACATTTCCATGAAGTGGGCGCTGTGGATGCAATTGTGGATATTGTGGGCACCTGCTTGGGTTTGGATTGGTTGGGGATTTCCAGTAATCATGAGGGATTACCGATGCTATACTGTTCAGCACTGCCCACGGGTGGAGGCACAGTACGTGCAGCCCACGGCGAGATGGCTGTACCAGTTCCCGCTGTATTGAAGTTGTGGGAAATGCGAAGTTGTCCGGTCTTTAGTAACGGCATTGACAAGGAACTTGTGACACCAACAGGAGCAGCCATCGTTACTACTCTAAGTACAGAGTTTGGTTCACCACCGCCAATGACCATCAAACAAGTAGGACTGGGAGCAGGAACAATCAATTTACCTATTCCTAATATATTACGTCTTTGGCTGGGGGATTGCACTAATAATTCTGAAGATCCCAATGGCAATTTAGAAACTATTACTGTACTGGAAACACAAATTGATGATTTAAATCCCCAGGCCCTTGGTTATGTTTTTGAAGCCTTATTTGCTGTTGGTGCTGTGGATGTTTTCACTCAGCCTATAGGGATGAAAAAGTCCCGTCCAGGAATTTTATTAACTGTAATCTGTCATCCAGAGAATATGCTTCCTTGTCAAGGAGTTTTATTCCGGGAAACTACTACTTTAGGTATTCGGCGCAGTACCCAACAGCGTGCTATCTTACAACGGGAAATTCAATCTGTACAAATTGAATATGGCAAAGTGCGAGTTAAAGTAGCATGGGAAGGACAAAAGCAAGATAATTCTATCACCAACGTCCAGCCAGAATATGAAGATTGTGCAGAATTAGCTCGAAAGTACAATATTCCCTGGCGTGAAGTTCAACGATTAGCACTACATACTTGGTATTTACAAAATCAATAGCCATTAGTCATAAGCGGAAAAAACCCCAGTTAACGGGGGTTCTTTGATTTAGAACTAATCTAAATCAGCTGCTCTAATTTTTCTTTTTACTACCTCAGCTGTGTCTTCAGCTTGGCGTTGGAGAGTAGTCGTGGTGTCTTCAGCTTGGCGTTTGACATTTTTAGTCAAGTCTTCAGCAGTGCGTCCCAGATTTTTTTGCAGGTTTTCTACTCCGCGCTGTGTTCCCTTGATGACACCTTTACCTAATTCTTCGGCAGAACTGCCAATATCTTCACCAAGGCCCTTGACTCGTTCATCTAAGGGTGTACCTTCTTGATAATTACGGATATATTGTTCTGCACTATCAACACCCTTTTCCTCAACGTTTCTCCGCGCATTTGCGCCTAGTTCTGCGGCTTTGATATTTGCTGCTTTTTCGGCCGCCTTAGCTCTGGGATCTAGGTCGCTAAAGTTATTCATTCCCCCCTCCGGGGTGCTGAGTTGATAATTCTTTGTCGGATTGTATCGTTCTACATTAGGTGGTTGAGCGTTGGGTTGTGGTGGCTGTTGGGTTATTTCGGGACGATTACAGGCTTGTGCTATGAATAAAAATGTTGCCGCTAAAAAGACTGTTAAAATTTTAACAGGACGTATATTTTTTAGCCAATTCATAACTTTTTTCATCATGTTACTCCTGAAATGCTGGGGATTAAGTTAAACTTATGCTGCACTCAGAGGCGATTAATTGCGTCTTTAATGAGCAGTTGTTGAATTAAATTTGTGGGTAAAACAAAAATTTTACTTACCGATTTTACTTACCAACGCCTGGATTTTTTGGTAATTCAGGTGGCTAACTGCCTTGTTTTCCAAAAAACTAGATGCTTATTTAACAGTATCTTCCACTGTTTCAATGGGTTTTTGAATGCGAGTTCCTACATCTGGTTCTCGTTGAATTAAACCCCCTGGTGCTGGTGTTTGGAAGTTTTCCTCCGTGATGATTGGCAATTCTTTTTCTTTGGCAATTCTACCTATAGGTGCATCAGCCCCAGGGTAAAGTATTTGGGAGTCTCCATTTATGGCAATCAAATCTTGTAAATCTGACTGTAGATTAGCTCGATTATTTTCTTTTTTCTCTTCGGCATCAATGGCTTTAGGATCACTGGTCATTCTATATTTAGTATATTTGTCTCCACCATATTTATAAGGGTTGTTTGCGCCACCAGCTTGGACGGGAGGATTTTGGGGTTTTGCACCCTGAGGATTTGCGCCACTACAAGCGGTACTAATTATCAATAATAGACCAGCTACAAAGATGGTTAAAATCCGCCGGATTTTTAACTTTTTCCCAAAAGCTATGACAGTGGTCATCTAGCCCTCCTTTGACAGTAATATAGGCCTTTAATTTGCTTGGTTTAGTAGTTTGGTGAATCAGCAGGTTTTTGTTATTTGGTAACCCTTACCAAGATTACGAATAAAACCATAAGTTTACCTCTAGCGTAGGTCACATTATACTTGCTACTAAAAACAGACTTTTATCTAACTCTAGAGAGATATCTGGCGGTAATTAATTGAATTTTGGTGATTAAAAGTATTTTTGTTTATGCAAATGAAGAAGCAAATTTTACCCTGGCTAATTTTAGGGGGAACGCTATTTTTTTTAGGAAAAGCACTGAATGCTCACTGGTCTGAAGTGATGGCGATGCAAATTGACGCTGTGGGATGGTCAATCCTTTGTATAGCTACAGGTGTAACTTTGCTGGCACATATTTGGGGTGGTTGGATATGGACTTGGATTCTCAAGGAATTAAATCAACCTGTGCCATGTGCGGAGTTTATTCAAGTATACTTAAGAACAAATATTGCTAAATATTTACCTGGTAATGTCTGGCATCATTATGGGCGAATTGTGGCGGCGAAAAATGCTGACATTCCTGCGGGTGCTGCTACTTTGAGTGTATTGCTAGAACCTCTATTAATGGCGGCTGCGGCTTTAATCATGATTATTGTCTTAGGTAGCCAATTTGCAGGTACTACTGTTACTGTGTTGGTAAAAATATTACAATTTTTCAATTTGGCTGTGGTGCTTTGTGTGGTTCATCCCCGATTTTTAAATCCAGTAATTCGCCTAGTCTATAAGTTAAAAGGGAAAAAATCTACTAATACCAGTGAGCCTACAACTGCTTTTAAAGTTAAACGCTATCCCCTCAAACCTTTGTTGGGGGAATTGGGCTTTTTATTGTTGCGTGGTACTGGGTTTATTTTAACTGTGTTTGCCCTGACTCCGTTGCAGGTGAACCAATTACCTCTGTTATTGGGGGCTTTTAGTTTTGCTTGGTTGTTGGGTTTTGTGGTTCCCGGTGCGCCGGGGGGATTGGGTGTATTTGAGGTGACGGCCATGGCTCTTTTGCAACACCGCTTTTCTTCGGCTGTGATTATTAGTGCGATCGCTTCCTATCGTTTGATTAGTATTATCGCTGAAACTGCTGGTGCGGCTTTAGCCTTCCTGGATGAACGCCTAGGAAGCTAGGTTTTCATACAGGTTGTTTGAAGTGGGAAACATAGCGCAATGCGCCTGTTACTCAAAGGTTTTCGGCATTTTCACCATAAAAACTGCCTGTGTTCATTTAGGCAGGTCTCTTGTATTTTAAGTTTTTCAGTGGGGGTGGTGGGACTTGAACCCACACGACCTTTTACGGTCAACGGATTTTCATTCTCTCGCAGCTTTCACTACCACCGGGTTTTAACAACCTTTGGCTTTGAGAATTGGACTCTCCCTTTACCCTCGTCTTAACGTTAGGGTAGCTCCCGTCGAGTCTCTGCACCTTCCGACCACGAGTTTTGCAACTCAGCACTTGTTTCGGCTTGGCTCAGGATTGCCTTGTCTGTGAACAGATTTAGGTTTCCCTGAATTTGAGAGCTTCCACTTGAAAGATTTCTCAATCAAGGCTCAGTTTTCTAAGTCCGTAGCGTCTACCATTCCGCCACACCCCCATATTGGTGGGCAACTAGTTTTCTTTCGAGGCGGTAAATACCTCTAGTCCATTTCAGCATTAATTAGGTCTTTTGTAAAACTAAAATTGAAAGTTTTTTTTCCGCAACGGATCCGCACTTTTCAACTTTGCTTAACTAAATGACTTTTTTACTGCCTTTGCCAGTTTAGCATCTATCTCAAAAATATGCCAACAATTTTTTGAGATTTACAAAAATCAATGTCTAATCTAACGAGGCTTTCCTCTGGCTGGGGGTTCAGCCTATGATGGGAAACAGATGCACTCGATGTTTTTGTCCACTTCAAGAGAAAATCTATGATTGTAGCCCTGCTGTATCTGGCTTTGGCTGGAGCTTACCTGTTAGCAGTTCCTGTTGTTGTTATGGTGTACCTGAAACAGCGCTGGTATGTTGCTAGCTCCATTGAGCGGACTGTAATGTATTTTATGGTGTTTTTGTTTTTACCTGGGTTGTTGCTGTTATCGCCATTTGTGAATTTGCGACCCCGGCGACGACAAATTGAAGTTTAAGAGGTTGGTAGGTCATAAATCTCATGCGACGCATTGATGCTATTGGTATTGGCTTGGGTGTTTTTATTGCTGGTGGTTTGGGATATGTAGGATTACAGCTAGTGGGTTTAGATGATCTACAAGCTGGAATCTGGAGTCAAGTGTTGTTGGTGAGTGGCTTGGTGGGCTGGTTAGCTTCTTACATATTCCGCGCGGTGGGAAATAAAATGACCTACCATCAACAACGGGAAGAGTATGAAAAAGCTTTTCTCCAGAAACGCCTGGATGAACTCTCTCCCGAAGAATTAGCAAAAATTCAAGCAGAAATAGAAAAAGAATCACAAAGTCAAGTGTAAAGTTATCATTGGTCAGTTATTTTTTGTTTGTTAACTGGCCAGTGACCACTGACTTATTATTTTTTATTTTTGACTAATGACTGCAATTTCTGATTGCTTTGACACCTTAAGACGAAATCAAGAGTGCGCTTTGATTCCGTTCATTACTGCTGGAGATCCGGATTTAACAACCACAGCCGCAGCGTTGCAAGTTCTGGATCATCATGGCGCGGATATGATTGAACTCGGTGTTCCTTACTCTGACCCTTTAGCGGATGGTCCAGTGATTCAAGCGGCTGCTACCCGTGCTTTGCAACGCGGGACAAAATTAGAACAAGTTGTGGAAATGTTGCAAACTAGCACTTTGAGTTTGCGATCGCCCATTATTCTGTTCACTTACTACAATCCTATTTTGCATTGTGGGATTGACAAGTTTCTAGAAAAAATCGCTGGGGCTGGAGTATCAGGATTGGTAGTTCCTGATTTACCTTTGGAGGAAGCAGCGGATTTGCTCAAGCCTGCTAGTGAAATTGGTATTGATTTAACTTTGTTGGTGGCTCCTACGAGTTCAAAACAAAGGATAGAGGCCATCGCTCGTTCTTCCCAAGGTTTTATTTATTTGGTTAGTGTCACTGGTGTAACTGGGATGCGAAATCAAATGGAGTCACGAGTCTCAGATTTACTGCGCGAAGTTCGTAGTATTACAGATAAACCCATTGGAGTAGGCTTTGGCATCTCGGAAGCTGCACAAGCTCGTCAAGTCAGACAATGGGGAGCAGATGCGGTAATTGTGGGTAGTGCCTTTGTTAAACGTTTAGCAGAGGGGACACCGGAGCAGGGACTAAAGGCGATCGCTGAATTTTGTCAAAGTCTCAAAGCTGCGATTAAAACAACTGACAAGAAGAAAAATACTGAACTTGCACAAAACGAGAAAGTAGATTAAAAAAAATAACAGTGCTGTTTTTTTACCGTTATTTGGTGGACAATTTAGCAAATATAGTTTTGAATGTTAGCAGTACATAATAGTCTGTAAAAAAAACTAGCTAGTCCGGTCGCTGATAGTTGAGTGTTATGTGGGGTTTGAGTAGGCGAACAATGATGAGTATGAGAGTGATTAAGTCACAAGTGAGAGAGGAGCAAAGGCGATGAGTGAAAGTATGGCATTTATCGGCGGAGTCGCAGTGGCTGGACTGGCGGCGCTTGTATTGCTCAGGGGAGCAGATAGTCCCTTGCAAAGTAATTTCGCTGTCTCTTCTCCGCAGATACCAGCCAACCTAACACTGCCCATGATGCCGTCAGCCCCAATGTATCCGTCTTATGGGGTAAATCCGTATTATCCTAACCCCGGTCAACCACCTGCTGCGGCTAATCCAGAGCAACGGGTGGAAATGGAACGGCTAAGTATGCAGTTGGAACGTTTAAAAAGCGACAATGAGCAGCTAAGAGCGCAAAACCAACAATTGCAATTCCAATTCCAAAATTGGAATAATCAGCAAATCCAAGTAGCCCAACAAAATAGCCAAAAAGTTGCATCAGAAATATTCAAGCCTCAAACTCAAGAGCCTTGGTGGTCTTCACCCATCATCTGGGCAGTAGGAGGCGCAACTCTCACTATTGGTGGTGGTGTTGTAGTTGCTGGTGTATTGGCTTTATTTTCACCACGGCAGCGTCCTGTTCGGACAGTGCAAGTTATGCCTTACCACGGACCTACCCAGCCATTAGCCCCTATACGTCGGGCTGAATTTTTGCCTTCACCAAGGGTGGAAGCAAGACGAGTGGAAACGTCAGAATATGACGAGATACATTAACGGCAAATTCACTCTGTCATACATAGCTTTGAAACTACAGTGAAATTTGTAATGGCAAATTGGCAAAATCTTTCGTTATTACGTCAGTTTTTCCATTCCATGAGCCAAAAATCCCCCGGCTAAAAGCCGTGGGGACTATCAAATCAGAACTTAGGTAATTAAGCAGACTTGATATTAAGAATTAGTGATCAGACACTTTTTCTGCTTGATTATCTGACTGAGGTGCCCCCTGTTTTAACAAGTTTTCATCTGCTTTTTGAAACAAGGGTTGTATTTTGTCCCGCCAGTATTTAGTATCAGGTAATTTCTCAGGATGATTTTTATAGTCTAAAACTTTGTCCCATTCACCGTTATCTATTGCTTTATTGATGTCATTAAATAGCGCTTCGGCTTTAGCCCAATCTTTTTGCCACTGATTAATTATGGCAACTGTTTCTTTCAAACCAGAAGAAGCATGACTAGGAATAGACTGCATTAAGGCGACGGCTTCTAGTAAATTTCCAGATTCATACTTTTGTCTGGCTTGTTGTAAAATCTTTTGAGTGTCATTGCTAGACTCTGATGAATTTGATGTATCTACTGGTTCTGGGGTAGGTTGTGGCTTAGGCTGGGGAATTGGTCTAGCTGTAATTAAATTAATATCATCTAGTGTGTTAATGGCAATGCCTTTGTCTCCCAGGCAAGAAACCCACTGTTCATTATTGGCAATTACGTCTAGGTGAGCCCAAGCTAAACCACCAGAGTCTGTTTTAACTTCTACCCATCCGCGTTTTGTGCGCTTGCCCGTTACTTCAAACCCAGTATTTTCACTAATGGTTTGTACAACATTATCAGAATTAATTGAGCTAGGTTCAGAACGTAGATTAGAATTACCTGTGACCATAGCCAAGCAGTTATTGCCATCAATATTGTTACCGGAATTAGCAGCTAAATTTTTAATGTTGGGATATACATTTGTAGCTAAAGCCGTAGCCGCACCTACCAAGAATAAACCAATTAAGAGGGGCCACGGGTCAGCTTTTCGAGATTCTACACGCACTGGTTTCACTGCAACAGGATTTGCTGGTGCCACTGCTATGGTTTTTTGCGGGGAGATTTGAGAGATAGATTGAGTAGGTTGGTATTGATGATGGTGAGTTGATCTTGGATGAAGAATGTTTTTACAAGCTTGCAGTGCTTCTGTTGCGGTTTGATAACGGTCTTTGAAGTGATAACGCACCATTTTGGTTAGCACTGCTGCTAACTGAAAGTTGACCTTTGCTAAATGTTGCCACAAAAGTTCCCCAGTGTTGGGGTCTTCTTGTAATTCCACCCCAGGTACTCCGGTTAGGGCTTGAATAGCAATAATGCCGAGAGAATAAATATCACTGTTGGGGCGGGGTTTACCTTGCCCTTGTTCTGTGGGCATATAGCCCGGAGTGCCGATGGCAACTGTAGCTGTGGGTTGTCCAGTAACCCTGACCATTGTTAATCCTAGCTGCTTTACTGCTCCAAAATCTACTAAAACGAATTTACGGTCAGAGTTGCGGCGGATAATGTTAACTGGTTTAATATCGCGGTGAATTACGCCTTGACTGTGGACAAACTCAAGGATTTCTAGAACTCCTTGCAATAGTTCTATGACTTGGCTTTCAGTCCAACGTTCACCG
Source organism: Nostoc sp. RI_552 (assembly GCA_016124525.1). Lineage (GTDB taxonomy): Bacteria > Cyanobacteriota > Cyanobacteriia > Cyanobacteriales > Nostocaceae > Umezakia > Umezakia ovalisporum. The sequence continues at coordinate 13,201 of WGNO01000025.1, read as the reverse complement.
GGGATAAGTTCTTCTGCTAAGGTCTGTCCGGCAATAAATTCTTGTACTAAATAAAATTCTTGGTTTTCATCAAAGTAAGCCAGTAGCCGCGGTATTTGGTCATGATTGCCTAAATGCTCTAAAGTTTCAGCTTCGTTGTGAAATAAACGCTTGGCTGTATCAAAAACTCTGGGATCGGAAGTTGCAGGTTTGAGGTGCTTAACAACGCAGATAGGATTACCTGGCCGCCTGGTATCTTGAGCAATATAGGTTTGACCAAATCCTCCTTCAGCCAGGACTCTAATTAGTTGGTAACGATGGTCTAGTAGCTTGCCGATCATATTTTCCCCTCAGAGTAATTACCTGATTTTTTCTGCCGGTAATCAGTATCTAGTAAATAGCTCCAAATTTTCTGGAATGAAATCCGCTCTGTCGCGATAAAGATTTAAAAAACAAGCCCTAAGTTTGAGACCTAGGCAGTGTGGAAAGACTTTTGGGTGATGATTCACGCTCCCACTATGTTTTGATAGGGGCTTTCAACCTCTGATTTCTTACCAAAAATTGTTGGTAAGATGTAATTGTATATTTTTAACCTATCAAAAATACTTTGGAAGGGTAAAAAGCCCTGTGTTTTTGAACAGGGGATGAAAATGGACACCAAGAACTTGAGCACTGCGTTTATCTGATTTGTCGGTTGATTACCAATGCCACCTAGAATAACTAATCCAGTCACATGGCACCAGGCTGAACTAATTATGCAACCTGCTTTTATTCGTGTTGTCGATAATATTCGCAAGCATCTTGACACGTCTAGTTGGAAGGGAACTTACCACGATGTGCTGATTTGGCCTGCTAACACCACTGATGAAATAAAAGCTTTGGTCACTCAGTTGTTGCAAGAAATGGAAACTGCAACGTCAGAACAAGCAGATGAAATTAGGGCGACTCTTGCTGATTTGCCAATACCCCATCCAGGATATCATCTACGTTTGCAACGTCAAGATTACGAGGTGAATCTAGATTTGTGGGAGATTTGTTATCAAGTGTGTTTTCTCAATTACTCTCCTATGAATGAAGATGTCAATATTGATACTAGTTTAATTGATGAGATGGGTGAAGTGAATTGGCAGTCTTTGGAGGATAAGACCAGGGATTTAGTTAGGCTGGCATTTGCAAATTTAACAGTAGAAAATTAAATCCAAGTGTTAAACCACATACGTATGTTGTAACCTTCAGAAGATAAAGGTAAACCCAAATATAAGGGCATCCAAAAAATAAAACCACCCACAATGATGAATGTGATGGTAACACCTAGTACCCTAATCTCGCGGTAATAACTGGAAAAACACTGGTCTACTAACCAAGCGATCGCTAAAAATCCAAATACCACAGCACTCATATAGTGGTACATAAAAACGCATCTTGTGACCTTTGTCCAAGGTAATAAGTTGGCAGCGTAATTTAAAACTAAATATAGGGCGATCCAAGTCTCAACTGTAAGATTAGTAGGTAGGACAAAATGCTTTTGTTGTAACCAGGGAATGACCACTTTTAACAATAGCATTGCTGCTAAAAACAAAATAGCGGCAACACCAAACCACCACAAAAAAGGATTACCCATAGCGTGGACATCATAAATAACTTTTTTAGAAAGTGGTTCCTTAACACTCTCAGTTGCTTGGTAATAATAGGCAATTGGTCGATTCATTAAAGGCCATTTATACCATGCAGCACAGTAAGGATGCACATCAGAACTGTTTCCGCCCAACTTAAGGTGAAACTGCAAAATTTTCTGATGTACTTCTATAAATCCATATCTTCTATCTAGGTGGAGATGAGGAATCCAAATGATGCTGTAAAGTATTGCTGGGATAATTCCCAGATAAAACACCATATGCAAAATATTGATCTGGGTGAAATTTTGTATTGGTGTCTGAAGGCGAATTGCTGAAGATTTTTGATTTATTCTTAGCCATTGGTGATACCATTGACGTAAAAAAATCTTTGTTTGTCGGATTACTGTTCCAGGTGATGTTAGTTGAATTGGGATATGAGGAAAAGACTGTACTCCGCGAATAATATAAGCTGTTATCCAAATCCAATAAATACCTAGCAAAAACCATAAGCCATTCCATTTAGTAGCCACTGATGCTCCAAAACTTATCCCCGCTAGAATTAACCACCAAAAACGTTGTTGGTTTTGGTTATTTAATGCTAATAGTAAGAACAATTGCCCTAATAAACCAAAAATGACAATATAAATGTTATTTAAAGCATATCGAGATTCAACTAAAAAGAAACCATCACAAGCTGTAAATAAACCTGCTAGTAAAGCAAAGCGATGACGATGACTTAATTGATAAGCGATACCAGCGACGACTAGGGGAATAAAGGAGCCAGTAAAGGCATTTATCCAACGATAACTCCAGGGCGATCGCATGGAACCCGTAAGTTCATTGACTGTACCTTGCCCAAAAGGAAGATGACTACCAATCCAGATACCGATGCCAATAATATATTGACTTAATGGTGGATGAGCATTGAAAAATGGTTTATTGATCAGATAGTTGTTGCCAAATTTTGCGAAGTAAACTTCATCAAATACTAGAGTGTTAAATCGGTCTATTTCCCAAAACCGTAAAGCAAGTGATAGTAAAAAAACACCCGTAATACCAATCTGAAACCATTTTTTAGACATTAGTCAATAGTATCCTTTGTGAGTCTCCCCCTTACACCACAGACCGCTGAACCATCAGCCCTGAACATCCTGATTCCCTGTGTTCTGATGTTTTGGCCTGCGTTGCCGTCGCCATTGCCTCCAGCACGGCGCTTTGGGCAATCATGGTGAGTACCACAGCGTGGACAAGTCCACTCTCTAACATCTAGTGGGGGGAACAGGGAATAGGACAGAACGGTTTCAGTGTATACTGTGTCTTGTTCAGGAATCAAATCTGTAAATTTTATTTACCTGTCATCTGTCGTAACTTTTTCGCACCACCCTACTTAGGGTAAAAAATTAGCTAAAAGCATTCAAATTGACACTGTATTCTGACATTGTTAGCAATCGCCAATTAGAGCTAGCATCTAGCTCTAGGACGTACTCATGATATTGCAACAAACTAGGGCGGTGTCCCACACTAATTAATGTAGTTCCCTTGGCTTTGAGTTTTTGATACAGGTTCTTTTCATTAGCTAAATCTAGGGCACTTGTAGCTTCATCTAAGATCACATAGTTAGGCATAGTCAGCAAAACTCTGGCAAAAGCCAAGCGCTGTTGTTCGCCTAAAGAAAGTATATTAGCCCAGTCCAACTCCACATCAAAGCCACCGACTCGTTCTGGTAACTCTGCCAAGTTAACTTCTTCTAGGACATGGCGCATTTTAGTTTCGCGAATATCATTGTCAGGATGGGGGTAAAGTAACTGACTTCGCAGGGAACCCAATACCATGTAAGGACGTTGGGGTAAAAACATCATTTGTGATAGGGAAGGACGGATAATTTGACCAGTACCTGAATTCCATAATCCGGCGATCGCTCTTAGTAAGGAACTCTTACCACTACCACTGTTACCGACAATTACTAGACCTTCACCGGCGTGCAATCTCAATGGTAAGTCCCTAACTAAAGTGCGTTCATAGTTAGGAGTTAATAGGGTGACATGACGTAATTCAATCTGAGAATCTTCTGTGATGTCGATAGTAGTGATTCCTACCTCCTTTTGGTCTGTGGTTTCTAGTGCATCGGCTAATTCCCCCATCCGTTCCACACCGGCGGCAAAAGCAGTTAAGTTTTCAAATTGACCTACGACTACGGATAAAGCACTAAAAATTTGACTGAAGGCGATGGCGGCTTGGGTAAATGTCCCGAAATCCGTTTGACCCGCAAAGTAAATGGGTGCAATCACCAAGTAAGGCAGTGCGGAAACAAAATAGTTATAGCTAGTGGTAAAAAATCCTAAGTTACGTTGCCAGTTGATCAAAACATCAAAATTGCGAATTGCTCGGAAGAAACGCTGTTTTAGCTGAAGTAACTCTTGGGTTTCACCTTGATAAAAAGCGATAGACTCGGCATTATCTCGCACATGAATTAGTCCATAACGAAAGTCAGCTTCTCGTTTGAGTTGATTAAAGTTGATGCCTATTAATCGTTGACCAATCCAAGCAGTGACCGCTGTTCCTAAAATTGCATAGACCACCAACGCCACTGATAGGGGGATTGAGATAGACAATAAAACTCCAGTGAAAGATACCAGAGTAATAATTGATGTCAAAATCAAAAGTGTAAAAGATAGGCTAGTGCGAGTAAATGACCTGATATCTTCAGCTATTCGCTGGTCTGGGTTGTCAATTTTTTGATTAAAGTTCAGCCGATAATAAGCACGATTTTGCAAATATTTATCGAGAAAATGGTTTGTCAGCCACTCTCGCCATTGCAATCCTAACTTGTCTTGCAGATAGCTATACATGACAACAATCGGAGTACCAATGACTAACAGCCCAGCGTAAAAGAAGATGAAGCGCCAAAAGGTTGATGCATCTTGAGTTTGGGGAAAAGTTGCCAGAGAAGTATCAATATTGCGGAAAATAAAGCTAATACCGACATTAATAACATTAACCGCCAATGCCAAGAGTAGCAGCAGTCCTAGTAGTCCCCTAGCTTGCCATTTTTGTTCAGAAAACCAGTAGGGTTTGGCGACTTTGACGAATTTCTCCCACAACTGAGGGTCTAATCGTTTAGTCTGAGTTGTTGTTGTACTCATTAGTAATTTATTTAGGAATGTCTAAACTTTAATATATAAATTTATTTAAGGCTTGAACTGCAAAGAAAGCAAACCACACAAATTAAGAGAGAAAAAGAAAGAAAAACAAAGAAAAAGCCATAAATTCAGTGCATAAGCGTCATAGCCCACCACTTATGGGCAGGCTAAGTTGTTTTTAGTCAGGAATTGAGTTCAGAAGCTTATACAAACCTTTGGTTGTTTATATATTTTGCTCTACTTTTGCTACTTCGAGCATGGTTTTTAAAACTGAATCTGGATTGAGACTGATAGAATCTATTCCTTGTTCTATTAAAAATCGCGCAAATTCTGGGTAATCGCTGGGTGCTTGTCCACAAATACCGATTTTGCGATGATATTTTTTTGCGGCTTGTATGGCCATTTTCACCATGCGCTTGACACCTTGGCTGCGTTCATCAAATAACCGAGCTACCAATGCTGAATCTCTGTCTATGCCTAATGTTAGCTGGGTTAAGTCATTGGAACCAATAGAGAAGCCATCAAAAACTTCTGCAAACTCTTCAGCCATAATTACATTGTTGGGTAACTCGCACATGACATAAACTTGCAAGTTGTTAATACCTTGTTTTAAGTTATTTTTTGCCATTTCGGCTAAGACCATACGCCCTTCATTGGGAGTGCGACAGAAGGGAATCATGGGGATAACGTTGGTTAAACCCATTTCGTCACGAACTCGCTGGATAGATTGACACTCTAAGGCAAAGGCTGCTTGATAACCTGGATCATAGTAGCGTGCAGCACCGCGCCAACCTAGCATGGGGTTTTCTTCGTTGGGTTCAAATTCCTGACCACCCAAAAGGTTAGCATATTCATTGCTTTTGAAATCTGACATACGTACAATGACTGGTTTTGGATAAAAAGCCGCAGCGATTCTACCTATACCTTGGGCTAATTTATCAACAAAATACTGGGGTTTATCATCGTAGAATGCAGTGATTTCATTAATTTTAGTTTTGACAAATTCATCTTTTAGCTTTTCATAGTGAATCAATGCCATAGGATGAATTTGGATTTGGTTGGCAATGATAAATTCTGTACGTGCTAAACCTACCCCATCATTAGGAATTGTAGATAAACTTAATGCTTCTTGGGGATTACCCACATTCATTAAAATTTGTGTGCGGGTACGGGGTAAGTTTTTTAGAGGAATTTCTTTAACTTCAAAGGCTAATAAGCCATCATATACTTTGCCTTCTTCTCCCTCGGCGCAAGAAATTGTCACATCTTGGCCAGTTTTTAAGACTTCTGTAGCATTGCTGCATCCGACAATGGCAGGTACTCCCAATTCTCGCGCAATAATCGCCGCGTGACAGGTACGTCCGCCGGAGTTAGTGATAATGGCACTAGCTCGTTTCATAATCGGTTCCCAGTCGGGATCTGTTCTCTGTGTTACTAATACATCCCCGGATTTAAATTGGTCGATTTTATTTACATCTAAAATCAGATGTGCTTTTCCTTGACTAATTGCTTCTCCCACAGCACGACCAATGACCAGGGGATGGGGGTATTTTCCTTGCTGGTCTGTTTTGACTAAATGATAACTCCGCAAGACGTTCCCTTTTTTCTGGGACTGGACTGTTTCGGGACGGGCTTGGACAATAAAAAGTTGATTGGTAATTCCGTCTTTTGCCCACTCAATATCCATTGGGGAGTAACTACCGTGGGTTTCGGAATAATGGTCTTCGATTAAACAAGCCCAATGTGCTAGTTGTAAAATCTCTGCATCATTGAGAGCAAATTTATTTTGTTGTGCCATGGGTACGGCGACATTTTTTGTTAATTTTGAGCCGTCATCATAGATCATTTTTAGCTCTTTGGTGCCTAGTTTTTTATTGATGATGGGGCGGAAACCTGCTTTTAACGTTGGCTTGAAAACATAGTATTCATCTGGGTTAATGGTTCCCTGAACTAGGTTTTCGCCTAAACCATAGGCGGCTGTAATTAGTGCAACATCTTTAAAACCGGTTTCTGTGTCAATGGAAAACATGACTCCGGCGGTGGCTAGGTCAGAACGCACCATTTTTTGTACGCCGACGGCGAGGGCTATGCTAAAGTGGTCAAATCCTTTGGTGTAGCGATAGGAAATGGCGCGATCTGTAAATATAGATGCAAAGCATCTATGACAAGCTGCTAATACTCCTTCAACCCCCACAACGTTTAAGTAACTTTCTTGCTGTCCGGCAAAACTAGCATCGGGCAGGTCTTCTGCTGTGGCGCTAGAACGAACTGCCACATCTGTATCTGTGTTGTATTTCTGACATAATTTTAGATATGCTGTGGTGATCGCTTGACGCAAGTCTACAGGAAAAGGTGTGTGCATGAGTAGCCATCGGGCTTTTTTGCCGCGTAACCGTAAATTTTTGACATCCTCAACATCCAAATCATCAAACAGTTTGCGTAATTTTGCTTCTAGCCCGGCTGATTGGATAAAATACCGATAAGCATAAGCAGTAATCGCAAATCCTGCGGGAACCTTAACGCCTTTAGGTGTCAACTGTTGAATCATTTCCCCTAATGAGGCATTTTTCCCACCTACTAGGGTTATATCAGCAATATCAACTTCATCAAACCAGAGAATGAGCGATCGCGCTTTTTCAGATTGAGTCAATGTGTTTTCAGATACTTTAACCATCTGTATTACCTCTCAAGTAGACGCTCTGGTTGTCACTTTGTTATCGCTGGGATCTTTTCCCTTTGTTTAATTCTAGATTTAAGATTTGGTCTCGTGCTGTTATATGCAACAATGTAGTTAGAAAAATTTAACATTTTTGGAGATAATAGCCATATCAGAATTTCAAATTTATGGCACAATGGCGCAACTAGAACGACTGCTACAAATGGCAGAAGATGAACTAATTCAATACAGTACAGATGCCCGCAAAATTGAAAAATTGCGCCGTAAAATTGCTTTGTCTATGTCGTTAGCCGAGCAACGACAAATTAAAGCTGAATTATTAATTACTATGAAGTATAGTACAATCACTAATATTGTCGAAGAACAAAGACAAGCAGTTGCTCTACCATTTTGGGGAATTGCTGGATTGGGTTTCTTATTTGGAATTTCTGCAAATCAACCCGTGGTTCTATGTATAGGTGTGCTGGGGTCTGTGGCTGCTTTCAGAATTCAAAAGTGGGGTTGGAAGCTACAGGCGAAGCGTTTATTGTTACAAACTTTGGAAGATATTGAAGCCCGCATCTCTCCACCAAGTAACTAGCGCAACATCCTAAGTAATAAATATGACTGTTGACTGTTAAATAATAATTAATATTACACCTTCACATTCTTATGTGTCACCACAAACAACGGTACTATGGCATCCTACCTTTGGTATAGAAATATCACCATAGCTAGTTGAAAATTCTACCCATAGATTAAATTAATTCTCCACCTGATTCAAGCAAAAGATAATTACTCCTGTGAGAATTGAATTGTACAGTAAGTATTAAGGATAAAATATTTAAGCATTCTTATGTTATTGAGAACACCAAGGTTAATATACAAATAATCTGTTAGTCATAGCCAAATAAGGAGGTAGCAATTGTGACTAAATATGACAAGATTTTTAATTCAACAAAGACCACACAACAATCACTCAGTCCAGAAGAAGCTGTAGCTGCTATGGCAGTGATTACGGAAATTGCTGATTCTTCCGTAGAAGAAGCAGATGCAGAAATTTTAGCGAGTATTATTTGGGATTTTGAGGTTTTTGAGGATTACTCAGAAGATGAAATGGTAGAAATGGTGGATAGACTCATAGGCATTGCAGAAGATGAGGGGGTAGGAACCTTATTTAATCTTGCAAGTAAAAGCCTGACAGATGACCTTGTTTTAGATGCTTTTACTGTTGGGGTAATGGTGAGTATAGATGAAGACGAACTAATTATCCCCAAACAGAAACAGCCCTATCTCAAACGGTTACAGCAAGCCTTAGAACTCGAAGATGAAGAAGCGGAGGAAATCATACAAGATGTAATTGCCGCGTATCAAGAAGTTGAAGAAGAAAACGAAATTTACTCACAGGAGGAAGAGGAGACAACAGTAGAGACAGATTATGGCCATGAGGTATATGAATCGCCATCTGGTAATTTTTCAGTTCCGATTCCTGTTGATCCAGAACAGGGAGGTAAGGTAGAGAGTCAAGACGGAATGGTTCGCTTTTGTGACAGCTTCGGTACAATGCTGAGAATTGACTACTATCCCATATCCTTACAACAGTGGGAACAAATGGAATCCATTGGACAAGAAGAATATTTGCAATCTATTTTACTCAACAAGTATGTGCCGGAAGCAATTTTTACCAATACACCAAAGGCTGAGGTGAAATATACTGAGTATTTGTCAAGTACCATTGAAGGATCTTACTTCGCGCTGATTGATTTGCCCCAAGGTGCTACAATTCTCCAGCCAGAACAAGGTGACACTGCCACCAAACTAGACGCTTACCGAGGGCTGCTGGCATTTATATGTTCTAACTATTTGTATATAGTTAGCAGCCAGCACAGCTTTTTTAACGGTGAAAAACCAAGTTCTCTCAAAGAGGAAGCTGAGGACATTAAGTATGGCATTTTAGATTTTGTCGAAACTATGGAATTTACAGAAACCGAATAAGTTAGCAATTTCTTAAGTTAGGCGATGGGGCGTTGTCTGGTGACAAAACCCCCATTGTCATAAGTTTATTGCAGTGCATTTTATTGATCTGTAAGTTGTTGTAATTACGAATTACGAATTACGAATTATCAATTTTCTCCGCAGCAAATCTAAAGCTGTGTTAGCGCTGACCTCACGAATTGAGGAACGTCCGCCCATAGCACCAAAGCGATATTCAAAACTTTTTACTTCATTATTTGGTCCCGCTAAACCGATGTAAACCAAACCCACTGGCTTTGTATCTGTTCCGCCAGTGGGTCCAGCAATACCTGTAATACTTAATCCCCAAGATGTTGACAGACTGATTTTTACTTTGATTGCCATTTGTTCTGCAACAGTGCTGCTGACTGCGCCAAATTTATCTAAGTCGTTTGGGTTAACTCCCAGTAAGTTCAGTTTGACGGAATTATCATAAGAAATTATTCCTCCCCAAAAGTAATCAGAACTGCCAGAAATATCGGTTAACATTTGCCCTAGCCCACCACCAGTACAGGATTCTGCTACTGACAAGGTTTCTCCTGATAAACGCAATAACTTGCCAACTACGGCACCTAAAGTATCATCATCAGCACCGTAATAATCTAATCCGGCGATGTCTATAAGTTGTTTTTCAATGGGTGAAATCAAATCTTGAGCAGCAGATTGAGAAGCAGCTTTTGCAGAAATTCGTAGTCTAACTTCTCCTTTACCTGCATAAGGGGCTACTGTGGGGTTGAGTAAGTTAAAGTAGGGGGCAACTTTTTCTGCTAATGCCGATTCTCCAATACCCCAAAATTTTAAACTTCGGCTGTAAATAATTTCTTTCCCCCAGCCTTGATTTTTGAGAAAAGGTACTGCTGTTTCTGACCACATCCGATGCATTTCTGATGGGACACCCGGAAAGGTGAGTATTGTTATTTCTGGGCGGGGTTGCCAGATAATACCGGGTGCTGTACCTGTGGGATTGGGTAAAATGTCTGCACCTTGGGGGGTCAATGCTTGTTTGCGGTTGGTGGGGGTCATGACCCGACCACGTTGGGCGAATTTCTGGGTGATATCTGCGATAATTTCTGGACGTTCTATTAGGGGAACGCCAAAAAAATCGGCGATGGTTTCACAGGTGAGGTCGTCAGGTGTAGGGCCAAGTCCACCTGTGAAAATGAGAATTTGCGCTCTTGATATGGCAATTTCTATAACTTGCTTGAGTCTTTCTGGGTTATCGCCTACTACTGTTTGATAGTAGTGGGGAATGCCTAATTGAGCTAATTGTTGCCCTAAAAATTGGGAGTTACTGTTGAGGATATCCCCTAGCAGTAGTTCAGTACCAACACAAATAATTTCTGCACTCATTGGTCATTGGTCATTAGTCATTGAGAAAAGTATACTTTTTTGAGTTTTGATTTGTCATTGCTAGAGGTTTGAAGTCTGGTAATTATCTTCAGTGTTGATTGTTTTTTGCGGTTAGTAGGGATGAGGTGTGGAATGGGGAAATAATGCTTGATCTCCCCATATCCCTCCTCTCATGTCCTAGGTTAAGACTGGTACAGGAATCTGTAGATGTGGATACAAGGGGAAGCGATGGCACAGTGATGCTACCCGTTGCCGACAATCTTCCGCTACTGTTTCGGAATCAGGAGAAAGCAGGCGATCAGCGATAATATTCCCGATTTCAGTAAATTCCGTTATCCCCAGACCACGTGTAGTCATAGCTGGAGAACCTAACCTGAGACCACTGGTCACAAATGGTGATTGAGGGTCAAAGGGAACTGTATTTTTGTTGGCGGTAATATTTACGCCACTCACCAATTGATCGCCCTGCTTACCTGTGAGACCAATATTCTGTAAATCTACTAACATTAAATGATTATCTGTACCATTAGACACTAATTTTAACCCACGCTTTTGCAGTTGACTTGCCAAGGCGCGGGCATTTTCGATGACTTGAACAGAATAATCTTGAAAATCAGGCTTCAGTGCTTCTCCAAAAGCCACTGCTTTAGCAGCAATTACGTGTTCCAGGGGGCCGCCTTGACTACCAGGGAATACTGATTTATCTAGCTTTTTGCCTAGTTCGGCGTCCCGGGTCATAATTAAACCACCGCGAGGGCCACGGAGGGTTTTATGAGTGGTTGTAGTGACTACATCACAGTAAGGAATGGGGTTAGGGTGAACACCGCTAGCAACTAAACCAGCGATATGGGCAATATCTGCCAGTAGGTAAGCGCCGACTTCATCAGCGATGCTGCGAAACTTTTCAAACTCGATGACACGAGGATAGGCTGAATATCCGCAAATTAACAGCTTTGGACGCTCCCTCAGCGCCTGCTCCCGAATTTGCTCATAGTCTAGCTGTTCTGTTTCTTGGCTGACACCATAGTGGCAAACTTGAAACCACTTACCCGAAACATTAACTGGTGAACCGTGGGTGAGATGTCCCCCATGAGACAAATTCATCCCCATGATTTTGTCCCCAGGTTCGAGTAATGTCAGGAAAACTGCAAAATTTGCCTGAGCGCCGGAATGTGGTTGCACGTTGGCATGAGCTGCACCAAATAGCTGTTTAGCTCGGTCAATGGCTATTTGTTCTATTTCATCGACAAATTCACAACCACCGTAGTAGCGTTTACCTGGCAATCCTTCGGCATATTTATTGGTCAATACTGAACCTTGGGCGGCCAGTACAGCAGCTGAAGTAAAGTTTTCACTAGCAATTAACTCTAGGTGGTCCCGTTGACGCTGTAGTTCTTGGTTAATTAACCCGGCGATGAGGGGGTCTGAGTTAGCTAAGAATTCGGAATTAGTTCTAGTCACTGAAAATTATCCTTGGTGGAAATTTGCACAACGGTAGATTTGGGCTTGGTAGCACCTAAATCTATTTTGACGTTTAAGAATGTTTGACTGCTGACGACTAACTTTTTATTTAGTGCGGACTTATTCATTATCAAAATGTCAGTCCTGTTAATGCGTTAATTATGGTCAAACTTTTGCCTCAGCCTTAAATTTTACACTTTCATGCGGATATAAGGGACATTCTTAAATCTCTTGGCTTTACCCTAGATAGGTTATTATGTATGTTTTGTAACAAAAGGTTTAATATGTTTGATACGTAACATACAATAAATTAAAGTTCACTGGAAATTTTTTCTTATTAACCCCACATTGACCCAGAGAAGTTCAGGAAAATGCCTTGAAATCTACAGTTTGTACCTAACCTGGCTTTAGGAGCGTCTCAAATGTTAACTGTCAACACCTACTACAGATATTTTTCATGACCGCAGCAGGGTTAGATGTCAAGTGTCTATTCTTCGGAAACAATGGGTAATCATCAGAATTTACGAGAAGTGATGTGATGTTAGTCATTTTAATGGATGATCAAATCCTTGCCCCCGCGCAAGTTTGCCAATCTTGTTTACTTGCTGACGGTAATGGTCAACCCCGTTGGCGTGGAGGTCAACTCCAATGCGGTCAAGCAATTCGCCAATTAACTGCACAGCAATCAGAGCAGTATGAATGTCTGATGGGTTTCCGAATTGCTCATTTGACACTCCCCGGCTAACTGCAAAGCAGTGTAGCAGGAGATTCTTGCTTCCTAGAAACAGGCTTTTTGGTACAAGTACCAACCAGTCTTACTGTTTCTCCACAACCTTGAAATTCTGTGTGTATAACGGTATCTGTTGACAGCATTCTCATCCCTTCTGCTCTTAGACTTCGTGAGCCATTCTCATCTTTGTCATTGGTTGTTTGGCAACTTGGACAAACCCACTCACGGATACTTAAATCCAGGAAATCATTCTTAT
>WGNO01000080.1 GCA_016124525.1 Nostoc sp. RI_552 | reverse complement strand
GAGTTCCGTAATCTGAAAATCTATGAGAACACCAACAGCGTCGCGGTTAACATCAACAATCAAACCAACAACTACCTTTTTTCTTCCTACGACCCTCAACAAGATTTGAATGGGCAATTCACCATTTCCCAGGATAAAACTCAACTAGACCTATTGGGTAACACCTGGAAAAAACTAAACATAAACAATTACACCATTACCAAAGACACCATCCTAGAATTTGAATTCCAAAGCACTAGCGGTGGAGAAATTCATGCCATTGGCTTTGACACAGATAATGTAATTAGCCCACAAACAACATTCCAACTTAGTGGTACTCAAAATTGGGGACTAGGAGACTTTAACAATTACACCATTGGTCAAGGTTGGAAGAGTTACACAATTACGGTGGGAGATTACTTCACGGGAGATTTTAACTATCTCACCTTTGCCAATGACCATGATGTACTAAATCCTAATGGTAACGGCTTTTTCCGCAATATCCAACTTTATGAAGCTAGTCTAACTTAATTAAATAACCTCCAATAGTTGAGTGCTTTGCCCTTTACACAGGGGATGAGACGGGGAACACCAGGCTAAACCCCGGTGTTTCCTTCTCAACTACCAAACTATCAATTTAGAATTCCCCCGTCTTTAGCCCTAGGGTGTACACACAAGTGGATATAAACTAGGAATAGAATAAAAGCGAGAAGATAAAACAGATGACAAACCCAATTTGAATTCATGCACAAGAGTCTAAGGGAAAAACATTTGGTAACTTAAGACTGGTAAAAAAGGGGCTGAATCATACTCAGCAATGGAAACACATAAAACAGTAAATATTCGGAAAATATAGCAACTGCCAAGGTAACATAAGCATAAACTATAAGTAGTCCCTTTTCATGTGAAGCCATCGATTGCTACAGGTATATGCCCAAGCCGTACAGTTACGACCTTGGTCAAAAGGTCATCCAAGGCATTGAACTCCATGGCTTGAAGAAAACTGAAGCCAGTCAAATGTTTAATATTAGTCCCAACACCATTACCCTATGGTTGAAGGGAAAAACCGAAACGGGGGACTTCCAAGCCTTGCCTAATCCGCCACCTGTAATGGGCACAAAATTACCAATGGGGAAAAATTTCGTGAGTTCCCTTCCTTCCACGGCGATAAAACCCAAGTAGAGATGGCCTCACTTTGTCCTGAAGAAATTAGCGATCGCACAATCTCAAGAGCTTTAAAAAAAATTGGTTTTACGCAAAAAAAAAGACCTATGGCTACCGTGAGGGCCATGAGGTCAAAGGACAGGCTTTCGTAACGCAGTTGTCTAAGTTACCTGTGGAGAAGATTGTATACCTCCATGAGTCAGGAATGGACAACCGACACCAGTATGATTACGGTTGGAACTCAAAAGGACAGCGCTTCCATGCACTTAAATCAAGTCATCGTGAAGGTCTGGTGAACATAATTGCCGCCCTGTGTAACCATCAATCGAATAGTATTTGAGACTTGGCTTGAAGCTTGTTTGCTTCCCACACTCAAACCGGGACAGGTTGTGGTCATGGATAATGCCACATTTAATAAAGGTGGGCGCATTCAACAACTGATTCAGTACCCAGGGTGTGAAGTGCTGTACCTACCACCTTATTCTCCACACCTGAATCACATTGAAAAATGTTGGTCTTGGTTAAAAAGTGGAATCCGCAAAAAACTTGAGCAGTTTGATTCTTTACGAGATGCCATTGAGGATGTCTTGCTTTTTGCGTCCTAACCTCCTTGGCGGTTGCCATAACACACTAGCCGCACCCTAATGATTTTCATTAATGCCTGTAGTTAGTGTACTAAAAAGTACATTTTTCCTGACCTCACAAAATTGCGTTGCTCCCCCTTGAAAAGGTTAAGGGCTGCCCATTGCTACTCAAAGGCGATATTGAGTGCTTTTGCCAGCATTTGTGCAATGTCATTCACGCTTTCGTTATCATCTATTTTGGATTCTATTGATATGCTGTGTGCTGTCTGTGCTGTTGATTGTGCCATTTGCTCTGCCTTTTGAGGGGCAACATCATCAAACATTTTGGCGACTAGGTAATCATGCAATGAATCAAGTGTTGGGCAATTAAAGAGCAGAGTGGCTGGTAGAGGGCCTTCCAAACTACGTGTCAAGTGATTCCGAAATTCAACCGCCATCAAAGAGTCCAGTCCCATATTCATCAATCCCTGATAGGGATCAATTTGTTGATGAGATGCCAAACCAAGAACTCTGATCGCAGTTTTTTGAAGATGTTCCATCAAAAGGGCATCCCGGTCTTTCTCTGAGAGTGTTTGAAGTTGTTGCCGCAAATTGACTTTCTCTGAAGTGCTACCTGGTGTTTGCAGCAACTTGGCTGCTTCTTGATTACGCAAGTGGCATATAAAATATTCATAAAATGGCACGTTCACGCCATCATGGGATAGATATTCAGCCCAATTGGTCGGTTGTACAACAACTTGGGGGATTGTATGCTGATTCATTTTTTGAATAAGTTCGACGAGAATATGCCCTCCTTTCTTAGGAGGAATTGCCGTGATTCCCCGTTGTTTGAATGATAAATTGGCTGCCATACCAACTTCTGCCCAAGCCCCCCAGTTGATACTCAAGCTATTAGATCCCTTTATGTGACGATAATACATTAATGAATCTAAAAACGCATTCGCTGCGGCGTAATTGGCCTGTCCTGGTTCTTCTATGAGCGACGCAACAGATGAGAAAGCAACAAAGAAATCTAAATCGAGGGTTTGGCTCTGTTGGTCCAGATGCCAAGCTCCGCGTACCTTAGCCGCCATTACTTTTTCAAAACGCTCTTGATTTTGTTGGAGCAGAATGCCATCGTCCAAGACTCCCGCAGCATGGACAATCCCTCGAAGAGAGGTCTTGCGCTGACTTTCTACTAAGAGTCGTTCGCTATCTGCCGCATCAGAGACATCTGCCGCAATCAAATCAACCCTAACATCCTCTTGGCGTAGTCGGTCAATAATTAACTGGGCTTCTTTGGAGACCTTACCACGGCGACTATTGAGGATCAAGTGTCTTGCTCCAGCCTCCGCAAGGGCGAGTGCTACCTGCAATCCTAGACCGCCTAATCCACCTGTGATCAAATAGCTGCCATCAGGACGGATTCCTGTTTGAATCGGTGCGTGACATTCTGATTGATTACGAATTAGTCGTGAAACATAGCGCGTTCCTTGTCGGTAAGCAATTTGAGATTCATGGTCTATGGCTTGCATCTCTTTCAACAAGAGTGGTGCGATATTTGAGAGCGTGTCAAAATCTAAACAACGACAATCAAATTCAGGGTGTTCGGCGCGGATGCTTCGACCCAATGCCCATAATGGGGATTGTTCGATTTCTAAATTCCCTAAGTCACTACCAACCGCTTGACTATTTTGTGTAATTAGCCATAATTTCGGGGAAAAACCCATGTGGCTAAGGGCTTGTACCAAATAAGTAAGACTAGTACATAAGTTTAAGACTATATCTGGTACCGTCAATTCTGTCCGATGATTAGAAGTATTTGTTAAATCATAACGATTCCATAAATAGAGTATACCTTCACAAGGTAATCCAATGTCCGTCAGAGTTTCTAAAAAATATTTATAGTCATGAGGAGAAGCAGGATTAATCGTGACAATTTTTGTCAGTGTCGTCACATCATCAAGATTTCCAGTGCGTCCAATGTGTTGCTCGGTCACTGTATACTCACTCCCAGGCACTACAAAAACACAGTGCTTTCCTTGGCTCTGCAAATATGCGGCTAAGTCCGCTCCTATTCCCTCTGGTTGTACAAAAAGAAGCAATGTTTCTGCACCTGTCTTATTAATATCCAGCACCTCTGGGATTTGTAGAGGTTGCGATCGCCAATTCACTGTATAGAGCCAGTTATGCCAAAAGTCTGCCCCTAGTAAGCCTTCGGGCATAGCAGCACGAACTTCTAAACCTATAAATTCCGCAATAACTTGCCCGCTCTCATCAAACAGAGAAACATCCCATGTATATCTATCTTTTTCTGTTGCATGAACCCACCACATTTGTCCGTTTGCAGGCTGATAACAACGTAATTCATTCAGCGCAAAGGGCATTGTCGTTTCTGATTGCTTATTTTCATCGTCAGACGAAATTGCAAATGGGACTTGTGTACAGGCATCCAACAAACCGGGGTGAATCACATATCCCTCAAACGATTCAATACTTTCCGGTTGTCGCAGACGCGCCAATGCTTCTCCATCGCCCACCCAGATTTGTTCTAACCAGCGAAAACGAGATCCAAAAACAAAACCTTTATCTATGAATATTTGATAGAAAAGGTTGAGATCAATTTCTTGGGGACAACCCGCTTGTAGTTCTTCTAGCTCCACTTTAGGAGGTGCTGTATCTTCAAGCTTAAATTGTCCTTTGGCATGAATAATGGTTGTCTGAAAATCAGCATTTATACTGCTACTTTCAGGTACATTCTCAGCAAAACTGAACAATTCAAACTGCGTCTCGTCGCCACCATTGTGTGGCCCAGCACAAGAGAGAGAACAAGCAACTTGCACCATGTGATTTGCCTCATCAGAGATCACAAGAGGTACTGGGAATGTGACATCCTTTAGCAAATAAGTGGTTTGCTTTGCACTATTCCCTCCATTTAAATGACCATTTGCATACGACTCGACAATACTTAGTATCATTGATAGATAGCTTGCACCTGGCGACACAACTGAACCATAAATGCGATAGTCAGCCAGAAAAGGCAATGTCTCTAGACTAAATTCTTTCTCAAAAATTGTTTCGTTATGACGAGGCAGCTTAATGCACCTGTCCAGTAGAGGATGTAGATTTTTAGCGGCGTGCTTCTGTTGATCCAATTCTACCCAGTAACGCTGCTTCTGCCATGGGTATGTCGGCAGGACAACTTTATGTCGCACATAGTCTTTATTAAAACCGATCCAGTTAATCTCAACACCATGAACATAGAGTTGACTCAAGCTCTCCAACATCTGCTGCCAGTCGCTACGATTCTCACGCAAACTGGGCATCATCATTGGCATAGAAGATGGATTCTCAGAACTTTGTAACTCAACCATGCCCAGCAGTGTGGGTTTGGGACCAATTTCGAGCATGAAATTGACATTCTGTTCATGTAACACCTTAACCCCATCCGCAAAACGGACAGTCTCTTGCAGATGTCTCACCCAATAATCGGGAATAGCGATTTCTTTATACACCCGTGCGCCTGTGACATTTGAGACAAGGTTAATCTGCGGTGGCCGATAGGTGATGGTATTGGCAACTCGGCGGAACTGACCTAATATTGGCTCCATCAATGGTGAGTGAAAGGCATGAGAGACCTTTAGTTGGCGTGTCTTAATGCCTTCGGCAACCAGGTGTTGGGTAATCTGTTGTAATGTCTCCCTTTTACCAGAGATAACCACACTCTCAGGTCCATTGATGGCCGCAATAGAAACCTCTCGGCTGACAGATTGAATCGCTTGCTCTATGCGCGATTTATTAGCCATAACTGAAACCATCGCCCCATCGGGAGGCAATTCTTGCATCAGACGGCCTCTTTCAGCAATTAGTTTGAGACCATCCTCTAAAGAAAAGACACCCGCCACACAAGCGGCCACATATTCTCCCACACTATGCCCCATCACCACATCAGGCTCAATACCCCAGGAGCGCCACAACTGCGCCAGTGCATATTCCAGAGAAAAAAGAGCGGGTTGAGTATAGGCGGTTTCATCAATTTGGGATGGCGTTTCCAATCCCATTTGTTGGCTGGGATAGAGTATTGAGAGGATTGATTTGCCCAACAGTGAACGGAGAATCTCATCACATC
Organism: Nostoc sp. RI_552; assembly: GCA_016124525.1. Taxonomy (GTDB): domain Bacteria; phylum Cyanobacteriota; class Cyanobacteriia; order Cyanobacteriales; family Nostocaceae; genus Umezakia; species Umezakia ovalisporum. The sequence goes on along the minus strand of WGNO01000080.1, from coordinate 11,916 downwards.
GGTCAATGGTTTGCCGAAAGGTGGGTTGGCTCTCATAAAGTTCTTGCCCCATCCCCACATACTGTGAGCCTTGACCTGTAAAGAGAAAAGCTATTTTTGAGAGAGATGTCCTGTTCCCCTGCCCCTCTCCCCATTGGGCAAACGTTTCCAATTGTTGTCCCGATTGGGCAAACGTTTCCAATTGTTGGCGCAACTGGGTTTTAGACTCTGCTACTACTGCAAAGCGATGTTTAAAGTGTTTGCGCCCTGTGTTGGCTGTAAAGCAAATATCCGCCAGACTCTCTTGTAAGTGTTCAGTGAGATAAGTTACATAACGCTGAGTAAGTTCTTGTAGTGCTTGAGGTGTCGCTGCTGATAAGGTAAAAACATACTGCTTTGAATGAATCTCTAAAATAGACGGCTCTATTTTTGGGGCTTCCTCTAACACGACATGAGAATTAGTGCCACTAAAGCCGAAAGAACTTATCCCTGCGATGCGATCGCCAGTAGGCCAAGCTGTTCGTTCTGTGGGGATGCTGATTGGCAATTTATCCCAGTTAATGCGAGGATTGGGCTGGTGAAAGTGTAAATTAGGTGGAATTTCTCCATGCTGCATGGCAAGGACGATTTTAATGAGTCCAGCAATCCCTGCTGCTGCTTCTAGATGCCCAATATTTGTTTTAACTGAACCAATAATTAAAGGTTGGGAGCGTTGATTAAAGATCGTTCCCAACGCTCCCACCTCAATCGGGTCTCCTAGGGAAGTCCCTGTACCATGAGCTTCTACATAGTTAACTTGTTCTGGTGTTATGCCGCTATTGGCGAGGGCTTGGCGAATCACGTCGGCTTGTTGGGGACCATTTGGAACGGTCAAGCCACTCGTGCGACCGTCTTGATTTATGGCTGACCCGCGAATCAACGCCAAGATTTTATCTCCATCAGCTTGCGCGTCCGATAATCGTTTGAGGACTATCATGCCACATCCTTCGGCTCGGACATACCCGTTTGCCGACGCATCAAAGACTTTGCAACGACCATCGGGGGACAACATATGGGCTTTTGCCAACGAGACACTTTCCTCTGGGGCTATCAGCCGATGGACTCCCCCAACCAACGCTAAGTCACATTCTCGCTGGCGCAGACTTATCAGTGACTGATGTACAGCGACCAACGACGAAGAACAAGCTGTATCTATCGAGAGACAGGGGCCTGTCAGACCGAGAAAGTAAGACAAGCGACCACTGGCTGTGCTATGGGCATTACCCGAAGCAAAATAAGTACCAATTGCTCCTTGCTTCAAGAGCGTTTCACGATAATCAAGGTTACTAATACCGACAAATACGCCAGTTGCCGAAGGTGGTATCACTGCTGCGTTTTCCAGTGCTTCCCAACTTACTTCTAATAACAAACGTTGCTGAGGGTCAAGAGAAACCGCTTCTCGCGGTGATATGCCAAAGAATTGGGCATCAAACTTCTCAAGTTCCTCCACAAACCCGCCAAATCCCATTGATATCTTGTCTGCGCTGTCCAAATTTTCATCTATATAAGCATCAACAACCCATCGGTTTTTTGGTACCTCACGAATAGCATCAACCCCATCACACAACAACTGCCAAAACGCTTCTGGACTATTCGCACCAGGAAGACGACAGCCCATGCCGATGATGGCGATAGGTTCACGTTGGGTTTGCTTCAACCTATTAACTTCAGCTTCGAGAGCCTCTATCTTGTGATAGGATTGCTTAATTAATCGTTCGTATGTTCTTAGTTTTTCATCCATGGGCTTAAATTTCCATCTCTAGTTTCGCGGACAGCAACTGCACGATGTCATCCATTGACGATATCTCATCTTCTTCATCAGATTCGGGATTTTGTAGCTGCTCAGAAGTTCCCAGCAATTCATTGGCAAGATAATTCACAAGAGCCTGTTGTGTTGGATAGTCAAAAGCCAAAGTGGAAGAGAGAGAGCAGCCCAAACTGGCTTGTAACCTGTTTCTTAACTCGATAGAGGTCAGCGAATCCATCCCCAGGGTAAAGAAACCCACGTCTTGTTCTGCCAATAATGTCTTCGTGTCTATCCCCAAAACTTGGGAAACCTGCTCTTGAACATGAGCCTGCAAGAGAGTCAAACCCTCTTTGGGCGGAGCGTTCTCCAATTGCTCCCGAATATTATGCCCGTAACCTTGGGGGCAAGAGTCCCGCTCCTGCAAGGTTAGTTTACCTAGGGAGGTGTCAATACTCTTCATGGCATCGCTGAAGAACGGCTGCGGAGTCAATTGCCTTGCTAAGAATTGTGTCCAGTTGATAGGCATGACACCCACTTGATACACCCCATTCTCGTCTTTGAGCAACTGCTCAAGAATTTGTAAGCCCTGTCCTAGCGTAATGGTTCCCTCTCCCTGTTTGTTGGACAACTTATCTAGTCCAAGTCGAGCCGCAATTCCCACTTCCCTCCATGTCCCCCAATTAATCGAGAGGCTCGGTAGTCCTAAGTGACGACGATAGGAGGCTAACCCGTCAAGGAAAGCATTTGCGGCGGCGTGATTGGCTTGTCCAGGGTTACCTAACAAAGAGGTGGCGGAGGAGAACAGGACAAAGAAGTCTAAAGGCTGATTTTTCGTCAGTGTATGTAGGTTCCACGCACCTGCTACCTTGGGATTCATCACTTCTTTAAAGGCTTGCCAACTTTGCTGCTGTAGAATCCCATCGTTCAATGTACCTGCCGCATGAATAACACCCCTTAATGGTGGGTAGGTTACTGCTGAAAGTGCTTGGGCTAGTTGTTCTGCATCAGCAATATCGGCCTGTAAAACTTTCACGGAAGCTCCGAGTTGCTCTAGTTCGCTTAATTGAGCTTGCTGTTCCTCCCTCGCACCACGTCGTCCGACCAGCACAAGGTATCTAGCCCCATTTGTAACCAGAAAACGAGCCACCACTAACCCCAGTCCGCCTAAACCACCAGCAATCAGATAGCTGCCATCATCACGGAAGGTAAAAGCTTCTTGTGTGCCTTCCCCTCTAGGATTGGGGCGGTCTAAGGGCGAAAGTCTTGCCACATAACGTGTTTGCTCACGAAAGGCTATTTGCTTTTCATGAGGTTGCGTTTGCAGATCAGGCACAGACGTTGCTGACGCAGGGTTTTTTCTGGCGAGAAGTTCATCCCTAAGCACTTGTACTTGCGCCTCAACCGTCCCATTGGGGTCTAAATCCACTTGTGCTACTTGTAGCTCTGGGTGTTCGAGTGCAATTACCTTTCCCATCCCCCAGAGGACTGATCCAACTACATTTTGAACATGATGTTCGTTAACGGCTTGTGCGCCTAGGGTGACAAGTGACAAGCGAGGGTTTTTTGGATACTTTGCTAGTGCTTGAACTAAATGCAGCGTACTGCTGCAACTGAAAATAGTGGCTCTATCTAAGTCAGTGGAAACCATACTCCAACAATGTACAATTTCCTGTATGTTCGGTACTCGGTTCAATAACTGTTGCCACTCTTCAATATCTCCAGGATTGATTGTAAACGTTTGTGAATCTCCCTCTGTGTACTTTTCCCCTGGCAAAAGGAGTATACAATCTTCTCCTTCTTCACGTAGCTGCTTGGCTAGTAATCCACCAATCCCCTCGTCAGCCAAGAGCAGCCATCTTCGGGGTGTTCTGATGACTGGTTCATTACGCGCCACAATCACCGCCTCCCGTGGCAATTTATGGGAGCTATCTATTTTTGGCCATAAGGCGGTTGTTTGACTAAATCCCATTTCTGACAACAAGATTTGCCACTGCTCAGGAGACAATAGCGGATGGTTGGGGCGTAAGTCACAGTCTGTAAACTTCCACCAACCTTCTGTTAAGCCAAAGGTTAAATCAGCCCAGCGTGCCGGTTCGCTGTCTTCCATCAGGATCAACATCCCGCCCGGCGCTAATAATTGCCGGATATGTGCGAGAGTTTGACGCAAGTCGCTAGTAGCATGCAAGACATCCGCTGCTACGATTAAATCGTATATTTGGGGTTCAAATCCTTGCGCCTGTGGTGCTTGTTCAATATCTAATACCTGATAACTTACAAACGGGTAATCTTTAAAACGCTCTTCCGCTTTGGCAAGAAAAAAGGCACTAATATCGGTAAAGACATATTTTGTCTGATTTCCAGGCAGATGCGGTAACAAGTAGGCTGTGGTTCCACCTGTTCCAGCACCAATCTCTAAAATTCGCCAACCACGTTCCGGCGGCAACTGCTCCAGTGCCGAAACAAGCGCTTCTTGGACTAGAGTATTAGTAACACGCAAAACTGGGGCTTCACGATAGATTTTGCTTAACGTTGTTGTGTCCCCTGCGGGAAAGAGCAGCTGTATGGGGTCACATTTTCCTTGTAATACTTCGGCCAATTTTGCACTGCAACGGGAAACCAGTGTGACTTCGGCTTCTGCTTCTTTGGCTTCGAGGTCATCAAGAAGTACCTGTATATCAATCGTTTCCGGGTATGAAATGACTTCCCATGTCGTCATCGAGTTTTCGCTGCGGATTATGTCTGCTTCGGCTAGAATGTCGAGCAAACGAGCGAATAGTTGCCGATGTTGATCAACGATTCCTAACGCTGATACCTTCTGGGCGGTGGAAAAACGCTCACCGGGTTGAAACAGCCAGCCCATTTGTCGGAAAGTTGCCACAACGTAAGCTAGACTTAACCTTTCCAGTTGTGTATAGGCGATGGCATAAGTCGCCAAATTAGCTTCGATGATCAATGTCGCTAACTTTGTTTCCAGGCGTTTCCGAATCTTATCTGGGGTTGGCAGGTAATTCGGTAAAAGTCCAAAACAGGCTTGAGGTTTCCACAGGACTTGATAAAGCCAATTTCGCCAAGTATCTTGTGATCGCAACATTGCTTCCCGTCCCACAAGGACAGATTGCACACCAAACATGATAGCAACCACACGACCCTGGGTATCAAATAGATGCAAGTCTGCAATCAGTTTCTTTGGCAGCAAATCAATACCCTGCCTTTGATCTGTATCCAAAGGAGGCCGATATTGGGCGCGACACCAAAGTTCTGAACTGGGACGACCATAGACTTGTAGACCCTCCATACCAACAGGTACATAAGTCTGTCCTTGGTTTGCTTCAGGATAAGAGACCGTTATCATTTGCAGCCCCGCATCCAAGATTACAGGATGGAATTGGTAGGCATTGGACTCATGAAGCAAGATTTCTGGCAAGCTGACCTTGGCGAGTGCCATCGCATCATGACTTTTGGCAAAGGAGAGCGGATAACGCCAAAGCTGCTTCACCCCACGCATCATTGGACCCATATCCAGCCGACGCGCCATTTCTTCCTGATATAGCACATCTACTGACACTTCTTCGGAACAATGTGCCTGTAACGCAATCAAGTCAATTAACTCGGTTTCTAGCACTTGCTCTTGGGCGACTAGCTTACCAGAGGCATGAAGCACCCAAGAGTTTTCTTTTTCTAAAGAGAGAATTTCAAAAAAATAAGCTGACTCTTCCTGTGGGCTTAATACTATTTGCACAGTTTGCCCTTCATCAGGAATAATCAGTGCTTGGGCGATGGATACATCTTCGAGCCAAAATATACTGTCTGGTTTAAGTGCCTTCCCTGCTGCCAGTGCCATCTCAAAATAGGCGACACCCGGAATGATGACATTTCCAAATACCTTATGATCAGCAACCCATATTGGGAAGTCCGAGTGGATGAAGGTTTGAAAGTAAATCTCTTGAGTCCGCGACAAATGCAGCCGTTGACCAAGCAGAGGATGCTGCGCCACGCTGGCGTTAGGAGTTAGCTTGGTGGTATTTGTGGCTTGTAATACTGATTGCCGACGACGAATAATTGGCTCTACCCAATGCCGCTCTCGCTGCCAAGGATAAGTCGGTAGTGGCACACGGCGACGAGCATACCCCTGATGGAAACTGCTCCAATCTACGGTTACACCTGCTAAGTATAGATCACGCAAACTACTTAACACCTGTTGCCAATCATCCTGTTTCGGGCGCAAGCTAGGCAACCAAAGTCCCTCTTGTTCAGGCAAGCAGTCGCGTCCCATGCCTAAAAGAACAGGTTTAGGACCGATTTCTATAAATACGTTTACCCCTTGACCCTCAAGGCTCTCCATTCCCGCCGCAAACCGGACGGGCTGTCGCACATGACGTACCCAATACTCTGCGGTGGTGATCGGAAGTTCATCGGGACAAGATTCATGGCTTGCCAATGTTCCCGTTACATTGGAGATAAGCTTGATTTGAGGTTCTGAGTAAGTGACCTCTTGTGCAACCTGCAAGAAAGAGTCTAACATTGCTTCCACTAGCGGCGAGTGGAAGGCATGGGAGACGTTTAGCTTCTTGCTTTTGATGCCCTCAGTTTCCAAGATGGTAGAAATAGCATCAATCGCTTGCTGTTGCCCAGAAATTACAACACTTTGTGGGCCATTAATCGCGGCGATCGCTACCTGTCCCCCATAAGGTAAAATGATATCTGCAATACGCTTCTCGCTTGCCATCACGGAAACCATGCTCCCATCACGAGGAAGTGCCTGTATCAGTCGTCCTCGTTCTGCAATCAGTTTCAGCCCATCCTCTAAGTTAAAGACTCCCGCCACACAAGCGGAAACATATTCACCTGCACTATGACCTATCACCACCGAGGGCTGGATGCCCCAGGATTTCCATAGTTGATAGAGCGCGTATTCGATAGCAAAGAGTGCGGGCTGGGTATAGGCTGTGTCATCTAATGAAAGTCCATGCTCAGATGAACCAAAAATGACGGAGAGAATGGACTCGATCCCTAAATTTTGGAGAATGGTTTCACATCGGTCAAGGGCTGCACGGAATGTTGATTCAGTATCGTAGAGGGTGCGCCCCATGTTAATGTATTGTGAGCCTTGACCTGTAAAGAGGAATGCGATCGTCGGCGGGGCATTTTTTTTCTGTGCTGAAATCGCAGTCTGTGCAGTTTCCAGTTGTGCCTGTAAGCCAGGGATTGATTCGGCTACAACCGCTAGGCGATGCTCAAAATGTTTGCGTCCCGTATTGGCTGTGAAACAGAGGTCGCCTAAGTCAATATCAAGGTGTGTCTCGTTATGTTGGATGTAGCGTTGCACCAACTCATGCAAAGCCTCTTGTGTATGGGCAGAAAGCGTCAGCAGATGATGACTGCGTTCTGGCAAAGAAGAGAACAATGTGGGTTGCTTTACAGGCGACTCCTCCAGCACAATATGGCTGTTAGTTCCACCCACACCAAAAGAACTCACCCCCGCCCGCAGAGGATAACCATTCCTTGACCATTCGCGTAGTTCTGTGTTGACAAAAAACGGGGTTGCGTCAAAATCAATCCGTGGATTAGGATTGGCATAGTGCAAGCTCGGTGGAATCTGTCCATATTGTAGAGCTAGAGCAACCTTTATCAGTCCGGCAATGCCTGCCGCCTCATCTAAGTGGCCAATATTAGTTTTAACTGATCCAATGGCGCATTGTTGTTTACCAAGTACGCTGTCCGTACTACGCTGAAATGCCCGTGCTAACCCTGCTACTTCAATCGGATCACCCAATTGGGTACCTGTGCCATGAGCTTCTACATAGCCAATGGTGCTTGCATCTATGTCAGCGATAGCGATCGCCTCGCTAATTACATCAGCTTGCCCATCCACGCTCGGTGCTGTGTAGCCTATCTTGAGCGCACCGTCGTTGTTGATGGCTGTGGCTTTGATGACTGCCATAATGTTGTCGTTATCGTCCAGTGCATCCTGCAACCGTTTGAGCAAAACCAAGCCCCCGCCATTGCCAAATATAGTCCCTTGGGCTTTGGCATCAAAGGCGCGACAATGACCATCCTGGGAACGAACCATGCCTTCTTCGTAGAGATAGCCCCCCTTGTGTGGTACAACCACAGAAATACCACCGGCTAAAGCCATTTGACACTCCCCACTAATGAGACTCTGACAGGCCATGTGAACCGCAACTAACGAGGTTGAGCAGGCGGTTTGCACATTGACGCTTGGACCCTTGAGATTCAGCTTGTGAGAGATGCGTGTAGCAAGATAGCTCCGGTCATTGCCAATTTTAGCCTGAAACTGCTCCATATCCGTTTCAATAAAGGGTTGCTCGGTAATTATGCCTAAAGCAGAGCCAATATTGTTAAGTAGATACGTACTCAGGCTTGAACCAGCATAAACACCAACTGCTTCTGGATAGGTTTCGGGGTTGTAGCCAGCCCGTTCAAATGCTTCCCAGGCACACTCTAGCAAAATCCGTTGCTGAGGATCCATCACCGCAGCTTCTTTGGGGCTGTAGCCAAAAAAGGTAGCATCAAATAATTCAACGCCTTCTAGCACCGCACCTGCTTTGACATAAGCGGGATTATTAAATAACTCAGGCAAAGTCTGCTCTAGCTCATCATCACTAAAAAGGGTGATGGATTCAACACCATTACAGAGATTATGCCAGAACTGCTCAATCGTTTCAGCACCCGGAAAGCGACCTGCCACACTGATGATGGCAATATCGTTGCTGTCACCGGACTGCTTTCTACGTACTTTCTTGTGCCTGGATGCTTTATCCCTTGAGGTTGTGTCTCCTTGGCAATCAATATATTGTGCTAATGTCTGAATTGTGGGATATTGAAAGAGTGAGACAGCGGACAAATTAATATTAAAGGTTTCGCACAGGAATTTGTGCGCTTGAGTCAATAGCAGTGACGTACCGCCTAGATCAAAGAAATTGTCCTGGATTCCCACAATATCTACAGCAAGATAACTGCCCCAAATCTCTGCTAAACGTTTCTCTGTCTGGGTACGAGGCTTGACAAGTGGGGTAGACAATGCAGGTCGATCGCCTTTGGGATCAGGTAATGCCCTGCGGTCAAGTTTACCACTGGGAGTCAACGGCATATTACTGATATTGATGAACCGAGTGGGTATCATGTATTCTGGCAGCACCGCTTCCGAATATTGACGCAGGATAGGTTCAAGTTTGTCGAAACTGAGATTAGGTGTATCCTTCGCTAGGATATACCCTACCAACTGTGTATGACCTGCAATCTCCCGTGCCACAACGGCACATTCACGCACAGCTTGGTGACTTGTCAACACGGACTCGATTTCCCCCAATTCCACCCGGAAACCTCGGATCTTAACCTGGTGGTCTATTCGTCCTAAATGCTCAATCGTGCCGTCGGGTAGGTAGCGTGCCAAGTCCCCTGTGCGGTAGAGTTTTTTGGCGTTCCCATTAGTCCCAAATGGATTGGGAATAAATTTCTCATTCGTTAGGTCAGGCAAATTGTGATAGCCACGAGCCAGTCCAATACCACCAATACACAATTCACCTTCTTCACCAACAGGTACAGGTTGCTGTGCCTCATCCAGAATATACACTTGAACATTGTGCAGTGGACGACCCACTGGCACCAGTGTTGGCCAGCCCTCTGGATTGCCATTGAGGGTATGAGTGGTGGCATCTTGAAATTCCGTTGCCCCGTAGTGATTATGCAAAATCGCCCCAGTTTTCTGAAAGAGGTTGGCGACGGCAGGTGTGATCTGCATCTGCTCCCCGGTAGTGATAACTTCGCAAAGCGCGAGGGACGTGCTTTTATTCCCATTCACAGCTTCAGCTAACTGTAGCAAGGCTGTAACCGGAAGGAATAACTTTTCAATTTTCTGTTGACTGATGAACTCAGCCAATGCAAAGGGATTTTGGCGCACTGCCTCTGGCACCAAGACCAATATCCCGCCAAGACAGAGGGTAGAAAAAATTTCATGGCAGGAAAAGTCAAAGCTGACTGCACAAAATTGCAGCGTCCTAACACCCTGAACCGAAGGCCGCGTTTGCTGATGCCACCAAAGCATATTCACCAGTGAGCGATGTTCCATCAAGATCCCTTTGGGATTTCCGGTAGAGCCAGAGGTGTAAATGCAGTAAGCGAGATTATTGGGGAGAACCTGTGTCTGAATTTCTTGGGAAACCGAATTTGCCTGAAAAACCCGGCATTGCTGAATCAAGGTATAAAAATAAAAATGTAATAATCTCAAGTATTGGTTATGTAATAGTTTACCTATCGCCAAAAAATGAAAATCATACTCAAATATCTCTTGATCTAAATAGACGGTTTGGCACTCTTGCAACGCAGGTATGGTTAAGGCAAGTTTCTTAGCGACATCCGTTGAGGTTAGTAAAATACGCGCATCCGAGTCCCGCAACATATACTCTATGCGATCGACTGGATAGCCTACATCCAAAGGCACATAGGCACATCCGGCTTTTAGGATACCCAACAAACCAATAAAGAGTTCTGCCGAACGCTCGATGCAGATAGCGACGAGGTCATCGGACTGACAGCCTAGGGACAAAAGATGCTGGGCTAGGTGGTTAGCGCGTACATTGAGTTCCCTATAGGTAAGGGATTGCTCACCCTCAATGAGAGCGATCGCATCCGGTCGCCTTGCCGCTTGATCCTCGAACAAGTGGTGGATGCAACTATCTGGAAACTCAGATTGTGTTCCATTCCCATCCAATAGTATCTGTGGGCTTTCTCTCTCTTGCATAACTATAAAACCTACTAAATAATAATGAAGCGAGAAACGCCATTGGTTGATGCAGTTACCGGCGTATAGTTTATTTTAGGGAAGTAATCTTCACAGGTTCCCATGCGATGGATATCCCAGGTGGCACAATGAAGCGAACCACCAAACTCAAAGACATTGCGGAAGGGAATTGGGTAGACCTCAAAGCCGTGTTTATCTAGCAACTCATGAAGCGGATGCTCTTGCTCTTCACAGATGACCTTCTTGGGGGAAATGCTTAACACATTCATCGACAACCACTTACTGGACTGGCAGAACATGGGCATCTCATCATCGGTGGAAGTGGGAAGAGGTGCTTTGATGAATTGCCAATCATTATTCATGAAGAGTTTCTCTTCACCCTCTTGGATAGGGCGCTCTGGATTCACCAGCACAACCCCAGGTGCCAAGGGGACAAAAGTACAATCAATGTGGGATGGAAAAATATCTAGTGGGAAGTGAACATCATGCACGCGGAAGCCACGTGGCTCCAAATGCCGTTTGAGCCAGCGAATCCCTGAACGATTAGTCGTCATTGACTCCTGCACAAAAATATCACGGCCAAAGCGGCTACAGTCTGCCGCATCAAAAATCACCTCATCCTGGGTAACGCAGAACTCAAAATCATGCATACGCTCAAATCGATCTTCCATCGGCCACTCCCAGAAATCTTCACGGTACATGGCATTTTGCATAGTCGGTTTAGGCGCAGCATTCCAGATCATATCTGGACATTTGTGCCAATATTCATAGACTAGCTTCCGATAGGGTAAATACTCAAAGAAGCGTGACCGCCGTGACATAGTTGCTTCGAGAATTTCGTTCCCAAAGGTGATCATAACATCACGTGGGCAGACCGCACAATATTGATTCTCTACCTCAAAGAATGGTGTCTTCACAGACAGGCCAAAGTTATGTTTCTCTGGGCGGCGTACAGTTACGCCCTGTGATTCTAGAAGCGCTACCAGCCCATTCAACTCCTCATTGGCTTTCTCTGTTACCCCTTGCTTTTTCGGACCTCTGGGAAAAGAGAACATTTTGGCAATGTTCTTATCGCGCAAAGCAGGGCGGTTACCTGGCTCAGTTGGTTCAAAATAAGCACCATCTGCAATCCCGACAACCATCTCCTTTAGTTCATCCCACTCATTCCAGCTATTTACAATTCCTGTTTGCATCTCTTCAACACCCTAATTAATCTACTTCATCAGCAGATTACAATAGATTTGTGAAAAATCACAAGTGTTGAATGTTAAGAAAGAGGTGATAAAAATAGCCCAAAATATGGTAAATTCTGGGCGAAGTATTAAAATAGAATAATTGATAATGATTATAAATTCATTTCCCAAGATTGTCAAAGACATCCTCAGACCGT
>WGNO01000012.1 GCA_016124525.1 Nostoc sp. RI_552 | reverse complement strand
TTGTTTAATCTTGTAAATAAGTCCCGCATACTTGTTAAACTATTATCCAAGGCATAAGCCAACCAACACTCAACATAAAGACGGCTGTTCAAAACTGGATAATCATTTTTTGGCAACGGTCTAAGGATGTCTTTGACAATTTTGGGAAATGAATTTATAATCACTATCAATTATTACATTTTAATACTTCGCCCAGAATTTACCATGTTTTGGGCTATTTTTATCACCTCTTTCTTAACATTCAACACTTGTGAATCAATACTTTAGTTGGTGAAAACCTGCTAAAGCAAATTCCGAGGAAGAGTGTGGAATCTCGGTGGCTTTAGCCCGGAGAGTGTCAAATCCCCACATAACATTGGTATGGGTGGGGACTTATGACGACTTTATTAAATTTTCTGTGCCGTTACTTCCTCTTCCTTCTCTTGGCTTTGCAAGGAGGCATAAAGCCGATTCAGTGCATTAATATAAGCTTGGGCGGAAGCAACGATGATATCCGTGTTTGCTGCATGACCAGAAAAAACTCTAGAGTCATGTCGGAGACGAATGGTTACTTCCCCTATAGCATCAATTCCGGCTGTGACCGACTGCACAGAGAATTCAATCAACTGGTTAGGTACATTGACTACACGGTTAATTGCTTTATAAACTGCGTCTACTGGCCCAGTACCAATGGCTGCATCACTCAATTCTTCACCTGCGGGGGTGCGGAGGGTGACTGTAGCGGTGGGACGAGCATTACTACCGCAGGTAACTTGCACTAACTCTACTCGGAACAAATCGGGAGCTTGTTGAATTTCATCGTTAACAATAGCTTCTAAATCCCAATCAGAAATTTCTTTCTTTTTGTCAGCTACTTCTTTAAACCTGACGAATGCTTTATTTAGCTCTGTTTCTGACAGTTCAAAGCCCAATTCGGTCAAACGGGTACGAAAAGCATTTCTGCCGGAATGTTTGCCCAAGACTATTTGATTGTCTGTTAAACCAATCAATTGAGCATCCATGATTTCGTAGGTGAGCTTGTTTTTTAACACTCCATCTTGGTGAATACCAGACTCATGAGCAAAAGCGTTTGCCCCTACTATGGCTTTGTTTGGTTGTACGATCATTCCCGTCAAATTGGAAACTAGACGGGAGGTTTTATAAATTTGACGAGTGTCAATATTGGTGAGTGGCTCCTCAGAATCCACTGGTCTTCCTAAAAAGGGATTGAAATATTGACGCCGAACATGCAATGCCATGACTAGTTCTTCTAATGATGCATTTCCGGCTCGTTCACCAATGCCGTTAATGGTACATTCTAGTTGCGTTGCACCATTTTTTACGGCTTCTAGGAAGTTAGCAACTGCCAAACCTAAATCGTTATGTCCGTGTACAGAAATAATTGCCTGGTCAATATTGGGGACATTATCTTTAATGCCCTTAATCATGGCTCCAAATTCACAGGGGGTCAAGTAACCTACAGTGTCAGGAATATTAATTGTAGTTGCCCCGGCGGCGATTGTTCGCTCCAACACCTGGTACAGAAATTCCGGGTCAGAACGTGCTGCGTCCATTGGCGAAAATTCCACATCTGCCATGAAGGACTTGCCATAGGCTACCATTTCTTCGGCGATCGCTAATACTTCCGCTCGTGACTTCCGCAGCTGATATTCTAAATGAATATCTGAAGTAGAAATAAATGTGTGAATCCTGCCGTGAACTGCTGGTTTTAATGCTTCGGCTGCGGCTTCAATGTCTGCTTTAATGGCTCTAGCTAAACTACAAATTACCGGGCCATCTTCTGTCCCTACTATTTCGGCAATTTTCTTCACCGCTTGAAAGTCTCCCGGACTGGCAAAGGCAAAACCTGCCTCAATCACATCTACGCCTAACCGGGATAGTTGCTTGGCGATGGCCAGCTTTTCGTCTATATTTAGAGTCGCTCCGGGACATTGTTCCCCATCTCTCAGGGTCGTATCAAAAATGATAATTCTCTCTGGTTTCCTGGTCATGTTTCCTCCTTGTTTAGTTGTTACTGTTTGCGTGAACTGTTCCAACTAAGCTGACGCTATAGTTGGAGCTTCCGTACTCACAGGCCAGTACCGCCAATGAGACTTTCGCCCCATCTTTGGTCTTACCTCCCCTCCTAGAGCAGAGACGGCTGAACCATCCGCCTTGAGCATCCTGATTCCCTCTGTTCTGATGTTTTGGGCTGCATTGCCCTCGCCATTACCTCCGGCACTGGGCTTTGTGCAATCATGGTAAGTACCACAGTGAGGGCAAGTCCACTCTCTAACATCTAGTGACGGGAACAGGGAACAGGACATAAGAGTTTCAGTGTGTACTGAGTCTTGTTCAAGAATCAAATAGCATAGCCATAGACGAAATTGAACGACTTTGCGTAACACTGAATATGACCTCCTTGATGGGAATATATTACTAAGAGGTAAGCTTTCTAGTACAGTATCCAGACCAAATATTTGGCAGTTACTCATTCATCCCACTCACCAACCAAAAAGCGGTTGATATTGTTGGCAGATAGAATCGTCATTGCCCGGATTATATCCCCACCTAACATTCCTATAGATGGGGACTTACGCCGATCTTGTTAAAATATCTTGAACCTTAGTTTTTTACTCTTAAGATTTGTAAATATTTGCTAAGATTACTAGCCTTCTACTTTTTCTATACTGTCTCTAATATCATTTAAATCAATATATCTATCCGTAGCATTACGTAATTCTCTGGCTATCATTCCTTCTGTTGATACTACTGTAATATGCGTATTTTTTGAGCGTAATAGTTCAATAGCTCTTTCAAAATCTCCATCACCACTGAATAAAACTACTCGGTCATACTGATCTACTGTATTAAACATATCTACGACAATTTCAATATCTAAATTAGCTTTTTGGGAATAGCGACCTGAAGAATCATCATAATATTCTTTGAGAATTTTAGTTCTGACTGTATATCCTAAGCTAATTAGAGCATCTCTGAAACCTCGTTGATCTTGGGGGTCTTTTAAGCCAGTGTACCAGAAAGCATTAATTAATGTTGTGTCTGATTGCTCGTGTTTAAAATAGTCCAACACTCGTCTTGGGTCAAAAAACCAGCCATTTTTTTGTTGAGCATAGAACATATTGTTTCCGTCTACAAAAATAGACAGACGATTCATTGGGGAACCCATAGAAAAATACACCTAACAAATAGAAAAGTAACTAGATTGGACAATAGATTATAGCAATTCTCAAATGATAAATTTGCTAAAATTTTGATAACATGGTTTTATGTATAGCTTTTATCTTACCTCTTATATTGCATAAAATTGGCTAAAATCTCGGACTTAAGATTTTGGGACTTAACCTTTTTCACCTTTAGCAGTTTAAGTGAGGCACTGTGATCAAAATCTATCAATAAAATTGACTGATTAACATGGTTAACAAGATTTCTGGCTATATAACTGCCAAGTTTACTTCTAAAGAGGTAAGGCATAGGTCTTGGGGTAGGATATGGGATGAGAATCATCTATAAGTTTTTGATTCAATAAAATGCTGATTCTTGAACAAAATTTGTCAGTGACATAACAATAAATTCCTCTTAGAGAAATTCTAGGAGGCGTACACCTTCCGCTGAGAAAATCAAATCTTACCGTCACTAAGTGGTGAAGCCAGGTATTTCCGGCTCCAGTTTGTCGAACAATCACAGGTTTTATCTCACTTCAAGAATAAGTTGACCAAGATTTGGGCTAAAACTCTACCGAATCGAAATTTATTAACCCAAGCGTGGTCAAAAATAGAAAAGATATTACAAATGTATAAGTTTGTCATTTAAGTCTTATTTCAATGTGTTTGTAGTAAAACCAGCCCAAAATAAATAAATAAACTAGTAGAACGCAAATAAACTATTAACATGATATGCCAGAACAGCGCACATCTAACTTAACCAAAAAATATGTCTGTGCCGGGAATATAACCTCAAGTAAACCGACAAAAGCGACTTCAACAGCAGTATCACACCAGTCCCAGTTAATGGCGGGTTTAGGCCATTTGCTGAGTGGAATTTCCGCACTAAGTGCAGGATTGCTGACTGTCTAGGCTTGGCTACAATTGATGGAAAATCAATCCCTGTCCATATTTTTTCAACTGCGTCTATAAATAATACCTCCAGAAAATATCCTGATTTTGGCAACTGATGATCAATAGGATATCAATTCCCGAACAGTACTATAAAACAGATACGCAACAGTATGTTTACTTAGAACAACTGAACTCTTTCCCGTTTAAGCCCCCTGGATAAACTCAGATAATCAAAAAAACTGATTCTGGCTGGTGTTAGGGCTATTGCACTAAGCGTAGTTTTTGATCTGCCAAGTAGTTACGGAAGTACTGATAATGGTCAATTTCAGGCTGCATTACCAAAATATAGCAGTAAAGTGATCTCAGTAGGGATATATAAAATTTTGGCCACACACCCAGGAACCTTCATCCAGGAATTTCACACAGGTGCGGTGTCCATGAGAAAGGTTAATTTTCCTCTGGGAAGTGGGCCAGTACTCAATCCACAGGGTAACACTGTCTAACTGACAGCTTTTGATACAGCACAATGACTCAGATTAATAGCTGCGTTTAAATCCCTGTCACATTCAAATCCACAGCTATCAAACTTAAACACTCTTTCACCTAATGAGAAAATTTCTTTTTTTCCACCACAATTAGAGTAGGTTTTAGCAGTAAGAAACCATCTATTAATCATCACTAATTTTCAGCCATAAAACCTCAAGGAATTAGTAAATTTGCAAAACAGCAACTTCAGACCACAACACAACGGATATTTAAACACATCAGATATTCCCATTAAACCTGGGTAACAACACTGTTGAAATATAACTATTTAACCTAAAGACAAAAAGTTTTCTGCTATGGTTGGATGAATGCCTATTGTTTCATTCAGGTCTTGCCTAGTGATTCCTTGACGAATTGCCACTGCTAAAGTTTGAATAATTTCGGCTGCATTTTCACCCAGCATATGAGCCCCCAAAACTTGTTGAGAATGATCATCTACTACTAACTTCATCATAGCTGGAGTTTCTTGTTTTACCAGCTGATACAAAAGTGGTTGAAATTGCGTAGAATAACATTTCACCCTATCCCCAAATTTTTCCCGAGCCTTGGCTTCCGTCATTCCCACACCAGCACCTTCTGGACGAGAAAAAACGGCAGAAGGGACATAATCATAATTCACTGTTTGCGGGTTATTGCCAAACACTTTATTGGCAAAGGCAATACCTTCAGCTTTAGCAACTGGAGTTAATTGCAAACGGTTAATGCAGTCTCCCACAGCGAAAATGTTTTTCTGGCTAGTGCAGTAGTATTCATTGACTTTGATTTCACCTTGTTCACCAACTTCAACTTTAGCCTTCTCTAAACCGATATTCTTGGTATTGGGACTAAAACCCGTAGCTACGAGGATAGTATCTGCGGCAATAGTTTGTACACGGTCACCAGTAGTGGTCAACAACCAACCTTCATCTAAGTGAGTAATTTCTTGAGCAGTGCTATTAGTCAAAATTCTAATTCCGCGATTCCTTAAACTTTCTTGTACACCAGAGCGAATATCATTATCAAACCCTGATAACATCATTTCATCTGTTTCGATCAGTGTGACTTTACAGCCAAAAGCCTGCATCATGCTGGAAAACTCCGCGCCAATATAGCCACCCCCAATAATTGCCAACCGTTTTGGTAAATAGGGTAAATGAAACATTTCACGTGATGTAATGGCGTATTCTATCCCGGAAATATTAGGCTTATTGGGTCTTGCACCCACAGCAATTAAAATTTTATCGGCTGTAACTTGATGGCCATTCAAATCTAAAGTATGGTTATCAACAAAAGTAGCGCGTTCTTTAATTATTTCAATTTGTGCTTTTCGCAATTCTTGACAAAAGGAGTAGTTAATATGTTCAATCTGTCGGTGTACAGATTTCATAAATAGTGTCCAGTCAAAGTACCGTTCACACTGACTCCATCCGTAACTCTGTGCTATTTGGTTTTCTTGAGCAAAATCAGCTGCGTAAACAATCAGCTTTTTAGGAATACAGCCCCGATTTACACAAGTACCACCAATGTTTTCTTGTTCAGCTATAGCGACACGAACACCATAGCTAGCGGCTTTTTTTGCTGCTGCTAATCCCCCAGGTCCAGTACCGATGACAAACAAGTCATAATCAAATGTCATAAAAATCTGTTTCCTTGTAAATGTTTGGAAAGCAGAGCTATTTCATCTTTTATATTTATTACCTTATGTTTGAGCTACTGCCTTTGGGTGGATCAAAAATGCGTAAATTTTACGATGTATAAGCTATTACTGATAGCTATTAGTTAAAGATGATATAAAATTTATAAAATTTATAAAAAATCATAACAAAAATGCCGAAAAACGTTGAAAAACAGGCGCAATGCGCCGTGTTTCCTACTTTAGGGAAGAAATGAAGACTGTATCCCCACACCTTTAGGTCTGGGACTGTCAAGTTGTATATATTTTTATATATGTTTAATTAAATGGGGATGTCTTCCTGCTGATTAATCAATAAGCGCAAAACTGATAATGCCAAAATAATCAAAAATAATACTAATCCAATTGTGCAAGCATAGCTAACTTCTAAGTTACTAAAGGCCTCTTCGTACAAATAGTAAACAATGGTTTTGGAGCTATTGAGTGGACCGCCTTGGGTCATGATAAATACTTCTTCAAAGACTTTAGTAGCGGAAATTGCCGAAATCACGGCTACCAAAGCTAAATACGGCTTCATTAAGGGTACTGTAACATCCCAATGTTTGCGGATACCATCTGAACCATCAATAGCTGCAGCTTCATACACATCACCAGGAATTGACTGCAAACCCGCTAAATAAATTACCATGTAATAGCCGAGTCCCTTCCAGATGGTGACAACCATAACGCTGGCAAGAGAAATTGGTACTATGCCTAGGAATTTCTCTGGACTAGTTAGCCAAGGAATTCCTGCGGGAAAAATATTCAAGGTTGTGACCAACTGATTGAGTAAGCCGTTTTCTGCATATAGCCATTTCCAAGCTATACCAGCAACTACCATTGATATCACTACAGGCGTGTAGTAGGCCGCTCTAAACCAATTCATCCCTCGCAGTTTCTGATTGACCAAAATTGCCAAAACCAAGGGAGCCATGACTAAAATTGGTACGACACCCACAAGATATAGAAAAGTATTTTCTAAAGTTTTCCAAAAAACTGCATCTTGCCACAACCGGACAAAGTTGGCAAAACCTATCCATTGGGGTGGTTGGGAAAGGTCTTCGTAGCTGGTAAAGCTGAGGTAAAACGCTTGTATTGCTGGCCAAAAAACCGTTAAAACCAAAAGAACTAAAGCCGGTAGCAAAAATAAGTAAGGAGTTAGTCGCTGTTTGATTAATGTCCAGTTTTGAGACTTCAGTTGATTCATAGCAGCTTAGTGGATTAATTACCCACCAGCGACAAAGGATAAAAATGAACTGGGGGCAGCTTGTTTATTTTAACGGAGAGGGAGGGATTCGAACCCTCGTATACGTTTCCGCATAACAGACTTTCCAGGTCTGCGCCTTAAACCACTCGGCCACCTCTCCAGGGGCAACGATTTACCACTTTACTATAAAATTTTAGAAAATGCAAATATAGTAGAAATATCAAATTAAACCTGAAAATTCACATTGGAACTCCCCAAGCAAAATGTCCTCTACACATACAATTAAAGTCCGCCATCGCGCCTCTGGCCAAGAATACACACTAGAAGTTCCAGAAAACCGCTACATTCTCCACAGCATCGAACAACAAGGAAGGGATCTGCCGTTTTCTTGCCGTAATGGGGCTTGCACAACTTGTGCTGTGAGAATCATCTCTGGAGAAGTTTATCAACCAGAAGCTATTGGATTATCGCCAGCCTTGCGCCGACGAGGTTACGCTTTGTTATGCGTCAGTTACGCTCGTTCTGATTTAGACATAGAAACTCAAGATGAGGATGAGGTTTATCAGCTACAGTTTGGACGCTATTTTGCTAAAGGCAAAGTTAAGGCTGGTTTACCGTTAGATGAGGATTAGGACATTGTTAGCCCTTAAACCCAAGGAGCCAGGGTTTTTTTTTGATGTGTTAGTGGGGAAAATTATTCTGTTCGGTTGCTTGCTGTTGCTCGTGAGTTGTCAAGACAATTATCAGACTGCAAGCAATCAGGTTGAGGTGCAGGTGGTGCGGGTGGTGAGTGGGCAAAGTTTGGAAGTGTTGGGTATGACTGAACAACCAAATTTAATTTCTTCAGTCCGGTTACTTGGTATTGATGCACCGGATTTGCGCCAACGCCCTTGGGGAGATCAGTCCAGGGAAGTTTTAGCGGCCTTGATTGGTGAGCAGGAAAAATCTGTAATCCTGGAATTTGATGTCGAAGCTAAAGATAAATTTAATCGGATTTTGGCTTATGTGTGGAAAGATGACCAGTTATTGAATGAACAAGTTGTTAAACAAGGATATGCCCTGTTTGTGTCGCGATCTCCTAACCACAAATATGACCAGACCTTGGAACGAGCCCAGCAATGGGCTAGACTCATGGGAAAAGGTATTTGGAATCCAGAGAAACCTATGGGTGTCTCTCCTGCTGAGTTTCGCCGCCGAAATTGGTAAAAAGTGGTGTAGTTGTTTCACCCGTACCTCATGACCAATGACCCATGACCATCACTAAGAACCAATGATTAATTTACAAATTTTTCTCGATGTTGCTACGGAAGCGGCGTTGGCTGCGGGTGCCGTTTTGCAAGGGTATTTAGGTAAGTTAGAAGATGCTATTACCGAAAAGGGCCGCCCTGGTGATTTGGTTACTGCTGCGGATAAAGCCTCAGAAGCTGAGATTTTGTCAATTTTACGTCGCCACTTTCCCGAACATTCTATCCTGGCTGAAGAATCAGGCAAGTTAGGAAATCAAGATAATGAGTACCTCTGGGCAATTGACCCCTTAGATGGCACAACAAATTATGCTCATCAATATCCGTCCTTTGCTGTTTCCATTGGGTTATTAGTTAATGCTGTGCCGCAAGTTGGTGTAATTTATGACCCTTTCCATGAGGAGTTATTTCGGGCGGCTAGTGGCTTAGGAGCTACGTGTAACCGCCATTACATCAAGGTTTCGGAAATATCTCAACTGAGTAAAAGCTTGCTGGTAACGGGATTTGCCTATGATCGTCGGGAAACTTGTGATAACAACTACGCAGAATTTTGTCACCTGACTCATCTCACTCAAGGAGTTAGACGCAGTGGTTCCGCAGCTTTGGATTTGGCTTATGTTGCTTGTGGGCGTGTTGATGGTTATTGGGAAAGGGGAATCTCTCCTTGGGATGTTGTTGCAGGTGTAGCTTTATTGCGAGAAGCTGGGGGTGAAGTTACTGCCTATGATGGCACTGCTTTTCAAATTGAATCAGGGAGAATTCTGGCTACTAATGGTAAAATTCATGACAAATTGAGTCGTGAGTTGGTGGGAGTTCGACCTTTATCGAGCTGGAAGTGAGGAAGATGAGGAAAGCTCATACTTAGTGACTATTTGCGACTATAAAATTACTGAAGAAAAATTTCTTGGCTGTAAAACCCTTATATATGTTGAAAATTAGACCTTACCAACGAAATAGCGTTGACATGGAAACCTAAAATAGAAAAGGCTTTAGGGCAACAATCTAGTGGCTCGAAAGTAACTTCACTTCCTGACAATGGAACTAATCAACCAGATAAGTCTGGAGGTGGGGGTTTATTTGGTGGTTTGTTTGGTGGGAATAAAAAATAATGGTGTATCAACCAGCAGCGGGAGCAAGGGATTTATTACCTTTAGACGTGGCTCAAAAACGCTGGATTGAAGATAGGTTAGAGCAAGTGTTTCATCGTTGGGGATATCACAGGATTATTACGTCAACTTTGGAACGGATGGATACGTTGATGGCGGGAGAAGCAATTCAACGTCAGATGGTGATTCAACTCCAAAATGGCCAAGATGAAGAATTAGGATTGCGTCCAGAGTTGACAGCTTCTATTGCTCGTGCAGTTGCTACGCGCATGGCAGATGTCACCTATCCGCAACGGCTATACTACAATGCCAATGTCTTCCGCCGCACCTGGGAAAACAGGCACAATCGCCAGCAAGAGTTTTATCAAGCGGGGGTAGAATTGTTAGGCGTGGGGGGATTGTTGGCAAATGCAGAAGTGCTGCTGTTGGCGAGAAATTGTTTGACTGCACTGGGTTTGCAGGATTGGCACTTAATTTTGGGCGAAGCGGGAATTACACGATCGCTACTTGATGCCTTTCCAGTGAATATCCAAGCCAAAGTCCGCAGTGCCATCGCCCATCTCGACCGCATTGCCATAGATGGTTTGCCTTTGAGGGATGATCTACGCCATCGCGCTATCGTCATGATGGATCTACGGGGTGACAGTGCCGATGTCTTGCAAAAGGTCAGTAGCTTTGCTTTGACTCCAGAGCAACAAGAAAAAGTAAATAACCTCAAATCTGTGGTAGAGTTGCTAAAATCCGAAGGCGATTTTCCTTTAATTCTTGACTTGAGCTTAATCCAAACCATTGACTATTACACTGGTATAGTGTTTGAAATTGTCACTGATCATGGTTCACAAGCTAGAGTTTTAGGCCGTGGTGGTCGCTACGACAAGCTTTTAGGACTATATCATCCCCAAGGGGAAGACATTCCCGGTATTGGGTTTGTACTGGATATTGAAGATTTACACCAGATTCTCTTATCTACTGAGGAACTACCACCATCTACGCCCGCTAGCAACTGGTTAGTAGTAGCCCAAACAGCAAATGCCGAGGCTGCGGCCTTTGCCTATGCCCAAAAATTACGTGATTCTGCTGATTTGGTAAGGGTAGAAATGGATTTAGGGGGTAGAGATACAGAAGCTATTAGACAATACGCAAGTGATCGCGGTATTGCCCAAATTGCTTGGATTACATCAGACGGTTCAATTGTCAATGAACCATTGCGTTAATTAGTCCTTGGGGAATGGGGAGTAGAATCGAGCATCCCCCATTCCTATGCTGCTAGGCTAGATATAGCTGATCTTAAAGAAAGGAAATTGAGAAATGCCGCACACAATTGTTACAAATGTTTGTGAAGGTGTAGCTGAATGCGTAGATGCTTGTCCAGTAGCTTGTATCCATCCAGGCCCAGGTAAAAATATTAAGGGAACCGATTGGTATTGGATTGACTTTTCTACTTGCATTGATTGTGGTATATGTATCCAAGTTTGCCCGGTGCAAAATGCCATCGTTCCCCAAGAACGACCAGACTTGCAAAAAACACCGTAAAATTCTATGTCAACAGTTTATAAGTTATTTTTAACTTGACTGTTGATTCAATAATTTTTATTTAATAAACAAGAAGTAATGAATAATAACTATTTACTAGAAGTTAATAATGTCCACGCCGGATACGTTAAAGATGTAGATATCCTCCAAGGGGTAAACTTCTGGGTACTACCAGGTGAACTGGTAGCAGTAATTGGCCCTAATGGTGCGGGTAAATCCACCTTAGCCAAAACTATTTTTGGGCTTTTAACTCCCCACACAGGCACAATTACCTTTAGAAATGAAAATATTGCTGGGCTAAAGTCAAATCAAATTGTTAGGAAGGGAATGTGTTATGTACCACAAATCTCTAATGTTTTTCCTTCCCTAAGTGTTGAAGAAAACCTGGAAATGGGGGCTTTTGTGCGTAATGTACCTCTTAAACCCCTGAAAGAGCAAATTTTTTCTATGTTTCCCAGACTAAGCGATCGCCGTGGTCAACGTGCTGGGACTTTATCAGGAGGTGAACGTCAAATGCTGGCTATGGGTAAAGCTTTGATGCTAGAACCTAGTTTGTTGCTGTTGGATGAACCTTCTGCGGCTTTATCCCCCATTCTGGTAACCCAAGTGTTTGATCAAATTAAACAAATTAATCAAACAGGTACAGCAATCGTGTTAGTAGAACAAAATGCTCGTAAAGCTTTGGAAATGGCTCATCGTGGTTATGTACTGGAATCTGGACGGGATGCTATTTCTGGGCCTGGTGAAGAATTATTGCATGATTCCAAAGTCGGTGAATTATATTTGGGTGTCGGTAAAGCGCGTTGAAATACTTTTGCTTACCCCTCGTAATCCTAGTTAGAATATTAGTCACAATTATTACTTACATTACACCTGAATATGATCCGTGGTTGTATATGCGGATAACAGTGTCTGGATGTAATCTGCACTAATTCGTAAAAAAAGCTTAATTAAGTGAATTTTATATTGCTCCTGGTTAAAGCTTCGATTATACTTCAGAGTATTTTAATACAAAAAATTGCTGAAGGGATTCAATACATCAGTTAGAGTGAGCTGCGCCAAAGAATCACCAAAATTGATAAATTCCCGTAGCAAAGAATAATAAATAGTCAATACATATAACTATTTATTATCCATTAGGCATCTAATTTTTTAGTTGCTGGACTTCTTGTACCAAATTTATGGAGACACCAAGGAATGACTACAACAGATTTGACGATTGATAATCTCACAGAGAATACAAAAAATATTGAAAGTTTAAGCCAATTATCTGTTTATGGAGCAGAGAAAGCAGAGAAAAGATTACTGACACTAAAGATAATTGAGAACTTGCTCATAGCATTTTTGCTATTAGTTAGTATTCTTGTTATTTCATTAAAAAACGAAAACTTGGTTTTTTATGGTGTGGTCACAATCTGTGCAACATTTTTCTTCCTGATAATTAACAGACAATTATTTCAAGACTCGAAAAAATCCGTTAGTTATTACCAGGCTAACAAAAAAGCAGAAATATACACTTATTTATTGAGTAATAAATCTTGGCAGATCAACAACTTTACTCCAGTCAAAACTCAAGCTTTACAATATTGCCAAGATTTGATTGACGATTATAAAAGAGTTCGGAACTTATCGAGAACGATTTACTATATTCTGCAAATTACAACTGTCATTTTTTCAGGAATTACACCTATTTTAGTCCTGGTAGACAAAATAGAAGCACGACAAACTTGGTTGAAGTGGTTACCAGTTATTTGTCCGGCTATTGCTTCCATACTTGCGAGTATAGTTACGTCCTTCCCATTTCAAAAGAATTGGGTGTCTGCCAATACAGTAGTTGAACTGTTAGAAGCTGAGGTAGAAAAATTTATTTTGGGAATAACACCCTATCGTTTCTATGACTCCTCTGACGAAATCGAACAGCAACGGCAAGCCAACGAAGCATTAGAGTATTTTATTAAACAGGTGAATAGCATTCATCTTCAGCAAGTACAGAAGACAGAAGAGAAGAAGTCAGAAAAGCAAGAATCTACCCAAAGTAACGAATCACAGTCACAGCAAACTGCTTAATTAAAGTAATTTTTCTCTATCACCCAGAGGCGCAGAGAGTTAATGTGTAATCTCTGCGTCACTCTCGCTAAAGAGTTTTAATACTCTGGAACTGAAGCATCAATTTCCTTACTCCAAGCGTTAATACCACCTTTAACATTAATTCCCTCAATTCCTGCTTGCTTGAGGATGGCCAAGGCTTTGGCAGAGCGCCCGCCTAGCTTACAATGAGCAATTAAGCGGTGACCATTCAGTATTTCTTTGACCTTGGCTACGCCGTGGCCGTTTTCGATCTCTGGTAAGGGGATCAATACAGAACCAGGAATTTTGTCAATTTCGTATTCATGAGGATTACGGACATCTACTAGCACAAAATCCTTTGCACCACTATCCAGTAATTCCTTCAATTCCTTAACGGTGATTTCTGGAATTTCCATCTGCTGTTTTGCCTCCTCTACCTTAGCTTGGGGAATTCCGCAGAATTGTTCGTAGTCTATCAGTTTTTCAATAACTGGACGAACGGGATTAGGACGGAGTTTTAATTCCCGGAATTTCATTTCTAAGGCGTTGTACAACAGCAATCGCCCACTCAAGGTAGCACCCTGTCCCGTAATAATTTTTACTGTTTCTGTGGCCTGAATAATTCCAATCATTCCCGGTAAAATACCTAGTACGCCACCTTCTGCACAGGAGGGAACCATTCCTGGTGGTGGTGGTTCTGGGTATAGGTCACGATAGTTGGGACCACCTTCGTAGTTAAATACCGTAGCTTGTCCTTCAAAGCGGAAAATGGAACCGTAGACGTTAGGCTTATTCAGCAATACGCAAGCGTCATTAACAAGATATCTGGTAGGGAAATTATCAGTACCATCTACTACGATATCGTAAGGTTTAATAATATCTAGGGCATTTTCAGAACTCAGGCGAATTTCGTACAAATCAACCTGACAATAGGGGTTAATTTCGTGAATTCGGTTTTTTGCCGATTCAATCTTGGGTTTACCTACCCAGGAAGTACCGTGAATTATTTGGCGTTGTAGGTTAGAAGTATCGACAACATCGAAGTCAACAATACCAATGCGTCCGATACCGGCTGCTGCAAGATATAAAAGTAATGGCGAACCTAGTCCACCAGTACCAATACACAAGACACTGGCAGCTTTTAAACGCTTCTGTCCTTCCAGTCCCACCTCTGGCAAAATCAGATGGCGGGAGTAGCGTTCGTAATCATCTTTGGTCAACTGGATTTCATCCAGATTGGGATTGAGCATAAGATTGAGGTAGATTAGCTAGGATTATTGATCCTATCGAAAAACGATATTCGAGAGTGGAATTAATTGGTTAAATTATGTTTTCAATCGACTCTGGTTGGAAATGGTGATAATCATCAAGAGTCCAACTTTTAACCGTACTAGCTTTGCCATTTTCAACGGATACTATTATATACGAGTATTCTGCCCAAGCATATAGGCGATCGCATTCTGATGGTGTAGCGCAATTATCGGGGTGTGAGTGATAAATACCGATAATATTCATGGCGCGATCGCGTGCTGCTTTTTGGGCTTGTAAGATTACTCGGGGCGCGATCGCATATCGTCTTCTGCTAGTATATACTCTGTTATCGCTGGATAAATCATTTCCTTGGGTATTCCAGGCGTTTGCTGTGGGTATTATTTCCATAGCAGTCTTGCCTTCCCTACCCAGATAACCAATAATTAGTCCACAGCATTCTTCTGGGTAGGTGCTTTCCCCATGAATGCAGATCATTTCCAAATGTTCGGCAAGGAGTTTGATCAAAAGTTGCGACTCTGCTTATCAATATAAGATGCTAGCAGTTCCTTCACTTCCACTACATCACTGATTAGGCGATCATAATTAGATGAGTCAACCATTTGTAACTCGTAGCAAAGTAGGAGATAGTATTCTACCTCAATTACCGCATCTCTGGCGGTTTCCAGAAAATCTAGTTGAATTTCATAGTCATCGCGATCGCATGCCTGAGCTATTTTAATAGGTATAGAAGCACAAGCCAAACGAATTTGTTGCGTTAGCCCCTGTAATTCCTCTTCTGGAAAGGTTTTAGTAATTTCATAAACTGCAACTGTAAGTTCGTGCGCTTTTTCCCATTCTTGCAGTTCTCTAAAGTCTGTCATGTTTATGTTGGTATTCTTGAGGATTAATTAGGGTGACCCGTGGCTACCTATCATAATATGCCACTATTATCGAACCTACCCACATTAACTATAATCCAAAAGACCTAAAAGCCGGGGTTAGGTCAAACACCTTCATTGGCATATTCTTTAATTTATGGGAGATGATAATTTTCTCAAAAATTGCAGTATCACGGAAATTACTTGATGGGAGGACTCAATCAAAAACCCATGACCACCACGGTCAATCACCACCAGTTCTGCGTGGGGAATACCTTCAGCTAATTGTTGAGAAAACTTAACTGGAGTGATAATGTCTTGCCTGCCAACTAAAATCAGAGTGGGACAGTGAATATTATACAGGCGGTCTATGGTATTGCTGGCGAGGATGGCTCTACTGTGATAATAGAGTGTCTTTTGATCTGGTGCAAAGGGATAATTTACAGCCCACTCGATTAGTTCTTCCACCATATTTGGAATAGCATAAAACTCATCAGTAAACACCCAGGGTAATACAACTTTTTCATAAAGCCTCATGTCTATACTACTGGGGAGGTCGCCCCACGTTTCGATTACATGGTTGAATCGTCCATCACCTTGGGCGAGAGTAGAAAGTAAAATCAGACTTTTTACCTTTTCAGGGTTGGCTAAGACTAATTCCTGGGCGATTTGACCACCCATGGAATGACCTACCACATTTACCTGATCAATGCCGATGTGATCAAGTAATGCCGCTACATCTTTTGCCATATCCTGGAGACTATAAGGACTATTAGGGGCCGAACTTCGGCCCATTCCTCGATTATCTACGCGAATCACTTGATATTGGCTAACCAAGGATGGCATGATTAATGACCAATAGGAGTGATCGCATAAGAAACCAGAAATTAATAGTAAAGGCTCCCCCTGTCCTTTAATGTCGTAGAACAAATCTATTTCGTTAACCTTAAATTTTGGCATAATCTGAAAAAATCAACTTGATGATA
Organism: Nostoc sp. RI_552; assembly: GCA_016124525.1. Lineage (GTDB taxonomy): Bacteria > Cyanobacteriota > Cyanobacteriia > Cyanobacteriales > Nostocaceae > Umezakia > Umezakia ovalisporum. The sequence goes on along the minus strand of WGNO01000012.1, from coordinate 28,993 downwards.
GAACAACAAAAACCAATTGCTGTTGAATTCCGCGATGTCAGCTTTAGCCGCAACCATCGCCTTTTAGTATCTCATCTCAACTTCTCTATTAGTCAAGGAGAAGCCCTGGTATTACTCGGACGTAGTGGTAGCGGTAAAACCACTACAATCAAGTTAATCAATCGCCTGTTTACACCCACCCAAGGAGAAGTATTATTTGACGGTACTCCCACGACTCGATGGAATGAAATTGAATTGCGGCGTAATATTGGTTATGTCATTCAAGAAACTGGTTTATTTCCCCACTTTACTGTAGAAGACAACGTGGGTCTAGTGCCTAGTCTACTGGGTTGGCAATCTAAACAAATTAAAATGCGGACTTATGCACTATTGCATATGGTGGGCTTAGATCCTGAACAGTTTGCCCGGCGCTACCCTCATGAACTTTCGGGAGGACAAAAGCAAAGGGTAGGTGTAGCTAGAGCATTAGCGGCAGACCCACCAGTATTATTAATGGATGAACCCTTTGGTGCACTCGACCCCATTACCCGCTTAGAACTGCAACAAGAATTTCACCGATTACAACAGGAATTAGGAAAAACAGTAGTATTTGTCACCCATGATATTCAAGAAGCCTTTTTTTTAGCTTCACGAATTGGGTTAATGAGTGAAGGTAAGTTAGTACTATTGGCAACAAAGGATGAATTTAAGCAAGCCTCTCAACAAAGAGCTTCGGTAACGCCACATCCCGATAGTCTAGCTTTTCTTCAATGTCTGCGATCACTGCAAGAGAGTTTATGGTGAGTATTGCCATGGCAACTGCTACACTCATTGATATTCTTTTAGGTATTGCTGTAAGCTGAAAAACAGCAAGTAAACTAGATAAATGGCTATTAAAACCAAATCTAAGCAGGTTGTATTTACCATTTTCTCTCTTGGCATTGTCTTTTACAGCCAAGTTGCATTAGCCAGTATTACCTCACCCCTAGGCAGTAAAAAGGGAATGGTGGTTTCAGCTCATCCTCTAGCAAGTGACGCAGGAATTACCATGTTACGCAAAGGTGGTAATGCTGTTGATGCGGCTGTGGCTACGACTTTTGCTATTTCTGTAGTTGAGCCTTTTTCGGCAGGAATTGGCGGGGGGGGATTTTTGTTGATCCACTCTGGGAAGACTGGTGAGATCAAAGCCCTGGATTTTCGGGAACGCGCCCCCCTGAAAGCAACAAAAGATATGTACTTGGATGGAGAAGGTAAGGTGCGTCCTCATGGGAGTGTAACTGGCTATTTAGCAGTGGCGACACCAGGAACAGTGGCAGGTATGTATGAAGTGCATCGTCGTTATGGTAAGTTACCTTGGTCAGAAGTTCTAAAACCTGCCATCGCACTTGCTCAACATGGCTTTATTCTCAGAAGTGTATTATCCCCTAATTATTTCACCGACCACCAAACACGTCTGGAGACGATGCTGAATAATCCAGGGATGCGAAAAATTTTTACTCGTGACGGTGATTTTTATCAGCCAGGAGAAAGACTAGTACAACGTGACTTGGCCTGGACTTTAACAGAAATTGCTCGCTATCCCCAAAGTTTTTATACCGGAAATATTGCCCGGGCGATCGCTTCTGACATGGCGAAAAACGGTGGTTTAATCACTTTACAAGACCTCAAAGCCTACAAACCAATTTGGCGAACTCCGGTTTGTGGCCAGTTCCGCCAAGCTAAAATCTGCTCAATGCCCCCACCTTCATCGGGAGGTGTACATTTATTGCAGATGTTGAACATCATCGGTGACACTGATTTAAAATCTTTGGGGTGGCATCATCCTGATGGGTTGCATTTAATGGTGGAAGCAATGAAAATTGCCTATGCTGATCGCTCAGAATATTTAGGCGACCCTGATTTTATCAAAGTCCCCGTAGCTCAACTGATCAGCCCATCCTATGCAAAAAAACGCCGTCAACAAATTGATATGGAAAGAGCTAAACCTACAACAGAGGTGAAACCCGGTGATTTACGTTCTTTCCCTACTTCCCATTCTCTCCTCGGAAGTGAATCGACTGAAACAAGCCATCTCACTGTTGTTGATGAGCAACGTGATGCTGTGAGTCTGACTTTCACTATTAATCTAAACTTTGGCGCAGGTGTAGTCACACCAGGGACGGGAATTGTCCTCAACAACGAGATGGACGATTTTGCCATTGCTCCGGGAGTACCCAATGCTTTTGGTTTAGTGGGTAACGAAGCTAATGCCATCGCACCTCGGAAAACTCCCTTATCTAGCATGACTCCCACAATTATCACTGAGAATGGTCGTCTCCGCTTGGCGTTGGGAACCCCTGGTGGTAGCACCATCATTACTCAGGTACTACAAATTATCCTCAATGTGTTAGAGCACGATATGGATATCGGTGCAGCCCTTTCTGTCCCGCGCATACATCACCAGTGGTTACCCGACCAGTTACGCGTGGAACGTTGGGGTTTGGACACCCTCACCTTGCAAGAGTTGCGCCGTCGTGGACACAATATCAAGGAAAGTGACTCTTGGGGTAATGCTAATGCCATCGCTGTCACCGCAGATGGAGATTTAGAAGCAGCCGCCGACCCTCGTGGTGAAGGTTTCCCCAGAGGCCTGTAAGTTTCTAATCTGCCATTTGACATTTTGCATTCGTCCCTCAGTAAGCTTTCCCGCTCTAGGAAAACGCCATGAGTTAATCGCCGTGTTCATATCCCTAGCCATGGAATGTCCACAACTTCCACAGTGGTAGATTTTTTCATTTTCAGTGTAAAAACGATGTGTTGATCAAGTTTTTTTAGCAGGAAGTTTTCCTGATACATCAAATCTTTGCAATGTTTTGACTGACACAGGGATTTTTGCACCAAACTCATGAGGTGCGTCTATAGGTGTAGATGTTTGTCTATTTATCTGTCAATTAGGGATTACTCTAATTGATTCTGCATAGCTGCTGCTAAACTCATTTGCCCTTGCACTAGGTACTAAAGTCCAGCCTGCTTTGAGAAGTTTTTGATAAGTTGCCCAACCTTTAGAACCACCGGGAACTTGATAGTCGGGTACTGCAAATTGCGGAAAAGCTGTGTAGGGCCGCCAAGGTTGATTGGGCGCTGCTTGCAAATGCAAAATTTTCTCTCCATCGCCGCTAGACTTTGATAACCAGCACATTTGACGTTCCATGGCAAACTCCTTTAAGTTTGGCTTATTTGCATATTGGCAGAATTTTGTCAACATCCGCCTCGGTGGTGTGGGATAATTTTTTATCCCATCACTACTTGTGTAATTGGTAATTCCAATGTCACAAATGTTTGATTGATTCTGTGTTGTAATAAAAGACCAAAGTTATTTAGTTGGTAATGGGTAGTAATTAATGGTTTCCTTCGGGGAATGAGGTTAAAGCAAATATTTGTTTTTTACCTTTTTCTATCCTCAATGATTTTATTAGATTAGGTAATTGTTACTACTGTGTGAACAAGATTTTTCTCATGGTAACTGTGGTTTTTGTGAATGTATGTAACAATAACTACCATTTAGGCAAAAATTACAGCATCAGATTATTTGTTTTGACTCATGACAAATCAGACAAGGAATGAATTTACCCGGCTAATGGGCCCCTCCCCTCGGTGTTTGTTGCAATACCGGAGAATGGACACTTTTTAATTCTGGGTATTGTTCCTTGGTTCCAGTTAATGATTTACATTCAATCGAGTAGGTAGGAAGTGGTGTATATGTCTCTCACCTAGGGTTTTGGAAATGAGTCGGTTGGGTGATTGAGCAACTTAGTTTAATTGGTAAATATGATCTAGACAAGGAATATAAATATTCATAAATACTCACTAGGAAGGCATCATGGAAAAGCGAAGATTGGGGACATCAGATATCCAAATTACACCTATTATCATGGGGACTTGGCAAGCAGGCAAGGTAATGTGGACGGGAATTGAGGATAATGATTCGATTAAAACTATCCGAGCCGCCTTTGCATCTGGTATTACCACAATTGATACTGCGGAAATGTACGGGGAAGGACATTCTGAGCAAATCATAGCCGCAGCTTTATCTGATGTTCGCGATCGCGTAGAGTATGCTTCCAAAGTTTTTGCCAATCATCTCAAGTATGATTTAGTTATTGCAGCTTGCCATCGCTCATTAAAAAACCTCAAAACTGACTACATCGACCTTTACCAGATACATTGGCCTGCTGGGTCTTTCAATACTGAAATAGTCCCTATTGAAGAAACTATGGCGGCTTTGAATCAACTAAAACAACAAGGAAAAATTCGCTCCATTGGTGTTTCTAATTTTTCTTGTGATCAACTGGCGGAAGCTGCACAGTATGGACGTATTGATAGCTTACAGCCTCCTTATTCCTTATTTTGGCGACAGGTAGAAAAGGATGCCATGCCCTATTGTATTGAGAATAACATTTCTATCTTGGCGTATTCATCTTTAGCCCAAGGATTGTTAACAGGAAAATTTGCCCCTGGTCATAAATTTGACCCAGGAGATAACCGTGCTAAAAATAAGTTGTTTCAAGGGGAAAACTTTGCACGAGCTCACGAAGCTGTAGAAAAACTCCGTCCCATGGCGGCTCGTCATAATTGTACCTTGGCTCAGTTGGCATTGGCTTGGTTAATTGCCCAACCCCAAACAAGCGCCATCGCGGGAGCACGTTATCCCGAACAAGCACAAGACAACGCCCACGCTGTTGATGTTCAACTTTCTAGGGAAGAATTAGCAGAAATTGATACCATTGGATCCACTGTTACTCACCATCTCGATGAAAATCCTGTGATGTGGAATTGGTAGAGAGGGTAATTCTTGACACTCTCCTGCCTAAAGGCTAATAAATTCTACATTCACCGTCAAAACTTGGTCAACCAGGCTTAGGCTAAGGAAAGTAGAGGCTTCAACTCCTGTAGCGTTAATATGCCTGACGGCACGCTAGGGGAACGGGGATGCCCTCCCCTATTTTTTGCTAGATTGGGAACATTTACTGCTGGGTTTACATCTTTTTGTCACTCACAACCAAAAGTAGATCATCTCGGTGGTTTTGGCTCCCTCGATTTTCTTATAATTGACAGATAAATAGACAAGCATCCACGGAAGTTCTGGACACTCCATGGATAGGGATCTGAATGTAGCGATTAACTCAGGGGCTTTCACGCTCCCGCTAATTCCTTGTAACAAATAAATGTCTAGCTAAGGTTCACTTTCTTCTTCTGGGTCATTTGAATATCTTGGATAGTGCAAAATAAGGGGTATTTCGCTGTGCCTACATCCCCACCCACAACGGGATGGGGTTTTACGCAACATCAATAAAATCTCATCGAGTCCTGTTCAAATTTAGTATGATATTTGATCTACAAGCATTTACCTCATAAAAATTTAGTATGACCCAGAACTACCGCATTACCCTACTCCCCGGCGATGGCATTGGCCCTGAAATTATGGCTGTAGCGGTAGATGTGCTCAAAGTTGTAGGTAAACAATTTGATATTCAATTTGAATTTTCAGAAGCTCTGATTGGCGGCGCTGCAATTGATGCTACAGGAGAACCTCTACCATCTGTAACTCTAGATACTTGCCGCCACAGTGATGCCGTCTTACTGGCTGCTATTGGTGGTTATAAGTGGGATTCCTTACCATCCAATTCACGCCCAGAAGCAGGATTGTTAGGACTCCGTGCAGGACTGGGATTATTTGCCAATCTCCGCCCGGCGCAAATTTTGCCCCAATTAATTGATGCTTCTACTTTAAAACGGGAAGTAGTGGAAGGCGTAGATATTATGGTGGTGCGCGAACTTACTGGTGGTATTTATTTTGGTAAACCCAAGGGAATTTTTACCACTGATACCAAAGAGAAACGCGGTATCAATACAATGGTTTACACAGAATCAGAAATTGATCGCATTGGGCGAGTAGCCTTTGAAGCAGCCCGGAAACGAGGTGGAAAACTTTGTTCCGTTGATAAAGCCAACGTCTTGGAAGTATCTCAGTTGTGGCGCGATCGCATGACTCAACTAGCCCGAGAATATCCCGATGTGGAGTTATCTCACTTGTACGTGGATAACGCGGCTATGCAACTGGTACGAGCTCCTAAGCAGTTTGATACTATTGTCACTGGAAATTTATTTGGTGATATTCTCTCGGATGCAGCTGCCATGCTAACTGGTAGTATCGGTATGTTACCCTCTGCTAGTTTGGGTGCTTCTGGCCCTGGTGTATTTGAACCAGTCCACGGTTCCGCACCTGATATTGCCGGAGAGGATAAAGCTAATCCTCTAGCTCAGGTTTTGAGTGCGGCCATGATGTTACGCTACGGTTTAAATGAGCCAAAAGCCGCGGAAAAGATAGAACAGGCTGTCCTGCAAGTTTTGGCACAAGGCCATCGCACAGGTGATATTATGTCCCCTGGCATGAATCTTTTAGGTTGTCGTGCAATGGGTCAATCACTAATGACAGCCATGGAAAAGGCATAACATTCATCTAAAATTTGGCATTTTGGCAACATTTTCTGACTCTATCCGATAAACTAAATACAAGTCTAGTAATTATAGAACAGTCGATAGTGCAAGCATTACGACAAGAACAAGCCAAATTTACTGCCTCTAAAAACCAATCTCCTTTGATTGATCCAGCCTTAATCAGAGCAGCCGGGCAGATTTACTATATCCACTGTGAGGTACATCCTGAAATAGCTGGAAGGCCTTCAGGAGTAGCAATTAATCACATTACTTTACGGGGTAAAGTGATTTTTACTAACCAACCAGTACTTTTACCCCAAGAATGTTTCATAACATTAAGTCAAATTGAATCACATATGTATTAGTCATTAATCATTAATTAACTTTTGTCACAGATGTATACGCTCTGAAAATGTCTTGAGATTTCTGTGGAAAACCAGAAACAAAACTGCACAGTAGTATATAAAAATGACAAAAGATTACATCGATGTTTTGATGGTCGTCCCGGCGAGTATCATTGGTTTTTTGTTGTGATTTTTTGTTGTTGGGTGCATCTATTCACAGCTCGATTAATCTTGTAGCTTATCCGTTACAGGCGAGGTTATCTGCTTTATGGCTGCCTTCTCAATGTCCTCGTTGTTTAAACCAGCTCAAAGCTGAGGATCATTTCCCTGGGCTGGAATGATTATGGTTAAGAGGGCAATGCTGTGATTCTAAAACTCAGATTTGTATCCGTTATCCTGTGGTAGAGGGGATAACTGGTGTAATTTTTTATCATGTTTTAGAGATTGCACATTTCTATTTTCACAATAGGTGACTGGACTTTTTAGATCTGGCTATTGGCGTTATGTCAAGGTGATCAAGCATTTTAGCCTTAATCCTCAGTCTCTAATCCTGTGTTTGTAGCGGTCATTACCCCATGTCTGTTTTAGCTTTTGGTAAAATTAGCTTGTAACTGGTATCACGCTCTTAATAAAGAATAACCATTGGCAAGTATAAGTGTGTCTATATAGCCGCTCTAGCCTGGGTAAGACCCTTCTCCCCAGGGGAGAAGATTAATTCAAGCACAAGTGTAGACACCAAGTTTACAAACTAGTAACAGGAATGATTTATTGGGGCGAATGGTTCCCGTTGGGTTGAAGAAAATGCTTCTTATTTAGGGGTTGATGTTTCAATGACCTTGACTGGGGTAATCATTTTACACAATTCAGGTTAGCAAAAGACTTGTGTTGACATCAGCATTTTCGTTAAGCTGGCAAGCAATGATGCAAAATAAGGTCTAAACTGCTGACAAGCGTAATTTGAGATGTAGTCAAGAATCAAAAGTCAAAATGGGGTGTTATTTGCATTTGTACAAGAGCAAATATGGAGACTTTGAAAGCGTAGGTTACAAGAGTTATAACTCTTTGCTCTGGACTGAAAACTTTTTTACCTCGGCATCCCATAGTGACTAGATACGTTTTCAACCTCATATCCAATTAAAAAAAAGATAAAAATGGCAAACAACGAAGAATCACGTGGTTTAAAGTCTCTGTTAGATTGGTTTGCAAATCGACGGAAATCAGGATCTACTAATTTAGAACGCCAAGAACGGGAAATAGCTGATGGGCTCTGGCATAAGTGTCCGAAATGTGGCGTGTTATCCTATGCAAAAGACCTGAAAGCTAACCTGATGGTCTGCGTTGAATGTGGACATCATAATCGAGTGGATAGCGACGAGCGTATACGCCAGTTGATAGATACCAACACCTGGCAACCAATAGATGAGCATTTGCGCCCAACTGATCCCCTACAATTTCGGGATCGCAAACCCTATGGCGAACGCCTGCGGGAAATGGAGGCCAAACTTGGGTTAGTAGACGCAGTGAAAACGGGTTTGGGTCAAATCGACGGTTTGCCCATTGCCCTTGGTGTAATGGATTTCCGCTTTATGGGTGGTAGTATGGGTTCTGTGGTAGGAGAAAAACTTACCCGCTTGATTGAGCAAGCAACTCAGCGACGTTATCCTGTGGTGATTGTCTGTACCTCTGGTGGGGCGAGAATGCAAGAAGGAATGCTTTCCTTAATGCAAATGGCTAAAATTTCCGCCGCATTAGAACGTCATCGTCAAGCTAGACTACTATACATTCCCGTATTGGCAAATCCTACCACAGGAGGTGTCACTGCTAGTTTTGCCATGTTGGGAGATATTATTATTGCAGAACCGAAAGCAACCATTGGCTTTGCAGGTCGGCGAGTGATTGAGCAAACCCTGCGAGAAAAATTACCAGAAGATTTTCAAACTGCAGAAGATTTGTTAAAACACGGTTTTGTAGATGACATTGTACCCCGCACGCAATTAAAGACAACTTTGGCCCAGCTAATTGCTCTGCACCAACCCATACCGACTACACATTCTATGGTGCTATGGGAAACCATGACTTTGAGTTCCACAGCAGCTGAATAGCTACAAAATAAGGAATTGGGAATTGGGAATTGGAACAATCCTTTTTCATTTCCCCAGTTCCCACTGCCAAGTTCGTCACTCCCGCAAAAATATGAGCGGTACAAGTGCTATTAGGCGGAACAAGCTAGATAAGGCAAATAATCCCAGTAAGCCGCCACAATTAGTAAATTGTGCCATCAAGCTGCCAATGGTTGTACCTAAAGCACCGCCAGCCCCAGCAATAGCACCTGCCATGGCAAAGTAAATCGACTGATTTTGAATTGGTGCAATTTCCAACTGCACATTATTATTACACAAATCCATGGCTGCTCCAGTGCATCCAAGTAAAATATGTAATATTGGTATCCATAGCCAAACATCAAGGAATTTGCTACCAATTCCTAACCACAAAAGTGGTGTGATGGCAACTAAAATCCCCACAAATATTAAAATAGGACGATTACCAATTCTGTCTGCCAATTTTCCCCACAAAATCAGCATCAATAAATTTGCCCCTGCTTGTAAACTGTTATATAGTGATACCCAACTGATATCTAAATCCAAGGTATCTAGCATATACAGAGTAAAAAAAGGGGCGCTGAGATTAACCGCAAACATCCAACAGCTGAAATAAACCAAAAATATCAAGAAGTTAGAGTTTTTCCAAATTTTGCTTGTTAGTTGGTTCTGTAGGGGAGTGTTTTTTGATGAGCAAATTAATTCACTATTAAATTCATTTTGGACAGGGTAATTGCAAACAGTATTCTGTAATTGTGGATTTACATCAACTTTAAAATATTGGCATCCCAATCCCACAATTCCAAAGACAATACCTATGAATAGTACTAAGCCATAACCTTGTAAAGTTCCGCCCCGCCAATGTGACACTGCTAAACCCGCTAAAGGCAAACAAAGCAAATTTGTCAAACTTGCCGCACTATTGCGTATCCCAAAATACCTACCTCGCAACTTTCGGGGAACTATCATTGCTAGCCAACTAAGCCAAGATGCACTTCCTAGTCCCGCTAAAAGATGGCTCAAAAAAAGGATTAATAGTGTCAATATCACTAGTTGATGCTGATTACAACCTCCCCAGGTCAACCCTGCAATACCTATAACTAAAATGACCCACAGTAACCTACCAATACCATGAGTTCCTAGAGAATACTGAAAGCGGCTGGTAGTACGTTCTGATAGGTAAGCGCCCAAGGGTTGAATGATATTTACTAGCATTGGAATTGAGCATAGTAACCCAAATACTACTGGACTGGCATCTAATTCTACTAGAAAATTACTCAACAAAATTCCGCTAGTAGTGAGGGAAAAAACTGCTGCAAACACCGCATCTAGAGTTGAGGCTTTTAAACTCGTACGAATCGCATTTTTGCTAGGGCGAGGAGTGGGAGCAAGCACTCTTGGCAATGCGGTAATTTGGGTAATTTCCAGATTTACTACGGTTGTTTTAAAATTAACAGAAGTCATAACTTATGTTTAGGGGTAGCACACCCCGCCATGAGTCCATCTATTGAGGAAATGCAATTTTGTAACTAATTCGTAACTAAATTTTGGTAATAATTATTTCTTTATTTGTCACTTGGTATTACATTTCTCAACAAAAATATAAATTATTTAAATATAAATTTACAGACCCAAAGGATATAACTGAGAGTAAAGATACTTTTATATGTTGTGGTCAAAAAAACCTGGGTGCAATTTTTTGGACTGCTAATGGCCATGGCCATCGCTGTGATCAGCTACCAAAATTTCCCATTGTCAAACCAGACAAATACCACCGTCACTATTAAACTAAGTGGTTGGGCTGGTAATCCCATAGAACAAAAATTATTAAAACAGTTACTACAAGACTTTGAGTTAGAGCATCCACATATCAAGGTCAAATATGAGGTAATTTCTGACCAATATATGGATGTGCTCACTACCCGCTTGATTGGGGAAGCTGCTCCTGATGTCTTCTATTTGGAATCTGTAGAAGCCCCTTTCTTGATGAGCCAGAACCTTCTAGAACCCTTAAATACTTATATTACTCCCGAATTTGACCTAGAGGACTTTGAGGAAGGTTTGCTGGATAATTTTAAGTACAAAGATAATATCTATGGTCTTCCCAAGGACTATTCTACTCTGGCTTTATTTTATAATCAAAAGGCTTTTGCAGCGGCAGGTTTAAGCAGTCCCCCCAGTAATTGGGATGAATTACGCACCTACTCAAAAGTTTTGACGGGGAAACTCAGTAAATACGGCTTTGGAGTAACACCACAGTTGAGTAATCAAGCTTACAAAATTACTGCTTTTGGGGGAAAAGTAGTTGATGAAAATGGTAATGCTGCTTTTGCTACTCCCGAAGCTTTGCAGGGATTGCAGTTGGTAATTGACCAGTATCAAAAAGACGGCACTTCTGCCCAAGCTACTGATGTCGGTACTAATTCAGGTACGGAAATGTTTGGTCAAAGCAGGGTAGCAATGGTAATTGACGGTAATTGGGCTATTCCTTACTTAGAAACGACTTTTCCGGATTTGGAGTTTGCTACCGCAGAAGTGCCTACTATTAATGACAAAAAAGGTACTATGGTGTTTACTGTTGCCTATGTAATGAATAAACAGTCACAACATAAAGCCACAGCCTGGGAGTTGATTTCTTATCTCACTGGCAAGGAAGGAATGGCAAAATGGACTGGTACAGGTTTTGCATTGCCTACGCGAACATCCGTAGCGGCACAATTAGGTTATGACCAAGACCCCCTGCGATCGCCACTCGTGGCTGGTATCGATTATGGGACAACATGGCAGATAGGTAAATATCCGGCAACCATCGCTAACAATTTTGATAATCAATTTATTAGTGCCTTACTTGGGCAACAACCTTTACAATCAGCTATGGTACGAGCCGAGAATGCCGCCAATCGCCAGATACGCACTAGGGATTGACAGTCTCCACAGTTAGAAGCCAGGGGATTCTTGTTTCAAAAGGATTCCAGTGAACTTACTGGCGGTAACACTCTGCTTTGCTAACACCAAGGATCTTCACCGTCTGTCCGACGGGCTTCGTCCTCTAATGAGAACTACTTGAGCGGCTGCAACATCCCCGTCAGTTGTATGGCCACAATTTTCACAACCATGAATAGGCTCTCCACAACTGTTTTTACCCATTTCCATTGTACATAGGGCAAATTTGAGAAGTCTTTCTACCATATACTTTCTGGAAATACACACCACTTTTGAAACAACACTGTTCCAGAATGTGAAATAATTGTACCTATGCAAGATCTAGACAGTGCTTTGCGAGTATTCCTCTAGACAAACCAACTAAACTCAAATTCTCTACAAAGATAGCTTGAGCAGTATCACAAAGTTGATGTGCTATTTTCTAATGAAATTCTTTTCTACCATTAGCAATATTTTCATGGAATTTTGGCTCTTTCTTAATACTTACGCAACCGACACAGGCGATAGGGTAGTTTTAGTGTGTACGTGGGTAGCTAACTTCATCAAAAACGAGGGTGAATCTCAATAAGTTGGTGACGGATACACTAAAACGTTATCTGAAAGGAGAATCGTTGGAAAATGCTTGGGCAATTGCGGATATACAGACAGAGGAACTAGGATAAATTATCATCTGTTACCGTTTATAATCAGAGGATGCAAAAGCTTACCATTACCCGACCCGACGATTGGCATCTGCATCTCCGGGACGGTGGAGCACTGAAAGCTGTTCTGCCCTACACGGTGCGTCAGTTTGCCCGTGCCATCATCATGCCTAACCTGAAGCCCCCTATCCGCTCGGTGGCAGATGCATTAGCCTATCGCGATCGCATCCTCGCCGCCATTCCAGAGGGGCAACAGTTTGAGCCATTGATGACGCTTTACCTCACCGACAACACCAACCCCGACGAGATTCTCCGGGGTAAAAAATCCCAGTTTATCAAAGCGGTCAAGTATTACCCAGCCGGTGCAACCACCAATTCTGACTCCGGTGTGACAGATATTCGGAAATGCGATGGTGTCTTTGAAGTGATGCAGCAGTTGGAAATGCCGTTATTATTGCACGGTGAAGTGACCGATAACGAGGTTGATACGTTTGATCGCGAGAAGGTGTTTATCGAGAGACATTTAATCCCCCTCAAGCAGCGATTTCCCAACCTGCGGGTGGTCCTTGAGCATATCACCACCTCCGATGCGGTGCAATATGTCCTATCTGCCAACACCATCGCCGCCACAATTACGCCACAACATTTGTTATTTAACCGTAATGCCCTGTTCAAAGGCGGCTTTCGCCCGCATTTTTATTGCCTGCCCATTTTGAAACGGGAGGAGCATCGTCAGGCTTTGTTGCAAGCGGCAACATCGGGGAATCCGAAGTTTTTTCTAGGTACCGATAGCGCTCCCCATACCCGCACCAGCAAAGAAAGTTCCTGTGGCTGCGCGGGATGCTTTTCGGCTCTCCATGCCCTTGAGTTGTATGCCGAAGCATTTGAAAGCGTGAAAGCTTTGGATAAACTGGAGGCCTTCGCTAGCTTCCATGGCCCAGATTTCTATCAACTGCCGCGTAATACAGAACTAATTACCTTGTCCAAAACGAGTTGGCGCGTTCCTGATGAAGTTCCATTTATGGAATCTGGGCTTGTACCTTTGGGTGCGGGGGAGAAAATGACATGGCAATTGGTATGACGTTCTTGTTCCGCCGCATCTGCATTAAGTTGCTGCTCTGGGACACTGGGTTTAACCAACTAGCTTTGGCTGTTTAGTGTCCCTTCGAGGGAAGGGGTCGCACTCATGTCTAAACCCAGGGGCTTTAGCTCGTTTTCCGGTAAACTACCCCAGGCAAATCACCCCAGGGGCGAGATTTAGATGGATTCCCCCTTAGTTTCAGCCCCTGATAGGGATTATCTGTAATCTTAACTGTCCAGAGCAGGAAGCATTAATGTATTTAATTTTAAGTTACAGATTTGCCTGCCGACAAATCCGTAGCTTTTCAGGCATAAGGTTGTCAAGAGTAGCATTGAAAAAATTATCTCAAAATTACATCTGGCAAAAGTGATGAAAAAAGCTTCAAAGCCAGGGTAGACAAGGTTTTGGAGACGAAAATTTTCGATTATTTTTTTTACAGCTACTGGTTCAGGTTAGCCCGCACCAAAAAAGACTTATTTCTCAACATAGCAAAATATATTTGAATAGCTCTGTTGGGTTTCACTACATAATATTTTTCCGGAAGGGAGCTACAACCCGACCTACAATTTCGTAATTGCATTGGATGATGTGGAGGCCGAATTGTAATGGAAATTTATAGACGGCGAATCAACCCGAGATGGAATATAAGCGAAACTCTGACCGGGTATATCTTTATATTGCCCATGATATTAGTTTTGGGATGTTTCGTCATTCTACCGATAGTTTACGCGGTTTTTCTTTCCCTGCACAAAGTCCAACTTTTAGGCGGTATTGAGTACGATTTCATTGGCCTTGGCAATTTCACCCGTTTAGTTGAAGATGAACGAGTGGGTATTGCTTTGAGAAATACAGCAGAATATGTGGCAGTTGTTGTTCCCAGTCAAACTATTTTAGCTTTATTGCTGGCTGTAACCCTCAATTCTGGTGTGCGTGGCAAAAACTCATGGCGTATCTTGTTCTTTTTACCCACAGTGACATCTTCAGCCGTGCTAACTCTGATATTCATGTGGATTTATAACACCGATGGACTACTAAATAATCTTCTCGCTTTTGTGGGACTACCGACTTATAACTGGTTGGGCGACCCATCTGTAGCCCTCAAAGGTATTATGCTCATGAATATTTGGTCAACTGCACCATTTTATATGGTGATTTACTTGGCAGCTTTGCAAGATATCCCCCAAAAGCTCTACGAAGCAGCAGCATTGGACGGAGCAAACTGGTGGCAACAGTTTATCCATATCACCATTCCCATCCTTAAACCTGTCACTTTTTTTGTTGTGGCTATTGGCATAATCGGCACTTTTCAACTTTTTGACCAGTCATACATTTTTTCTGCCGGCACTGGCGGGCCAAACAACGCCACCTTGACTGTCGTACTACTAATTTACCAAGCTGTATTTCGCAATTTACAGATGGGATATGCTGCGGCCATCGCTTTTTTGCTGGCAGCAATCATTATCAGTGTAACTGTCATTCAGCAACGAATTTTTGGAGGCGAAGGAAATTAACTAGCTCTTGATTTGCTAATTTTCCCTCACAATAAAATCGCCGAAAGGCACCGAAAACACTTGGCTTGAGGCATTTGTTGATGCACCTTCGTTGAAAGAGAATCTCAACTTATGTATTTGTTAACTTTAGTTAGTGAAAAAGTACCGGAAGATGACTAATATTTCCCGCTTACCTTGGCTAAAAGTGCTTTTGTACCTTGTGTTAACTGTTTATGCAGTCGTCACCTTGGTTCCTTTCCTGTGGGCGCTTTCAGCGTCCTTTAAACCGTTATCGGAGATTATCAGTGGCGAATTAAATTTGTTACCCAAGAATTTTACTCTTGATAATTACAGACAGATATTTGTGCAAGAACCTCTATTTTGGCGTTGGTTCTTCAACAGTGTTGTCATTGCTGTGAGCGTGACCGGGTTAAATTTGCTATTTAATTCAATGGCAGGGTATGCCCTCGCTAGGCTGAGTTTTGTGGGTAAACGCCTGTGGTTTTTTTTTATTTTGGCACTGCTTGCAGTACCAATACAAATCACCCTGATTCCCACATTTTTGATTTTGAAAGCCATTGGTTGGCTAAATTCCTACCAGGGTATGATTGTTCCTACCATGGTCAATGCCACTTTCATTTTTATGATGCGGCAGTTTTTTGTAAATTTTCCTAAAGAACTAGAGGAAGCTGCTCAACTAGATGGTTTAAATACATTAGAGATTTTTCGCTATATTGTCTTACCTCTAGCAAAGCCTGCATTGGCTGCACAAGCGGTTTTCGTGTTCATGAGTAGTTGGAATAATTTTTTACTTCCCATCGTGATTTTGTTTGAGCCAGAAATGTTTACCCTACCTTTGGGGCTAAACAGCTTTAAAGGTCAATACATCAGCTATTGGAACTACATTATGGCTGCTGCTATGGTATTTACCTTGCCTGCTTTAGCTATTTATGCGTTCTTCAACCGCTACTTTATTCAAAGTGCCACATTTACAGGAGGAAAAGGTTAATAGCATTGTAATTAAACCCTGAATCCTTATATTACATAATATTAAGTCTATATTGACTTATTAGTGTTTTATCCCCACTTCAACGGTAACCATATTTGGACAACAAATTGCACACTGAACATGATATTGGTATTACAGCGACTCAATCTCTATCTGTCAGTTAATCACTATTATGGGTTTTATAAACCTACTGAGCGCAGAGATGGCAACAGACTACAGTGTTACTGTAGCAATAATGTTTTCTCTGCATAACCAACTAAAAATTGCCAATAAGCACCAAAAGAAAGATTTGGTGTTAGAAGATGCATAGGTAATTATTTTCCACATATTGTCGGAAACCTACCTAAAAGTCACTGGGAACTCACAGAAAGAGACCTAAGTCCTACCAAGGGCTATTTCAGGCTTGAGCTAATGGCAACAACCATAGCTGTCATTAGCAACATGGAGATTGAGCATCGCTTTATTAGCTGTGTTTAGCGTCAAAATCTTTAAGGGGAAACATGTTTAGAACACTAATTGGCGTTGTTGTTGCTACCATTTTGCTGACGTTTCAGCTCCTTGTGGGTAGCGCGACAGCACTAGAACTAGACGAAGCTACCAGAACAGTGCCATTAAATGACCAGGGTGACCAAGTTGTACTCAGTCTTAAACAAGTAAAAGAAGGTAAACGCTTGTTTCAATTCGCCTGTGCTCAATGTCATGCAGGCGGTGTTACCAAGACCAACCAAAACGTGGGACTAGATCCAGAAACTCTCGCACTGGCAAGACCAAAGCGGGATAACATTGAAGGGTTGGTGGATTACATGAAAAATCCCACTACCTATGATGGAGAAGTGGAAATTTCTGAGTTACACCCCAGCCTGAAGAGTGCAGATATTTTCACAGAAATGAGAAATATGACAGAAGATGACTTAGTAGCCATCGCTGGTCATATCCTACTAGAACCCAAAGTGGTTGGTATAAAGTGGGGAGGGGGTAAGATTTATTACTAATCTCCTCAAAGATCACTAATTCCAGAATTAATTTTGGATTTTAGATTTTGGATTGATCCCCAGCCCCATTTCTCATTCCTCGCCATTAAAACTGCCTGCACCTAACCTCACTACACTTCCTTCCCCATCTGTAAATTGGGGTTCTAAAGCCCGCATTATAACCAAAGCTGTTCCTCCTCCCCTGTTGGGGAGGCTCAGGGACGGGTAAAAAATGTCAACATGGTGGGTTAAACAACTGTCAAAGAAATTATGGGCATTTTACCCATAAACACTTGGGTGTGTCTTGGGTGATAATTACCTCCATGCCGAAAGGTTTGCTAATGATTTGCCCACAATTGTAAAAAAAAAATTTTATCTACGACATATTGTCATACTTTGGGCTAAATTTTATTTAGAATAAGTAGTGAAAAGTAAAAATATAGTTAGGACAAGGCCATGAAATTGTTTGCCGCAAGCCGGAGACGTTTTGCTTTAGCAGTGTTAACAGTTCTTTTAGTTGTTAGCAGCTTTGCTATTTTCACACCCAGCGCTTCAGCTGACACCTACAAGGTAAAACTAGGTACTGACAAAGGTTTGCTTGCATTTGAACCTAAAAAATTGACAGTTAAACCAGGGGACACAATTGAGTGGGTGAACAACAAAGTTCCTCCCCATAACGTTGTCTTCGAGCCAAAGAGCGATTTTGCAAAAAGTCTCTCCAACACTAAATTGATGATGATTCCTGGTCAAACCTACACAACGGTAATTCCCGCAGACGCACCTGCTGGTGATTACACTTTCTATTGTCAACCTCACCGTGGTGCTGGTATGGTTGGCAAATTAACTGTCCAAGGGTAGAAAACCCGCTACCAGTAATAGGATAGCGAAAAGCACGAAATAATACATATAAAAAGCCCTAAATAGCGGTAATGAGTCTATTTCTGCCAAACAAAAACACTGCAAATTTTGGCGATGGAAAAACGAACTTATTACCGCGATTCTAGTTCAGCAACTTTCTTCTCTAATTGATTAACTTGTTGCTTTAATTCCACCAATAAAGTAGCCAAGCGCTCAAACATTTGCTCTTGGTGAGACAAGTTACCTTGGGTATCACTTGACTGTGGTGGTGTCAGATACGTTCTTGCTGATGAAAGTTGACCAGTTCCACTCAACTTAGACTCTACTTTATTTAACCGCGATTCAAAACGATGGAAATCTGCTACTAAATTGTTAAAGCGAGACTCAATTTGCTGTGATACAGCCGGGTGAGAGAATAAGCCCGTCCAAACAACAATTACTACTATCCCGGCTAAAATTAATCGGCGCAACATTAGATTAACTCCTTTAAGAAGGTGGGAAGTGGGAAAGTTTTTTTGTTTTCAGTATCCCTGTCTTCCTATCCTGCTTTTCCTGTATTTATTGATCTGGTTGTAAATGGGAAAATAGCTGATACCAATTCATATCATTACCACTATTTTCTCCTGCTTTCACTTCTAAAGTGATATTACAGGCATTTGATTGGTGTAGCGATCGCACACAAATTTCAGCTACATCATCACGGCTAATTTTGCCTCTCATATTATCACCTTGCTCAAAGATTAATTCCTTACCACCTGGTTCCTCAGTCAAAGCGCAAGGTCGAATAATGGTGTAAGGAATCCCACTGGATCTTAAACTATCTTCCCCTCTCAATTTCCATGTTAAGATTCCTCCCAACTGGTCATTTAATCTCACAGCTGGTGGTTCTTCATCTAAATTAATCCCAGGTCTTCCCGGACGAGTTACCCCAGCGGAACTGACAAGGACAAACCTGGGAAAAGTCTCCCCGCCATAAGCTTTAATGGATTCAATTTGTAAAGCAAAACCACCTGGTGAAAACTTGGGATTTAAAGCCCCATCATATTCAAATTTACTCAACATCAATTGAAATGACGAAACTTGACTAGTATTTATGGGGGGACAATTTTGCACCACCTTGGCGCGAAACACTGGAATTAAATCTGAAAAAGGAACACGAACAGTGATCCAAGTATTATCTACGGTGTCAAAAGAATAACTGTAACCAACCCCATCCCATTTTGTATCTGTTCGTAAAAACAGTTTGTAACGCTGACCATCACCTTTCACACGTAACTCTACACCTGGGTAAGCAGATAAATTAAAGCAAGGGTAAAAATTCTTGGTTCTAATAGACGCAAATCCGCCAGAGTTAGCCGTAGAAACATTACCAGCAAACACAGCCGTATTTTCTAAAAATTGTATATTACTGGCACTCACACCACCCATAACAACATCATCCACTGCACCCCAAACATTTTTTAATTCAGCCGAGGGATGAGTAAAATCAAATATCAGTTTTTCATTGGCTGGAGGTAAATATTTCGCCGCAGCTGTCACCAAGTTTTTCACACCTTGATATTCTACATTTTCGGGAGTATCCCCAACAACTTCTGGCATATAAAATTTCACACCTTGGTTATATTTAGCTCGATCTGGTGTGTCGCCTTCTACTGGCTGTACACGCACTGCGGTGCAACAAATCACGGCTTGGATATTGCTCATCACCATTGAATTTAATGTTTCTGGTTTAGTGATATCCCCAGCTACTAAGTCAACCTCATTACCAAGAATTGTCCGTCCTTTTTCAATATCTCGCACCAAGGCGCGAACTTTATTTCCTTGTTGCAGCAGTCGTTGTACAACTCGTTTTCCCACTCCACCCGTCGCACCTGCTACCAGTATTACACCCACATTTCTTCCTCCATCCGGTTTTTGATCCTCGTGGAAACGACCTTGAATTAACTGCTTGACCCAGTTAAGACAGGGAAACACCTCGAAATAGGTTAAAGTATCGATAAACCTAACCACGTCCCATTGAGAACGATTTTTGTCAGCCACAATTGCGTCCTCATCATTGTTTGCTTTTACGTACATCATAACCGAACCGAGTCCAGCACCCACCACCCCAGCACTTTTAAAGGAATGAAGGTTATCTGTACCTTAAAAGCGACAACAATTTAACCTTTTTGTTGAGCTATATATTGAATAACACCTGCTTTCGATATATTGCCAGTAGTGGACATAAAATAACTAAGTGTCCATAATCAAGTGTTGGTATTAAAATAAGACTTACCTATGTCCAAAATTGAACAAGCTCAAGCTGAGTATGAAACTTTCACCCAAGGATTTAAAAGCGTAATGATTAGCACTGTTAGTCAGGCTGGAATACCCAATGCCAGTTACGCTCCTTGCGTCATAGATGATGCTAAAAGCATCTATATCTACGTTAGTGGTCTAGCAACTCATACTCAAAATTTGCACGTCAATCCTCATGTGAGTGTTTTATTTATTGATGATGAATCTCAAACTCAGCAAATTTTTGCCCGTCGGCGACTGAATTTTGATTGTACAGCTACTTTGATTGAACGCGAAACTCAAAGCTGGCATGAAATTGTGGCATTATTTAAAGAACGTTTTGGCGAAATTATTCATGTTTTGCATGACTTATCTGATTTTCGGATTTTCCGGTTAACTCCTCACACTGGCCGTTTTATCATTGGTTTCGGGACGGCATATAAAATTACTGGTGATCAACTCGATACACTGGTTCATATAACCCCTAATAGTTAATTTAAGTTGTGTAAACCTGAAATTTTGTACAAATTTATGCTTGAGTTTCAACCTCCCGGTTTTGGGCATAAAGTTATTCATACATCTCTAGGCCCAATGGTTTACTACACCCAAACCACTGCACCCTGGTTAAGTGCGGATACTCAAGATTTACCACCCCTATTGTTTCTACATAACTTTGGCGGTGGGGCTTCTGCATTTGAATGGTCCAAGGTGTATCCGGCTTTTGCAGCTACACATCAAGTATTAGCACCCGATTTAATTGGTTGGGGAGAGTCTGCTCATCCAGTGCGGGATTATCAAATCAGGGACTATCTCACAACTACCCTGGAGTTCATTACCCAAACTTGTGGCCAACCAGTAACAGTGGTGGCTTCTTCTTTCACAGCTGCTTTGGCTATCCGTCTGGCTATTAGTGATCCTCATTTATTTCGCAGCTTGTTTTTAGTCTGTCCTTCTGGATTTGATGACTTTGGTCAGGGGGCGGGACGAAGATTACCATTACCGATTATTAATTCGCCGTTATTGGGTAGTTTAATTTATACCTTGGGTGCAGAAAATGAAATTGCTGTCACAAATTTTTTGCAAAACTTTCTGTTCGCTAAACCAGAACGAGTCTCTACAGAAATCGTGAGAGCTTATTTAACTTCTGCACAACAGCCTAATGCTAAGTTTTCCGCTTTGGCATTTTTGCGGGGAGACCTTTATTTTGATTTGAGTTTGTACATACGGCAACTAAAAACTCCCACGGTGATATTGTGGGGAGAGAAAGCACAATTTACTACCATCAAGTTAGGGCGACGTTTAGCAAATTTGAATACCACCGCAATTAGAGCTTTTTATGCCATGGCAAACACAGGAATATTACCCCATCTAGAAAATCCAGAGGTTGTCATTGCTTTATTGCTACGCTCTTTGAAAACTTGTTTGTAAAACCTTACAATATGTTACATTCCATAAAGAAATATTAAAAAATCCGCAACTTGACCTTTGTCACAAAATCAGTCTAACATTTGAAAATATGAAGTTAACTTAAAGCATACTTAGAAAGTCTTTATCAACAACAAATCATGTTTGTGGGTGTGGGTTTATTATGGATAAAGACTGGAATCCAGCGATTAAGACTATGAAATTAGCCTTGGGTGTGGTGTGACATACCAGAACTTGGATGTTAGATCCAAACCCTAGAGGAGATTCCACCTCTACTTGTGCAAGAGAAACCTTGTACCAGTGAGTGGTTTCTATGAATGGAGAATCACCATTCCTTTAAGGCGGTGAGTGTCAAATTTCGCCACTGGCGACTATAAAGCTTTATATTTAATAAAGATATATTGTTAACATTAGTAAAAAAGCTGAAAAGATTGGGGGAAAATAACTGCTATGAGTCGTGTGGGCGTTTTATTACTCAATCTCGGTGGACCTGATAAGCTGGAGGATGTTGGGCCTTTTTTGTATAACCTATTTTCTGACCCAGAAATTATTCGCCTACCGTTTCGCTGGCTACAAAAACCCCTGGCCTGGTTTATTGCTTCACGGCGAACCAAAACATCTCAGGCCAACTACAAGCAAATCGGCGGTGGTTCCCCACTGCGGAGAATCACAGAAGCTCAAGGACAAGCCTTAAAACAACACTTGGCTGATTTAGGACAAGAAGTTAACATCTATGTGGGAATGCGTTATTGGCATCCTTACACGGAAGAAGCGATCGCACAAATCGCTAAAGATCACATCGAACACTTAGTAATTTTGCCGCTTTACCCGCAATTTTCTATTAGTACTAGTGGTTCTAGCTTTCGGCTGTTAGAAAAACTGTGGCAAGAACAGCCAGAACTCCAGCCCAATGACTATACTCTCATTCCCTCTTGGTACAAACAACCAAGCTACCTCCAGGCAATGGCACAACTCATAGCACAAGAACTAGATCAATGTCCTCATCCCGATAAAGCTCATATCTTTTTCAGCGCTCATGGCGTTCCTAAAAGCTACGTTGAAGAAGCCGGAGACCCTTATCAGCAAGAAATTGAGGAATGTACTACTTTAATTATGCAGACTCTCAATCGACCCAACCTTCACACTTTAGCCTACCAAAGTCGTGTAGGCCCAGTAGAATGGCTACAACCTTATACTGAAGATGCCCTCAAACAACTGGGCGCACAAGGCGTAAAAGACATAGTTGTTGTACCCATCAGTTTTGTTTCAGAACACATTGAGACTCTACAAGAAATTGACATTGAATATCGGGAAATAGCTGAAGAATCAGGAATTCACAACTTCCGTCGCGCCTCAGCTCCTAATACTCATCCACTATTTGTTAAAGCATTAGCAGACCTGGTAATGGATGCGCTACAAAGCCCCAGTTTCAAGCTTTCCCAAGCTGCACAAATGAAAAAAAAGGTGAAAATGTATCCTCAAGAAAACTGGGAATGGGGTATGACTACCAGCGCCGAAGTCTGGAATGGTCGTATTGCTATGCTGGGCTTTATTGCTTTAATCATCGAGCTACTTACAGGTCGTGGTCTACTACATTTAATTGGCATTTTGCAATAAGTAGAGAATCCAATAGGAATTCTTAAAGTGGTGGGGATGCAAGAAACGGAATGAAAATGCCAAGACACTGGCCCGTAACCTAAACAAAGCTAACGCTTTAGTCCCTTAGGAAGACTTAAGTGTTAAAAACATCTTAAAAAATCATTGTCTTGCTAAATCTTCATGGGTTTTAATTTTTCTTGCTTCTTCTTCCTTGTCTGCCAAGTCTGGCCCTATTATAAATCTCTCTGCAAAGACCTACTCCTGTGAGGGGGAGGCCATCCCTGTTCCCCTGGGGTGCAGTAGCTTCTGGAACTACCCTAGAAATTGCTATGAACAATTTGCCATGAATAATTTAGAATTTACGCCTCCCATGCCCCTAGGTAGATTTTTTTACTATCAAGTTTCTGATGTTCATGAGGGCTTTCAGCGAGAGATACCCTATGGTTTAGTACGAGTGCAGGTGTATTAAGCAGATGTATTAATTTGTGGATAAATCAGGGGATGGGGCAAAAAATGGTATTTACCCCTACCCTCTACCTAGTCAGACCTCAGGTCTAAATACCCAATCGTTGGTAAACTTCTTTTAAATAGCGGAGATGTTGCTGTGGGTCAAAACACATTTCCAGTTCTCCTGGGGACAACTTTTGAGTCACACGGTGATCTTGACTAATTAAGTTGTGGAAGTTTCCTTCTGGCTTATTCCAGGCAGCATGAGCGCTTTCTTGGACAATGGCATAGGCTTCTTCTCGCTTCATTCCCTTGTCTATCAAAGCCAGTAGAACTTTTTGGCTAAATACCACACCGCCATAACAATTCAGATTCCGTGCCATGTTTTCTGGGTAGACGAGCAGGTTTTTCACCAAATCCGTTATTTCTACTAACATAAAGTGTGTCAAAATACAAGCATCTGGCAAAATTACCCGTTCCACAGAACTATGGGAAATATCTCGCTCATGCCATAAAGCAACGTTTTCTAAAGCTGCACCAGCATGACTTCTCAACAACCTAGCCATTCCTGTCAGCCGTTCAGAACGGATGGGGTTGCGTTTATGAGGCATTGCTGAGGAGCCTTTTTGACCTTTAGCGAAAAATTCTTCAACCTCTAAAACGTCGGTTTTTTGAAGATTGCGAATTTCTACAGCAAAGCGTTCAATAGATGCTGCAACTAAGGCTAATTGTTGCACATAGTCGGCATGGCGATCGCGAGAAATAACTTGTGTTGAGGCCGTATCCGGTTTAAGACCGAGTTTTTGGCAAGCCATCGCTTCCACTCGTGGTTCAATATTGGCATAGGTTCCCACCGCACCAGAAATTTTACCCACAGCTATGGTTTCCCGGAGAACTTTCAGCCTTTCTTGATGACGCAATACCTCAGCTAACCATCCAGCTAACTTAAAACCGAAAGTCATCGGTTCAGCGTGAATACCATGAGAACGACCGATCATCACCGTATCACAGTGTTCCCGTGCCTTATGGCGAATTGCCTGAATCAAATTTTCCAGGTGTTGCGACAATAGATCCAAACTGGCAACTAATTGAAGTCCTAAAGCCGTATCCAGTACATCTGAACTGGTTAACCCCAGATGAATATAGCGTCCAGCATCACCGACATATTCATTGACATTAGTTAAAAAGGCAATGACATCATGACGAACTTCAGCCTCAATTTCCAGCACTCGCTTCGGGTCAAAGTCCGCCTTAGCCTTGATTTCCTCAACAGCCTGAGAAGGGATATAACCCAATTCAGCTTGGGCTTCACAAACTGCAATCTCTACCTGAAGCCAGGTTTTAAACTTGTAAGATTCAGTCCATAGGTTGCCCATTTCGGGCAAGGTATAACGCTCAATCAACGTTCGCGGCAGAACACAACTGTCATATTCTACAGTTTAATTAGCTCATCCATAACCATCACTTTGGTAAAAATTTCATAAAAAATTTCATATTTAATAGCGCCGATTTTGGCGACGGCGTTTTAAGCGTTTGGGATGGCTAAGATAACGCAGAACACGCTTAATTAAGCGAGAGGACTGCTTTTTTCTGTGAGCATTTACCCTCCATTGAAGGGTAATATCACTTCTTACCCCTGGTTGGACAGGAGTTGTATTAGTGAATGGCATAGCATTTTCTGTGGGAGTGATACCAGTAGTGCCATATCTTCGCGCATAAACTTGGGTAAAGGCCGCACCAAAGAAGAGAATTTGGGCTGCATAATACACCCAAGCAATGATCACCACCAGTGAACCAGCAGCGCCATAGGCTGAACCCAAAGTACTCCTACCTATATACTCTCCTAACAAAAACTTACCAATCGCAAACAAAAAAGAAGTAATCACAGATCCAATGAAAACATCACTCCAAGTGATTCTCACATCTGGTAAAACTTTAAAAATTAGCGCAAAAATAACTGTATTGATGATGAAAGAAAGAATAAAATTAGCCATTTGCCAGATGGAATCAATACCTGTTAATGTGCTGCTAAAGTAAGTTATCACTGCTGTTAATCCCGCACTAATAATTAAAGAAACGAGAAGTAAAAAGCCAATACCCAATATCATTGCGAAGGATAAGAACCGTTGGCGAATAATTTTTATTATCCCGCGTCCAGGTTTTGCTTTTACATTCCAAATTGTGTTGAGAGAATTTTGTAACTCCGCAAATACACCAGTAGCACCTAATAGCAAAATCACAACACTAATAATAGAAGCAATAGTTCCTGTTTGTGGTGTTCTAGCATTTTTAATTGCTATTTCTAGGAATTGCGCGCCATCTCTCCCCACTAAATCTTCAATTTGGCGAACAATTTCACCCCTAGCAGCTTCTTCTCCAAATGCTGCTCCAGCGATGGCAATTACAATAATCAGCAAAGGTGCAAGAGAAAATATAGTATAATAAGCCAATGCTGCGGCTAACCGTGAAGCTTGAACCTCACTCCATTGTTTAAAAGTTTCTCGCAATAGTATCCAAATTGTCTTTAACTTCACTTAACCAATCTCCTTATCAACAAGAAGTTGCAGCCCTCCTGCTATATTTGATACTGTTTTTTTTATTCAATACATCTTCCTGCAGTTATTCGTGAAGTGTTCTTGAGGCATAATTTATCTTACAGGTAAGAAAATTTAAACTTGTAGTCAGGACTTAAGTCGTTATTTCCTCATAACTTCAGTGCTAACTACAAACCACAACAATTTGTCAACAACTTTAATATATCACCAGATAAGTAACTACAGATGAACAGACATAACCTTGTATTTCATCCCCATCCAAATTAGTACATTCATAGGACTGTAAAAGAAAGACTATTGCATCCTATCAATGGTGCGATATTGAATCGCTTCAGCTATGTGATTGCCTTGTAATTCATTTTCTCCTGCTAAATCTGCAATAGTCCGGCTGACCTTGAGAATGCGATCGCTCGCCCTGGCTGATAAACCTAATCTTTTAATTGCTGCTTCTAATAAACTCCTGCCAGTATCATCCAACTTGCACCATTTCTGCAAGTGATGACTTTGCATTTGAGCATTGCAGCGCAGATTTGCCTCTCCTTGGAAACGTTCAATGGCGCGACCGCGTGCTTTTTTAACTCTTACTAACACTGAACTAGAAGTTTCACCCGTGGGTTGTTGGGTAATTTCTTCTGGTTTTAATCGATTAACTGCAACTTGCAAATCAATGCGATCCATGAGCGGTCCCGATAATTTTGCCCAATAATTTTCTCGTTGTCTAGGTGAACAGGTGCATGGTTGAACAGTATCGCCATAGTAACCGCAAGGACAGGGATTGGTGCTGGCTACTAAAGTAAACTGCGCCGGAAAAACCACAGATTGTCTAGTGCGGGAAATTGTCACATAGCCATCTTCTAAAGGTTGGCGGAGAAATTCTAAAACATCCCGCTTAAATTCTGTTAACTCATCCAAAAATAATATTCCTTGGTGAGATAAAGAAATTTCCCCAGGACGGGGAAAGCTACCACCCCCAACCAGAGAAGGCCCTGATGCTGAATGATGAGGACTGCGAAACGGGCGATCTCGTACTAAAGAACCGCGATTTTTCAATAACCCAGCTACCGAGTGAATCCGAGTTACCTCTAAAGATTCTGCAAACTCCAAAGGTGGTAGAATTCCCGGTAAACGTCTGGCCAGCATCGTTTTACCACTACCGGGGGGCCCCACAAAAATTAAATTGTGACCACCAGCAGCGGCAATTTCCAAAGCACGACGAGCATGAGCCTGTCCTTTAACGTCTTTTAAATCTGCTTGAGAATAAACTGTTTTTGGTGACTGCTCTAAATTCTCCGGCTCTACGGGTTCATAACGCCCTGGATTATTCAATAAATCCACCACATCGGCTAGATGTTTGCAGCCGTAAACAGACAATCCCTTTACTACTGAAGCTTCTTGAGAGTTATCAGTAGGAACCACTAAACCTGAAATTCCCATTTTTTTGGCTGTCGCCGCAATAGGTAGAACCCCAGCCACAGGACGTAAACTACCATCGAGAGAAACCTCACCTAAGAAAAGATAATCTCCCAGCAAATCCGGGCTAACTTGTTCAGAAGCAGCTAAAATTCCCACACTAATAGGTAAATCGAAACTTGGTCCTTCCTTGCGTAAGTCAGCTGGAGTGAGGTTAATGACAATTTTCCGCATGGGGAAAGCAAAACCCGCGTTCTTCAACGTTGCTTTGACTCGCTCTTTAGATTCTTGAACCGCCGAATCTGGTAGCCCCAAAACTACAATTCCTGGTAAACCGCCTGAAACATCGACTTCTACCCCTACTTTGACGGCATCGATGCCCACAATACATGCACTCCAGACTCTAGCCAGCATTTGTTCTATGTGTAGTAAACCTTTAAAACCTGTAACAGATGAGCGGGTAACTTGACATGAGTGAAACCACAGAAACTATTTCCATGATGGATTTAGTTAAGCCAACAGCATAATTAAAAGAACAACACCATACTTCTGCCCCCCTGGTTTAGTTCAATTACTCCTGTTTGGGAAATACAGCAGTTTCTACCTAGATAAAACACAGAGATGAATTATAAACCTATTGTCGGGTCGGCATCCCGCCCTTGTACCTACTTAGATGAAATCTGCTGTAACTGAAAATATAACGCCAAGCGATGGCCTAAAATTTTTAGCAGATGATACAGTAAATCGCCATGACGGAAACTACAGACACTATTTTCAGCAAAATTATTAGCCGGGAAATTCCGGCAAATATTGTTTATGAAGACGACTTAACCCTAGCCTTCAAAGACGTTAACCCGCAAGCCCCAGTTCATATCCTTGTCATTCCCAAAAAACCCATCGTTAAATTAGCCGATGCCGAATCTCAAGACCAAGCTCTTTTAGGACATCTTTTATTAACTGTCCAACGCGTAGCCGCCGAAGCTGGATTAAACAACGGTTATCGTGTTGTCATCAACAATGGTGCTGACGGCGGTCAAACCGTCTACCATTTACACTTGCATATCTTGGGAGGACGACAGATGGAGTGGCCCCCTGGTTGATAAAACCTCATTGAATCGTGTCTTGAGATGCGATTCATTATAAAAACAAATGATTTTCATCAGTAAAAATTAATTAAAATTGCTTTACAAATCAAAATTTTTTTTTTAATGTAGTAATCAGGTAAGCAAGTTTACTTATTACCTCGTAAAAACAAAAGCAATCATAAACAAATGACCACAACCTTACAACAGCGCCAAAGCGCCAACGTATGGGATCGCTTCTGCGAGTGGATCACCAGCACCGGCAACCGCATCTACATCGGTTGGTTCGGCGTACTAATGATCCCC
>WGNO01000003.1 GCA_016124525.1 Nostoc sp. RI_552 | reverse complement strand
CGTATCTTCGTACAATATTTTAGCGATAGCCTGAATGTGTTCTTGCAGTTCTTTTTCCTGTTCGGGAGTCATCTTTACTACCTTTTATCTAGATTCCACTACTCTCATTATCCCTCACTTAAAAAACTGGGATGCTCCCATTAAAAGTAACAGAGATGATTGGGTTTATGATTTTGATCAAAATACTTTATCTCAAAAAGTTAATTTTTTCATTGACTTTTACAACTCTGAACTTAAAAGATATAAACAAACGCGTGATCAAGAAAATCTTAACTTAGATAACTTTGTTGACTATACAATTAAGTGGAGTAGAGACTTAAAGAAAAAGTTTTTATCATACAAAAGCATTAATTTTCAGCAAATCCTAATTAACTGTTGTTTATATAGACCATTTATTCAAAAACACTTTTACTATGATTTTACTTTAAATGATATATTAACTACTAATCACTGTACTTTATTCGGTCAAAATTTTGAGAAAAGCAATGTTGTTATTTACTTTTCTGGACCACCACTATCACAACCCTTTCAGTTAATTATATGTCAGCAACCTTGTGATTATCACTTTCTCGAACAAACACAATGTCTCCCCCTCTACCGCTACGACAAAGAAGGAAACCCCATAGACAACATCACAGACTGGGGACTAAAACAAATTCAAACCCATTACCAAAACACAACAATTACCAAAATAGACATCTTCCACTACACCTACGCAGCATTACATAACCCAGCCTACCGCCAAAAATACCAACTCAACTTAAAGCGAGACTTTCCCCGCTTACCCTTATATGATAACTTTCCCCAATGGGTCAACTGGGGACAACAACTCATGGATTTACATATCAACTATGAAACGGTCTCACCCTACAAACTCAGTCGGGTTGATATTCCTTTAAAGGACAACCAAACCACACCCAAAGCCAAGTTAAAAGCAGATAAAACCAAGGGAAGTATCATCATAGACGACATCACCACACTACAAAACATACCCAGCCTAGCTTGGGAATATAAACTAGGTAATCGTTGCGCCTTAGAATGGATTTTAGACCAATATAAAGAAAAAAAACCCAAAGACCCCACCATTGCTGCACACTTTCACACCTACCGCTTTGCCGATTATAAACAACAGGTAATAGATTTGTTAATGCGAGTATGCACAATCAGCGTGGAAACAATGAACATTATCCAGCAAATGTCCGAAAAATCATAAACTCTCAATGTAAACCCTGAACTTGCATTAAATCTAATTGGCGAGCAAAAATTTCATCAATAGGTAACATTTCCCCATCAGTAGTCATAAATTTATGGTCCTTTGTCGCTCGAATAATTGAACCATCTTCTAAAGTATATTCAAACACCTCTTGTTCTCCCCGATTATGCCATTGTGCAATGGGTTGAGTATAAATATTACCATTACCATCAACGCTGTACACCCGACACTCAATGGCTTTTCCAACAATTTCCCCAATAGGTAAAAAGCCATATTCCACCGTTAAAATCTCCGTATCAGCACTTAAACAATATTCCGCAAAGTTTAACATTTGCTGGAATAATTCTTCTGCTACTTGTTTCTTGACTCCATTCTTCGCCGCACCATCCACAAACTTTTCTCGCTGCTTTTGCATTTCTGCAACCTTCTTTTTACCCATAGCCCGGCGCAGCAAATCAGCTTGTCCCAGAGAATACCCAGCCATATCTTGAGCAATTTTCATAATTTGCTCTTGATAAACCATAATTCCATAGGTTTCATTCAATACAGGTTCAAGAATAGGGCTTTCATATTCGATAGTCTCTTTTCCATGTTTACGATTAATAAACTTAGGAATGAGTCCCGCATCCAAAGGCCCAGGTCGGTATAGTGCCAAAATAGAAGAAATATCTTCTATATTAGAAGGTTTTAAATCTCTCACTATCTGACGCATCCCCGAAGATTCTAATTGAAATATTCCTTCTAAGTCCCCAGCTTCTAACAATTCATAGGATTTTTTTACATCTTTCGGTAAAGTTTTATATTCACCTTTAGCTAAGATTTTTTGGGCTTTTCGTTCCTGACCTGTAATTTCATCTGGGTCAATGCGAACCCCAGAGTTTTGTTCAATTAAATCAATTGTTTTTTGAATCAGGGTCAAATTGCGTAACCCCAAAAAATCCATCTTTAACAAACCCATTGACTCCAGGTCTTCCATAAAATACTGGGTAATCACCGAGCCATCATTATTCCTCTGGAGGGGTACAATTTCATCTAAAGGTTCAGCAGAAATAACCACACCTGCTGCATGGACACCAAAAGTTTTGTTCGTTCCTTCAATTCGCATAGCCATATCAACCCAATGGCGTACTTTTTGGTCATTATCATATTTTTCCTTAAATTCTGGTGCTGGAGTTTCATCAGAAATCATTACCTTAAGTTTAGTTGGTTTACCCCGCACTACAGGAATTAATTTCGCCATTTTATCTGCTTCCCCATAGGGAATATTCAATACCCTAGCCACATCTTTTAAAACTGCTTTAGAAGTTAGGCGGTTAAAAGTAATAATTTGTGCTACTCTGTCTTTACCGTACTTTTGTGTGACATATTCAATTACTTTATCCCGCTTTTCAATGCAGAAATCTGTATCAATATCAGGCATTGACTTCCGTTCTGGATTCAAGAATCGCTCAAATAGTAACCCATGATGTACTGGGTCAATATTGGTAATTCCCATAGCATAAGCTACTAAAGAACCAGCAGCAGAACCACGACCCGGCCCCACAGGAATATTATTATCTCTAGCAAATTTGATGTAATCCCACACCACTAAAAAATATGTAGAAAAACCCATTTTCTGCAACATTTTTAGTTCATATTCCAATCTCTCTTTATACACTGCATCAACTTCATGACGGGATTTGCGATGTAACCGTTCTAAAAGTCCTTGCCAAGCTACTTCTTCAGCGTAGGTATCCGCAGTGTGACCAGAGGGAATAGATGGTGTGGGAATTTGAGGATCACCCATAATACTGTAAACCCCCACCTTATCCCCCACCTCTTCCGTGGTGGCTATGGCTTCGGCAATCACATCATCGGACAAATGGTCGCGAAATAGCTGCTTCATTTCTTCAGCAGACTTGAGATATTCTGTGCCACTATAACGCATCCGTTTATCTTCACTAATGAGCTGACCAGTTTGAATACATAGCAAAGCATCATGTGCTTCCACATCAAAACAAGATATAAAATGAGAATCGTTAGTGGCAATAAATTTAATTTCTAATTCTCGGGCAATTTTGACAATTTGAACATTAACAATCCGGTCTTCTTGGGAGCCGTGGTCTTGAATTTCTAAATAATAATCATCACCAAATACTTCTTTATACCACTTGGCAACTTTACGCGCTGCATCCGGTCTACCACTCAAAATGGCTTGGGGTATTTCTCCACCCAAACAAGCACTAGTGACAATTAAACCTTCACGATATTGCTTGAGTAAATCCTTATTAATACAAGGACGAGAAAAAATTCCTTTACCTTGGACTCCTTGGAGGTGAGAAATTGTCGTCAGTTTAACTAAATTTTTATAACCTTGGGTATTTTTAGCTAAAACCACTTGATGATATTTAGGGCGGCGTTCTTGTTTTTCAATATCGCCGTTAATAATATACATTTCATTGCCAATAATTGGCTTGATATTCTTGCTGCGGCAGATTTTAATTAATTCCACAGCACCATACATCACACCGTGATCAGTCAGAGCCACAGCTTTCATCCCCAGAGCAATGGCCTTGTCTACCAACTCTGGTAGCTGACTAGCTCCATCCAGCAAACTGTAGTCACTGTGAATATGTAATGGCACAAAGGACATATACCCTCCTAGCACAACCAGATAGTATAGCACTGCATTGACTTCTCCCCTGAATGGAATCACACAGGATTCTGAAGCCACCTCAGGCAACATTTACGAAATGAATTTCCAGAATTTAAAAAACTACCTTGATAAATCCCCATATTACATAAAATAATACAGCAGATTTCGTTCTTATGAAGTACAAATCATAATCATAAAACTTTTGTGGGGTAGGCATCTTGCCCGCCAATACTGTATATCACCGCACCAGAAAGTGCTGTATTACAGTGTTATTCACATTATTTAATTAATGATATATTACCGATTCACCCATGTTTTTTATAGTACATATAGCCCTAGTATCACAAGTGTTGAATCCTGGAATAAAAATTTACAATTTTTGCATTTTACCCATACAAAGTTTATTGTCTATTAAGAATACAGTCATTAATTGCTCAAATTTTGTATCACCGACGCACAGCTCGGACAGTCAACAGTCAACATTTCTGCCCTAGTATATATAGGCAATAAGTTATCTAAAATTATACTCTTGTACAGTCTTGTTGTTGGACTTATGTTAACAACATAATAACAAACTGTAAACAATAATTAATCCTACTCAATATAAAAATTAACAGATATTTTCTTCTGCAAAAAAGTAGATTTTTAAATCTATCCTTTAGGAGATAATTCATATCTAAATGAAATTTAAAATCATAAAAAATATTTCTAATAAAATTATCATTTCAATAACCTGTTAAGGGAATTTTTTCTCAAGGGAAAAACAACTGCCACCAAGTAATTTACATTAGTAAATCCGCAAAAATATGCAAAACCACTCTGGGAAAACAATTTCAATTTGGATGACCACAGCAGAAATACCACACCAACCGATGCTGGAAGAAAATATTCATACTGACGTGTGCGTGGTGGGTGCTGGTATGGCGGGGATGTCCACTGCTTATATGCTAAGTTGTGAAGGTAAATCAGTAGTGGTGCTAGATGACGGACCTATTGCTGGGGGTCAAACTTGCCGAACAACAGCACACCTTTCCAACGTCCTATACCATCGCTACTATGAACTTGAAGATATCCACGGACAAAAGCGTACCAAGGAAATTGCACAAAGTCATAGAAAAGCAATTGATACCATTCAAGCTATCGCCGCTCGTGAACAAATTAATTGTGACTTAGAGCGACTTAACGGTTATCTTTTTCCTCCCGACCTTGAATCTCTAGATGAGATGCAGCGAGAATTAGCAGCAGCACATCGCGCCGGACTCACTGATGTGGAACTTGTCAAACAAGCACCAATAGATGGCTTTGACACAGGAATGTGTCTGCGTTTTCCCCACCAAGGGCAATTTGACCCCTTGAAATACATAGCCGGATTAGCCGAAGCAATTCAACGCCGGGGCGGAAGAATCTATACGGGAACTCACGTGGAAAAAATTGCAGGTGGTGTAACTGGCCGCGTCGAAACCAGCAATGGTCAAGTGGTAACAGCTAATGCTGTGGTTGTAGCCACCAATTCGCCAATTACTAATTTAGCTACCATACACTTTAAGCAGGCGGCTTACATTACATTTGTCATTGGTGCCAAAGTACCCCGCGGTTTTATTACCAAAGCCCTTTACTGGGATACCCTCGACCCCTATCATTACCTGCGTCTCCAAAGTATAGATGAACAATATGATGTCCTTATTGTTGGCGGCGAAGACCACAAAACCGGACAAGCCGATGATGCTGATGTCCGATATGGCAAACTAGAGACATGGACAAGAGAACGTTTTCCGGTGGTGGAAGATATTTTATTTCGCTGGTCCGGTCAAGTAATGAATGCTGATGACGGTATTGCCTACATTGGCAAAAACCCCTTGGATGAGGACAACATCTACATCGCCACTGGTGACACCGGCTTGGGAATGACCCACGGCACCATTGCCGGTATACTTTTGAATGATATGATTTTGGGCCGTCACAATACCTGGGCTGAACTTTACGACCCATCACGGACAAGAACCGCCGCAACAGGTGATTTTGTGTCTGAAAATATTAATGTTGCCGCTCAGTATTTAGATTGGGTCACACCGGGGGAAGTTGATTCTGTAGACAAAATTTCACCAGGTAAAGGTGCAGTGGTGCGGCGTGGTTTAACTAAAATTGCTGCCTACCGGGACGAAAACGGTAATTTCCATGAGCATTCCGCAGTTTGTACCCACTTGAAATGTATTGTATCCTGGAATTCTTCAGAAGAAACTTGGGATTGTCCTTGTCATGGTTCCCGCTTTGATGCCAAGGGCAAGGTAATTAATGGCCCAGCAATTAACAACCTTGAACCTGCATATCAGAAGCAAACCTAAGCAAATTTTTCTGCACCATCAGGAACCATTAGCTGTGGGGAGTGTCAAAAACCGTATTCTTGTAAATCCTTTAAACAACATACTTCTAACGCTCTAGCATGGGTAGCTGCAAGGACAACTGGTGGCGCTACCCCAGCATCTAAAGCTTCTTGCCAACGAGCCGCACATAAACACCAGCGATCGCCAGGCCGTAACCCAGGAAAATTAAATTGGGGAACAGGCGTACTGAGGTCATTACCCTGCAATTTAGTAAACTCTAAAAACTCTGTTGTTACTTGGGCACAAACAACGTGCATACCAAAATCCTGACCACCTGTATTACAAAACCCATCCCGGTAATAGCCAGTCATGGGAGATGTGCAACAACTTTCTAGCTTTGTTCCTAGTACGTTTTTTGCTTCTGTCATACTCAATTGCTAATTTTTTTTGGCTAATTTACGCTAATTTTAATACTAAGACTCCCGCAGCACATATCCTACGCCTCGCACCGTTTGAATCAGACGCTTGTGAGTTTCATCTTCAATTTTCAGCCTTAAATAACGAATATAAACTTCTATGACATTGGACTCACCCATAAAGTCATAACCCCAGACGTTCTCTAAAATTTGTTCCCGGGTCAATACTTCACGAGGGTGTTCCATTAAATACTTTAACAGTTCAAATTCTTTCATTGTCAACTCAATTGACCGTCCGTTATGTATAGCGCGACGACTTGCTACATCTAAAATCAGATCTCCAAAACGCAACTGTTCTGTGGTCTCAACATCTGGTTTTAAATAAAGGCGAATCAACCTTAAAAAATCTTCTGGGCGATAAGGCTTGAGGACGTAATCATCAGCCCCAGCTTCTAAACAAGCCACCCGGTCATCTACCGTATCTCTGGCCATCAGTACCAAAACAGGGGCACAGGTTCCAGCATTTCTGAGACTTTTACACAACGACAATCCTGACTCTCCTGAGAGCATCCGGTCTACAACAATTAAATCAGGTTGGTCATCGCGGCAGTGTTGTAAACCGCTAGCTGCATTATGAGCTAAAATCGCCTCATAACCCGCTTCTCGTAAATCAAAGGAAAGTTGATTGGCTAGACTCTCATCAGTTTCAATCACCAAAATACAGGGACTGTGAGCTATTGTCATCATAATTGAATTGGGAATCTGGGATGGGTGATTTAGTCATTTCATTGTTTTGACACTCCCCACAACTAGAAGCCGGGGGATTCTTGCTTCAAAGGGATTCCAATGAATTTACCCGCGCTAAGGCGCCGCTTTGCTAACAGCAAGCATCTTCACCGTCTGCTCGACGGCTGCAAGTCCCCTAATCAGAACTACTTGCTCAACTAGCATTCTTCAGCCCGATTAATTTGCACTAAAAGCCATCTTGACATTGACTAGGGTAACTCTACTGATGTTGGTTT
Organism: Nostoc sp. RI_552; assembly: GCA_016124525.1. Lineage (GTDB taxonomy): Bacteria > Cyanobacteriota > Cyanobacteriia > Cyanobacteriales > Nostocaceae > Umezakia > Umezakia ovalisporum. The sequence continues at coordinate 58,292 of WGNO01000003.1, read as the reverse complement.
GGCGATATGTGGTAGACCCCAACCAAGCTTTTCTCGCAAGATGCGGAAAAATTCCGGTGGTTGCAGGCGAATGAATCGTGCACTGTACTGCGATCGCTCTAAATTTACCCGATTTTCTGGGAAGACATAACATCCCCCATTACCGTCTACCACCATTACCAACCGAGGAATATTCACAGGGTAAATATTCACTGTTTCTGTATCTGGAAACACTAATGCCCGTGAAGCTAAGGAGTGAGGGCAAATGGGTACTAACTGCAACACAGGGACACCGGGACTTATGACTGGCCCACCTGCACTCAACGAATAAGCCGTTGAACCTGTGGGAGTAGAAACTATTACACCATCTGCGGCAATATCTACTGGTGCATGTCGCCCCACGGCAATTTCAAAATGGCACATTGAGGTCAATGGTTCCCGATGCAAAACCATTTCGTTTAAGCACAGAGCTTCCCAAAGCACTGTTTCTCCACGAAACACCTTCACCGTGAGCATGGCTTTTTCTTCAATTTCATACCCACCCGCCATCACCTGTTCTATTGCTTGAGGCAGTTGATTGATATAAGTTTCAGTCAAAAATCCCATGTGACCAGTGTTCACCGCTAACAGTGGAATACCAGTGGGAGCAACTTGACGAGACGCTGCTAAAACAGTGCCGTCTCCCCCCAACACTACAGCAAACTGCATTTCCGAGTCAAAACCGGGGGGAGTCAATCCTTCTATTGGGGTGTGACATACAGGACTTTCTGGGTTAGAGTAGCCCAATATGCCACCGATACTTGTGGTGACAATTACATTCCAACCGGCTGCGGTTAGCTTGTCTTGCAGTTCGATAGCGATACGAGCCGCTATCGGCTTAACGTCATTGTAGATAATGCCTGCTTTCGGCACACTCAAATATCCAAGTTTTGGCAATGCTTACTACTTATGTCATCGTGACATATTTTGGACAATGTAGTCATTAGTCTGCAAAAAATTTGGACTCAACCCCATTTCCTCAACGGCTGGAAACTTTGATCACCCATGACTAATGACCAAGAATTTTATTGACTGTTTACTTTGGAAGATTGTTTAAACGGAGTTTTTTTGGGTTTTTCTTTTTTCTTTTTAGATTTATTTTTCTCGTAGTCCAGCTCTTTCAGCTTCTTCATAATGCGACTGAAATACTCTTGCAGGTAGCTTTCCAGGGTTGTAGTTTCTCCTTTGTCTAACCCAAACACTTGGTACACCTCATCCATGGGAGCATTTAACGGTTTACCACTGGCTAAAACCTCTGTAAACTCCAGTCTGTCTGCAACGTTCCACCCCCACTGAAAAAACCGGATGACGCTACGTATAGTACGCAAGAAGTTAATTGGCATACGGGTCACTTTAGCTTCCTTTCCAGACAAACCCTCGCACAAACTGATAATTTCCTCTGCACTCCAAGCCCGAGTACCCACCACCGGGAAAGCTTTTTTCTCTGTTTCTGGTACACTCAAACTGCGAATAGCAAATTTAGCGATGTCTTGAGTATCCATATAAGCCACCGGCGAAGAAGTACCAGTTACCCAAACTGGCTGATTTTCTAAAATGGGAATACCATACTGACCGATTAAGCCTTGCATAAACCCAGCCAGGCGTAAAATTGTGTAATTTATACCAGACTCAGCTAAAAAGACTTCTGTACACCGCTTAATTTCCATCAGAGGCACTTGTGGATACTGATCAGCACCGAGAATAGAAAAGAATATAAAACGTTCTACACCCGCAGTTTTTGCCGCTTGAATTAATGCTATCTGTCCATCCCAATCCACCTGTTTAATAGTCAGTGAATCTGTAGCACGAGATGTGGCAGCATCAATGACTGCTGTGATACCTTCCATCGCTACCGTCAGACTTTCGGGGTTACACAAATCCCCCCAAACTAATTCAGCCCCCCATTCTTTCAGAAACGCAGCCTTTTTCGTACTCCGTACAAGACAACGTACTTTGTGCCCCTCATCGATAGCACGACGAGCCACTTGTCTTCCTAAGGTGCCAGTAGCACCGACGATCAATAAAGTCATGAGGGTAGTAATAAATTTTTTAACTTTTATGAAATGAATCTTAACAGAATTAGCTCTGTAAACAAAAGTTTACATTAGTTTATTAAACTTAATTGATACAGAGAAAAATAACTAGGGAAAATTGCGCCACTATGGGAACCGCCACAGAAGATAACTTTATTCAATATCTCTCTGTTCCAGTTCCCAGTTGTCATCCTCAGAGGATTATTCCTCTGCACCCTGAATTTTCAGCAACAAAGCACCTAAAGCCCAACCCACGAAAATTAAACCGAAAGACAACAGCGCTGCATTTAGAATTTCGCCGCTCATTAGTGTGATTCTCCTTTGCGAATGGTTAATTAGAAGTGATTCTAAAGGTTTACCTTTAGATTTCGTCTTTTTGCCTTGTTTCATCAGACTGGATTCATGACTCCAGTCTAATTTTCACCAGTCCGACTGAAAATGTTCACAATTGCTCACATTCTCTTGTTCCCTCAACCTAGAAGTGTCCCCACATCTAGTCCACAAGCTGACACCACCAATTTGGTTGCCTGCTGTCGTTCCAGGTATTTGAATTTTATGTCTACCAATTGCCTGATGCAGATTCAGGTAAACTAGCTCTACAAAGGCTAATCTTGGATTAGACCCGTGTAAATAATTCTAAACCAGTTTTATGCTCAATCTCTAATTTTCAGTCAAGGCACTCCCTTGACTACAGCTTTATTCCAGAATTTTATGTATCAAATCAATCAAAATTATACCGTAAATTTGAGTAACAAAAATCCTCCACGTTTAGCCCTCACACTAGGAGATCCCGCCGGAATTGGGCCAGAAGTAATTTTAAAAGCTTTGGCAGACCAAAATATTAGTAACAATTGCCACTTAACAGTGGTAGGTAGTAGAGACTTATTACTAGGGGTTTATGAACAGCTCAATTCAACACATTTAGCCAATCCAGAGCACTTACAAGTGCTAGATGTGCCGTTAAACAGCGAAACAGCCAACAACATTATTATAGGTACAGGTAATGCAGCTAGTGGTGCAGCGAGTTTTGCCTATATGGAACAGGCCATCGCCTGCACATTGTCCGGTGAATTTGATGCCATTGTTACAGCCCCCATCGCTAAATCTGCTTGGCAGTTGGCAGGTCACAATTATCCCGGGCAAACAGAACTTCTAGCAGAAAAGTCAGCTGTTGACCGTTTCGGGATGTTATTTGTAGCGCGATCGCCTCACACCGGTTGGACACTCCGCACCTTACTAGCCACCACACATATTCCCCTTTGTCAAGTAGCCGATACATTAACACCACAGTTATTAACGAGTAAATTAAATTTACTGGTGGAGTGTTTAGCACAAGACTTTGGCATAGAAAATGGCAGAATTGCCATCGCAGGTTTAAATCCCCACAGTGGCGAACAGGGACAACTAGGAAGTGAAGAACAAGATTGGTTAATTCCCTGGTTAGAACAAGAACGAATAAATCGTCCTCACTTCCAACTTGATGGACCAATCCCACCAGATACAATGTGGGTTAACCCCGGTCAAGCCTGGTATGGTAATTCCTCAGCTCACAATCCCGCCGATGCCTATTTGGCACTGTACCACGATCAAGGTTTAATTCCCGTGAAATTGATGGCCTTTGACCGTGCAGTTAACACTTCCATCGGTTTACCCTTCGTACGCACTTCACCTGATCATGGCACAGCGTTTGATATTGCCGGTCACGGAATTGCCGATGCTACAAGTATGAAAGCAGCCATAGAATTGGCCACTGAGTTAGTTAGTCAAAGGGTATATAAAACCCAGACAGGTGTACTATCTCCCCGACCAAAACACTGGGAAAATGTCAACAAAAATCTGTAGTTTTTCAGTCAATAGTTGCTAGCAACTATTGACTGTGCAATTAATGTTCAAACAAATCCTTAAATTGCAACAAATCTAACGTCACTAAAGTCGGTAAGACTTGAAAGCATTCTTGAGCAAGTTCCCAACGCTCTTCTCGTTTGAGCATTTCCATCAGCTTTTGCTGTACACTGATTAGGTAGCGAACATCATTGGCAGCATAATTCAATTGCATCTCAGATAAATTACCCGCGTTACCCCAATCAGAACTTTGAGCGCTTTTATCCAATTCTATGTGTTCTAACTCTAGCACTACATCTTTAAGTCCGTGACGATTGGTGTAAGTACGAGCCAGCTTACTAGCAATTTTGGTACAAAAAACATTTTGAACGTGAATTCCTAGGTTATGGCGCAAACTAGCAAGATCGAAACGAGCAAAGTGAAAAACTTTAACCACATTCACCGCTTCCAAAAGTTTTTTTAAATTTGGCGCTGCGTTTTGCCCTTTAGCTATGGGAATTGCTGTTACTTCACCCATGGGATTGCATAGCTGCACCAAACACAAGCGATCGCGGTGCGGTAACAATCCCATGGTTTCCGTATCCACAGCGATGACATCGCATTTTAAATACTCAGCCAGAACAGCATCCCTCAAGTCGCCATCGCTTACTTGAAAATCTTGTAATGTCATGAATCACCCAATAATAAATGCAGTGTCTTTTAGAGAAAAATACCATGAGACACCACATTATATATTGTGCAAAAATTCAGCCAATTAATCTATCTAGTACGAAGGAAAATTTGAGTCAGGTAAACTTCCCCTTGTTGATTAGTAGCCACACCAATCCCCGTGAGGTCGTAATCACCTTGAATATTCTTTAAATGTCCGGGACTTTCCAACCAACCGATAACAGCTTGACTAGCAGGATTACTGTATCCCTGATTGACCGCGAGATTTTCTGACGCATTGTTGTAACGAAGGGGAATAGCAGAGATTCGCTGTTCAAATCCGTCATGGCTAAAAGGAACTTTACCATTAGCCATATTTTCACTATGAATTCTTGCCTGTTGAGTAATATGTGCATTTAAGTTCAACTTTGGCAGTTGATGAGAAACTCGATATCGATTAATGTCATCAAAAACGAATTTTTCTAGGGCATTAGTTTCAAATGTATTAGTTAATGTTGCAGCCTGACTAGAAGGAATTAACAACGGTTGATTACGAGTGGTTTGTTCTTGAGAAGTTTTACCTGTGATGGGAGCATTCATCAATCCACTCGTAATGACAAGCGTACTTAAAGCGATGCCAAAAGCAGGTTGTCGGAACATGGACAGTCGCCTGATGTGTGTACTTGTTTGACTTATACTCTAATTTCTTGTTCTAAGAATACATAACAGGATACTATTCGCAATTGATCAAATTCAGTCATTTTGGCAAAGAGTTTACAGAAAAAATAACTTAACTATTCCTGTGGTAAATATTTAAGTAAGTCCCCCTTAGGTGGGATGCTATTCTTAAGCAACAATTCACCAATGCTTTCTCACAATTTGGCTCAATTCTACCAGCATTACAATAGCCAAGAACTTTTCCAACTTCAATGATGTGAAAATTTAGCTAATATCAAGTTTAATTGACATACTCACCGACCTAGAACCTCCTTTGACTACTTAGCCCTCAAAGCTTTCTCTTTGTTACTCATCGCGACAAAAATTTTCACACCCAAATCCACACCTATACGTTGGTTTTTAGGAAGAAAAGTATATTTCCTAGCTTAACTACCACCGCAAATCACCCCTAATTCCAATGATTTCTATTTTGTTACTGCGGAAGTGATCCCTTACTTCTAACTCAGCCTCTAAACTGCTAGTGAACTATTGCTGATTTATTAAGCTTTGTAAAGCATACTTTTGAGCAATTGAGCAAATCAGCCCTTTACGTGAGATGCTGGTGGATTGATTGGTGAGTATTTGCAGATGTCTGTTGTTTCTAGCATCACTGTTACCGTTCCAGCCACAACTGCTAACCTGGGCCCCGGTTTTGACTGCATCGGTGCAGCTTTAACGCTGTACAATCAGTTCAAGTTCACTCGGTTAGAAGAAGATGGATTAATCATTTCTGTCACAGGTACAGAAGCGCAAAGAGTGCAAACCGATGAGAGTAATCTTTTGTATCAAGGGTTTGCAAAGTTATATCAATATATAGGAGAAACACCGCCATCGGTAAAAATAGAAATTCAGCTGGGTGTACCCTTGGCTAGGGGTTTGGGTAGTTCAGCTACAGCCATTGTTGGCGGGTTAGTTGCAGCTAATCAACTGGCGGGGGCGCCTTTGAGTCAGTTGCAGGTGATGGAATTAGCGATCGCCATGGAAGGACATCCTGATAATGTAGTACCAGCACTATTGGGGGGATGTCGTTTGGCTGCTACCAGTACCGATGGTTGGGAAATTTGCGATATTCCCTGGTGTGGAGAAATTGTACCAGTGGTAGCTATTCCTGATTTTGAGCTTTCCACTGGTGAAGCCCGGCAAGTTCTACCCACTCAAGTGAGCCGTGCAGATGCAATTTTTAACACAGCACATCTGGGATTATTGTTACGCGGGTTGCAAACTGGCAATGGCCAATGGTTAAAAGCAGCTTTGCAAGATAAATTGCATCAGCCATATCGTCAAGAGTTAATTCCTGGTTACGATGCTGTGAATACAGCCGCTGTCAAAGCCGGTGCTTATGGCATGGTCATTAGTGGTGCAGGCCCCACACTACTAGCTTTGGTAGATCAGTTATATTCCCAGGCTGTACAAGAGGCAATGTTATCAGCTTGGCACTCAGCAGGAATCATGGCAGTTGTGCGATCGCTTTCTCTGGACACCCAAGGTGCAAGCTACCAAGGATAAACCGCAATGACTAACCAACTTCATACAGAAATCAGTAACCTGAAGGCACAAATTCAGGCGCTCCAGCAAGAACGCGCTACGCTCACCACCAATAATGTATTTTCTGACAACAGTGATTCACCTTCAGCAATGGTTGAAGCTTATCGCCGCCAAGCCAGAGAAAATCCCCAATTATACGTGGAAATCAAAGGTATAGACGATGCGATGGCTGCCCTGGAAGTACAGCTAGGACAAAAACAAGCTGAGTTAGAACGTTGGCAAAATCAATCAACACAACCCACCCCAGAGCAGGAGTTAGAATCAGCCAGAAAAATAGCTCAACTTCATGCCCAACGCATTAATCAACTCGCCGGAGAACTAGCGATGGAAATCCGTCTGCTCAAATCCTGTGCTGATTATTTAAGTCCCATGTATTGGCAAGTCTACTACAAGCCCTTTATTACTGGCTTTAAGACAATCTCAGTTCCCCATGTTCGCTCAGATGGGGAAGTCTGGACCATTGTTAATCGGATTGTGTGAACCCCAATACAAACCATCCCCACCTAAAACTCCTTTAGGTGGGGAATTTTGCCAATTTTGTTTAAGTCTCACAGTGTCTGCATTGAGCCAAGACTATGAATATCATAATTGAAATCACTGGCTAAAGCCACTTTATTTATGCCATTTTTTGTTGACGTTGCAAAAATTTACAATTAAAATGGTTTCCACAGGAATGAGTAAGTATTTATTCCTATAAATTTCTCCAAAGGCAGATATTAGGGATAAATAACATTTACAAAACTACAAATTCCTTAATATAATAAAAACATAAGCAAAAAGTTGAATTGATTATCAAAAGTAATGAATGCTATTGAATTTCCTTGGCTATCAGCCATAATCTTATTGCCGTTGGTGGCAGCCCTGGCGGTACCTTTAATCCCAGATAAAGAAGGAAAGACTGTTCGTTGGTACGCTCTGGGAGTTGCCATCGCGGACTTTGCCTTGATGATTTATGCCTTTTGGTATAGCTACGACTTCCAAAACTCCACACTGCAACTGGTAGAAAAGTATTCTTGGATTCCACAGTTAGGTTTAAATTGGTCTATCGGGGTTGATGGCTTATCCATGCCCTTAGTCCTGTTAACAGGTATAATCAACACCCTCGCAATTTTCGCGGCTTGGAAAGTTACAAACAAGCCGCGATTATTTTATGGCTTGATGTTGGCGATGTACAGCGCCCAGCTTGGTGTATTTGTAGCCCAGGATTTACTACTGTTCTTCTTAATGTGGGAAATCGAGCTAGTACCTGTGTACCTACTGATTTCCATCTGGGGAGGGCCAAAGCGTCGTTATGCAGCTACTAAATTTATTCTTTACACAGCAGCAGCATCAATATTTATCCTGGTAGCTGGGTTCGCAATGGCATTCTCAGGAGATACCGTCACCTTTGACATGGCAACTTTGGGAATGAAGCAATACCCCAAAGCATTTGAACTATTAACTTATGCAGGTTTCTTAATTGCCTTCGGTGTCAAGTTACCCATTTTCCCATTACACACCTGGTTACCCGATGCCCACGGTGAAGCATCTGCACCTGGTTCTATGATTTTAGCTGGTGTGCTGTTAAAAATGGGTGGTTATGCACTCATCCGCATCAACGTCGAAATGTTGGCTAATGCCCACGTTTCCTTTGCCCCAGTCCTAGCAGTTTTAGGTGTAGTCAACATTGTCTACGGTGCTTGCTGTGCTTTTGCCCAAACTAACCTCAAACGTCGCCTGGCTTACTCCTCAATTGCCCACATGGGATTTGTATTAATCGGTATTGCCTCCTATACAGAAATCGGCGTTAGCGGTGCTGTACTACAGATGGTTTCTCACGGTTTAATCGCCGCTAGCTTGTTCTTCTTATCTGGTGTAACTTACGAACGTACCCACACCTTAATGATGGATAAAATGGGCGGTATGGCCAAGGTAATGCCCAGAACCTTCGCATTATTCACTATTGGTTCAATGGCTTCTCTAGCTTTACCAGGAATGAGTGGCTTTGTGGGTGAGTTGATGGTATTCCTCGGTATCGCCTCCAGTGATGTTTACAGTTCCAGCTTCAAAGTTGTTGTTATTCTCTTGTCAGCAGTTGGCGTGATTTTAACTCCAATTTACTTACTGTCAATGCTGCGTCAAGTGTTCTACGGTCAGCAAAGCCAAGAATTACATTTAGATGCTGTAATTGATGACATCAAACCCCGGGAATTGTTTATCACTGCTTGTTTAATACTTCCCATTATCGCTATTGGTTTTTATCCCAAATTGATTACGCAAACTTATGATGTGAAGACGGTTGATCTAGCTGTCCATGCACGTCAAGTTCTACCAGTTGTAGCACGTCAGCAACCAACAAGTTTGTACTCACGTGTTTTCACAGCACCAACGTTAGCTTCATCTCAAGTTGATACTTTAGTTAATATCTCAGAGTAAATATCATACCCAATAAGGGTGTTGCAAGTAAATTTTAAATATGAGGGGAAATAGGGTGGTCTTCTAACCACCCTTAAATTTTTATTTTTTATGTTTATGTTTTGACGGTGAATGTACAATATCCTTGTCTAAAAGCAGGGGAGTGTCAACTATTGGGCACAAATATCTCTTTCAATCAAAGATAAAAATGATAGTGGTTGGCTCATATTAGCAGCAAAGCCCAGAATTCCTCGGTCTCGATGCTCGTAAACTAACTGGCCTTTTGTGTCAAACAGAAAAGTTCCACCGCGCTGAGTTAAATAGGTAGCATCAGGTACATAAATGTGCCAATTTTTCAGCACTTCCATCATATTACGTAGGCGTAGAGTAGCTAATTCAAAAGGACGTTGAAAACCACTCCCCCCTGCTAATTGGAAAAACGAGCCTTGAAAAGCAGGTAGAGGAGCAGCTTGAATAATTTCATCATCCCTCATCAGTTGAGGGGCTTGGCGATCTCCCTTGTATCCTCGAAAAACTTCCGCCAGGGTTCCCGGACTTCCAATCCCAGCACACATCAATAGCAGATTTAGCCAAGCTTTTTGACACCGAGAAAGTCCAGGTAGAGACACATTCAGACCAGAATAAAGATTGAGTTGACAATGTAATTCTGCATTCGGTTCAACAAATAAATTTTCAGGCGGAAATCCTGTATACTCACAGAATTTTTTTCCAGAGCTTAAGTTACCAATTCCCACTGCACGAATAGCGAGTTTTTTATCTGTCAACTGTTCAGCTGCTCGCTGTAACCACCACGCATATTCTAGACTATCAAAATCCCCAAGTTGCGGCCAGACTAAAACAAGGATATGTGAGGCAGTCTCGCAATTTTCTAAAAGCGATCGCGTCATGCCATCACTAACACGCTGACGTTTGGTGTGATTAAAAATAGCGTAGGGATTCATCAGAAGGTATTAACTGCTGTTTAGCCCAATTTTACCCCAATTTATCAATATTTATGTTGACTTTACAAGGTAAATTATCGCCATTTTAAACGGTGCTTTACATCTGCTACGTTGATGACTGCTGCAACTAACTTGTAGCAAAACCTTTTTTCTTGACCAGAAGATATGAAAGGTTCTCCCAGGCTGATAGTAAGTCTGAATTGATCCGGCTCAAAGTTATCCAAGTGTAATTCTTGTATAACTGCTTGAGAAGAATATGTTCCCTCTTCAAAATAATCAAGTTTATCTGTCCACATAGGATCAGTAATCGGTAAATCATAAAAAGTTCCAGATAAACAGAAACGACATCTGAATTTCTTTTCATAGAACTTTTTTTTAACTTGCCACTCAATTTTTTCTGGTTTTATCAGTGCTAGTGAAGACTGAGCAGGTGATTTTTCTAAATTTTCATAACAAATTTTTTTATCTGAACTACCCAACAGTTCTGGATAACAAGAATGTCTTTTAATTTCTTGTTTTAGCAACCTTTGAGCTTGACTTAAAGTTAAACTTCCTAATACTTGCCATAATTTAGTAGAATCTATTAACCAATTTTCAGGTTGATGACATTGAGGAGCGGGTTTAATACATGGAATTCTGATAATGTCAAAAAGTTCAGGTTCTCTGTCATCCCTGAAAGTGTAATGTTCTGGATATAAGGTACCATCTTCTTCGTTAGAAACAGGACGTAGCCACCCTGAACCATCGGTTTTTAAACCAGCAATACAAATTCCACCATGTTTAGTAGATTTAGCGAGGCAGATAATTTCAAAAACAAGCATTCTGAACCCCTAATTAGCACCCTTTTCAAGATTACGTTTAAAGGTGATGAATTTTGATTTCTCTGTCTAACTTACTTTGTAAGTACTCAGCAACTAACCTGCGATGGCAATTATGAGGTTTTGCTTCACTACACAATAGACAAGCCTTATCTATAAGGTCTAAATTAACCTTCTTCTCAATCTCTCTCTTTGTGAGCAGTTCATTGAACCTTTTTTCATATGTTGTCCAGTTAATTTTATTTTTTTTATATTCCTCCAGAATATCTTTAGTTGGAGCTAAATCTAGGATATGAATATATTCAATTTCTGCTATTTTCCCCAGAAAGTACTCCAAGTCATTCTTTTTGGTAAAGCCTGCTAATTGGGAAACATTATTCAAACGAGTATCAATAACTCGCTTCACACCCGCTTTGATAAGTGTTTCAAAAAATAACTCAGCTTTTTTTTGGGTAAAGCCAATAGTAAATAGATTAACTTGCTTGCTCATGAGAATCTTCTGTATCAGAATATTTCTGTTCTACATAGGCTATTTTTTCACCTTGTAAATGATATGCTTTTTGCAGCAATTCCTGACGGGAAAGATGTTTTTCTACAGTATCTGTGGGTCTGATATCAAAAAGAGAAAGCTGTTTGACATGATTCTGATCATCCGGCAAAAATTTATATAAATTGTGCTGCTTTAAAAGTCTATTTTCTAAACATTCATGTGATTCCAAATCACCATTTTTATGAATATGGTTAATTTCTAAATCAGTTTCTTGCAAATGTGGACAAACTAAAATAGCTCTATGGCAAACAATAGGGTCTTGTTCAGCACACATTAAAGTAATTTGATATTTTTTAGCACCTTGGATGAGACGATTTAACCCGGTTGCAAAACCTTTTGTCGCACTAATTAAATCATAACGAGCCATACCATCTACATAGCAGGTTCGATCATCAGGACGAGCGCCTAAATTGTCGCCAAGGTTAACATATGCAATACCTACAGTTTGGAGTGCTTTTTTAAAAGTAGATTGATTGAAATGTGGCCATCTGCGGCTATAAGGGCTAGAACGAACATCTGCTACAGCAGTAATTCCATGTTGCTGCAAAAGTGCAATAAAATTTGCAATTGAATGATTGGAGTGTCCAATCGTGAACATTTTCATAAATTTTGATACTGTTTGAGTAATGGACAAATTTCCCAGCGTACTGCCACAATAAAAAAGCGGGCTAACCGCTCATAATGTGGTTAACCCGTTCAGTTTTGGGAACGCGTTGGGAAATGTTTATTGCAATACCAACTTGACGTTGGCGTTTTGCAGGCCGCGCTGTTTTACTTCAGACAAAGTTTTGTTAACAGCGTACTTTTGGTTGATGGAGTTGATCAACTCGGTTTGGTTATGCTTCTTAGCAACGCCCCACAGGTCAGCAATTAGGTCAAAGGAACCATCGCTATTGCGAGACCAACCTAAATCATATTCACCTTCCAAAACAGCTACGATGTCGGAACGAACGCGCTGACCATTATAACCACGAACATCAGCTTCAGTCTTCACGGTAATACCAAGGTCGCGCAAAGAAGACTTGAGGATTTCAGCATCAGTGATTTTGGTACGCAGTGTGCTAAAATGAGACATTTGGTTTTCCTCCAGTGAGAAGAGTGAGAAAAAAGACAACGGTTTTTTGCGGAAGCCGCTGTGAGCGGAATGCGGCTTTTTCTCGTAACTGCTAGCTTTTTGGGCTAGCCTTTGCCCCTGGTGTTAGCAGGGGAAAGCTTTTAAAACTCCATGCGCTGATATTCAGCAACGGAGGCTGCTGCGGGTCTTGCCCGTTGTCTAGCCCAATCCCTAAGGGCTGTCACCTGTTCTTGCATAGTCCGAGACAACGGCAGAGTTGCTTTCAGTGCAGCAATAATATCTAATTGTGTAAACTCGCGGTCCTGGGCGAAGGCTTCATACATTGCCGCCACAAGTGCTTGTTCAATTTCTGCCCCAGAGAAGCCGTCAGACATCTTGGCTAATTGCTCAAGATCGAATCGGGAAATGTCTTCACGACGCTTGGTGAGGTGGATTTTGAAAATATCCTGCCGTTCTTCGGCTGTGGGCAGATCCACAAAGAAAATTTCGTCAAAACGTCCTTTCCTTAAAAATTCTCCAGGCAAGCGTTCCACTCGGTTAGCAGTTGCCATAACAAACACCGGAGATTTTTTATCTTGCATCCATGTGAGGAAAGAACCAAAGATTCTACTTGAAGTACCACCATCAGAATCAGATGAACCTGAGCTACCCGCAAAGGATTTATCTAATTCATCTATGAACAGAATCGCTGGAGAGATAGATTCTGCTGTTTTTAGGGCATTACGTAGATTCGCTTCACTTCGTCCCACCATTGAGCCGTCATATACTCGCCCCATATCTAGGCGTAATAATGGCAAACCCCATAGTCGGGAGGTGGTCTTGGCAATTAATGACTTTCCGCAACCAGGAACACCAAGAATTAGCATTCCCTTGGGTTGGGGCAAACCATACTCTCGCGCTCTTTCCGTAAAAGCGTTAGAGCGCTGTTTTAGCCACCTTTTTAGTTCTTCTAACCCACCTACAGCATCAATGGTTTCATCTTCTTCTATGTATTCTAAAATACCATTGCGCCGAATAAGTTGCTTTTTCTCAGATAGAACTATATCCACTTCTTCTTCCGTGAGGCGCCCTCTAGTTACCTGTGCCTTACGGTACACCTTCTCAGATTCGTCTTTTGTTAAACCCAAAGCCGCTCTGAGAAGCTTTTCTCGCGCCTCGGTTGTTAGCCGTCTACCTCGATTTTGCTCTAAATGGTAAGTTAAAACTTTGTTTAGCTCTGCCATATCTGGCAATTTGAAGTCCAGGACTACAACTTCTTTTTCAAGTTCAATGGGAACTTGTTGCATGGGTGACATCAAGATGATGTTTTTCTGCATTCCCTTGAAACTAGCGATAGCATCACGCAGCGACCTTGTTGTTGCAGGTGCATCAATAAACGGATGTAAATCTTTAAGAATAAATATACCGGGTTCCCTTTGCCGAATGATCCACTCAATAGCAGCTTCGGGAGAAACAGTATTGTGTTGGGTGACGTTCCGGGGTTGACCATATTCCACGATGCCGTGAGTTACTGTCCAGACGTATACGCGGCGTTGGGGCTTTAATAATTGGGCGATTATGGAAATTGCCTGTTCCGCCCGTTCTTCCTCGGAGGTCACAAGGTAGATCAGAGGATATTGAGCTTGAATTAAGATATTGAGCTCTTCTTTCATACAATCGACCTGCTTGAGACCTTATACAGTAAAGACATCGTTTCTTGGTTGCGGCAACCGAATTGTGAATTGTTCATTCACCATTCTTACCTAGCAAGGAACCAATTCTTCCTCACCCTTGGGATGAGTTTCATCTTTTTCCATTTCGTCAATGGATAGATGCTCGGTAAGCACTCCTGGTTGACTGCTCATGGCAATCAGTTCTCCATCACGTAATACTAATGAACTCTCACAATCTGGACAGGAGTAAATGCGGTGCGTTCTTCCACAAGCAGAAGCTTCAACTTCCTCAACTAGTTCTGAATTAGCTAAGTAGAACACTAGGGCACGTTCCGCAAGGTTTGACATCGGTTCGGAATCAATAACTGAACGAATCTTCAGTTTCTTATGAATTTCTGGCGACAGATACAAAGTAACCTTTTGCTTAGTTTGCATATCACTCTTTAACGGCCTTACCCGGGTATGTATATTACGTTATCCGTTGCTTCCTCTGTTGTCAAGACGTTAAAACGGTTTGACGGTATTTTTGTTACATTTATTTACATTTAATCAATGATTTGCGAGGGCAATAGTGAAAAAACTGAGTTACTTCTGAAACCTTTGCTCATGATTTACCGTATAATTAGGCAGTAATAAAAATACAGCGATTTGTTCATAAAAATCAAAATATATCTTAATTATGCAAAATAAATGACTTTAACAATAAATATAATCATGTCTATTACTACAGTAAAAACCTGTAGGTTAAGAAAAAATATTTATACTAAAATTCAAAGATTGTGCAGTAACACTGTGCTGTTATTGAGTCTGTGGAGTTGTAGTACAACCACCTTCTCCATTACTCACGTGACATGGAACACTTATAATAATTCCCGCTATGGTTTTCAGTTTCCATATCCCAGCAATTGGAACCCTTTGCCATCAACGGCAAATAATGACGGGATTGTATTGGTATCACCAAGAAATAACTCTGTGGAAATTCGGGCATGGGCTGGGAATCGGCTACCTGAATCCATAAGACAAAATAGTAAAACGACAATCAACCCCAACTTTCACACAGCCCAAGGTGTACCCGGAGTGCTACTGGTGGAAAGTGACCAGCAAATAACTTCAATGAAATTGAGCCTCACTCAAGATCAAGTGGAATATCACTGGCAAGCACGAAGCCAGAACCAACAATTTTCAGATTATTATCATTTGTTCTACTACATTGCCCATCAGTACCAAATTCGGCGGTAGGAGCAGATGAGAAGGTCACGACAAAGCCCAGAGTGATGGATTTTTACAAGAATCATGGTTAATAAGGTACACAAACCTGGTAGATTTAGCTATCAGCGAGTAAAAACTGGTAAAGATGAAAGTCCTGGTTATTGGTGGTGATGGTTATTGCGGTTGGGCAACTGCACTTTACCTTTCCAACCGAGGTTATGAGGTTGGAATTTTAGATAGTTTGGTGCGGCGGCACTGGGATAATGAATTGGGGATCGAAACTCTGACTCCCATTGCACCAATTCAGCAACGCCTCCAGCGCTGGCAAGATTTGACAGGTAAATCTATCGACCTATTCGTTGGCGATATTACTAATTACGAATTCCTCAAGAAAGTTTTACACCAATTTGAACCTAACGCCCTAGTGCATTTTGGTGAACAACGATCTGCACCCTTTTCCATGATTGACCGAGAACACGCCGTTCTCACTCAGGTCAATAACGTAGTCGGCACATTAAATTTGCTCTACGCCATGCGAGAAGATTTTCCAGATTGCCACATGGTCAAACTGGGAACAATGGGTGAATATGGAACACCCAACATTGACATTGAGGAAGGGTACATCACAATTGAACACAACGGTCGCAAGGATACACTACCCTATCCAAAGCAGCCTGGTTCAATGTACCACCTGAGCAAAGTACATGATAGTCACAATATCCATTTTGCTTGCCGTGTTTGGGGACTGCGGGCCACAGACTTGAATCAAGGGATAGTTTATGGCGTTCTCACCGAAGAAACCGGCATGGACGAAATGTTAATTAATCGCCTTGATTATGATGGGGTGTTTGGCACAGCGCTAAATCGTTTTTGTATTCAAGCTGCCATCGACCACCCTCTTACCGTCTACGGTAAAGGTGGACAAACTCGTGGATTCTTGGATATTCGCGACACGGTGCGATGTATAGAACTAGCGATCGCCACCCCAGCCCAAGGGGGGGAATTCCGGGTATTTAACCAATTCACTGAATTATTCAGCATTGGTGACCTAGCGTTAATGGTCAAAAAAGCTGGGAATGCTCTGGGACTGAATGTAGAAATCAATCATCTGGATAACCCCAGAGTTGAAAAAGAAGAACATTACTTCAACGCTAAAAATACTAAACTCTTAGATTTAGGTTTGCAGCCCCACTATCTCTCTGATTCCTTGCTTGATTCTTTGTTAAACTTTGCTGTCAAGTATAGAAAACGAGTTGATACCAAGCAAATTCTGCCCAAGGTTTCTTGGCACAGAAATTAAGTTAAAGCCTACTAAAAACTGTTTGTCATGTCTTAGCAAAACATGATAAACAGCTGATTTTTCCTGTTCATCAACTAATCAACTATGTATTTTCTGGGCATCCTCCCCATTTTTATGTATTTTGTGGGCAGGATGCCCACTTTCACCTCACAGGCCTGAGTTAACCATAGACCTGTGGTCTGCGGACTATTGAAGGCAATGCCAAAAAATCTGGGATTATCTGCTTGTATATTTTTTTATGAGAATTGCCCTATTCACTGAAACCTTTCTCCCCAAGATTGACGGAATAGTAACGCGCCTGCGCCATACTGTTGACCATCTTCAGCGTAATGGTGACCAAGTACTAGTGTTTGCTCCTGATGGTGGGATTACTGAACATAAAGGAGCCAAAGTTTACGGCGTTAGTGGCTTTCCTCTGCCATTGTATCCAGAGTTAAAAATGGCCTTACCCCGTCCTGCTATTGGACAGGCTCTAGAAAAATTTCAACCAGATATTATTCATGTCGTCAATCCAGCTGTTTTAGGATTAGCTGGGATTTTTTATAGCAAGATGCTCAATACCCCCCTGGTAGCTTCCTACCATACCCACTTACCTCAATATCTCCAGCATTACGGTTTAGGAATGCTCGAAGGCTTTCTGTGGGAATTGCTAAAAAGCGCTCATAATCAAGCAGCTTTGAATCTTTGCACCTCCACAGTGATGATGGAAGAATTAACAGGACACGGTATTGAACGGGTAAATCTATGGCAAAGGGGTGTGGATACAGAATTATTTCATCCTGATTTAGCTAGTTTAGAGATGCGATCGCGGCTGTCTCAAAATCACCCAGACAGTCCCTTGCTGTTGTATGTTGGTCGTCTTTCCGCCGAAAAGGAAATTGAGCGTATTAAGCCTATATTACAAGCCATTCCCGGTGCCCGGTTGGCATTGGTAGGTGATGGACCCCACCGTCAAGAACTAGAGAAACATTTTGCAGGCACTCCCACCCATTTTGTTGGCTATCTGACTGGGAAAGAATTAGGTTCTGCCTTTGCTAGTGCTGATGCCTTTATTTTTCCTTCTCGTACAGAAACACTAGGCTTAGTTTTGCTAGAAGCAATGGCATCTGGATGTCCAGTGGTAGCAGCCCGTTCTGGGGGAATTCCTGATATTGTCACAGACGGTGTAAATGGCTGTCTTTTTGAACCAACAGCAGATATTCAAGATGCCATTAATGCTACTGTCAGTTTGCTAGAACACAAACAAGAACGAGAAGTTATCCGTCAAAATGCCCGTAGGGAAGCAGAAAAGTGGGGATGGTCAGCCGCCACTTCTCAGCTCCAAAATTATTATCAAAAGCTGTTATTTTCATGACATATTGAACCACCAAAAAACACCACTCCAAAGTGTGGAAATGGTGTATGAGTAGTCATAGTTATGAAATAACCCTGCTAATTGTTCTGTCTCAACTCTTACTGTCCTTATCATTATCTTCAAAGGGATTGTCGCCAATTTGCAGTTGTTGTTTTGTTCTTTTCAACTGTTGCCACAAAGCTTTGATTTCTTCGTAAGCTTCATCTGGGGTTAATTTACCACCTGTTTCTAAATTACAGATGTAACTGATACGTTGAGCAAATTCCTGCAAATTGGCATTAAAAACCAAGTTTTCAGGCTTTACATGACCATAGTAGCGTCCACGAGGATAGAGAAAATCATCTTTGTTCATTACTTTTTCTCCATATTATTTAAATATTGTTACTCTTCGAGGTATTTCCCAGAAATAGATTCTCCAAATTCCATATGCAACATAAATTCTATTTTTTTGTCTTCTTGTTGGTGACACCGGGAGAGTTAAATAAGCTCAAAGGTATATAGGACAAGGTTTTTCACCCTATATTTCCCTTTTCCCAGGTCTCGGATCAATGGCTACCAGAGATTGTAGAGAACTTAAAGCATAAAGAATAGCAGACGTTGCAGTATATTAACATAACCTTTTCCACTAAGCGACCATTTTCAGTGGGTAGTCTATGCCATGGTTTCTGCCTCTCCTACATTAGAAATTATAGTATATATATATACTGTAACCTTATTTACCCATAGAGTGGTTGTCGTTCTTAAGGAGAGATTTCTAATGTCATATAAAGTTACGGGGAAAGTTTACGACTCTGAGACCGGTTTAGGTATCCCTAATCTTATCGTTCAAGCTTTTGATAAGGATATGTTCAAGGATGATAATTTAGGGAAAACAATCACAAATAGCGAAGGCAAATTTGAAATAAATTACACCGAAAAAGACTTTAAAGGCATTCTTGAAGGCGAACCCGATTTATATATCATCATCAAAACAGGCGATGGTGTCAATACCTTATATAACGGCGAAAAAAACATCCGTCGTCGAGCCAAGCGCCACGAAAATTTTGACATAGGGATTCCCAAATCAGCTTTTGTTGCTCAAATCAAAGATGATAAACAATTGTTAAAAGTGCTCTTTGGTGTTGCCTGGTTAGATGGAGTCCTCGAACCAGGAGAACTACTATATTTGCAGCAACTAGCCCATCAAAAAGGACTAGCAGAAAATTCAGAAATCAAACCTTTATTAGCAGGTGAACCAGTCCAGTGTCAGGAAGCTTACAGCTGCTTACAAGCATACTTAGGAACTAATCCCAGTGATGAAGATTATGATGAACTATGTCAATTACTGGAAACATTAATTGCCCTCGATTCAGTATTAGAAGGTATCGAAACAGAACTTTTAGTCAGCATACCCAAAAGAGAAAATCGCCAACTAGCCCTTAGACAACGCCTACTAAGTGCTTTTCTCGATCCGCAATTTCTAGCGAAATTAGCTACACCGAAAATCCCAACTAGCGATGCAGTACAAAAAAAAGGTGCCTATTCAGATACACCTTACCGTGTGATGAGTCAGCTGATTGATAAAATTGAACCTCCGGAAATCAAGGAGATTCAAAAAACCTTAAATAGGTTGTTTTTACAAGAGAACTTTGCCCCGGTTAAAGAAGAAATTACCGCTGATGATTTGCCCGTCATTGGCCAAATTCCCCAAGAATTATCGGGAATGTTTTTACGCATTTCCCCCAATCCTCTCTTCCCACCGATTGGACTATATCACTGGTTTGATGGTGATGGTATGTTACATGGAGTAAACATCAAAAATGGTCAAGCTAGCTACCTTAACCGCTACGTTGAGACGGAAACCCTAAAAATTGAAAAACAACAAGGCAAAGCAATTTGGCCAGGTTTACTCAACCTACCTCGGTTTGACTCGCCTTACGACATCATGATTAAAAATCCTGCCAACACATCTGTAATTTGGCATAGTGGGAAACTTTTAGTCTTGTGTGAGGCGGGAGTACCCCATCATGTTCGAGTCCCAGACCTAGAAACCGTTGGCGCCTACACCTTTAACAATCAACTCACTTGTGCTTTTACAGCTCATCCCAAAATAGATGCTGTCACCGGAGAAATGATGTTTTTCGGCTTTTCTCCCATTGCTCCACCTTACCTATCCTATGGGGTAGTCACAGCAGAAGGGGAAATTACTCGCATTGTCCCCATTGAGTTACCTGCGCCTGTAATGATGCATGATTTTGCTATTACGGAAAATTACTCAATTTTCTTGGATATGCCCCTCACCTTCAAGCCGGGACAAATGATCAAAGGTGGAATTCCCCTAGCATTTGATGCCACACGTAAAAGTCGTATTGGCATTATGCTACGTCATGGGAATAACAGCACTCTACGCTGGTTTGAAGTGGCAACTTGCATGGTTTATCATACTGTCAATGCTTACGAAGAAGGAGAGGAGATAGTTCTGTTAGGTTTGCGGATGCCTTCAACTAATCTCTTAATTCCCGATGATAGTGACAGCGGTAACAGTTCTGAGAACGAAATTGCGAAAATGTGTCGCTGGCGCATTAATCTGAAAACAGGAGCTATCACGGAACAATTGCTTGACAATCAAGTTACAGAATTCCCCCGAATTAATGATCAGTTCGTTGGGCGCAAAATGCGTTACATCTACGCTGGACAAGGGGCAGTTTACGCCAGTCCCAAACCCTTGCTTGATGGGGTCAAAAAATATGATTTAGAAAAAGGCACTACTGAAAGCTGTTTCTTTGGGCGTGGTCGTTTTGGCGGTGAATGTGTGTTTGTTCCTCGTCCTGGAGCAACTGTTGAAGATGATGGTTGGGTAATCACTTACATTCACGATACTATTGCCAATCAGTCAGAATTACTAATTTTAAATGCCCAAAACATCACATCCGAACCTGTAGCCCGGGTTATTCTTCCTCAACGTGTACCCTTTGGTTTCCATTGTGCTTGGGTTTCCTCTGAACAAATGGCAACTCAGAAAATTTAGCTAACTTAACTAGGGAGCAACACGATTTTGTTAGATCATCGCTCCCTAGCCTCTGCCCTCATCCTTTGATACGTACTGGATATCAGCCAAGAAACCATAGCCAACTCACTGCCAATGGCGGATATTCAATAACTAAAGATAAAATAGTTAGGCCTGAAACGGCGAAAATAGCCCACTGCCGAAAACTTGAGTATCATGTCTGTTTATTCCAAAGCTTACGAAGGCAAAGCTAAAATTCTTTATACAACAGACGATCCAGAAGTCTTGTTGGCTGATTTCAAAGACGATGCCACTGCTTTTAATGCCCAGAAACGTGGCAGTATTATCGACAAAGGAAAAATTAACTGTAGCATTTCTAGCCAGCTATTTCAGCAGCTAGAAGCCCATGGTATAAAAACACACTATATTGACACGCCTCAACCGCATCAAATGCGAGTCAAGGCTGTCAAGATTTTGCCACTAGAAGTAGTTGTCAGAAATATTGCGGCTGGTAGTCTGTGTCAGCAAACAGGATTACCGTTGGGCACAGTTCTCAAACAACCTTTGGTAGAGTTTTATTACAAAAACGACCAATTAGGAGATCCACTGTTAACACGCGATCGCTTATTTCTGCTAGAACTAGCAACACCGGAACAACTAGATACCATTCATCATCTTGCATTGCAGGTCAACGAGTTTATGGGTGGCTTTTGGCAGCAGTGTGGCATTACCCTAGTGGATTTTAAACTAGAATTTGGTTTGGACTCACAACAGCAGATCATCTTGGCGGATGAAATTAGCCCTGATACTTGCCGTTTGTGGAATACAGCGGAAGCAGACCCCCAAGAGCGGGTTATGGATAAAGACCGCTTCCGTCGGGACTTGGGGAATGTAGAGAATGCTTACCAAGAAGTTTTACAACGAGTGCTACAAGCAGTAGAAAGTAAAACTTAAATTTGTCAAAACAAAGTTGATTTTCACTGATGTCTTTGAACTGATTAAGTAAATAGGCAATAGTAAAAACTTTATTTTGACCTGATATCTTTTGCTAAAGACCATAATTGCCTTGTGATGGTGTGTGGATGTGAAGAGGAATTTAAATAAAATGCGTTTAACTCCTGTATGGGTAATGGCCGTAGCAATTGCAGCACCCCTAGGCGGTTCCCTCAGTGGCAATGCCCAAACTATTAATAGTTCAGAACAGATTCCAGGGGTTTTCACACCTGAAAGTGAAAATTTGGAATTTGAATTTCATTCCAACTCCACAAAGGTTCAATCCCTTGTCAAAGTTTTTCCAGGACAATCAGGGGAGAAGACAACATCAAAGGTGGTAATCCCCACCTTGACAACGCCGCCAATTGCCCAAACCTCTGAGACAGCCTCAAATTTCCTCACTCAAAAGCTTAATTCGGTTTCCGAAATACCTCCAGTCCTTGGCCAGGGGAGTACCTCACCGACACCTGAAACTACCCCCAATCAACAAAATCCCAACACTCCCAACCCTACACCCAATGGCGATGAACGTCGGGTGTTGGTATCAGAAGTACTTGTCAAACCTGAACAAGGACAACTGTCACCGGAATTGGAAAATCAAGTTTACAGAGTAATTCGTACTCAACCAGGTCGGATAACAACCCGCTCTCAATTGCAACAAGATATCAACGCCATCTTTGCCACTGGCTTCTTCGCCAACGTTCAAGCAGTACCAGAGGATACACCTTTGGGTGTGCGGGTGAACTTTATCGTCCAGCCCAACCCAGTCCTGACGAAAGTAGAAGTACAAGCTAATCCGGGAACTGATGTTCCTTCTGTATTACTTCCTAGTACTGTGGATGAAGTTTTTCGTGAGCAATATGGTCAAATCCTCAACCTGCGGGAATTGCAAGAAGGTATCAAAAAGTTAACCGAAAAATATCAAGAAAAAGGTTACGTACTAGCAAACGTCGTCGGCTCACCACAAGTCTCGCAAACCGGGGTTGTTACCCTGGAAGTAGCCGAGGGTGTGGTGGAAAATATTAAAGTGCGGTTTCGCGATCGCGAAGGTCGGGACACAGACGAGAAAGGAGAACCAATTCAGGGTCAAACACAGGAATACATAATTCAGCGAGAATTAGAGTTAAGTCCAAAAGATGTATTTAACCGCAACATAGTACAAAAAGACTTACAAAGGTTATTTTCATTGGGGCTATTTGAAGATGTCAATGTATCCCTTGATCCCGGTACAGACCCCACAAAAGTTGATGTCATCGTCAATGTCACCGAACGTAGTACTGGTTCAATTGCGGCGGGAGCTGGGTTCAGTTCTGCCAGTGGACTATTTGGTACTGTGAGTTATCAGCAACAAAACCTGGGGGGAAGAAATCAAAACCTAGGAGCAGAAGTACAATTGGGACAACGGGAACTGCTGTTTGACCTCCGGTTTACAGACCCCTGGATCGCAGGAGACCCCTATAGAACTTCTTATACAACTAATCTGTTTCGCCGCAGTTCCATCTCATTGGTTTTTGATGGACAGGATAATGAGATTAGGACATTTCAACCAGGAGAGCCGGAAGGCGATCGCCCCCGTGTTCTTCGCCTTGGTGGTGGTGTCACTTTTACCCGTCCATTATCTCCTAATCCCTATGAAAGATCGCAATGGACTGCTTCAGCAGGATTACAATATCAGCGAGTTTCTGCCCGTGATGCCGATGGTAATCTCACACCACAAGGAGCCGTGTTCCAAAATGGATCCCCCGGAGAACAAGTGCCACTCACCTTCTCAGGGGAAGGTGAAGATGATTTAATGTTATTACAACTAGGGGCCCAGCGGGACCTCCGTAATAACCCTTTGCAAACAACTACGGGTTCTTTTTTGCGTTTTGGGGTTGACCAATCTGTACCTTTAGGACTAGGTAATATTTTCCTGACTCGATTACGCGGTAGTTATAGTCAATACATACCAGTTAAGTTTACTAATTTTGCTCCGGGGGCACAAACTCTGGCATTCAACCTGCAAGGCGGTACAGTTCTAGGTGACCTACCTCCCTATGAAGCTTTTACCCTTGGTGGTAGCAACTCGGTTCGGGGTTACGAAGAAGGAGCTTTAACCAGTGGACGTAGTTACCTACAAGCATCTGTTGAATATCGCTTCCCTGTGTTCTCAGTAGTCAGTGGGGCAATGTTTTTTGATGTCGGTAGTGATTTAGGAACTACAACTAAAGCCGCCGACGTACTCAACAAAAACGGTAGTGGCTACGGCTATGGCTTGGGTGTGCGTGTCCAATCGCCATTAGGGCCCATTCGTATTGACTATGGCATTAACAATGATGGTGATAGTCGCATCAATTTTGGCATTGGGGAAAGGTTCTAAGTCCTCATTGGTCATCTTTGACAAGAATGTACAAAAAAGTAGAGACGTTTCAAGAAGCGTCTCTTTAATTGTTTTTGGTAATGGTTTTTGGTAATTATTTTTGATTTGAGCCTGTCATTACCATTCCAAAACTCCAAGTTGCCAAACCTGTCACTTCCGGTAAAGACAGATGCGTTAGGTGATAGCTCACATTTCATTGCCAATTTCAGTCCGACTTGGGTTTCTGCCGCTTCTAATTCACAATCATTTAATATGGGTTTTAATTTTTCTTGCTTCTTCTTCCCTGTCCACTTTCCTTCCTTGTCTGCCAAGTCTAGCCCTGTTATAAATCTCTCTGTAAAAAACCCACCTCTGTGAAGGGGCATTAAGCCCTTGCTAATTGTTACGTTTTCCTCAATACTATTTCCATTGGGGGCTGGCAGTTGCATTTTGCAGTCCTATGAATCATACAAATCAAAATATACTAACTTTTACCTCATGCAACAGCACACCATAGCGGCAGAAATCAGCCAATCTGGAGTAGGACTGCATAATGGTGTGAGTACCCATGTACGCATCTTACCCGCTGAAGCTGGTAGTGGTCGCTACTTTGTTAGAGTGGATTTGCCGGATTTACCCATCATTCCCGCCCAAGTTGCAGCAGTAAATCAAACTGTTCTTTCAACTCAATTGGGTAGGGGTGAGGTTTGTATTCGCACAGTGGAGCATTTATTGGCGGCCCTTGGGGGCATGGGTGTCGATAATGCCAGAATTGAAATTGATGGCTCAGAAGTACCACTATTAGATGGTTCTGCCCAGGTTTGGACACACAGTATTGCTCAAGTGGGCTTGGTATCACAAGCAATTAGCAACCCAGTTGCTTTGGTGGTGAAAGAGCCAATATGGATCCATGACAATGATGCTTTTGTTTGCGCCCTTCCAGCATCAAAAACCCGTTTTAGCTACGAAATTGATTTTTCAGTATCCGCCATTGGTAACCAATGGCACAGTTGGTCATTGAGTGCCAATTTTGCTGAAGAAATTGCCCCTGCTCGCACTTTTGGGTTACTACAGCAAATTGAACACTTACAAAAAACAGGTTTAATTAAAGGTGGTAGCTTAAACAATGCTCTAGTTTGTGGGTATGGAGGTTGGCTAAATCCACCACTAAGATTTGAAAATGAACCAGTTCGTCATAAAATATTAGATTTAGTAGGAGATTTGAGTTTATTGGGAACTTTTCCCCAAGCTCACTTTTTAGCATATAAAGCCAGCCATAATTTACACATTCAACTGGCTCGGAAAATTTTACAACTGCAAGTGAGTAAAGTCTAAAATTTCAATTTGTTACAGGTTTGAACTCCTGCCTACTTATTTCATTAATTAAAAATCAACATACCCCTAATGGCCATCGTCACTGAAGTGAATAGTCCCGATAGTAGCGTAACCACATCTACCGCAGAACAGAACGCCGAAATTAAAACCACATTTTCATCTGTAGAAATTCAAAAACTCCTGCCCCACCGTTACCCCTTTTTATTGGTGGATAAAATAATTGACTATGTGCCAGGAAAACTGGCCGTAGGCATTAAAAATGTCAGCGTCAACGAACCCCAGTTTCAAGGACATTTCCCGGAACAACCACTGATGCCAGGAGTGCTAATTGTTGAGGCTATGGCACAGGTAGGGGGTATTATTCTCAAACAACAACCGGGGTTTGAAAATAAACTATTTGTTTTTGCCGGTATTGATAAGGTGCGCTTTCGTCGGCAAGTATTACCAGGAGACCAGCTAGTGATGACCGTGGAACTGTTGTTCATTAAACAACGTCGTTTCGCTAAAGTACAAGCCCGTGCTGAGGTGAACAGTCAACTCGCTAGTGAAGGCGAATTAATGTTTTCTCTCATTAACTAAAAACTTGCTGTGGTAATAATGGGTAAAGCCGTGATTTACTCTTGACTTAGACCTAAATAAATAAGAACAGCCGTAAAAAATAACCCACTACAGCATTTCCTCGTTTTTTGACTTTCGCCGCCCTTACACATAACTTGCTTTGCTCGACATTTTAGGCAACTGCACATTTACACACTCAGCACTTCAACAAAGTTCTGGAGATTGACCCTTGAAGACGCTTATTCATCCAACTGCTGTAATTCATCCAAAATCGGAACTCCACCCAACGGTGCAAGTCGGTGCTTATGCTGTGATTGGAGCCCATGTCAAAGTGGGCTTAGAAACAATTATTGGCGCTCATGTGGTTATAGAAGGGCCTTGTGAGATAGGGGCGCGAAATCAAATTTTTCCAGGGGCAGCCATTGGTATGGAACCCCAGGATCTCAAGTTTGTCGGAGAACCTTCCTGGGTGAAAATTGGTGACAATAACTCAATTCGTGAATATGTCACCATTAACCGCGCCACTGGTGCGGGTGAGGCTACGGTGATAGGCAATAATAATCTATTAATGGCTTATGTACACGTAGCTCACAATTGCGTAATTGAAGATTATGTAATTATTCCTAACTCAGTGGCATTGGCAGGTCATGTTCATATAGAGTCCCGCGCCAGGCTGGGTGGAGTTTTGGGAGTGCATCAATTTGTTCGCATTGGTCAACACGCAATGGTGGGGGGTATGGCACGTATTGACCGAGATGTGCCTCCCTATATGTTAGTAGAGGGAAATCCAGCACGGGTAAGAACTCTAAATTTAGTAGGACTAAAACGTTCGGGTATGAACTCCAACGACTTACAAGTTCTCAAAAAAGCTTTCCGGCTTCTGTATCGGTCTGGTTTAAGTTTTAAGGACGCTTTGGAACAGCTCGAACATCTGGGAGATACGGAACAACTGCAAAATCTGCGTCGTTTCTTGCTACTTTCTCAAATGCCGGGAAGACGGGGCTTAATTCCAGGAAAGGGAAAATTAGCCCCAAGTGATGAGTCTTAAACTTATTTGTTAGGAGTTAGAGAGTATAATTTGACAGTATCGGCGTGGGTCTTCGCCTATGAAAATGTTAGGTGGGTCAACGCCCTACTCCCACAAAGAAAAAGGTTTATGGTGTTGGCCTAGGATTGAAACGTTAAAACTTAAATTTTACCAATGATAAAATGCGGATATTTATCAGCACTGGTGAGGTATCTGGCGATTTGCAAGGCTCATTGCTGATTGAGGCAATCAAGCGTCAGGCTGCGGCGGCGAGTTTGCCATTAGAAATTGTGGCACTGGGTGGGGAAAAAATGGCCGCCGCAGGAGCCACTATTTTGGGTAAGACCAGTGGTATCGGCTCCATGGGTTTGATAGAATCTTTGCCTTATGTTTTTCCCACTCTTAAGGTACAACGCCGAGGGATGGCTTTTTTACAACAAAATCCCCCTGACTTAGTGGTGCTGATTGATTATATGGGGCCTAACTTAGGTATTGGTACTTATATGCGAAAGCATTTACCACAAGTACCAGTGGTTTATTACATCGCTCCCCAAGAATGGGCTTGGTCAGTTAGTCTAAGTAATACATCGCGAATTGTTGGTTTTACAGATAAACTCTTGGCTATCTTCCCAGAAGAAGCCCGTTATTTTCGTGAGCATGGGGCAGAAGTTACCTGGGTCGGCCATCCCTTAGTTGACCGGATGCAAGATGCTCCCAGTCGCTCACAAGCCCGGTCTCAATTGCAAATTCCCCCAGAACAAAAAGCCATTGCTCTGCTCCCTGCTTCTCGCCGTCAAGAGTTAAAATATCTTTTGCCGGTGATTTTTCAAGCTGCTCAAACTATTCAAGCTCAATTACCAGAAGTTCACTTTTGGATTCCCTTATCTCTAGAAACTTACAGACAGCCGATTACAGAGGCAATTCACAGTTATGGTTTGCGGGCGACAGTTGTATCTGATCAACAAAAAGAAGTGTTTGCCGCAGCTGATTTTGCCATTAGTAAATCTGGTACAGTGAATCTGGAATTGGCTTTATTAAATGTCCCACAAGTCGTAGTTTATCGACTCAATCCCATTACTGTTTGGATTGCTCGGAAAATTCTCAGAGGGTCTATAGTGTTTGCTTCCCCACCGAATTTAGTGGTGATGAAACCCATTGTTCCAGAGTTATTACAAGAGCAGGCCACCGCAGAAAATATTATTCAAGAATCAATGGAATTACTGCTCAATTCTCAGCGTCGTCAGCAAACTTTGGCAGATTATGCTGAAATGCGGCAATGTTTGGGAGACGTGGGAGTGTGCGATCGCGCGGCTGGAGAAATTTTACAAATGCTACCGAATTGACAAAAAATGTAGACCCTGGCGTAAAACTTGGGTGTATAATCCCTGCATTAACTCAGCAGTAGCCTGGTCATCAACCTTCCACAAAGACACCACCAACCGAGGGGAACCTGCATACATTAGCCCCCTAGTGAAGCCAATTAAACCTTCCCCCTGGACATCTTCCGCCAAACCGATGTTGTATGTAGTATGG
This sequence comes from Nostoc sp. RI_552, assembly GCA_016124525.1. Lineage (GTDB taxonomy): Bacteria > Cyanobacteriota > Cyanobacteriia > Cyanobacteriales > Nostocaceae > Umezakia > Umezakia ovalisporum. The sequence goes on along the minus strand of WGNO01000003.1, from coordinate 29,405 downwards.
GCTTCACCTCTCTTGTCCTCGACACCTTGGTATAGGGGTAGGGCTTGGTTGTATTATTTCAAGCCTTGTTGCTCTGTTCTCCTAAGTTGAAGTACACAGCGTCAATATTATGGAGGGTATCGGCTTCACCTTTAATGGTTATGACAATCAAAGAAAAGCTCAGTTACAATCTTTACTACCCGCACATCAAAAGATTTCTAAATAATTACAGAGTTTAACTAAAAAACCGAATTTCCCAGTAGATGATTATTTCCATAAAGCCAGTGGGTTAATTATTGCTCATTTAGTGGAGTGTGGCATTAGGACTTTAGTAATAGGTCAAAATCCATTATGGAAACGGAATGCTAATTTGGGCAGAAGAAATAATCAAAACTTTGTGTGTATTCCCTCTCTGGGGGTTATTCCCCACAAAGGAAAGACATGGGATATTTATCTATGTTTTTTGTAACTATACACACAAATGATTAATAGTCTCTCTCCAATATTGGATTAGAGGTGTCATGACTTATATAGAAAACAATCTTCAAAAACGACCGATTGCAGTGGATTTATTTGCTGGTGCTGGTGGGATGACCCTTGGTTTTGAACAAGCTGGTTTTGATGTACTTGTATCTGTAGAAATAGACTCCATCCACTGTGCAACACATAAGTTTAATTTTCCTTTTTGGACTATTTTATGTAAACCTGTTGAAGAAATTACCAGTCAAGAAATTAGAGAAAATTCATCTATTGGCCCTAGGGAAATTGATGTAGTGTTTGGTGGTCCTCCATGTCAAGGGTTTTCATTTATAGGTAAACATTGTTTTGAAGACCCTAGAAATTCCCTGGTATTTCATTATATTAAATTAGTATTAGCACTACAGCCTAAGTTTTTTGTTATGCAAAATTTCAAGGGTATGACAACAGAAAAACACCAAGAATTTATTGCCAAAATAATTAATATATTTACCACCAATGGTTACAAGCTTCATCAAAAATATCAAGTTTTAAACTCTGCTCATTTTGGAGTACCAAAAAATCGGGAAAGGTTATTTATTCTCGGTTGTCGTCATGACTTAGAATTACCAAATTACCCACAGCCAATTACTCAACCCGCTAAAGAAAATAAATTCAACTTACCTACGCCACTGACCTTAACTCCCACAGTTTGGGATGCTCTGCAAGACTTACCGGAAATAGAAAAATACGACGAATTTTATCAACGTGATTGGGTAATTGCAGACTTTGGTAAGCCCAGTGATTATGGTTGGCTACTTCGTGGAATTGGTGCTACAGATAATGACTATTCATATCAACGTCACTACGACTGTAGAATCTTGACATCCAGTTTAAGAACAAAGCACAATTCAGAGTCTATCACCAGATTTGCAGCTACCCCTTGTGGTAAAACAGAAAAAATCAGCCGCTTTCATAAACTTGACCCTGAAGGAATTTGTAATACTTTGAGAGCAGGAACACCCAGTAATCGAGGGGCTTTTACTTCTCCTCGACCCATACATCCCTTCAGACCCAGATGTATAACTGTGCGTGAAGCAGCGCGGTTACATTCTTATCCAGATTGGTTTAGATTCCATGTGACAAAATGGCATGGATTTAGACAAATAGGAAATTCTGTTCCGCCTTTATTAGCTAAAGCCCTTGCTTTAGAAATGATGAAATCTTTAAATCTAAAAGTAGATAAACCCACAACCATTCAATGTTTAGGAGACGATAACTTACTGACTTTTAATATGAAACAAGCAGCTAAATACTTTGATGTCAATCCCCATACCATAGAGCCCAGACTCAGAAAATTAAATATGACATCATAAGTGGAATGCCACTTCCTAAATCAATGTCAGTTCTTAAGTCCAGGTACGGAAAAAAGTAGTTTCTTCCCAAATATTAGCAGTACGTTGAGCCATGGCTGCCAATTCTGCTTGACTCAGAGGTTGAAATGCACGAGCTACCTTAACATTATTCTCTAATTGTGTAGTGTTTTCCGCTGCCACCACGCAACAATGAACTCCAGGCTGAGACATGGTATATCCCAAAGCTTGCTGCATACCTGTTAAACCACCAGGTTTAAATAGCCGACCATAAGCCGGCACTTTCATAGCAATTACACCAACGTTTTTTGCTTGGGCCACCGGCATAACTACGGGAAGAAAAGGACGTGGGTGATGTGGGTCGGCTGCATTAACAGGAATTAGGGTAGCGTGGAAACTATAGCGGCGCAGTCCTTCGGCAATTATCTCTGGGTCATGATGTCCTGTAATACCTGCAAAGCGTACAAGCTTCTGCTGTATGGCCTGTTCTAAAGCTTTAATTGCACCAGAGGGACTAAAGATAGTGTCGAGTTCTGAAGCAAAAGAGACATGATGCAACTGCCATAAATCAAGATAATCTGTATTCAGACGTTTAAGCGATCGCTCCAATTCTCGCCATGCACCATCATAGTCTCTTTTATCAGTTTTGCTGGCTAAAAAAACTTTTGCGCGATGGGGTGGTAACACTTTTCCTAAATAATCTTCACTAGGTCCATAACTAGCAGCTGTATCAAAGTAGCGGATACCCAGTTGCAAGGCTTTTTGAATAATGGCTTCAGCATCACCTTGTCTGTCATGCCACGATAGAGGGGTTTGTCCTGCACCTCCCAAGCCGAAGATAGGTAAATTTACTTCAGTACCTCCTAGGACTCGTTCTGGCATAGTTGCTGTTGGTGTAGCAGCTTTTTGAAAAGCATTGGTCGCTGTAATACCCCCGGCTACAGCAACAGTGGTAATTAAAAAATTGCGCCGTGTTTGCTTTTCTGTCATGGTTCGGTGCGGCGAAATAGTTTCTTTTATGGTAGCGTGTGACCGAATAGGTAATGAAATGCTCAGGCAAAGCCCCAGGGAAGGGGGAATAATAAAGTTAAGTTGGGGAATTATTAATTTTAATTGCAATACTTTTCCAACAGATTCCTACATGCAGGACATAAGATTATTGTTGCTTATTTCCACTGGTAAAACTACTAGGATTAATGTTAATTAAAGGCAAATTGCTGAGGGTAAATTCCCTGGAATTCCTTTGAAGCAACAATCCCTCGGCTTCTAGCTGTGGGGATTGTCAACTTAATTTGAGCGGTAACGACTAACATACTGACCATGAATATTAACGCCATAGGGAACTAAGTAACTTATGGCCGCAGATATCCAGCGATCGCGGCTCATTTTTCCTTGCCATAAAGCACTTCCATGATTGATGGTAAACAAGATAGAACCAACTATCAATGCAACTTTTACTGCTGTTGGTACTAATTTTGGATCAATTAAGCTGGCAAGATATCCTTTAAAAAACTGAGACATTATTACCTAACCTGGGGATTACATAGTTGATAATCTTGAACCTACAGAAGTGAGGATTCTGCATTCACACACTCGCCGTTACACATCAGGCTGGGGATAGCTGTCCAAGAGGGCACATTTTCTGTGGTATTAGTTGCAACTGATTTAATTGTTAGCAATTGTATCAAGTTGGTGTAACCTGTTGGCAGAAAATATGATTTGGGATTGATATGGATTGATATACTTATGGTTCATTAGTAAAAAATGCTTCATATTTCAAAATACAAGGAATAAAAATTAATGTCCAGTAAACTAAGAACTCGGGAATTTTGGCAATACAGCCCATGGGTATTAGGTTTGTATGCAGTAATTTTTCTGCCCACCGGTAGTAGTGTCGCCGCACCAGTAGCTAAATTAAATAATTGGCACTTTCACCCAGAGGCTATGGAATTAGAAATTCACCTCTCAGCCAAGACAACTCCTGAATATTTCTATTTAGCCCAACCACCACGTCTGGTTGTGGATTTACCAAACACTAAGTTAGGTTACGTTCCCACCATCCAAAATTATGTGGGAGCAATTCAAAGAATTCGTGTTGCTCAATTAAATGAAACTGTAACTCGAATTGTGCTGGATTTAGCAGCGGACAAATCTGTAGATTTTCACCAAGCACAGCTGCAACCAAGTTCCCCACAAAACTCCACCCGCTGGGTGTTACGTCCCAGAATTACTAGCTATACTCCCTTGACACAAGGGGAAAATTTTCAGTCTTTGCCAAATCCATGGCCAAGTAGTCGTCTCCAGTTACCAAACACCCTAGAGGTAACAAATTTTAACCCACAGCAACCCTTTGTGAGGGTACCTCCCCTGAATCCCCGCCATGGGTCTCAATTACCCGATTCTATTGTTCCCCCCGTGACTGTTCCCCAACCTACTAATTTAAATAGCATTCCTCCTGGGACAAATCCTAATTTTTTAGTTCCCTTAGTTCCTGACTATGAGCCTAATGTGTCCAATATAAAGGTGATTGAGTTTGGTCAACCCCTACCCAAACCCAATTAGTAAATTGGCAAAATTCCTCAATTGCACTAAAACCTTTCTGTTTCTTGAGGTTGTGTAACTGCTCCTGGCTGAGAGGTGAAAAAGTTTTGCGCCGCCTGATTTTGGTAAATACATCTAATATCAGGGTTTTCTCCGTCCAAATTGCCTGTAAAACCAAAAGTGTTGAGGCGATTTCTACATTCTCGCACTTGGTTAGATGACACAAGCTTGCGTTGTTCTAAAATTGCCCAGTTATTTTGGCGCAGGACACAGCCAGGACGCATACTTGGTTGAGCAACATAAACATTAAACGGGTTAAGAGTCACGAATAGTCTCGCGTCCATCACCATGGCACTAGCGCCAAATTGCACACAAATTTCTGGATTTGGGGCTTTGGTATCTATGAATTCACGAGAAGCCACATTTGATGGAGTTAAAGTAGTTGTGGAGCTAAAGGCAATGCCAATTCCAATACCCAACACCAGCACCCCTGCCAAAATTGCAATGGTGGAGATGTTGAAAACAGGAGATTGAAAAGCAGGAGATTTAGAAGTAGTAGTGGATCTACTGGTAGATTTACGTCTCATTTTCGCTCTGGTCACCTTCACGCCTGAGAAAGTAGGGAGTTAACTAAATTATTCTTTTTTGTACAGTATGCGGATTTTGAACTGTAGTTGTTTCCATGGGCGATGACACCGCCTTTAGGTTTGAGAAGTAGCCATCGCCCGGTTAATTGATTACACAGCTTGATAGCCGACAGAGTATGTATCTTTGAGTGGTTGCCAACGGAAGATGCGATCGCCGCCTCTCTCCACCACTACTTTTACTCGTGGTTCCCAGCTAGGCATAGTTGCTAAAAACTCAACTTCCTGATCAGAAAGAATATGCCCTTCTATGATCCACAACACCAACCCCTTTGATTTTGGTGGTAGCTTTTCCAGATTATAGGTAAGAATCGGTGGAACATAATATACATAACCCACCGCCGCACCACTACCAGTACTTTTCTTGCCCAAGTGAGGTGGTCTAACTCCATGAACTCCTGTGAGATAGGCAGCTACGTCGCCCAGTCCCCTAGCAGTAATATGAAGATCGGTATAGCCCGCTGCACGCAGTCGGCGGCGATATCGACCTTCAAAACCTCCTTCCAGAGGTACGTAAACACCAAGAGAACCAAATTTTTCCAAATCACGGATTAAAGCGTTGCCAGTGGTAATCAGTGCCATAAATTTTCTTTCGTCCTATCCCACTTAGATATCTCTATTATTCACTCTGAATCAAGATTAAGTTAAAGTATTGAGCCAAGAAAGCCCACCTGGTTACCATGAGCCTAAAAATCTCTTAAATCTTCATGGACAAAACTTAATAGATAGTTTATAATAGTGGATCGTGGACTATAAGAGAAAAAACTAAATTATCATAATCTCTGTCAGTATCGGCATGGTGTAGCGTCGCCAGCTAATCATAGACTTGGAAAAAGCATAAACTTGGCTCAAAGTTATCAGAGACTGGTAAACTAGAAAAGCTCTCAGGTCAACTAAAGTTGATGGCTCAATAAACAAAGCCAATCAACGACTCTAAACTACATTCACTCCTTTAGACTTGAGAAACCAAAGAAAATCTTAAACTAAGTTTAAGGTTAAAGGTTAAGGTTAAAGTAAGTGTTGAGTGAAGTAAAAACTAAGCAGCAATGTTAGTTTAAAAGCATTGCATGGGCCTTAGTCTAAGGATACTGAGTGGAAAAAACCGCTTAAGTCCCACTCCGTCGCGGCAGTAGTAAATGATGGCGGTAAAACCACCCACAGCACTGCCTCCAGAAAGTGCCTAGGTAATTGCTTGGACGAAAGCATTACTGCACAAAGCGCAAAGCTAAAAAGCATTGCTCTGATTCCAAAAGTCATTTTTTCCCAGTGGAAAAAAGCTTGTGGCTGTTCTGGTGACCAAGTGAGTGAAAGTGAACGGATTCACCAAACAGTAAAGACACAGCTGATTGTGTCTTAAAAGACATGGTGTAGTATGTTCTGCCCCAAATTTCCGAGGGTCGTCCAACCTCAATGGGCACTTATACAAGTTATAGAACGGTAAAAGTGTCCTCAAGAGTCCGATTCCCACACCAGCAAGTATATATAAGGAGAACCAGTTACTGTGTCTGTAGGTATTCTCGGCACCAAACTGGGCATGACCCAAGTCTTTGACGAAGCAGGAGTATCCATTCCTGTTACCGTTGTTGAAGCCGGACCATGCACTGTTACACAAATTAAAACCAAACAGACCGACGGTTATAGCGCCATCCAACTTGGTTATGGCGAAGTTAAACCCAAGGCGCTGAATAGACCTCTGCTGGGCCACTTGGCAAAATCATCTGCTCCAGCTTTGCGTCATTTAAACGAATATCACACAGATAATCCTAGTGATTATGCTTTAGGTCAAGAACTGAAGGCGGATATTTTTACTGAAGGTCAAATTGTCGATGTAGTCGGTACCAGTATTGGTCGTGGCTTTGCAGGCAACCAGAAGCGCAACAATTTTGGACGTGGTCCCATGTCACACGGTTCCAAAAACCATAGAGAGCCGGGTTCCATTGGTGCAGGTACAACCCCAGGCCGTGTTTATCCGGGTAAACGGATGGCAGGACGTTTGGGTGGAACCCGCGTCACAATTCGCAAATTGACTGTAGTGCGAGTATACCCGGAACGCAACTTACTGTTGATTAAAGGAGCCATTCCTGGTAAACCGGGGTCCTTAGTGAATATTCTGCCTGCAAAAAAAGTTGGTAAGTAGTCATTAGGCAAAAACACAAAAGGACATAAAAATGGTGGAAAGTGTAGTTAAAAATTGGCAAGGCGAACAAGTCGGCGAGACGACCCTCGATTTACAAGTTGCTAAAGAATCAACAGCATCTCATATTGTGCATCGAGCCTTGGTCAGACAAATGACCAACTCTCGCCAAGGAACTGCTAGTACAAAAACTCGTGCCGAAGTTAGAGGCGGTGGTCGTAAACCTTGGCGACAAAAAGGCACTGGCCGGGCTCGTGCAGGGTCTATTCGTTCACCACTGTGGCGTGGTGGTGGTGTGACTTTTGGTCCGAAACCCAGAGATTTTAACTTAAAGTTAAACCGCAAAGAACGCCGTTTAGCATTGCGAACTGCCCTTGTTAGTCGTGCCGAAGATTTGATTGTGGTACAAGACTTTGGCAACGAGTTACCCCGGCCTAAGACCAAAGAATTAGTTTCAGCACTAACTCGTTGGGGATCAGATCCGGAAAATAAGGCATTGTTAATTTTGTCTGAGGTTCAAAAAGCCGATAACGTTTATTTGTCAGCCCGCAATATCGAAAATTTAAAGTTGATTGCAGCAGACCAGCTAAATGTTTACGATTTGTTGCACGCAGACAAAATTGTTGTCACAGCATCAGCTTTAGCAAGAATTCAGGAGGTCTATAGTGCCTAAGTTTGACCCCCGCAACCTTCCCGACTTGGTGCGTCGCCCAATTGTGACTGAAAAGGCAACCATCCTCATGGAGCAAAACAAATACACATTTGAAGTAACTCCAAAGGCCAGCAAGCCACAAATTAAAGCGGCAATTGAAGACCTATTTCAAGTCAAAGTCGTGAAAATTAATACCATGATGCCACCGCGCAAGCAGCGTCGTGTTGGTAAATTCATTGGTTATAAGCCCCAATACAAGCGAGCTATTGTCACTGTAGCCCCTGGGGACGAAGAGAAAATCAGACAAGTTCTATTCCCAGAGGTATAAAAATAAAATGGGTACTCGTTCTTATCGCCCTTATACCCCTAGTACGCGGCAAGTTACTGTTTCCGACTTTTCTGAAATTACCAAATCAGAGCCGGAAAAATCACTAACAGAATACGTACACCGCCCCAAAGGTCGTAACAACCAAGGGCGGATCACTAGTCGTCGTCGGGGAGGCGGACACAAACAACTTTATCGGATTATTGACTTTAAAAGGGATAAACGTAATATTACCGGTGAAGTCATAGCCGTTGAATATGATCCCAATCGGAATGCCCGCATTGCTCTGGTGTTATATGAAGATGGAGAAAAACGTTACATTCTTCATCCCAACAAGTTGCCAGTGGGTGCAAAAGTTATTGCCGGACCAGATTCTCCCTTTGAAGTTGGTAATGCTTTGCCACTGTCTAACATTCCCTTGGGTACCAGCGTCCACAATGTAGAATTAACTCCCGGTAAGGGGGGACAAATTGTCCGGGCTGCTGGTGCTAACGCTGAAGTAGCTGCCAAAGAAGGTAACTATGTCACACTCAAGTTACCTTCGGGAGAAGTACGGAGGATTCGCCGGGAATGCTACGCCACCATTGGACAAGTAGGCAACACCGATGCGAGAAACCTGAGTGCAGGTAAAGCAGGACGCAACCGTTGGAAGGGTCGCCGTCCCAAAGTAAGAGGTAGTGTGATGAACCCTGTAGACCACCCACACGGTGGTGGTGAAGGTAGAGCGCCTATTGGTAGACCAGGCCCCGTCACTCCTTGGGGTAAACCTGCTTTGGGTGCCAAGACACGTAAACCCAAGAAGGCTAGCAGCAAATTGATTGTCCGTCGCCGCCGCAAATCTTCTAAACGTGGACGTGGTGGTCGTCAGTCATAGAATTTGAGATTTTAAATTTTGGATTTTAAATTGGGTTGACTTGTAAGTATCCAGAATTGCTGAGACTTGAGCAGACACCTAATTAATCAAAATCCGAAATTTTCAAAAATTCTCAAATTTTTAATTCAAAATCTAAACTCTAAACTCCAAAGTCAAACTATGGGTCGTTCTCTAAAAAAAGGTCCTTTCGTAGCAGACCATTTGCTTACCAAAATTGAAAAGCTAAACGCTAAAAACGAAAAACAAGTTGTTAAAACTTGGTCGCGAGCCTCGACAATTTTGCCGTTAATGATAGGTCACACCATAGCTGTTCACAACGGACGACAACACGTTCCGGTTTTTGTCAACGAACAAATGGTAGGTCACAAGTTGGGAGAATTCGCCCCCACACGTACCTATAAAGGCCATGGCAAAACTGATAAAAAAGCAGGGAGATAGTTATTAGTCATTAGTCTTTAGCTGATGACTAATGAGCAATCACTAATGACTAAAGGAGAAAATTATGGCTATTGATACTACTGAAGTAAAAGCGATCGCTCGTTATATCCGCATGTCTCCTTACAAAGTGCGTCGTGTCCTTGACCAAATTAGGGGGCTTTCTTACCGAGAAGCACTAATTATACTGGAATTCATGCCTTACCGAGCCTGTGAACCAGTATTGAAACTTCTCAGAAGTGCAGCTGCTAATGCCGAACACAATGCCGGTTTAGACCGAACAAAATTGGTAATTACTCAGGCATATGCCAATCAAGGTCCAGTGCTAAAACGATTTCAACCAAGGGCACAGGGGCGAGCTTACCAAATTCGCAAGCCAACGTGTCATATCACCGTGGCTGTGGCTGCTGATGCTACTGCCGAATAATTATCAGACACGAAAAATTGCGTAAAGTCAGAAATTTTAGAGGAAGCATTTGTGGGACAGAAAATTCATCCAGTTGGTTTTCGCCTGGGTATTACACAAGAACATCAATCCCGTTGGTTTGCAGTTCCTGAACGCTATCCAGAACTTTTACAAGAAGACCACAAACTTCGTAAATACATAGAACAAAAGCTGGGTAGACTTGCTCAAAACAACGCCGGGATCTCGGAAGTTAGAATTGAGCGCAAAGCTGACCAAATTGACTTGGAAGTACACACAGCTAGACCTGGTGTAGTTGTGGGTCGCGGTGGACAAGGTATTGAATCACTGCGGATGGGACTGCAAGAAATGCTCGGCAGCAATCGCCAAATTCGCATTAATGTGGTCGAAGTCCAAAAAGTTGATGCCGATGCCCCCCTGATTGGCGAGTACATTGCTCAACAATTAGAACGACGTGTTTCGTTTCGGCGGGTAGTACGGCAAGCTATTCAGCGCGCTCAACGTGCTGGTGTTCTGGGAATTAAAATTCAAGTCAGTGGTCGGCTCAACGGTGCAGAAATCGCTCGCACAGAGTGGACTCGTGAAGGTAGAGTACCTTTACACACCCTACGGGCTGATATTGACTACTCTTACTGCACAGCTAAAACAATTTACGGGATTCTGGGCATTAAAGTGTGGGTGTTTAAAGGAGAAATTATCCCGGGACAAGAAGAAACTCCCCCCCCATCCACTACACGCGAGCGCGAACCTCGTCGTCGTCAACAACAACGCCGTCGTCAGCAATTTGAAGACCGCTCTAATGAAGGATAGTCATTAGTCATTAGTCCTTACCAATGACCAATGACCAGTGACCAATGACCAATGACCAATGACGAACCATGTTAAGTCCTAAAAGAACTAAATTCCGCAAACAACAGCGCGGACGCATGCAAGGCGTAGCTAACCGTGGCTCCAGTATTAACTTTGGTGATTTTGGGCTCCAAGCTCAAGAACCATCTTGGATTACCTCCCGGCAAATTGAGGCCTCCCGTCGGGCTATGACCCGTTACATTCGCCGTGGTGGACAAATCTGGATTCGCATTTTCCCGGATAAACCCATAACCATGCGCCCCGCAGAAACCCGGATGGGTTCTGGTAAGGGTTCGCCGGAGTTTTGGGTGGCCGTAGTTAAGCCGGGACGCATTATGTTTGAAATCGCTGGCGTTTCCGAAGAAATCGCTCGGGAAGCTATGCGCTTGGCTGCAAACAAGCTGCCAATCAAAACTAAGTTTATTGTGCGTTCTCAACCACAGGAGCAGGAGTAGGTTATGCCTCTTCCCAAAATTTCAGAAGCTAGAGAATTAAGTGACGATAAACTGGCTGAGGAAATTGTCGCTGTCAAAAAACAACTGTTTCAGTTGCGTTTGCAAAAAGCAACTAGACAATTAGACAAGCCTCATCAGTTCGGACACGCCCGACATCGCCTCGCCCAGTTACTAACCGTGGAGACTGAGCGCAAACGGGCAGAAAGTCAAAGGACTAAAGAAGAACAGTAAAAGATTATGGCTATCAAAGAACGAGTCGGCTTAGTAGTGAGCGACAAAATGCAAAAAACAGTGGTAGTCGCTGTGGAAAATCGCTCCCCTCATCCCAAGTACGGCAAAATTATAGTTCAAACCCGGCGTTATAAGGTTCACGACGAAGAAAGTAAATGCAAAGTCGGCGATCGCGTGCGGATTCAAGAAACTAGACCTCTGAGTAAAACCAAACGCTGGCAAGTCAAAGAGATCTTGAGTACCAAGGCAACAACGTAACACTGGTTACAAAACTAAAAACTCCAAAAGGGAGACTAATTGTGATTCAACCCCAGACTTACCTCAATGTCGCAGATAATAGCGGTGCTAAAAAAATTATGTGCATCCGTGTATTAGGTGCTGGCAACAGACGTTATGGTTTCATCGGCGACAAAATTATCGCTGTTGTCAAAGACGCCATCCCTAACCAGGCGGTGAAAAAGTCGGATGTCATCGAGGCAGTAATTGTCCGCACTCGTCATAACATCCGCAGGGATAGTGGTATGACTATTCGCTTTGACGATAACGCTGCTGTAATTATCAACAAAGACGGCAATCCCAAAGGTACACGGGTGTTTGGCCCAGTAGCTCGGGAACTACGGGATAAAAACTTTACTAAAATCGTTTCTTTGGCTCCGGAGGTGCTGTAATGGCAAACCGCAAAGCAAAGCCGAAAGTTTTCCATAAAATGCACGTCAAAACTGGTGATACTGTGCAAGTAATTGCAGGCAAAGACAAAGGCAAAGTTGGCGAAGTAGTCCGAGCATTACCCGAACTAAGTCAAGTCCTTGTCAAAGGTGTGAATGTGAAGACGAAGCACGTTAAACCCCAACAAGAAGGGGAATCAGGTCGAATTGTGACCAAGGAATTTCCCATTCATAGTTCCAACGTGATGCTCTACTCCACTAAGCAAAACGTCACCAGTCGTGTTTGCTACACCTTTACCGCAGAAGGTAAAAAAGTGAGAATGCTCAAAAAAACAGGTGAAATTCTCGATAACTAAATTCCTCACTCCCCGCTCTGCACTTCATTACTTAAACAATTTCCCTGACCAAGCCCAGGGATAAGGACAAATAACTATGCCCACCTCGAGAATCAAAAGCTTATACCAAGAGACAGTTGTCCCTAAACTGATGAATCAGTTTCAGTACACTAACATTCATCAAGTCCCGAAGTTGGTGAAAATTACTGTTAACCGAGGTTTAGGGGAAGGGGCTCAAAATGCTAAGGCGCTAGAAGCGTCTTTAAATGAAATTGCGCTGATCACTGGACAAAAACCAGTGGTGACGCGGGCGAAAAAAGCCATCGCGGGCTTTAAAATTCGTCAGGGTATGCCTGTTGGCATCATGGTAACCCTCAGGGGCGAACGAATGTATGCTTTTCTGGACAGATTAATTAGCTTATCACTACCCAGAATTAGAGACTTTCGCGGCATTAGTCCTAAAAGTTTTGACGGTCGCGGTAACTATACTCTAGGTGTTAGAGAACAGCTAATTTTTCCAGAAGTCGAGTACGACAGTATCGATCAAATTCGTGGTATGGATATTTCCATCATCACAACAGCGAAAAACGACGAAGAGGGTCGCGCCTTACTTAAAGAAATAGGAATGCCCTTTCGCGATCAATAAGTTCATCTAAAGAGGGAAAGATGGCGGCTAACGATACAGTTGCAGATATGCTGACGCGCATCCGCAATGCCAACCTGGCAAGGCATCAAACTACACAAGTGCCAGCCACAAAAATGACTCGTAGTATTGCCAAAGTACTACAAGAGGAAGGTTTTGTTGCTGACGTTGTAGAAGCAGGAGAAGGAATTAAGCGCAATCTGGTGATTTCCCTAAAATACAAGGGTAAAAATCGTCAGCCTTTAATCACTGCCTTGAAGCGAGTCAGTAAACCTGGTTTGCGAGTTTATTCCACTAGAAAAGAATTACCCAGGGTACTAGGTGGCATCGGCATTGCCATTATTTCTACATCCAGTGGCATCATGACTGACCGTGAAGCACGTCGTCAGAGCTTGGGTGGTGAAGTACTTTGCTATGTTTGGTAGTCATTAATCCTTAGGGATCAGGACTCAAGATAAAGGACAAAAAATCATGTCTCGTATTGGTAAACGTCCAATTACTATTCCCGCCAAAGTGGAAGTGACAATCGATGGCAGCAAGGTTCTAGTCAAAGGCCCCAAAGGTCAACTTTCTCGCACCTTGTCTACCAATGTCATTGTCTCCAAAGAAGGGGAAATATTACAAGTAAACCGTCGCGATGACACTCGCGTTTCTAGGCAAATGCACGGTTTAAGCCGTACCTTGGTGGCTAACATGGTCGAGGGAGTATCCCAAGGTTTTCAGCGCCGCTTGGAAATTCAAGGTGTGGGTTACCGGGCACAAGTTCAAGGTCGTAACCTCGTTTTGAATATTGGTTACAGCCATCAAGTCCAAATTGTTCCACCAGAGGGAATTCAGTTTGCTGTGGAAAATAACACTAACGTCGTCGTCAGTGGTTATGACAAAGAAATGGTAGGTAACACAGCTGCAAAGATTCGCGCTGTTCGTCCCCCAGAACCCTACAAAGGTAAAGGGATTCGTTATGTCGGTGAAGTAGTTAGACGCAAAGCTGGTAAGACTGGTAAGAGTGGTAAGAAGTAACAATGAAACTTACTCGTAGAGAATCAAAACAGCGTCGCCATCGGCGCGTTCGTGGTAAAGTTAGCGGCTCCCCAGAACGTCCGCGTTTAGCCGTGTTTCGTTCCAACGAACATATTTACGCTCAAGTAATTGATGATACACAGCATCATACATTAGTAGCAGCCTCGAGTGTTGAACCAGAGTTGAAATCTAATTTAACTACAGGCGCTAGTTGTGAGGCATCAGCCCAAGTTGGCAAGTTGATAGCAGTGCGATTGTTAGAAAAAGGAATTACCAAAGTAGTCTTTGATCGCGGTGGCAACTTATATCATGGTCGTATCAAAGCCCTAGCTGATGCGGCACGGGAAGCTGGTTTAGATTTCTAAAGTCATTAGTCATTAGTCATTAGTCATTGGCTAAGGACAAAAGACAAAAGACAAAAGACAACTGACTAATAGAGAGCATTTGATTATGGCAACTGGTCGTCGTAAAGCTAACCGCACAAAAAAAGAAGAAACCAACTGGCAAGAGCGCGTCATCCAGATTCGACGGGTGAGTAAGGTCGTTAAGGGAGGTAAAAAACTCAGCTTCCGAGCCATTGTGGTCGTTGGTAATGAACGTGGACAAGTTGGTGTAGGAGTAGGCAAAGCCTCAGATGTCATCGGTGCTGTTAAAAAAGGCGTAGCCGACGGCAAAAAACATCTCATAGACATCCCCATGACTAAATCCAATTCCATTCCCCATCCTATTGATGGTGTGGGTGGCGGTGCTAAGGTGATCATGCGTCCTGCTTCACCTGGTACTGGGGTAATTGCCGGCGGTGCTGTCCGGACTGTACTGGAATTGGCTGGTGTTCGTAACATCTTGGCAAAGCAACTGGGTTCCAACAATCCACTCAATAATGCTAGAGCCGCAGTGAATGCTTTATCTACACTACGTACTATTGCTGAAGTGGCTGAAGACCGGGGTATTCCTATTGAAAAACTCTATATTTAGAATTTTTTGTCCTCATACCCTGGGGAAATTAAGCTGCAACAGTGGATCTAGTCATGTTGTGCAGTATCAACTGAACTTCAGTTAATGTCCAAGGGGATACTGGGAGTCGTTAACAAGCCTACTAGGTCACTAGCTGTGATCAACTGCGTACACCAAAAAACGCAATAAAGCAAAAATTGAGGCTAGTGTTTTTACTCTACACTGGCTAAACCCCCAGTAAGATTACTTTCCAATCAGAGCTTTTGTGTAAACAATTACTAATTACATTATGAGACTCAATGATGTTAAGCCCCAAAAAGGTTCAAAAAAACGCCGTCGGCGCGTAGCTAGAGGTATTTCCGCCGGTCAAGGTGCTAGCGCTGGTTTAGGTATGAGAGGTCAAAAATCTCGTTCTGGTAGCAGTACTAGACCAGGTTTTGAAGGTGGTCAACAACCATTGTACCGGCGCTTACCTAAGCTTAAGGGGTTTCCGATTGTGAATCGGAAAATTTACACTACGATTAATGTAGACAAGCTGGCTTCCCTTCCTGCCAATACGGAAGTCACTTTGACCTCTCTCAAACAGGCAGGGATCATTACTGCTGCTAAGGGTCCATTAAAAATTTTGGGCAACGGCGACTTGAATGTACCCCTAAAGGTACAAGCAGCAGCTTTTACAGGACAAGCTCGTAGCAAAATTGAGGCTGCTGGTGGTAGTTGCGAGGTCTTATAAGTGAGCCGGAAAAGCGCACTTTGCATTTCTTATCGCTGCCAGCGCCTGGTTCACCATGGAGGTAGCATTCTATGATCAGTCGAGAAAAAGCCCCAACGGCTCAAGAAACTTTTATGCAGATGGCCCAAGCAGCTGGCCTCAGAGGTAGGCTGCTTGTCACTGTCGGTATTTTAATTTTGGTTCGCCTGGGCATATTTTTGCCAGTACCAGGTCTTGATAGAGAGCGGTTCGCTGCGGCTATATCCAGTAATAATGCCGTCTTTGGTTTATTGGATATCTTTTCTGGACGTGGACTTTCCACTTTGGGAATTTTCGCTTTGGGGATTTTACCTTTTATTAATGCGTCCATTATTATCCAATTACTCACTGCGGCAATTCCATCTTTAGAAAACTTACAGAAAAATGAAGGCGAGGCGGGTCGGCGGAAAATTTCCCAAATCACACGCTATGTAACTGTAGTTTGGGCAACTATTCAAAGTGTCGCTTTTTCGGCATTCTTTCTCCAGCAATTTGCCTTGAATCCAGGGATGGCTTTTGTGGCTGAAACAGCCATCGCTCTCACTGCTGGTTCTATGTTTGTCATGTGGGCATCAGAACTGATTACAGAACGGGGATTGGGAAATGGTGCATCATTGTTGATTTTTGTCAATATCGTAGCTTCATTACCTAAAGCTTTGGGCGATACCATTGATTTGGTGCAAGTTGGCGGTAGAGAAATAGTAGGCCGCGTGATCGTTCTGGTATTGGTATTCCTGGCAACAATTGTTGGTATTGTTTTTGTTCAAGAAGGTATCCGTCGCATCCCGATTATTTCCGCTCGTCGTCAAGTAGGTCGCAGAGTATTGGCGGAACAGCGCAGCTATTTACCCTTGCGGCTCAATTCCGGGGGTGTAATGCCGATTATCTTTGCTACTGCAATATTGAGTCTGCCACTGTTACTTGCTAATTTTACTGGCAAGCCCGAAATCGCCAACATTGTCAATACTTATCTCAGTCCCGGGGGTTCCGGAGCTTGGGTTTATGCTCTGGTCTATTTGGTCTCAATTGTTTTCTTTAGTTACTTCTATTCCTCATTGATTGTTAACCCAGTTGATGTAGCCCAGAATTTGAAGAAAATGGGATCTAGTATTCCTGGGATTCGTCCCGGAAAAGCTACCAGTGAGTATCTTGAGCGTGTGATCAATCGACTAACTTTTTTAGGTGCGATATTTTTGGGATTTGTTGCTATTATCCCCACGGCTGTTGAAAGTGCTCTGGGAGTACCAACCTTTAGAGGATTGGGTGCTACCTCTTTGTTGATTTTAGTAGGTGTAGCAATTGATACAGCAAAGCAAGTTCAAACTTACGTGATATCTCAGCGTTATGAAGGAATGGTGAAACAATAGTGACAGTGACGCGATTAATTTTCTTGGGACCACCTGGATCTGGGAAAGGAACTCAAGCTCAAGTTTTAGCTGAAGACTTGAAGATTCCCCATATTTCCACGGGGGAAATCTTAAGGCAAGCTATGAAAGAGCAAACTCCTTTGGGAATTAAAGCTCAAAGTTATGTCAATAGCGGCGATTTAGTCCCCGACCAGTTAGTACAGGATTTGGTACAGGAGCGGTTTAGTCAACCAGATGTTCAATCTGGTTGGATTCTTGATGGTTTTCCTCGCAAGGTCACACAAGCAGTTTTTCTGGAAAACTTTCTCTGGGAAATTAATCAGAGTGACGAACGGGTGATTAACCTTGATGCTCCAGACGAGGAGGTGGTAGCACGTTTACTAGCTAGAGGACGAAAAGATGATACCGAAGAGGTAATTCGTCATCGTTTGGATGTTTACCGTGCTGAGACTGCACCATTGATTGACTATTACCGCCATCGCCATAAACTTCTAACAGTCAACGGCCATCAGCCCCAAGAAGAAGTCACTCACAAATTGCGAACAATCATCACTTCATAAGGTAAGAGTGGGAGTAAAAGTTATTACTTACTCCCTAGTCCAGACGCGATTAATCGCGTCTATTTCCCGTGTGGACAAGATGTTCGCCAATTTTAGCTAAGATATATTAATAAACTGTTGATATATTTCTCAAAATGTGTTCTTTTGCAGATGAAAGACTGCAATTGAATCCAGAGGAGATTGTTGAATTGAGGAAAAAACAAATTGTCTAAGCAAGATTTGATCGAAATGGAAGGCACTGTGACTGAATCCCTGCCCAATGCGATGTTTCGCGTTGACTTGGACAATGGATTCAATGTCTTGGCACACATTTCCGGTAAGATTCGCCGTAATTACATCAAGATTTTACCTGGCGATCGCGTCAAAGTCGAGTTAACTCCCTACGACCTGACAAAAGGCAGAATCACCTATAGACTGCGGAAAAAATAGTTATATGTAGCAAATTTTACCATAAAACCATGTTTTTGGGTTCTACCCACTTACTAAACTGAATTAATTTTCCTAAAAATGCTATAATTTACTATTTGGAGTCAATTAGAAAAGGCATGAAAGTTCGAGCCTCAGTGAAAAAAATCTGTGACAAATGTAACGTAATCCGTCGTCGCGGACGGGTTATGGTGATTTGCGCGAATCCGAAGCACAAACAACGCCAAGGCTAACACTCTGACACATCAAAGAGTGAAATCACAGAATCACCATTAAAGAAAACAAAGGTAATTAATCAGGCCTTTGTAAGAGTAATTGCGATAACAATAGGGAGAAATTAGTTGTGGCACGTATTTCCGGAGTAGACCTTCCACGCGATAAGCGTGTTGAAATTGGTCTGACTTACATTTACGGAATAGGATTAACAAGGTCTCAGGAAATTTTAGCCGTTACAGGTGTAAACCCAGATACCCGCGTTAAAGACTTAAGTGATGCTGATGTAGCAGCCCTGCGCGGCGAAATAGAAACTAACTATCAAGTTGAAGGCGACTTGCGGCGGTTAGAAGCCATGAACATCAAGCGCTTGATTGATATTGGTTGCTACAGAGGTCGTCGTCACAGGATGGGCTTACCAGTGAGAGGTCAAAGAACTCGCACTAATGCTAGAACCCGTCGGGGGAGAAGGCAGACAGTGGCTGGAAAGAAAAAGGCTCCAGGCAAATAAACTTTCCATCCTGGCTAGTGTTGGCCTAGGTTACCCCAGGAAAGACAAATTTTACCTTAGATTAACTAAACAGATATGGCAAGACAACCAACTAAAAAAGGCGGGAGCAAAAAGCAGAAGCGCAACGTACCCAACGGGATGGCCTACATCCAGTCTACTTTTAACAATAGCATTGTCACCATTACCGATCAAAATGGCGACGTGATCTCATGGGCTAGTGCTGGTTCTAGCGGTTTTAAGGGAGCAAAAAAGGGAACTCCCTTTGCAGCACAAACCGCCGCTGAAAGTGCAGCTCGTCGGGCTATAGATCAAGGAATGCGCCAAATTGAGGTAATGGTAAGTGGCCCCGGAGCAGGTAGAGAAACCGCTATTCGGGCTATCCAAGGAGCAGGGCTGGAAATTACTCTGATTCGGGACATTACCCCCATTCCTCACAATGGTTGCCGTCCACCCAAGCGCCGTCGAGTTTAAATCCAACCTGTTGGCCATTGGCTCTACAAACTCTTGCTGATGGATTGAGCAACTAGAAGTAAATCAGCTCTTCCTGTAGGGAGGGCTGCTCAACTTCAAACCATTTCAAACCATATCCTGAGTGCTGAAGATAAACTCAGTAACCTGAGTTTGTTTGGACAATCACCATTGGCATCACCTGTGTGACTACGGCTATAAATAAAGATCTCCCCTAACTAGGATGATCAAAATATCTATACTGCCCTTGAAAATTGGCAGTTGAATACACCTAGAAAAGCTAGGAAAGTAAAAGTAAATTCGGGAGGCAATTGATTTGCCTGCTAGCAGCACCTTAAAGAAGGGAGGCTAATCCGTGGCGCAGTTTCAAATCGAATGTGTAGAATCTAATACTGAGGAAAGTCGGAGCCATTACAGTAAATTTGTGCTGGAACCTCTAGAGCGTGGCCAAGGAACAACAGTTGGCAACGCGCTGCGGCGGGTTTTACTGTCGAATCTAGAGGGGACAGCAGTGACAGCAGTCAGAATTGCAGGTGTAACCCACGAGTTTGCTACAGTTCCGGGGGTACGGGAAGACGTGTTGGAAATACTGATGAGAATGAAGGAAGTAATTCTCAGAAGCTATTCTTCTCAACCCCAAATTGGCAGATTACTCGTTAACGGTCCTGCAACAGTCACTGTGGCGCATTTTGATTTGCCCGGTGAAGTGGAGGTTATAGACCAAACCCAGTATGTGGCTACCTTGGCTGAAGGTGGCAAGCTGGAAATGGAATTTCGCATTGAGAAAGGCAAAGGGTATCGTACAGTGGAGCGAGGACGGGAAGAAGCTACCTCCTTGGACTTCTTGCAAATCGACTCGGTGTTTATGCCAGTGCGAAAAGTTAACTACAGTGTGGAAGAAGCCCGTGGGGACGGCTCAGTTACCAAAGACAGACTACTATTAGAAGTTTGGACAAATGGCAGTATCTCCCCCCAAGAAGCACTATCCTCAGCAGCCGCTATTCTGGTAGATCTATTCAATCCATTGAAAGATATCTCCCTAGAGCCAACAGAAACAGGGGCTGAAATCCCAGACGATCCCACTGCCCAAATTCCCATAGAAGAGTTGCAACTTTCTGTGCGGGCTTATAACTGTCTCAAACGAGCACAAGTTAACTCTGTGGCAGACCTATTGGATTTTACCCAAGAAGATTTGTTGGAAATTAAAAACTTTGGACAAAAATCAGCGGAAGAGGTAGTGGAAGCTTTACAGCGCCGTTTAGGTATTACCTTGCCCCAAGAAAGAGGCTCTAAACACACATAAGCCAAAACTTTTACTAATTCATAGTGCATTATTATGCGTCACCGTTGTCGAGTCAAAAAACTCAGTAAACCAGCTGACCAGCGCCGCGCCCTGTTGCGAGCGCTAACCACCGAACTCATCCGTCATGGCCGCATCACTACAACTTTAATTAGAGCTAAAGTTGTGCGTAGCGAAGTAGATAAAATGATTACCCTAGCTAAAGACGGCTCCTTAGCAGCACGTCGGGAAGCTCTGGGCTATATCTACGACAAGCAACTGGTCCATGCTTTATTTGAGCAAGCACCAACTCGCTATGGTAACCGTAATGGCGGTTATACCCGCATCTTCCATACCGTTCCCCGTCGGGGAGATCAGGCGAAAATGGCAATCATCGAGCTAGTCTAGTTCATCAGTCCTTGGTCATTGGTCATGAGTCATTAAGTTAATGACAAAGACAAGTACCAACAGACGCAATCTCTATGTTAGAAAGCCACCAGCCTACGCCAACCCATCGAGTCGCCCTGGTAATTCAATACTTGGGCACTCATTTTCACGGCTGGCAAAGACAAAAGCACCATCGTACAGTTCAAGAAGAAATCGAAACAGCCATCGCAACGGTTCTTGGTTATCATGTCACTTTACATGGAGCCGGGCGAACAGATTCTGGAGTTCATGCAGCAGCTCAAGTAGCCCATTTTGAAGCTACAGGATTTATCCCGCCTCACAAGTGGGCATCAATTCTCAACAGCTATCTGCCTCAAGATATACTAATAAGGGCTTCAGCTGGTGTAGATAATCGTTGGCATGCTCGCTTTAGTGCCGCTTACCGACGGTATCGCTACACGATATACACTGAAGAACGACCGAACTTGTTCGTTAGACCCTTCAGTTGGCATTATTATTATGCACCCCTGGATGAACGCTTAATCCAAACTGCACTCGAACCTTTATTGGGGAAGCATCATTTGGCCGCATTTCATCGTGCAGGTTCCAAGCGATCGCATTCTTGGGTAGAGGTGCAAGCAGCAGAATGTCATCGTAGTGGGCCATTTCTTCATATTGAAATTCAGGCCAATGCATTTTTGTATGGCATGGTCAGGCTGTTAGTAGGGATGCTGGTACAAGTAGGCGGGGGCAAGCTAACACTTGCTAAGTTTACCCAACTCTGGAAACAAGAACACCGGGAAAAGGTAAAACACGCAGCCCCTCCCCAGGGATTGTGTTTGTTAAGAGTAGGCTATCCAGATTTTCCTTTTCCCCCAGAAATTTGGTACGAAACCCTGCCGAAGTTGGTCTTTCCTACAGCTATTCCCCAGGAATATCCCCAAACAGATACCGTTCACCTCAATTCCACACCCATCTTGTAAACCAAAACCCTAATGACAACAAAAACATACCTTCCTCCTCAAGCATCCCTTGAGCATGAGTGGTACATAGTAGATGCCACTGATAAACGCCTCGGCCGCCTCGCTGCTGAAATCGCTATGGTTCTCAGAGGCAAAAGAAAAGCCGAATATACTCCCCACTTGGATACAGGTGACTTTGTAATTGTCATCAATGCCGAAAAAATAGCAGTTACAGGCAAAAAGCGCAGCCAAAAACTTTACCGTCGCCATTCAGGCCGTCCCGGGGGAATGAAAACAGAAACTTTTGCTAAACTGCAACAGCGCTTACCAGAACGGATACTAGAACATGCTGTTAAAGGTATGCTACCTAAAAATAGTCTGGGTAGGCAGTTGTTCACGAAACTCAAAGTTTACGCTGGACCAACTCATCCCCACGAAGCCCAAAAACCCAAAGAACTAAAAGTTAATACAATTCCTGGAGCAGAAAATTAATGGTAGTGGTAGATATCAATAGTGGTCGCGCTGTGTACTGGGGTACTGGTCGTCGTAAGTCCGCAGTAGCACGGGTAAGACTAGTTCCCGGTGAAGGTAAGTTGATTGTCAATGGCAAGCCTGGAGAATTGTACTTTCAATTCAATGCCAACTACTTGGGACTGATTAAAAATCCTCTGGAAACTTTAGGCCTGGAAAACGAATACGATATTTTGGTCAAAGCTGAAGGCGGTGGCTTGACAGGCCAGGCTGACTCTATTCGTTTGGGAGTGGCTCGCGCTCTGTGTCAACTCGACCCCGATAACCGTTCACCTTTGAAAACCGAGGGCTACCTGACTCGGGATCCTCGTGCCAAAGAACGGAAAAAATATGGTTTGCACAAGGCCCGGAAAGCTCCTCAGTACTCCAAACGTTAAGCACATTGGGGGATTGGTTATTGGTAATAGAGACAATTGTGCCCCAGTCCCCATTCTCATCTGAAAGTTATAATTGATATAGGTTAAGGACAAAAAACATGGCTAAACCCGATATTCATCCCCAGTGGTATCCAGAAGCTAAAGTTTACTGTAACGGTCAAGTTGTCATGACTGTTGGCTCTACCAAGCCAGAATTGCACGTGGATGTTTGGTCTGGAAATCACCCCTTTTATACTGGAACTCAGAAGCTAATTGACACTGAGGGTCGAGTTGAACGCTTCTTGCGTAAATACGGTATGAGCAGCACTCAAGCCTCCGACGAGAAAAGCAAAAAGAAATAGCGGGTTGGCTCTGCTGTTAACCACGACCCCGCAACCGCTGGGTCGATTGTCGTTTTTTGCTCCCGCCAACTTGTTATTTGTAAGGAGCGATTTCATTCGTTATGGCTGAAACATACCTGCTAGAAAAACTAAAGTCTGTTGAACAAACCTTTAATGAATTAACCCGTCGTCTGGCTGACCCTGATACTGCTAACAATCCTGATGAGTATCAGAAAATCGCCAAGACTCGTTCATCCTTGGAGGAGGTGGTTAATACTTACGAAACTTGGAAAACGGCTACCGAAGAATTATTAGGAGCACGTCAGGTACTCAAAGAAGCCAATGGTGATCCAGAGTTGCAAGAAATGGCGGCTTTGGAAGTAGATGAATTAGAGGAAAAACTAGAACACTTAGAAAATCGCTTGAAGGTCTTGCTGTTACCCCGGGATCCCAACGATGAGAAAAACATCATGTTGGAAATTCGCGCTGGTACTGGCGGTGACGAAGCGAGTATTTGGGCTGGGGATCTGCTGCGGATGTACTCCCGCTATGCTGAACTCCAACATTGGAAAGTCAAACTGGTGAGCGAGTCACCAGGTGAAATGGGCGGCTTTAAAGAAGTAATCCTGGAAATTCAGGGTGATAGTGTTTACAGCAAGCTGAAGTTTGAAGCGGGAGTCCATCGGGTACAACGTGTACCAGCTACTGAAGCTGGGGGAAGGGTTCACACCTCCACCGCCACAGTGGCCATTATGCCAGAGGTGGACGATGTGGAAATCCATATTGATCCCAAGGATATTGAAATGACTACAGCTCGTTCCGGCGGAGCAGGTGGACAAAACGTGAACAAGGTGGAAACCGCAGCTGACTTGTACCACAAACCTACTGGGATCCGGATTTTCTGTACGGAAGAACGTAGCCAGCTGCAAAACAAAGAACGGGCAATGCAAATCCTCCGGGCGAAACTTTATGAAATGAAGTTAAGCGAACAACAAGAAGCTGTAACTTCCATGCGGCGATCGCAGGTGGGCACAGGATCACGCTCAGAAAAAATCCGTACCTACAACTACAAAGACAACCGCGTTACCGACCACCGCCTGGGACAGAATTACTCTCTTAATCCTGTGTTGGAAGGAGACCTCGAAACGTTGATTCAATCTTGTATCTCTCAAGACCAGCAGGAACGTCTAGCAGAGTTAGCAAGTGCTACCTCTAACTAATTTGTAGTTTTCTAATTTGTAGTTTTAAACCTCCTAGAAAACCGCTAGTTTTTCAGTATCTTTCAATACAGACAGGCGGTTTTCTAACGCAATGCTAAGTGCCTATGACATTTGACTGAAATAAAATAAATTAGTAAACCAGTAAGTTAGTAAAATCCTAAGTTAGTAAACTAATATAATTAAAATTCTCTAGCTATTGCAGCAAAGGTTGAATACAAGAAATATACAGCAGATTTCGTTCTTATGAAGTACAAATCATAATCATGAAACTTTTGTGGGGTAGGCATCTTGCCCGCCAATACTGTATATCACCACACCGGAAAGTTCTGTAAACGAAGCATACCCTAAGGTACACCATTGTCCAGCCACCTTGTAAATGCCTTAAATGCCTAGACTAATCAAATATTTTGATCCGCAAAAAAGTAAACTATTAACTGTAGTGGAAGTAAGATTACACCAGTGGATTTAGAAGCTAGAAGGAAACTGATTGAAGTAGTAAAAATGGCTCGTGGATCCATGAGTCAGAGGGGTTTTGGTAAGCTTCTCGGTGTTTCTGCCACTGCGGTGCAACTGTGGGAAAAGGGAGAATCCATCCCAGATACAGAAAACTTAGCCAACATTGCCGCCAAAGCAGGCTACACCATGGAGGAATTGCTTCACTACATCGGTGTCAAGCCAATGTCGGAATCTACGGATGTAAATCAAATGGTTAAGCACATCAAGTGTATGCCATTGAATGAAGTAGCCATAGTTGGTAGAGCTGTGATGGATAGGTTAGCTGCGGCTGCGGAAGCTGGGGGTAATTCCTAATTCCTGATTCCTAATACTTATTTGAGGGGAGAAGCTCTCTCCCTAGGGTAATTGGTGATTCGTAATTAACATGGGGAAAGATTTTTTCCTATTTGTCCTGATTAATCAATAACATAGGAGTTGTTAAAACTACTTAGGACAATTACTAATTCAAAATGGCCACAGCAACCCCCGAAAGCCTAAATAAATTTGTCAACTTTTGTCAGCAACACATCAAAGGAAAAGAAAAAAGGGAAGCGCAAACATTCCTAGACCGCTTTTTCAGAGCATTTGGACATGAGGGAGCCTTGGAAGCTGGGGCGAAATTTGAAGAACCCGTCAAAAAAGGAAGTAAAAAAGGTAAAACCGGGTTTGCTGACCTAGTGTGGAAACCCCGCGTATTAATTGAGATGAAAAAACGCGGTGAAGACCTGAGTAAACATTATTCCCAAGCATTTGATTATTGGACAAGGTTAGTACCCCAACGTCCCAAATATGTCATATTATGTAACTTTGATGAATTTTGGATATTTGACTTTGATATTCAATTAGATACACCTGTAGATGAAATATCCCTAGAGCACCTACCACAAAGGGCGGGAGCCTTTAGCTTTATGGAATTTGGCAATAAAACTCCCCTATTCAAAAACAACCAGGTAGAAGTTACAGAAAGAGCCGCCCGACCCATGGGGGAATTGCTTTTAGAATTACAAAACCGGGGAATTGAGAAACTAACCGCACAAAGGTTTATTTTGCAATGCGTCTTGGCTATGTTTGCTGAAGACAGACAACTGTTACCGCGGGATATGTTTATTTCTTGCATTCAAGACTGCATTAATGGCGCAAGTTCCTATGACCTTTTGGGCGGGTTATTCCGGGAAATGAATCTACCAGGTAAAACCCCAGCAGGACGTTATCAAGGGGTGGAGTATTTTAATGGCGGGTTATTTTCTCACATTGAAGCGTTGGAACTGACCCCAGAGGAATTAAAATTTCTGGATGTTTCAGCTAAAGAGAATTGGAGTAAAGTTAGACCAGCTATTTTTGGTAATTTATTTGAGGGGACAGTAGATAAACAAGAACGTCACGCTAAGGGTATTCATTACACATCAGAAGTGGACATTATGAAAATTGTCCGCCCTACCATTAGTCGTTATTGGGAAGAAAGAATAGAAGAAGCTAACAGCCTCAAAGAATTAGAACTACTTCAGTTAGAACTACAAAGTTATCGAGTTTTTGATCCCGCTTGTGGTTCTGGCAACTTCCTGTACATAGCCTATCAGGAATTAAAAAGAATTGAAACCCTGCTCTTGGAGAAAATCCAGGAAAATCAGAAATTAACCTCTAAGCAAATGCACATAGGTTTGGTAACTCCTATGCAATTTTATGGCATGGATACTAATTTATTTGCCGTGGAGTTAGCCCGAGTAACATTGATGATTGGCCGGAAAATTGCCATTGATAAATTACAGTTAACTGAGCCGGCTTTGCCTTTAAATTCTTTGGATAAAAATATTATCTGTGGGGATGCTTTATTTAGTCAATGGCCAAAGGTGAATGCAATTATTGGGAATCCGCCGTTTTTGGGGGGTAAACATATGAGAATAGCTTTAGGGGATGAATATATAGATAAGGTTTTTCAACAATTCCCCGAAGTTGAAGATTCAGTAGATTTTTGCGCCTATTGGTTCAGGTTAGCGCACCAACACCTTGATGAACATGGAAGAGCGGGTTTAGTTGCGACTAATTCTGTCAGTCAGGGTAAAAGTAGAGCCGCGGCTTTGGATTATATTACTCAAAATCAGGGTTATATTCATGAGGCTGTATCTACACAACCATGGTCTAGGGAGGCGAAGGTTCATGTAAGTATTGTCAACTGGTGTAAGGCTCAACCGGGTAAATACTATTTAGATGATGAAGTGGTTAGCAGAATTAATTCTTCTTTGAAATCTAGTATTGATGTTTCTCAAGCTGTGGGGTTAAAAGCCAATTTGAATAAATGCTTTCAAGGGGTGATTCCCCTAGGGAAAGGGTTTTTGGTGACAGAGGAGCAAGTAAAGGAATGGATAAACGCTGATGGGAAAAATCAAGAGGTATTAAAACTATTTTCCATGGGTGCAAATCTGGCGCAAAATCCCCATGGTAAACCAGAGCGGTGGATTATTGATTTTAATGATATGAGTCTTGAGGATGCGAGTGAGTATCAATTACCTTTTGAACACATTAAAATCAATGTCAAGCCAGAAAGAGATAATAATAGAGATGCTAAAGCAAGAAAATACTGGTGGAATTTTTTTTCCCCTCGTCCAGCTATGAGAAAAGCTATTTCATCTTTATCTTATTACTTTGCAGTACCCAGAGTTTCCAAATGGGCTATATTTATTCCAGCATCATCAAACTGGCTACCTGGGGACTTAAATATTGTAATTGCATCAGATGACTTTTACATATTAGGTATTCTTACATCTAAAACACATCGCCAGTGGGTAAAAGCCCAAAGTTCTACTTTAAAGGGAGATACTCGCTACACACATACCACCTGCTTTGAAACCTTTCCCTTTCCCCAGACAGCAACAGGGGAGATAGTAGAAAAAATCCGAGCCAAAGCTGTAGAACTCCATGAATATCGCACTCAACAAATGGAGTCTAAACAGTGGGGAATCACAACATTATATAATAAATTCCACAACGAACCCAGCAGCAAATTATATAAACTCCATGAGGAACTAGATACATTGGTAATGGAAGCTTATAACTTCAAAACCAACGATGACATTTTAGAAAAAATGCTGACATTAAATTTAGAATTAGCCGCAAAATAAGAACAAGGTCAAACCATAATATTATCCGTAAAATAGATACTGTGGGCATCTATAATTTACACTAAAAAATACAGTGAAAACAGACAGGAGTTGTATCGACTTTTGTAGAGTATTTGAAATTCTTGCTAATGCACCTAGAGCAGCTAAAAATTATTAATTTTTTTTAAGTATAACCAAAACATAGAAAAACAAAAAGTTCTGAGAATTGACGGTTTATTTTACTTCAAGTTACCGCTACAATAGATTTCGTTCTTATGAAGTACAAATCATAATCATGAAACTTTTGTGGGTGGGCATCTTGCCCGCCAATACTGTATATCACCACACCAAAAAGTGCTGTAAATTACCAATTATTAAATCATATTTCACCACATATTTAATAAGCTAAATTTCTGTTAATTTTCGTAATTATACTCAAGATGAATAGGTGGTAATAGTAGTATCTAAAAAAGAAAAAGTCATTTATTGACTTCATTATTTATTTAGTGCATATAACCGCCATGATTAATTCATTCCCATGCCTCTTGACCCAGAAAGGAAACGTATCACAAATTGAGGGTACATTGTCAAATGCAACCTTGGACAATGAAGGACCAGGGGGGAACACAGCAGTACACATTAACGGTTCAGACAATTCATTTGTTTCCTTTGGTACTCAAATCGGTCAATTTGGTACTGGGGATTTTACCCTAGCTTTTTGGTTGCAAACAAAAGAGTCCTATCGTTACTTTGACATAGCTGGCAACCGTGCAGCAGGGTCTCATGGCAACTTTTTCTGCATTCGCATGACCGGCAAACACGAATCTAGACCTGGTGGTATTATTGCATCTGAAGTAGACCAAGATCAGAATGGTACTAACTATATAGGCGTAGAAACTAAAACAGACGGCTTCAATGATGGAAAATGGCATCACCTAGCAGTAGTACGCCAAGGCAAATCCCTGAAATTATATATTGACGGGGTAATCTTAGGAAATGCCACTGGAAACGGGGTAGCCAATATTGCGAATGGTCAAGCCTTTAAGCTAGGCCGCTCCCTTGTGGGGGTTCACAACAAATTCGCCCCCGATGCTCGTTATAGCGGATTGCGTGTTTACGACACAGCCTTGAATGACAGTGAGATATCCAGTTTATTTTCCACCGCCACCGCCACTAAACTACCAACAAATAGTAAAATTAAACTCAAGTCGTGGAAAGGAGATTATTTACATCGTCCTGACACAGCACAAGGTGTAACAACCTGGAATACTGGTATTGGTAACGAGTGGATAGTTGAATCAATCAGTGACAACAAAATCAAACTCAAGTCGTGGAAAGGAGATTATTTACATCGTCCTGACATAGCACAAGGTGTAACAACCTGGAATGCTGGTGTTGGTAACGAGTGGATACTTGAGTTGATTTCTACAGTTGAGCAAACAGTGGTAAACAAT